>JBBAEK010000001.1:0-144495 GCA_041655935.1 Eubacteriales bacterium
TCCTATTGGCAAATGCTCCCCCTGCATCCCGTCGGGGACGGCAACAGTCCCTACCAGTCCCCGTCCGCTTTTGCCGGCAACCGACACTTTCTTGACCCGGGTGTGCTTTGTGCCGAGGGCGTGATTGACCGTGGAGCGGAGCGGGCGGCACAGGTGCCTTTTGACAGGAAAATTGCGTATACTGACATAGAGCGGCGGGCTGCCATAGTGCACCAAGCCATCAAACAAACCCATCTTTCCCACGACAGGGACTATGCCGCTTTTTGTGAGGAGCATGCTTTTTGGCTGGACGAGTACGCCCTCTATGAGGTGGCCAAGGCGCACAGCCATGGCTGGGCATGGTACGACTGGCGGGAGGAAGCCCTCCGGAACCATGACCCTGCTGCCATCCGTGAGCTGATCGAGGGCGCGTGGGAGGAGATAGAAGAGTATCGAAAAGAGCAGTATTTCTTTTTCCGCCAGTGGCGCCGCCTGCGCGAGTATGCCCACCGGCGCGGGATTGCCCTCATCGGCGACCTGCCGATTTACGTGGCGTATGACAGTGCTGATGTCTGGGCGAACAGGGAGTCTTTTGACCTGGATGCGGCAGGGTATCCCAACCATGTGGCTGGGGTCCCCCCCGACGCTTTCTCGGCGACCGGTCAGCGCTGGGGCAACCCACTGTACAACTGGTGGCACATGGAGCGGGACAACTTTGCCTGGTGGAATCGCCGCATCTGCTTGGCGCGACAACTGTATGATGTGGTGCGCATTGACCATTTTATCGGCATTGCGCAGTATTATGCCATCCCCGGGCACGCCGAGGACGCCCTCACGGGCAAGTGGCTCCCCGGTCCCTCGTCGGCGCTGCTCACTTCCTTTCAGGAAAACGGACAGACCCTGCCTTTCATCGCCGAGGACCTGGGCCGGGTCACCCCTGCCGTTCGTGAGCTGATGCAGGCATTTGGCTACCCGGGTATGCGGGTGCTGGCGTTTGCCTTTGACAGCGGACCCGCCAACGAGCACCTGCCCTGCCACTACCACCCCAACACGGTGGTGTACGGCGCCACCCATGACAACGACACCCTCTACGGGACCTTTGAGAGCGCCTCAAAAAGCCGTCGGGACTTTGCGCGCGCCTACCTTGCCACCGAAAACGACCACCCCGCCACCCTCACCGCCGCCGCGATCCGCGCCGCGATGGCCAGCGTGGCGGATGTCGCGGTCTTCACCATGCAGGACTATTTGCGCTTTGATAGTCAGTGGCGCATCAACCGTCCGGGTGAAAAGGAGGGGAACTGGGATATTCGCATCCCGGCGCACTGTTTTTCGCGTGAGCTGTCCGAGGAAATGTTGCGCCTGGCCCGTCTATACCATCGCTTTGGAGAGGAAACAGCGACTTTCGGGATTTCGTAACCTGGAATAAAAACGGAACCTTCAGGAATTCCTTCACAGACAGTGGTGCAAGTGGTACTATACAGCCAAAGCACCTTTGACGGCTGACCGCTTCATCTTTTGAGGAAAAGACGCTCATTTGCCGAAACTGATATATTTTGAGAAAAAACTTGACATTTCAAAAGCTTTCATATATAATGTTTGAGTGCTTATGAATGGGACCAAGAGCGAAAGCCCCCATCTCGTAGCGTAAAATCAACTAAAGGAGAGGTGCTTTTCGTGTTCGCAATTTTTGAAACGGGTGGAAAGCAGTACAAGGTCAACAAAGGGGACATCATCTTTGTTGAAAAACTGAATGCAGAGGATGGTCAGAAGGTCACTTTTGACAAAGTGCTCGCACTGTCTGATGAGGCGCTCCGTCTCGGTACGCCGTACCTGAGTGGTGCGACGGTTGTGGCTGAGGTTCTGAAATCGGGCAAAGCCAAAAAGCTTTATATCTTGAAATATAAGGCTAAGAAAAACCAAAAGAAGAAAATAGGGTATCGGCAAACCTATACCAAGATTCGGATCGAGGAGATCGCGGGTTGACGGCATGACAAAGGTGCTGTTCTATCGAGACGAGGGTGTGCTTTATGGCTTTGAGGAGCAGGGGCACACGGGGTATGGCGAGTCGGGTGATGATGTGCTCTGCGCCGCCCTGTCCGCGATGACCATGCTGGTGGTGAACGCCATCGAGCTGGGCTACGCGTCGGACGTCCAGTATCTCATTGACGAGGAGACCACAGATATCCGCGTCATTGCCAAGGGGGCACTGCCCGCTTATGAACCCGACGAGAAAAAGCGTTTTGCCATTGCCGGTCTTTTTACGGCTTACTATTACCAGCTGGTGGACCTGGTGGAGGATTACTACGAGTACCTGCAGGTCGATGTCGTGGACAAACCGGCGGCGGAACAATCAAATTGAATGGAGGGAAGAGAAATGCTTCACATAAGTTTACAGTTTTTTGCTCATAAAAAGGGTGTCGGCTCCACCAAAAACGGCCGGGACAGTGAATCCAAGCGCTTAGGCGTCAAAAGAGCCGACGGACAGCCGGTGACGGCAGGGAACATCCTGGTCAGACAGCGCGGCACCAAGATTCATCCCGGTGACAATGTCGGTTGCGGCACCGACCACACGCTGTATGCGCTGGTCGACGGCACCGTCAAGTTTGAGCCCATGGCCAAGGGCAGAAAAAAAGCCAGCGTTTACCCGGCTCAATAAGTGACAAACAGCCGCGCGGCCCTGATCAGTGTGCCGTCTCGGCACTGTTTGATGCTTCGGCTCCCTCCCCGCATCCCTGCTTTTGACAGGGTTGTCGGGGAGTTGTCGTAGATGCACGGTTTTTTTTATTGTAAAAAATCTGTTTGGGAGGAGACACTATGTCCGTATTGGTCACGGGGGGTACAGGGTACATTGGTTCCCATACCGTCTTGACTCTGCTCGAGTCGGGGTATGAGGTGATCATTGTCGATAACCTGTCCAACAGTCGGCGCTGTGTACTGGACAGAATCGAGACCATCACCGGCAAGCGTCCCGTTTTCTATCAGGTGGACCTACTGGATGCCTCCGGCCTGGAGCAGGTTTTCGCCGCGCACCCGACCATTGACTCGGTCATTCACTTTGCGGGGCTGAAAGCGGTGGGGGAGTCGGTCAGGTTGCCCCTCACCTACTATCATAACAACCTCACCGGCACCTTGATTTTGCTGCAACTGATGCAGGCTCATGGTGTAGGCCGCCTGGTCTTTTCCTCGTCTGCCACGGTGTACGGCTCGCCGGATGAAGTGCCGATCAGGGAGACCGCCCCGCTGCGTGCCACCAACCCCTACGGCGCCACCAAGCTGATGATTGAGCAGATGTTGGCGGACGCCTGTGTCTCAAGGCCGCAGCTTTCAGCCTCTGTTTTGCGCTATTTCAACCCCATCGGCGCGCATCACAGCGGCTTGATCGGGGAGGACCCTCTCGGCATTCCGAACAACCTGCTCCCCTTTATCACGAAAGTCGCCATCGGCAAGCAATCGGTATTGCGGGTGTTCGGCAATGATTATCCCACCCCGGATGGCACGGGTGTGCGCGACTATATTCATGTGGCGGACTTGGCTGAGGCGCATCTGTGCGCCCTGCGGCGCACGGCGAAGGTGCAGGGCAGGGAATGCATCAATATCGGCACCGGGAATGGCTACTCGGTGCTGGAGATTGTCGCCGCCTTTGAGAAGCACTGGGGAGCACCCATCCCGTATGAGATCGCCCCGCGCCGGGAGGGTGATATTGCCGTCTGTTATGCCGACCCCACCCTTGCGCGTGAGCTGCTCGGCTGGACGCCTCGCTACGGGCTGGATGATATGTGCCGCGATTTGATCCGCTGGGTGCGGCAGAATCCGGACGGGTATCCGGACGCCTGAGGCCCGCATCTTCCCGCTAAAACAAATGCGTTTGAGTCGGACGAAAGTCCCGCTCAAACGCATTTTTTGTATGGTCCGGATTCAGACTTGCTCCGAGTGCGGCGCCGCACCGCCGATTTTTCTGTTTTGTCGGGCAATTTCATACCCAAAAAGGGTGGCGGCGGAGGCAGCTGACAGGGCGGCGGGAAAGTCTCTGCCGTAGGCGATCCGCACCTGCATGTCGGCTTTTTGCCGCACGGCGGCCGACAGCCCGCGCCGCTCGCCCCCGACAAGGAGCAGCAAGGGGCAGGGCAGGGCACAGTTCTGCAAGGTGACGTCAGCCCGCGCATCGGCGCAGACGGTGCGGTACCCGATGCCATGAAAGAGAGACAAGGCCTCTGTGGCGTCGGCGGTGAACATGTCAAACAGCTCGGACGCGCCTGCCGATGCCCTTGCCACCACGCCGGCGGCGCTCATCCAGTTTCTCGGCGGCAAAATGATGCCGTCCGCACCGCAGGCATACAATGACCGCAGCGCATAGCCGAAATTGTACGGGTCCTCGATCCCCTCGAGCAGGACATACAATCCGTCCGGGCGGATAGCTTTTAGGGCTTCCGACAGGGCAGGGAGTTTCCGTTCGCCGGTGAGTGCCACCACCCCGCCATGACTGCTTCCGATACACAGCCGGTGGAGTCGCTCCGCCTCAACCGGCAACACCTCAAAGCCTTTTTCCCGCCCCATCGCCCGCAGGTATCCGAGCTCCCTCTGTAACTGCGCCTCCTTTTCTTGTTGAAAGAGGATTTTTTCGATCTTCCTGTCATTATTGGAGGTGGTTTGCCCCTTCAGCACCGCACGGATGGAGGTCATCCCTTCCATGACGGTGGAGGGGGCAAACTTTTCTTCTTCTTTGAGCATTTGACATGGAACCCTTTCATATAATGTCATGAACGACAATTGGTGAGGAGCGATCGATATGTTATATGATGAACAAAAAGAGCGCTGCGAGTTGCTGGCGGCTTACATGATTGAACATGAAGTCACTGTGCGCGCGGTGGCATCGATTTTCTCGGTGAGCAAAAGTACCGTACATAAAGACATCACCACCAAACTGAAACGGACCAACCCCGTTCTGTTTGAGCAAGTGAAGCTGATTTTGGACAAGAACAAGTCCGAACGTCACTTGCGCGGCGGAGAGGCCACCCGCGTGAAGTATTTGAAAAAGCGGCGTGAGGAGGAGAAAGTCAGCTCTCTAAAAACCGATTAAAATACTCATCGTTCGAACGCATGATGTTTTCTGCCGCGATTTTTGCAAGGCTTTCGGTGATATAGAGCTTGTCAAGGTCTATCTCCGGTAGACGCGTGCCAATGTTATGGCCGTTGCTGCCCAGCAAAACCAGCTTGTCGTTTCGATAGAGTTGCAGGGCTGTTTTGGCGATGGAGAGATACCGAAAGGAGGCCAGTGTGAACTGGTAGGCAGCATGCGGAAAAGAGAGCAGTTTTTGTTTGTCCTTCTCCGGGTAGAAAATCAGATACCGCTCGGTGTGTAGAAACAGGGGGCAAATTTTTCTTTTGTGCAACAAATAGGAAAGCTCCTCCATCAGCCACCCTTTCATCCCACCAAGCGGCAACGCCAACGGCAGGTAGGGAAGCTCGGGCGAGAGTAGCCGGTCCAGACCCGGCAGCCTTGAAAAGCCCTCGCACGCTTCCATTTCGACCGATAAAAAGCACTTGAACTGCTTTTTCTGTATCAACTCTGTTTTCCGCAGCCGTTGATACGCCGCCTTGCGGTGTACTAAAAAAGTCTCGATGGTATTAGTGCCCATTCTTAAATGAGGGGTCAGCACAGCCGCCCTCATCCCTAAGCTAACAAGTTTTCGCAGCATCAAAATAGACTCATCGACATCAGCCGCCCCATCATCCAGTCCCGGCAACAGATGGATATGCGCATCACAAGTCATGCCGTCACTCCTTTGGTCCTTTCTCCGCGCCCTGAGTATTTTTGTGGCAAACAAAGGATCCATTGTACAACCGCCGCCAAACGGCGGTTAGTGCGTCACAATGTTCACCGAAAAAGTTGTCCATGTGTTTCCAGTCAAAAAAGGTAAATGATTTTGCGCCAAACAAGGATGAAACAAAGATACATCGTATCACCGCCGCCAAACGCCGGTTGTGCGTCACAATGTTCACCGAAAAGTCGTCCTTGCGTTTAGACCAGGAAGGGTAGAAGAGCTTATGCCAAGTAATGAAATTTTCTATGATCGTAGCAGATTTGTATGATGATAAGCGATTTTCATTATTATAGCAGATTTTCCATCAAAAAGCAAGCCAAACTTTGACAATGTGTAAAATTATCAAAACAGCAAGAAAAAGGAGCGTCATACCGTCGCTATTGCCAAACGGCTGATGCATTGCCAAGCGGCAGGGAAGCCCTATGAGCGGGCGGCATACTGCTGCGGCTCTCTGGTCGCAGGGAGGGGGTTGCCCTACAATCGCACCGCGCGACGTAATCCCGCCCGGCATGGTGCTGGATGGCGAGGCGAATGCGTTCATTTTGTTACTACACGGCGGGGGAAGTCCGAGGGTTCACAAACCCCCTGCCGGCGGAATTAGCCTTTCGACCAATTATACAAAATGAAGATTTTGTATAATTAGGGGAAGTGAAAATGGGGAAAAAGAGGATTTTTTCCGAATTCTTTCCCAAAAAAGAGGCTTTTTCTGAATTCTTTTCCAAAAAAGAGGCTTTTTCCGAATTCTTTTCCCCTTGAGGGTTGCATATCGGTGATTTGTTTGGTATACTGATAGCAAAACAATATGAAAGTGAATTTGATATGAAAATGAGAGTTTTGACCGCCACGAACAAAGCGAAGATGAAAGATGTGGCTACGCTGATCAACAACCAAGCCGGCTCGTCTGTGGCAGTCGATGTCATTCCGCCCGCTTATTCGTGCGAGAGAGAAAGATTGGTTGTGATCGTCACCTCACTCTCTGCCAATATGCCAGGCGCTTTCGACATTTTTTGCAAGGATCTGAATCGCAACCGTGCAACCAATGTGGCGCTGGTCATCGATGGCACAGCCGAGAAGAAAGCCGATCTGGTCAATCAATTGAAGGTCAATATCTCCCACGCGGGCGCCAATGTATACGAAGAGGTTCTCTATATCAACGGCGGCCTGCCCATCAAATTTTTGAGCAAAATCAAGCCGGAGGAAGAACAGGCTGTCGCTGATTGGACGGCTCGGTTGCTTGAAAATCTCGCATAAATCCCGCTTCCCTGCCCTGACTGCTCGTGGTTGCCTTTTGAATCGGCAACCGCATAACAAAAGTGCCGTTGGCGCTCTCGCGCTTTGCTTGGGCGAGCGATCACGCATCTTTCCTCTCTGCTCACGGAAAACCCGCTTGCGCCTGCTTGCGCTCGCTTGCGCAAAAAACGCATCTTACATTTGGCCGGAAAGCCTCATGCGGATGCGTTTTTTTAATTTTGCCGGTTGCTCACGTGGGTCGCCCTTGGTTGCCTGCGGTTTGCCGCCGCGCTTTGGCGCAGGGTGCCCTTCCCTGCCAGCTGTTCCTGCTCGCTCGATACGCTATGAATGAAAGGCGTGATAAATGGCTCTGATGGCTTGCTCAAAGTCTTTTTCTTCCACACCAATCACAATATTCAGCTCGCTGGACCCTTGGTCAATCATGCGGATGTTGATATCTGCCTCTGCCAGAGCGGTGAACACCTTGGCGGCAGTGCCTTTCGTCCGAATCATGCCGCGTCCGACCACCGCAATCAATGCCAAGCCGTCCTCCACAATGATGGTATCGGGGTTGACGGTACGACAAAGTTCATTAAGGATGAATTCGCGGTTCTCCGCGACATCCTTTGTATGAACCACCACCGACATGGTATCAATGCCGGAGGGCAAATGCTCAAAGCCAATCCCCACCTTTTCAAACACTTCCAGCACACGCCTGCCAAAGCCAATCTCGGCGTTCATCAGGTCCTTTTCAATGGCGAAGATCGAAAAGCCCTTTTTGCCCGCAATGCCTGTCACCACGCGAGTGTTGTCAATGTCGGCCTGGGCGACAATCATGCTGCCGGGGTCTTCGGGCGCGTTGGTGTTCTTGATATTGATCGGGATGCCGGAAAAACGCACAGGGAAAATGGAGTCTTCATGTAACACGGCGGCTCCCATGTACGACAGCTCTCTCAGTTCCCGGTAGGTGATGGTGTCGATGGGCTGGGGATTGTCCACTATCCGCGGGTCAGCCATCATAAAGCCCGAAACATCGGTCCAGTTCTCATACAGGTCAGCCTCGGCGGCGCGGGCGACAATGGAGCCGGTAATATCCGAGCCGCCTCTCGCAAAGGTCTTGATGGTGCCGTTGGGCATGGACCCGTAAAAGCCGGGGATCACCGCATGGGTATACTGCATCAGAGCTTTTGCCAGCAAGGCGTTGGTTGTCTCGTCGTCCAGCGTGCCGTTGTCGTTGAAAAGAATGTATTTTTCAGGGTCTAAAAATGTGAAGCCGAGATAGGCGGACAGAATGAGGCCGTTCAGGTATTCCCCGCGGCTGGCGACGTAATCCCGCCCGGCATGGTGCTGGATGGCGAGGCGAATGCGTTCAAATTCCCCTTTTAAATCCACGTCCAGCCCTAAATCCCGCACAATATCCGTGTAACGGGCGGTGATTCTTTCGAATATCTCATGGATAGGCTGGTCATTTGACGCCGCCTGATAGCACTGATAGAGAAGGTCGGTGATTTTATCGTCACCTAAAAAGCGCTTGCCCGGGGCGGACGGCACCACATAGCGTCTGGCGGGGTCAGCTTTGATGATCTCCGCAACGCGCTGAAAATGGACAGCATCTGCCAAGGAACTTCCGCCGAATTTCACTACTTTGATGGGCATTGGGCCTCTCCTTCATTTGAAACAAATTTGAAAAAACCACGCTTTTGCGTGGTTTTTTGGCGGAGAGAGAGAGATTCGAACTCTCGGAACGGTATTAGCGTTCACACGATTTCCAGTCGTGCGCCTTAGACCAGCTCAGCCATCTCTCCACGACTTGCTCATTATAGCATAGCAAGGCGGAAAATGCAAGAGTTTTATTGTGCTTTCTGCAATTTTTATCGCCAAACGGCGCCTTTACGGCATGCGTCAGCACCACCGGCAGGCGAAAAAATCGGGGCGGCGGATGCTTTCTCGGTGCCCCTTTGGCCCGCTTGGGTGCGGGTGATATAGCTGCCGATGCCGCGCTCACGCAAAGAACAATCTCCCGCCGGAGAGCGGGAGATTGTTTGGGATGGTCAGCACCTGTTGCAGCCGCTTTCCCTTCCCTCCTTGCAGGGGAAGGCCGTCGGGTTGAATTCGTTGACGGGGAATGCCATGCTTCTGAAAAGGGCGCAGGGGTCCTCGTCATCGGAGGCGATGCATTCCTTGTCGGGCACGGAATAGTCGGTGGCGTTGATGAGCAGCTGGGCGGGTCTCTCCAGTCGGATCACCGAGAAGATACCCAAAGTCACAAGCAAGCGATTGTCATCGTCGTTATCCACGAAGTCATTGTCATTGAAAAGGTTGGCAACCGAGGGGGGGATATCGCAGCAATCGCAGCAGCAGATACACGCGCAATCGCAGTGGCAGCCGACAATTCTGGTGTTAAGAACGATGGGCTCGACCACCTCGCAAACACCAATCGGGCTGTTGTTGGAAAACTTATCGGGGCATCCGATTTCGCAGAAAGAATCGCTGTTGGTGCTGCGGAACACACTGACATTCCCAGTTCCGCCGAACAGCACCACTTTCTTTTCAATCACAGCAAGACCTTCGATAATCTGGCTTCTGCCGCCGCCCACACAGGCCTCAATTTTCAGCTTCACATAAAACTTGAGCGTGAGCTGGAAAAATCCGCGGTTGAAGGGGATGGGGCTGACGCCGATGAATACCCAGATAATGTCTGCATCAATCGTGCGACAACTGGTTGCGCGGTCGATGACTTCCTGGCCAAAACGATTGAGGAACACGCGAACATCCTGGTAGCAATCGCGATCTCTGCAGGAATCCAAGACGCGGAATGTGTCAATGACGACGGTGTCACCTTTGCCTGCGAGTATGTTTCCCTGTCCGCCTGAACATCTGTTATCAGACATTGTATTTTTCTCCCTAAAAAGTATTATCGAGATCGTAGGCAAATCTCGATAGTATTGTATGCGTAGGGGGCGGATATGTGCATATCAGGCAAGGCCGCGCCGCATCGGCTATGCAACGAGAAAAAACTCCCCGGCACCGTGTTCGGTGCCGGGGAGTTTGGGGAAAAGCGGGCGCTTAGTTAAGAATACTGACGGATATATTCGGGCAGAGTGGCGGGGTCGGCTGACAATGTCATGATACAATTGAAGTGGTACTTTTCGCTGAGGGTGGCGACTTCCGGCAGAAATGTTTCGAGGGATGCCATGTCCTCGCCGCAGATTTTCAACAAAGAGTCCACAAAGATATCGGTGATGTCGTGGTCGCTGGCAGCAATACCTGCAATCAATCCATAGAGGGCTTGTGCATCGTTGATGTAATATTCCGCACTGTCAATCAGTCTTGCCTTGTATGTAATGTCAAAGTTCAGCTTTCTGCCCTTTTCAATACATACAACGGTGCCTTTTGATTGGTTGGCGCAAGCGTTCACAAGCTCAATCAGCTGCTTCGTTTTACCAGCACCTCGGACGCCGATAATCAGTTTTACCATGTTCCTTCTTCCTCTCCGCTATTATTTCGTTATGTCAACAAGCGAGTACCGGGTCTATCGCTTGATGAAACCGTTTCAAGGAACTACTGAATGCGCTCTAACAATGCCTCGCGTTTGGCTTCATATCCCTGCTTGCCAAGCAACGCAAACATATTGGTTTTATAGGAGTCCACCCCCGGCTGGTTGAAGGGATTGACACCCAGCAGGTAGCCGGAAAAGGCGCAGGCGATCTCGAAAAAGTAGACCAGGTACCCAAAGGCATGTGCGCTTCGTTCCGACACCTCCAGCACCAAATTGGGGACCCCTCCGTCCATGTGAGCAAAGAGTGTGCCGAGCATGGCCGTCTCGTTCACCTCAGAGAGTGTCTTGCCTGCCAGATAGTTCAGCCCTTCCTCGTCGTCTGTCGTTGCCTGCAGCCGCAGCACCCGGTCATTGTCCCTGATGTGCAACACGGTCTCAAATAAGATGGGCGCCCCCTCTTGGATATACTGTCCCAGCGAGTGCAGGTCGGTGGAAAAGATGACCGCATGAGGTAAAATGCCCTGACCGTCCTTCCCTTCACTTTCGCCAAACAGTTGCTTCCACCATTCGGTGAGCATCTGCAAATAGGGCTCATACCCTACCAGCATCTCCACTGCCCTGCCCTTTCGGTACAAGAGGTTGCGGAGGGCGGCGTAGCGCAGTGCGGTGTTGTGCCCTACGCCCGGCTGTAAGGAGGCCTCGCGGGCGGCGACGGCACCCGCCATCACCTCTACAATGTCAATGCCCGCCACCGCCATGGGCAACAGGCCCACCGCCGTGAGGACCGAAAAGCGGCCGCCAATGTCATCGGGGATCACAAAAGTTTCGTACCCCTTCCGCTTCGCGGCTTCCCTGAGTGTGCCGTGGTGGCGGTCGGTGGTGGCAAAAATGCGCTCGGCGGCGCCCTTTGCGCCGTATTTATTCACCAGCCATTGTCTGAACAGGCGAAAAGCAATGGCTGTTTCGGTGGTCGTACCGGATTTGCTCACGACATTGATGCAAACATCATGTCCCTCACAAACGGAGAAAAGTTCTTGCAGCGCGGCAGTGCTGATATGGTTGCCCGCATAGTAGACAGACGGCGTATCTTTTTTCAGATCGTTGTAGAGCGGAGACCGCATAAATTCAATGGCCGCTCTGGTGCCCAGGTAGGACCCGCCAATGCCCAGCACCACAAAGATATCACAGGACTTTTGTATCTTTTCCGCTGCGGCTTGGATGCGGCGAAATTCCTCTTTGTCATATGCCACGGGCAAGTCAATCCACCCTAAAAACTCGTTGCCCGGACCATTGCGACGGCACACTGTCTCAAAGGCCCGGTCTGCTTCCCCGCTGATGGCTTCCATGTCTGCAGCGGAAAGCAGACTTCCGAGGAATTTTTCATTTAGTTTTAATGTCATCTGATTGAACATCTCCAATTTTAGCGTCTCTATTTTAATTATACTATGGTTTTTTGTATTTTTCAAGCACTTTCAGAAATTTATCGCCAGATGCCCTCACAAAAAGCGCGGCATCATCAGTTTGCCAAGCGGTGTTTGAGGCATAGACCCTGCCGCCGCTTCTTTGTCAGTATTGACCGGCGGGGTGAAAATTACCCGCCCGCCCGGCATTTCCGGAGCCTCAGTAGGACGGATGCAGGAAGCTTTGGAGCATCCTGCCGAACAGTTGCCAAAAGGAGATTTTCTCCACCGCCTCGCTTGACTGAATGTCGGCAATGCCGATGGTCTGCTCCCCGATCCGATAGGTGATGGTGCCGACCTGTTCCCCTTTTTTGATGGGAGCGGCGGCATATTCGGGCAGGTTCACCAGCTTTGTCACGGTGTTTTTCTCGCTTTTTTTCACCAGCGCACAAAATCCGTCAAAGCCAACTTGACAGCGGTCCTGCAAGCCGCCTAGCACCCTGATCTCCCCCAGTTCGCCGCCCTCGTCGCGATACAGGGCGTAATTGGCAAAGCCCCAGTCGAGCAGCTTTCTTGCCTCATTGTTGCGGATATCCCGCGAGGGGGATGCCATGATGACGGCAATCAGCGTCATCCCGTCCCGCTCGGCGGTGGCGCTGATACAAAACTTTGCCTTGGCGGTAGAGCCGGTTTTCAGCCCGTTCGCCCCCTCATAAAAGCGGACCAGGCGGTTGGTGTTGGTGAGAATAAAGGCGCCGTCCCGAATGGAGTCCATCCAAATGCAGCTGTACTGCAAAATCAAGGGGTGCGCAATCAACAGGCGGCTCATGACGGCAATATCCATGGCGGAGGTCACATGGTTGGTGGTGGTGTCGTCCAGCCCGGTGACATTTTCAAAGTGCGTAGAGGTCATGCCGAGCGCTGCCGCGCGGGCATTCATCTCCTCGACAAAGGCCTCCTCACTGCCGCTCACAAACTCCGCCAGCGCCACCGACGCATCATTGGCACTGGCAATGACCGCGCACTTGATGAGCTCCTCTACCGTGAAGAGCTCCCCGGCTTCCAGATACACCTGAGAGCCACCCATGGAAGCGGCATTTTCGCTAATCGACACATTGTCGGTGAGCGCCACCTTCCCCGCATCAATGGCCTCCATCACCAAGAGCAGTGTCATAATCTTGGTCACCGAGGCGGGCGGCAGTGCCTCGGCGGCATTTTGTTCAAACAGCACCGTGCCTGTTTCCTGTTCCATCAGCACGGCCGACACGGCATCCACAGTAAAGCCGGGCTGGGCGGAGACCGGTGCCGAAAATGCCGAAAAAGCCCACCAGCAAAAAACGGCACTGAGCAAAAGACTCAAACACTTTTTCATCTCATCACCTCGCAATAGGATTCGTAACCACTATATTGAGGCGGCAGGGGAAATATGCATCAGAGGGATGTTCGGCACTCAGGAGCGGTGGAATTCCTGTTCAAGAATGGCATAGGTGACAATGTCCTTGTACTCATTTTTCACAAACATCGATTGGCGCGCCGTGCCCTCCAATCTCATCTCGCACTTTCGCATCACGGCTGCCGACGGTTCGTTGCCCACCATATGCCGGGCTTCCACGCGGTGCAACGCCAGCTTTTCAAAACCAAAGGACAAGGCCGCTCGCAACGCCTCGGTGGCATACCCGCGGTTCCAGTACGCGGGGTTGATTACATAGCCCACCTCTGCCTTTTTGTTCGGCAAATCAAAGCACACAAAGCCGCAGGTGCCAATCAGCTTTCCGCTCTCCTGCAACACCACTCCCCAGTCGAAAAACTCGCCGCAGGCATACTTGCCCGACACATAGGAGAGGTACTGCCTGGTGTGGTCCAAGGAGGGGTGTACATCCCAGAGCAGGTATTTGGTGGTGAGCGGCTGGCTGGCGTATTCATATATATCCCGGCTGTCCCTGACCGATAATTTGCGTAGCTCCAGGCGCGGTGTATAGATGCTGGGAATGTGAGAGAAAATTTTGAGCATACAGTCGCCTTTCGTCAAGTCATTTACTATGAGCATTATAACACAAGTATAGCACAAGTGCGGTTGTTTTTTGTTACATTTTTGTGCGCTGTCTTGCTATTTTTCCTGAGCCGTGGTACAATTAGTCAACACCAATACAAAGGGGACATTGTTTTGAACGAGCTGGAGCCGAAAAAACAGTTTAATCTTTTTTCCTTTCACCGGGACGGCAAGGGCGTCAACCCGGAAGATGTGGTCACGGACACCAACCTGAAGGGGTTCTTTTACCGCTATCGCACCTCCTTCGGTAAACTGCTGTCGGTCAATATCATCATGGTGCTGGGCAACATTTTCCTGCTCTTTTTAGTGCTTACGCTGGCTGGGTATACCAAGGTCCCCTTCCTGCGGCCGCTGTATGACGTCTACGGCATCCAACACAGCATGTCCCTGCTCTCCCCGCCCACCGCCGCCGACCTGGCACTGGGCGCGCTGAACGGCGCCTTGGTCAATGACATGGCAAACACTCCGCTGACCTATGTATTTTACGCCTTGTCCGCCCTCACCCTGTTCACTTTCGGGCTGGTCAATGCGGGCTGCGCCTACCTGCTGCGCAACATCGCCACCGGCGAGCCGGTGTTTCCTGTCTCGGATTTTTTCTATGCGGTGAAGCGGAACTGGAAGCAAGCCCTGCCGCTCGGCATACTGGACCTGGCGATCCTCTGCCTGATTCCCTATAACCTCTACACCACCTTCCTGCACATGGGCGGCTTCTTTCAAAACATGCTGTTTTGGCTGATGGTGGTCATCGCGCTGGTGTATTTCTTCATGCGTTTTTATCTCTACCTGCAAATGGTCACTTTTGACCTGACATGGACCAAAATCCTCAAAAACTCGCTGATCTTCTCAATCCTCGGCGCCAAGCGCAACCTGCTCGCATTCATCGGTATCCTGTTATTAGTTGCGCTCAATTTTCTGTTTTTGTTTGGCCTTGGGGGATTGCTGCTGCCCTTGGCAGTCGCCTTTCCGCTGCTCTTTTTGTTCTCACACGCGTCCTTTATGTCTACCTATGCGGCGTACTATAAGATCAAGGAGTTCATGATCGACGAGTCGCCCGTTGAGCCGCCCCCGATCGACGAGACGGAGCCTGCTCAGGAGTCCTAACGCACACTTTCACATGAAAAACCATCAAAAAAGCGGGGCAGACCCGCTTTTTTGATGTCTCTGCTCCCCGACAGGGCTGCCCGCCTCCCTACTTTGACAGTTGGTCCAGCGAGGCAAAGGTATAGCCCTCCGCCCGGCATCCGGCAATCACCGCCGGCAGGATATTCACATTGGTATCTGAGGTGGGATGCAGCAGGATAATGGCGCCGGGGTGGATGTGCGCCATGATTTTCTGAGTGGCGCTTTCTTTGTCGGGCTGGTGCTGGCTATCCCAGTCCGCGTAGGCATAGCTCCAAAAGATGGTCTTGTAGCCCATGTCGTCCGCCCACTGCAGGTTGTCCTCGGAAAACTTGCCCTCGGGCGGGCGATAATACTTTGAAATCTCCCGCCCCGTCCTCTCGCGGTAAATATCCTCCATAACCCGAAGCTCGGCCGTAAAGTTTTCCTTGCTTGCCCGTGCCATGTTGCGGTGGTTCGCGGTATGGTTGCAGACCAGGTGCCCCTCGTCGGTCATCCTTTTGATGAGGTCGGTGTTGGCGACAATCAGGTGCTTCAGCACGAAAAAGGCGGCGGGGACTTCTTCTGCCCGCAAAATATCCAGAATTTTCGCCACATTGCCGTTTTCATATCCGGCATCAAAGGTCAGGTAGATAGTTTTTTTGCCCGGCTCGTTTACGGCATTGGTGTCTGCATAAAAAGCACGGTGCTTTTCGATGCACTTGAGGTCAGCGCCCAGCGGGGGTCGGGTGTGGTCGCTGGTATGCTTGCAGTACCAGTCAATTTCTGCCCTCTCCGCCGACACCAACAGCGTGGGCATCAGCAGAGCCAAGCAGAGCCAAGCCAACAGGCTTTTTTGCAAGATTCGTTTCATGTTCGTTCCTCCTGTCTACAACATTTAGTCTGTCGTGCGGGCAGGAGAATACACAATGAAAATTATGCAAATTGAACCACAGCAAAAACGGCCGGCATTCGACTGCTCGAATACCGACCGTTTGTATGGTTCTTATTTGTACTTGCGTTTTCTGGCGGCTTCCGCCTTTTTCTTGCGCTTGACGCTGGGCTTTTCGTAGTGCTCTCTTCTGCGAAGCTCGGTTAATACGCCTGATTTGACACAGGAACGCTTGAAGCGACGAAGCGCACTGTCAATCGTTTCGTTTTCCTTGACCCTAATCTCTGCCATCTGTTTCGCCTCCCTTCGCTATAGCCTACATTTTGTCTGACTATGTTATTGTACCCGATACTTGGCTATTTGTCAAGTGCTTTTTTCGTTTTTCTCGGCATCCTGCGCCGCATGCAGTCCCCTCGCGGCACGCAGGGTGTTTTGCAACAGCATGGTAATGGTCATCGGCCCCACACCGCCGGGCACGGGCGTGATGGCGGCGGCGCGCGGATTGACCGTGTCGTAGTCCGCGTCTCCGCAGAGCTTGCCCTCGCTGTTGCGGTTCATGCCGACATCAATCACCACCGCGCCCTCTTTGACCATGTCCCCCCTCAACAGCTTTTCCTTGCCGACAGCGGCCACCAAAATGTCCGCCTGCCGCGTGAGGGCTGCCAGGTCTTTTGTTTTGGAGTGACAAACCGTCACGGTGGCATTTCGATGCAGCATCAGCAGAGCCAGCGGCTTGCCCACAATATTGGAGCGCCCGATAATGACACAGTGCTTGCCCGCGATGTCGATGTGGTATGCGTCCAGCATTGCCAGAATTCCGGCAGGCGTGCAGGGCAGAAAGGTGGGATTGCCCTGTACCAGCCGGCCGACATTGAACGGGTGTAAAGCGTCCACATCCTTGTCGGGAGAGATGGTGTCAATGATACGGCCGGGGTCAATGTGCGCGGGCAGGGGCAGCTGCACTAAGATGCCGTGCACTTCCCTGTCCAGATTCAGCTCCTTGACCAGCGCGATCAGGGCCGCCTCGGTGGTACTTGCGGGCAGCGCGATGATCGTGGAGCGCATCCCCACTTCCTCGCATGCCCGTCCTTTGTTGCGGACATAGGTGGCGGAGGCCTGGTCATCACCCACGATGATGACTGTCAGTGCGGGCGCATATCCCCTCTCCCGCACAAAAGAGGCGGTATCGGCAGCAATCTGTTGCCGCAGTTGCCCGGAGAGTTGTTTGCCGTCAATGTTCATTTTTTCTTTCCTTTCGCCAGCATTTTCTGCCGTTGCGCGGGTGTCATGTTGATGGGCTTCATGGCGGCGATTTGCTCCTCCGTGCCGTTTTTCAGCTTGTAGTGACTGTACAGCATGAGGATGGAGCAAAGGACGAAGAACGCCGCCCCGACAACCACGGAAATGCGCAGCTCCGTGAAAGGAATGTAGAGGCTGTCGGTGCGCAGGTTTTCAATGAACATACGGCCGAAGCCATACCACGCAAAGCAGAAATACACAATAAAGCCGTTATATTTGCGCCGCTTGAAGAGATGGTTTGCCAGCAAAAACCCGACCAGATTCCACAGCGACTCATATAAAAAGGTGGGGTGTACATACACCATCTCGGTGGTGCCGAAGGTCAAAAAGGTCAGTCGGTTCTGTAGCCCCATCCGACAAAACAGATCGGTCTGCCCGCCGAACGCCTCACCGTTCACGAAGTTGCCCCACCTACCTGCCATTTGCGCAAACAAAATGGCGGGTATGGTGCAGTCGCCAAAGGCAAGGAAAGGCACCCGCTTCTTCCGACACATCACATACACGGCAATGCCGCCGCCAATCAACGCGCCGTAAATCGCCAGTCCGCCCTCCCAGATGGCAAGCATCTGCCAGAAGGTCTGGTAGTTTTCCAGCGTGGTGAGCACATAGTACACACGTGCGCCGATGATGCCTGCCAGCACAGCCACCGCGCCGATATCCACCACATCATCAAAAACCAGCCCCAGGGATTTGGCGCGCCAATTGGTATAAAAGAAGCAGAAGATGATGCCCGTCGTAATGATCAGCGCATACCAGACAATCTCCCTGCCGAAAACGGTGAACGCCACCCGATCGAGCACAAACTCACCGATGCCAAGGCCCGGAAATGAAACTTTTGAAAATTGATCAGACATACTGCCACTCCTTCGCTTGTCCTTACACGGCTTCAGTATAGCACACCTGCGCGCAAAATGCAATCACCCTCATGAAATCCAAGAACTTTTTTGCCAAGGAATTGGTCTTTGCCCACCCGCACACGACGTAAAAATGCGTCTGCATAGGGCGGTTTGACCTATCCAGACGCATTTTCTGCGCCATCCAAGCGCTCGGTTCAGCTTTCGAGCTGTCTGCCCAAAAAGTGGGCGGCGGTCTGCACCAACTTGACTTCCAAGTCCTCGCTCATTATGACCGTATCCTGTCCATCCACGGGCAACAAGGCACACACGCAGCCGATGAGGTCTCCCTCGGTGATGATGGGCATAGCAGAGCTGACATAAAAACCGCTGCCCTCAGCGGTGGCATGAACTTTTGCCTCCTCCGTGCGGTGCGTAAAGAGCGAGCGGGACTCGATAATGCCCTCCAACGCGGCGGAAATGTTTTTATCCAAATAATCTTTTTTCGGCACCCCCGCGCAGGCAATGACCGCATCCCTGTCGGTGATCACCACCGCCATATCGCAGGTCTTGTACAGCGTTTCCGCATACTGAGCGGCAAAGGAGGCCAGCTCACCGATCGGCGAGTACTTTTTGAAAATAACCTCCCCTTCCCGATCGGTATATATTTCGAGAGGATCGCCCTCACGAATGCGCATGGTTCTCCTGATTTCCTTGGGAATCACGACGCGGCCGAGGTCGTCAATTCTTCTTACAATTCCTGTAGCTTTCATAAACAAACAACTCCTTGCGAAAGGTTTTCAAGGCTATTATTTGTTTGTTGCTTCAAATTTATCCACGACAGCCGACAGAAATATTGCGCACCTCCCCGGACAGTGGTCCCCGGCGGTCTGACCGACGCGCCGGCACTCCCGTGCGCGGCTCAGCGCTGCCGGTAGACTTCTGCCAGCTCGTACCGCTCATTCACAAAAAGCAGATCCGCCACATAGCCGACGGCTATTCTGCCCCGATTTATCCCCAACATTTCAGCCGGTGTTTGGCTTGCCATACGGAACGCATCGGCGGCGGGAATGCCGAAAGAAATGGCTTTTTGCACACAGTGCAGCAGCGTGGCGGTGCTGCCCGCCAGGTTCCCCGCCGGCACGCGCGCCACCCCCTCTTTGAGGATGAACTCTTGTCCGCCCATTTGGTAGCTGCCGTCCGGCAACCCGGCGGCACGGATGGCGTCGCTGATGAGAATCATGCGGGAGGGTCCAAAGATACGGTAGAGAGCCGTGATCATGGCGGGATGGATATGAATGCCGTCACAGATTACCTGCACATAGGCGTTGGCGGTGATGGCGGCGCCGATGAGCGAGGGTTCCCGGTGCTGCAGGGGCGGCATGGCGTTGCAGGTATGGGTCACGCAGACAGCGCCCGCCCGAAAGGCCGCCAGCCCCTCTTCATACGTGCAGGCGGTGTGTCCGAGGCAGACCAGGGCGGGACAGGCGGCAATGAAGTCCATGGCACCCGGCAGCTCCGGCGCCACCGTCACCAGGCGGACATGGCGGAGCCGAGAAAATTCTTTGAGATCGGGATATTTGAGATAATCGGGGTTTTGCGCGCCCTTGTAGGCTTGTGACAGGTACGGCCCCTCCACATGAAAGCCCGGCATCTCCGCCCCGTCCGCAAGCTTGGGGGGGAGTGCGCTTGTCGCCCGCTCGAGGGCGTCAAAAGAGGCGGTCGTGGTGGTGGGCAGCCAGGTGGTGGTGCCGTTTTGATACAGAAAACGCGCCGCTTTCGACAGGTCTCCCCCGTCGGTGGCATCCTCGCCGACATGGCCGTGGCAATGAATGTCAATCAGGCCGGGAAAGACGCGCAGTCCGCCCATATCCCGCCCCGGGGCGTCTGTCCGGCCGATTTCGGCAATCAGGCCGTCCTTGAGGATGAGGTCGGTGAGGGTCTCCCCCACCATCGTATTTTTCAGTACCGTGACAGCCATAGCGCACTCCTTTTCCTCAAACAGAGAGAGGCAGATGGGCGGGCGGCACCTGTCTTTTCCCCTTTTGTCAAGACAAGTCCGCCCGGCCGGTTGCTAAAAAATCAGCATTTGGTTATGCGAGATCACATTAACCGTGGCGTTTTGCGCCCAGCGGTTGAACTGGATGGGCTGCCCCGGCGCCTTCTGGGTGTTGGCGGGCAGCAGGGTCTCCTCCAGCTCCGGGATGCCCTCGCACGCCCCGTCCAGATACTCGGACAGGCGGGCGCGCGCGCTGCGCAACCGTTCTTTCAGACCGCCGATGCGTAGCTCCTGCACATCAAACCCGTGCGGCTTGTTTTCGGTGAACCACTGGGTGCGGAACGCCGTGAGGAAGGCTTCCAGCGCCTCCAGCGCCCGGTCGTAGACGGGGAGCAGGGCGGCAAGCTTCGGTTTTTCCTTTGCCTGGTAGGCCGCCCGGGTGCGCACCCCCAGGTCCGCTTTCAATGAAAGGAAGCGGCACAGGCAGGCGGAGGCGCGATACATATAGGCAAACGCGCCGCCCTTGTCCGTGAGGGCGGTAAAATGCCCAGCAAGCCCCTCATAAAACGCGGCGTCTGTCGGTGAGACGGTGCTGTCGAATATACCGAGTAGCGGATCATTGTAAAACAGGTATTTGGAGGGCGTCTCGATTTTGAAAGGGCCGTCTCCGGGGCGGTTGGGCAGGTCCAAAGACAGGCAGTCATCGTAGTTTTCCCCGGTCCATGCCGCAAATTTTTCCCGCAGCTCCGCCTCGGTGACATCTGGATTTTCCGCCAGCGCGGCAGCGTATGCCAGGGCGGGCAGCACCGCGCATTTCGGGCACTCGTGCCCGTCGTCCCCCCAGATGGTGAGAAAGGCATGCTTGACTCCGTTCGAGCGGCAGGCTTCAAAGGCCGCCCTGGTGGTTTCCATGCTGTAGTGGTTATAGGGCGCAAAGCCCATCCATGCCCAAGCGCCCCCCGCAAACCAAACGTTGTCCGACATGGCTTGGTTGCGCCGGATTTTCGTCTCGTAGTTGGCGACAGAGGTGCTGTAATAGTCCCAGTAGACCAAGTCCAGACTTTTCGGCTTGAGTTTTCTGACCAGCTCGATCCCGGCTTCCTCATCGGTGTCGCTGATCAGCTTGAAAAACATATCGTGCCACATCATGGGGGTAAAGCCGTACCGCTCGCAGATCTCGCAAACGCGGCTCAGGTGTCGGAGCATCAGCGTGAGACGGTCGGTGTGACCGTGCAGCTTTCTGTACTTGCCCAGCCCCAGCATGAATGCCTCGTCCATGCCGATATGCACGCGTCTGGACGTGTAGCACTCGGCCAGCGAGGCGATCATATGGTCGATCAGCTCGTAGGTGCGCTCCTCCTCCACCAGCAAAATATCGTGGCAGTCAAAGATGGCGCGGTAGGGATCCCAGCGGACCAGGCCGTTCAGGTGCGCCAGCGTTTGGATGCACGGGATCAGCTCGATTCCCCGTTGGCGGCAGTGCGCATCCATCTCTCGGATTTCTGCCTGAGAATATCTGCCCCTTAAATAGCCAAAATAGGGCTCCTTCGGCACTTCATAGGTGTCCTCTGTGTACAGTTGCAGGCTGTTGTACCCCATGTTCGCCAGTTTGTCAATGAAATCTTTCAGTGCGCTTGGCTTCATGACTGCATTGCGGGAGCAGTCGATCATCACGCCCAGCGTTTCAAATTGTCCCATGTTTGCCCCGCCTTCTTGGATGGATTTGGTTGGCTTGACCGCTGCTTACTGCAGGATATAGTACAGTGCGGCCGACAGTGTGCCCAGCAGCATCAGCAAGGCTAAGATGAGCGCCCCCAAACGAAATAGGCTATTTTTTGCTTCCGCCGTCGGTTTTTTCTTTTGCGCCATAATCTTTCTCCTGTTTCATGTAAAATTTTCAATATAGTATTTTGAAATATTCCGCAACCTTGTCGGCAACTGTTCGGGCAGCCAGCGCAAAATGTTGGCGAGCCCCGCCGCCGCGCTTTCCATCGGGTTGTTCATGCAACGGGTGCGCACACCGCTGATGCCCTCGATCATCTTCTCCATACCCGACAGTTGCGCCGTGCCCCCGCACAGCAGAATGCCGTTTTCAAAAACCCCTGCCACATATTCCAGCGGAATTTTGGACACGGCAATGCAGATGGCCTCTAAAATCGCCCCCATCGGTTCTTCCAATGCCTCAAACATGTCGTCCGAGGTGATTCTGACCGACCGCGGCGCCCCTGTCTGCAGGTCCCGTCCCCGCACGTCCTTGCCTCGTTCCGGTCCCTCGTTCCAGACGGCGCCGATTTCCATCTTAAGCTGCTCTGCGGTGCGCAGGCTGATCTGCAACTGAAACTTGCGGCTGATATAGTCGACAATGGCGGCGTCAAAGCGCTCCCCTGCCGTATCAATGGCGCGTGTGTAGAGGATATTACCACCGAACAAAAGCAGGAGGCTGGTCTTGGCGGCGCCCATATCTACGAGAAGGCAGTCAGCGCAAGGGGCGTCATAGCTGCCCGCCATCGCCGCCAGAGGGGCGTACACCAAGCGACAATCCTTGACCCCCGCCCGCAATGCCAGCTCCACCAGCGCGATTTCCTCAATGTCGGTCATGTCACACGGCACATTGACCAGCAGGCTGCAGCCTTGCGCATCTCTGCCGAAAGTGGCTTTGAGACAGGAACTCATCACATGAAAGGTGATGTCGCAGTTGGCGGTCAGCCCATTTTTGAACGGTCTCATGAGCACCATGCCCGGTGTATCCAGCCGCGCCTGCGCATCCGCGCCCACGCCCACCACCACGCCCGTTTTGCGATTGATCGCAATCACGGACGGCTCCCGCATGACAATCCCCTCCCCGGGCAAAGAGGCATAGAGATTGGCAGTCCCTAAGTCTATCCCAAATTTGTTCCCCATTGATTGTTGTCCTTTGCTTTGTCCGCACCCGATAGCCGGAAAGCCCGTCCGCCCGCTTGCCGAGTAGCCATCCATCAACAAGTCCACGGCACTTGGTGAGTAGCCATCCATCAACAAGCCCACGGCACTTGGTGAGTAGCCATCCATCAACAAGCCCACGGCACTTGGTGAGTAGCCATCCATCAACAAGCCCACGGCACTTGGTGAGTAGCCGTCCACCAACAAGCCCACGGCACTTGGTGAGTAGCCATCCACCAACAAGCCCACGGCACTTGGTGAGTAGCCATCCATCAACAAGCCCACGGCACTTGGTGAGTAGCCGTCCACCAAAAAACATCGCACTTGGCGGTGGCTATCCCCTCAGCGGCCCTGTCTGCCTCATTCACAAGTCTCTACCCAGGTGCAGCACATATTTTGCTATAGTATACACGATAAATTCGATAATTGCAAGTCCGCTTTTGTACTTCTTACACCACTGTTGTCTGTATTGCTTTGCACGACTGACCGTTCGGTCGCTTGCACTTTTCAAACTTCTGAGTGTCCGTATGCCGTCAGTTGCCTGTCCGTCCAGTCGTTGCACTTCTTGCAGCACTGTTACCTGTATGCTGTGCGCGCCTGTCTATGCGCTCACCTTCGGCCTCGCTTTTGTTTTTTTCAAAAAAACCTGTGTCAATGATGGCAGGAACAAAAAGGTTTTTCCTGCATGACTTTCAGATGGTTCTTTGATGAATCCTATCCCCGGTGCAGCCATTCACAGCACGGTTTTCGGAAGGTTCTTTTGGTTCTCTATCGGCGCAGGCGTTCTTCCAAGGCGGTGTAGCGCATCACATGGCGGTTGTTTTCAGCCATTTGCCGGGCGATTTGCTCGCTGCCCACCAGGATGACCATTTCGCGGGCGCGGGTGAGGGCGGTGTAAAACAGGTTTCTGGTTCTCAGCATGGGGGGGCAGTGAAAGAGGGGGAAAATGACCAGGGGGTATTCGCTCCCTTGGCTCTTGTGGACGGTGATGGCATAGGCATGCTCAATCTCATCAAGCAGGGCAAAGTCATAGGTGGCGACCCGGTCCTCAAAATTGATGAGCAGGTTTTTTTTGGAGGGATTGATGTCGGTAATGATGCCGATGTCTCCGTTGAAAACACCGCTGCTTTCGATGCCATCCTTGGTCCAGGAGAGTTCGTAATTATTACGAATTTGCATCACTTTATCGCCCACCCTAAACACACCCTCACGGTAGTTGACCTCCCCCTTAGAGGGGTCCTTAGGGTTCAGATACTCACGTAATAGATGGTTGAGTCGCTCGGTGCCGGCTTTCCCCTTGCGGGAGGGAGAGATGATCTGAATTTGTCGCAGGACATCCTCGCCATAGGTACGGGGGAGCCGCTGGGTGACCAGTTGCAGGATGGTTTGGGCGATCTGCTCGTCCTCCTCACGGGGCAGAAAAAAGAAGTCCCGGTACTTGTTTTCAAGCAGGGGCACTTCCCCGCGGTTGATGCGGTGCGCGTTGACCACGATCATGCTTTGCTCGGACTGGCGGAAGATTTCTGTCAGGCAAATGGTGGTGAAAGCACCTGAGGCGATCATGTCGCGCAGCACGTTGCCGCACCCCACGGGCGGCAGTTGGTTGTCGTCACCGATGAAAATCAGGCGGGTGCCCCGCTTGGTCGCCCGCAGGAGTCCCTCCATCAGAAACAGGTCAATCATGGAGGCTTCATCCAGGATGATCACATCTTCTGCCAGGGGATTTCCTTCGTTTCTGTTCAAAATCAGGGTGGTCTCTCCATCGCTCTTAGTCATCTCGAGCATGCGGTGGATGGTCTTGGCCTCCTCCCCGGTCGCTTCCGACAGCCGTTTGGCGGCGCGGCCTGTGGGCGCCGCCAGGGCAACCTTCATCCCAGTGTGCCTGAAAATGCGCAGCAGGGCCTGGACCACCGTGGTTTTCCCGGTGCCCGGGCCGCCCGTGAGGATCAGGACACCGCTGCACAGGGCTTGCTCAATCGCCTGCCGCTGCAGTTTGGCATAGGTGATGTTCTTCTCGGTCTCCACCATCCGGACCAGCTGCCCGATATTGGCGGTATCCATGATGATACAGGCGGCTTCCATGGAAAGCAGTTTGGCGGCGATATAGGCTTCCGCCTCGTCCGACCGTTTGTCGAAAATATAGTCTTTGGTTTTCGGCAGAAAGGCTATCAGATGGCCCTCCTGCACCTCCTGTAAGAGCACCGGCAGCACTTGTTCCTCGCTCAGGTGCAGGTGCGCGGCGGTCACTGCCACCAGCTTTGCGCGGGGCAGGCAGGTGTGCCCGTTGGTATTGGCGTTGTGCCGGAGGACATACTGCAGGCCTGCGGCGATGCGGCAGGCCGAGTCTGCCTGAAAGCCCAGACTTTGCGCGAGGGTGTCGGCGCGCTCAAAGGGAATCCCCAGGCTTTCATCAGTCAGGGAATACGGGTTTTGTTTGATGAGCTCCACCGAGCGCTTGCCCCATTGGCGGTAGACCTTGGAGATGGCGGCGATGCTCAGAAAATCGCGGCAGCAGAGCATCAACTGCTGCATACCGCTCTGTTCGGAAAAGACACGGCTGATTTCCGCCGCCTTTTTCTTTGTAATTCCCGGAATATCCGCCAGCCACTGCGGGTGGTTTTGAATGACGTCAAAGCTACTCTCGCCGAAACGGGAGACAATTTTGTAGGCGGTAACCGGTCCGATGCCCTTGATGGCACCGGACGCCAAATACTTGACCATCTGGTCTTGATCGGTAGGGAGTGACCGCTCATAGCTTTGCACCGCAAACTGCGGTCCGTAGGAGGGGTGAAAGCTCCACTCACCGTAGAGCACCACGCTCTCCCCCTCGCGCACCAAAGGCAGGATGCCCACCGCGGTGACCAGCTCATCCTCTGCGGTGGACAGGCAGAGTACAGTATAGTCGTTTGCCTTGTTCTGAAAAATAATGTCCTCGACCACGCCGCTGACGGAGGCGATTCCCTCATGCGCTGTGTTCCTGTCGCTGGATGGCATGGAAACTCCTTTCCCGGTGTTCTTTGATGCTGTGGCGAGAAATGGGCTGCCCTTTGGCGGCGGTCAGGCGTGCAGCAAAGTGGCGAAGGCGGCCGCCAGGTCGGTTTCTTCCCAGGGAGCATGCAGATCTTCCCTGCCCATGTGGCCATAGGCGGCGTAGGGGCGGTAGATGGGACGGCGGAGGTTGAAACGGTGGATGATGGCGGCGGGGCGGAGGTCTACCAGCTCCATGACCTTTTGCTCGATGCGGGACTCATCCACCTTGGCGGTGCCGGCGGTGTCCACCGTGACCGACACGGGGCGCGCGACGCCGATGGCGTAGGCGATTTGCACCTGGCAGCGGGATGCCAACCCCGCCTTGACAATGTTTTTCGCCACGTAGCGTGCGGCGTAGGAGGCGGAGCGGTCTACTTTGGTGGGGTCCTTGCCCGAAAAGGCGCCGCCCCCGTGGCCGCAGTAGCCGCCGTAGGTGTCCACAATAATCTTTCTGCCGGTCAGCCCGGTGTCGGCGGCGGGCCCGCCGAGGACAAAGCGGCCGGTGGGATTGACATGCACCTTGGTATGCTTGTCCATCAGGGCGGAGGGAATGATGGGCGTGATGACCTCACGGATGATGTCGGCTCGGATTTGCTCAATGGTCACCTTGTCGCTGTGCTGAGAGGAAACGACAATGGTTTCCACCTTGTCGGGTTTGTCGTCGAGATAGGAAACGGTGAGCTGCGTTTTGCCGTCCGGACGCAGGTAGGGCAAAATGCCCTCCCGGCGCACCCGGGTCAGTTGTTTCGCCAGCTTGTGCGCGAGGGAGATGGGCAGGGGCATCAGCTCCGGGGTCTCGTCGCAGGCGTAGCCGAACATCATGCCCTGGTCGCCCGCGCCGATGTCAAAGGCGTCGGTGAGCTCGCCGCTTTTTGCCTCCGCACAGCGGTCTACCCCCAGTGCGATGTCCGGTGACTGCTCATGAATGGCGACCAGCACGCCGCAGGAGTTACCGTCAAAGCCATACTCGCCCTTGTCATAGCCGATGGTCCGCACGGTGTCGCGCACGGTCTTTTCAATATCGACATACGCCTTGGAGGTGATCTCCCCCATCACGGTGATCAGCCCGGTGGTGGCGAACGTCTCGCACGCCACGCGGGAGTCGGGGTCCTGCCGCAGCATCTCGTCCAAAATGGCGTCGGAAATGTTGTCACAGATCTTGTCGGGATGTCCCTCGGTGACCGATTCGGAAGTAAACAGTTTCTTTCTCATATGAAACCTCTGCTTGTTATTTTGCTACATAAAAAAGCGGGAAGCGGCACCCTGCCCTTCCCGCTGACCTTTTGTCACTTATCTATCGGGAATTAGCACCTTGCATCACACAGGTTGCCGGGCTTCATCGGGCCAGTCCCTCCGCCACTCTACATAAGTACGGCAATAGTGTATCATAGACCGGGGAAAATTGCAAGTGAAATTCTTCTTTTATCGCCAAAATGATTGACAGGAGGGACGCTCACTTGCTATAATAAACAGGAATTGTATCTTTGCGAAAAAAATGAGATAAGTGAGGAAAATGGCATGAAAATCAATGTGGGCATACTGGGCATGGGCAACATGGGACAGAGCCATGGCTCCCGTATTTACAATGGGCAGGTGCCACATATGCAGCTGGCGGCGGTTTGCGACATAGACCCCGCACAACTGGACTGGGCACGGAAAAACCTGCCGGATGTGCCGGTGTTTGCAACGGCGGAGGAGATGTATGACAGCGGTCTGATTGACTCGGTCATCATTGCCGTTCCTCACTATGACCACGCCCCCTATGCCATACAGGCGTTTGAAAAGGGGCTGCATGTCTACTGTGAAAAGCCCGCCGGTGTGTACACCAAACAGGTGCTGGAGATGAACCGTGCGGCTGAACAGTCGGGCAAGGTATTCGCCCTCGGCTTTCAGCAGCGCACCAACCCCGCCTTTCGCATTATCCGGGATATGGTGAGGAGCGGCGAGCTGGGGCATATCAAAAAGGTCATCTGGATAGTGACCAACTGGTACCGGCCGCAGGCATACCACGACAGCAGCGCCTGGCGTTCCACCTGGCGACTGGAGGGGGGCGGCACCATTGTCAACCAAAATCCGCACAACATAGACCTGTTCCAATGGATGTTCGGTATGCCCTCTCAGGTCATGGCGGTGATTGACTACGGCAAGTATTACGACATTGAAGTGGACGACGACGTCAACGCGATTTTCAGGTACGACTCGGGCACGGTGGGCATCTACACCACTGCCACGGGTGAGCAGCCGGGCACCAACCGTCTGGAGATCTCCTGTGATATGGGCAAGCTGGTGTATGAAAACAACGAGCTGATCTTTTGGAAAAACCCGATGTCCGAGCGGGAATTTAACCGCCAGAATAAGTCGCCCTTCGGCCATATGGAAACCGAAAAAATTATCATCGACATTCCCAAACAGGCAATGCAGCCGCATAATGCCCTGCTTGAAAACTTTGCGCAGGCAGTGCTGGAGGGCACAGCCCTCATGGCCCCGGGCGTCGAGGGTATCAAGGAGTGCCTGCTCGCCGACGCGCTGTACTACTCGGACTGGCAGGGGCAACAGTGGATCCATACCAACGCCTTTGATCACGACGGCTTTTGGGCGGCACTGCAGGAGAAAATCAACCGCTCCACCCATGTGAAACAGGCGCGCGCCACAGAGGCGGCGGATATGAACCAATCCTTTCAACAATAAACACCTGCCGTGATGGTCATCATAAGCTTCGCATGGAGAAAACAGGGGCTTGGGCGACACCGCACCATTCACGGCTGACGCCTTTTCCGCGCGGGTGAGTTGGTGCGCCGTGTATCCAAGCTGATCAAACGCTGACCGATGAAATGGCTGCCGAAAAAAGAACGCCTGCGTACAGGCGTGGGCTTGCCGGGGGTTATGCGTTTACATAGTTCCAGAAGGCTGACTTGACTTCTGTGAGTGCCTCCTTGGAGACCATCCATGCCGGTTCGCCTGGGGCGGGGGTGCCCAAACGTTCGCTTTTGTCGCTGCCCATGGGGTGGTAGGAAAAAAACTCCACCCGTTGGCAGTGCTTGAGTTGCCGATAGAGCGCGGCGACTGCTCTGATGTGTGCGTCGTCGTCATTGATCCCCCGGAGCAAGATGCAACGAAGCACCAGATGGGGGTGGAGGTTGTCGGCAAGGGTCAGGCTGTCCAGGATGCGCCGGTTGGAGGCACCCGTGTTGTTCTGATGCCGGGTGGGGTCGGTGTCCTTGAGGTCCCAGAGCAGGGTGTCGGTGTGCCGACAAAGACTTGGCAGCCATGCCGGGTCAAAGTAGCCGCTGGTTTCTACGGCGGTGGTGAGCCCCTGTTCCTTCGCTGCTTGCAGCAGGGCGATGGTCGCTGAGGGGTGCATCATGGGCTCTCCGCCGGAAATGGTGAGCCCGCCCTGTTCGCCGTAAAAGGCTTTGTCGCGCATGACCTCGGAGAGTATCTCGTCAATGCTCATCAGGCGGGATACCGCCTCTAAGGCGCCGGTGGGGCATGCGTGGGTGCAGACCTCGCACAGGCGGCACTTGCTTCTGTCATACACATGCCCCTCTGGCATCAGCACATGCGCGCCATGACGGCAGACGGCGGCACAAGCCCCGCAGCCTATGCACTGTGAGGGGGTGTAGTAGATCTCCTGCCCCGCCCCTTTGGTCTCAGGATTGTGGCACCACACGCAGTTCAACCGACAGCCCTTGAAGAAGACCACCGTGCGGATCCCCGGGCCGTCGTGCATGCAAAAGCGCTGAATCATGACAACCGGCACCCTCACAGCAACGCCCCCCTCTCGGCGCGCGCGATGATCATATCCTGCCACTCCTTGTGCAGGGTGACAAAGCGGGCGTTCCAGCCAGAGACCCTGACGGCAAGGGTGGGAAACTGCTCAGGGTGCTGCTGCGCCGCACGCAAGACTGCGCGATCGACCACATCTATCTGCATGAAAAACCCGCCCAGTGTGACAAAGCCCTGCAACAATCCCACCAGGGCTTCCATGCCCTCCTCGTTGGCGACAAGGGTGGGCAACAGGTGGATGTCGAGTGCCGCCCCGCAGGTGAGCTCTCGCAGGTCCGCCTTGCAATACGACCGAATGGCCGCGGTTGCGCCCTTGCAGTCGGTGCCGGGGGTGGGGGACAGGTTGCCTGCCAGCACAGCCCCCTTGTGATGCCCGTGGGGGGATGCCAGCCGCAGGGGTGCCCACTCAATCTGCCTGCCAAAGGTGCTGACGCCAGGGGGGAAGGAGAGAAAGCTCCTGCCTTGCAGGGCGTGGCACATGCCCGCAAAATCATGCAGGATGCGGGCGGCTATCTCGTCCACCTCGTCGTTGTCGTTGCCAAAATACGTGTACCGATGGCGGACATACTGCCGCAGCGGCTCATGTCCCTCCCAGTTGTGCTGTAAGATCTCCAGCAAGGCTGCCAGCGAGAGCTTTTGTTCCTCAAATACAAGCTTCTTGATGGCGTACAGGCTATTGGCGACATCAGGCACCCCGCCAATATGGGGGGAGGCGATAGTGTAGATGGCACCGCCCTCATAGTAGGACAGCCCTGCCTCGGCACAGCCCTCGGTGAACAGTGAGACGACTGAGCAAGGGAGTGCCGCCCGCTCGTTCCAAAAGGCTGAGCCGTAGTTTTTTCGCTGGTACACGGCTTCTACCGCCTCTTGCAAGTCCGCCTGATACTGCCGGTACAACGCCTCGTAGCTCTCGGCATGTACACGCCGGGTGTCATAGGCGGCCAGGGTGGTGTGCTGCAACACCTGCAGGGCGTCAAAGGGGGCGTAGGTAAAATAAGTTTTGCCAGGGATTTGCACCTCCCAGCAGCCGGCGTTGGCAAAGGTGCGTGCCTCGGTCAGCTCGTGCCCGGCGGCGGTGAGTGCCTCAAGGATCAAGTCCTCGTTGTAGACAGCCACAATGCCGCCGCCGTGACGAATCACCTCCGCCATGCGGCGGAGTAGCGCCGGGTCGGTGTGTCGGTTCACCCGAACGGTGAGGGGGAAGTCGCTGATGCCCAGCTCCTCGACAATGTCCAGCACCAAGTAGGTCACCTCGTTTGTGAGGTCAACCCCCTGTTCATCCACACCCGAAAGGACGATGTTTTGGTAGTGCTGTGCGTCGCCAGTGCCATAGGAGGTGCCGCGAATCCATTCGCATCCTTTGATGAAAAAATGCGCCATATACTCGCGGGCTTGCGCAAGGCTTACCCTGCCCTTCTGCAAGTCCTCTGTCAGGTACCGCCCAAGCATGTCATCCATCCTGCCAATCCCCGGCCAGTTGCCGCAAAGCCTGGTAAAGGCAAAAATGAACCACAGGCTTTGCACCGCCTCGAAAAAGTTGGTGGCGGGACCAAAGGGGACCTGCTGGAGGTGCGCCAGCGCCTCGCTGTGCTCACCGCTTTGCCGCAGTGCCTCAAGGTACCTGCCGTGCCACACCGCCAAGCAATCGATGCAGTGGATCATGCTTGCCACAAGCTGGATTTTCTCAGGGGCGGTGTGCCTGAGGAGTGCCTCCTGCAGCTCCTGCTTGATGTGATTCATGCCCTTTGTCAGGACCCTTTCAAACCCCAAGGTGAGGTGGCTGACGCTGCGCCAAAGCAGCTTGCCGCCATAGGTGGCGGGCACCATATGGTCAATGGCTGCTCCTAAGGTGGCGGCACCGGAGAGCAGCTCACCCTCACACAGGCGTAGGGGGGCTTTGGTGACGATCTCGAAGATGGCGGCGTTGTACTTGTCAAGCGCGCTGAGTTGCTCAAATTCGGGAATGTGGTCAAGCGAGACGGCACAGGTCCTCGCTGTATCCTTGCCATAGGTGAAGTGGAGTGAGTCATAGGCAAATTGCCTGGTCCTCTCCGAAAGCCTCACCGGCCGCGGCTCTTGGTAGGCTGTATCAAATGTCATCTCATCGATCCCTTTCTACCTGCTGGTTCAAACGCCGCCCCGCAAAGAGCGTGCGCGTCGCGTGTTGTTTTGATACATCCATTATAGCGCATGGGGCGGGAAAAATCCATTGACAAAGCTACTGAAACCATAGACAATACTATCATGAGGTGGTTGTGAAGATAGAGAAAATTGATATTATCTATGACAAAAAGGGGGCACTTTGTGCCTCTGACTGGGACGGTCTGCGCCATGTCAAAGAGCTACCCTACCTCTCTGTCGTCCAGTCGGTGCAGGGGCACTACCGCATCCAAATTGATGAGGGGGACACCTTCCTCACCGAGGAAAAGGGGATCTTCATCGCCCCTCCGAACCACAAGCAAACCATTGTCCACCATGCCAATCAGCACAGCGGACAGATGCAGGCGCGGTGGGTGTTTGTTGATGTACTAATCAATGGGACGTACAAATTAGAGGATCTGTTTGAGTTCCCGGTGATTGTGCCGGGTGGTGATGCTTTCTCTGTCTTTGGCGGTTGTTTCGACGAGCTGTTCGGGGCGGTCGATCGGTGCGACACGATGATTGCCTACTACAAACTGCTCAAAGCGCTGCTCCGTATCGTCACGCCCAAAGAGCTGCTGCATCCCAGTGTGCAAACGGTGCTGGACTACCTGAGACAAAACTATGGGCACCCCATCACCATCAAAGAATTGGCGGGGGTGGTGTACCTGTCGCACTCTCATCTCTACCGGCTCTTTCGGCGGAGTGTGGGCTTGTCCCCGATTGAGTACCTGAACAAGTATCGGCTGACGGTGGCGGCGGGCTTGCTGGTGAGCACGCGGGAAAGTGTCAGCAGTATTGCAAAAAAAGTGGGGATGGACAACCAATTTTACTTCAGCAAGCTGTTCAAGCGCAAGTATGGCATACCGCCCACCCAGTACCGTAAGACCTTCTCCTAAGGGGAGGGGGCGGAGAGGCGCGGCACAAAAAGTTCACCCCCCGGGGGAAGCCTCGTTTTTTAGAGGCTCCCCCGGGGGGGGTGTTTTGGAGTAGCAGGCAGATTATTTGAAATACTTGACGGCTGCCTCGAACATGCCAAGGTGGTAGTTGCCCTTGACATTGGAGTACAGCCCCCGCCCGACGCGCTCCGAGTGCCCCATCTTGCCAAAGACTCTGCCGTCGGGGGACGTAATCCCCTCAATGGCATACATGGCGTTCGCGGGGTTAGAGTCCACCTCGGCGGTCACCTCACCCTGCAGGTTGACATACTGCGTGGCAATCTGCCCGCTGGCGGCAAGGCGGCAAATCAGTGATTCATCCGCCAAAAAGCGGCCTTCTCCGTGGGAGATGGGCACGTGGTAAATCTCGCCCGGGCGGGTGTGCGCCAGCCACGGGGACAGGTTGGAGGCGATGCGAGTGCGGACAATTCTGGACTGGTGGCGGCCGATGGTGTTATAGGTCAGGGTCGGGGAGGTCTCGTCGGCGTCCAGTATCCTGCCATAGGGGACCAGTCCCAGCTTGATGAGGGCCTGGAACCCGTTGCAGATGCCTGCCATCAGCCCATCACGGCGAGAAAGGAACTGCTCCACCTGCGCCCGGATTTCGGCGTTGCGGAAAAAGGCGGTGATAAACTTGCCCGAACCGTCCGGCTCGTCCCCGCCCGAAAAACCGCCGGGGATGACGACGATTTGCGCGTCCTTCAGCGCGCCGGCAAACTGCTCAATGCTGCGGCTGATGGCGGCGGCGGAAAGGTTGTTGACCACCAGAATCTGCGGGTCTGCTCCCGCGTCCGCCAGCGCCCGGGCGGTGTCATACTCACAGTTGGTTCCGGGGAAAACCGGGATGAGCGCCCGGGGGCAGGCGGTCCTGACGGCGGGGGCGGGATGATGCGCTGCCCGGTATGTGAAGGCTTTGATTTGGTTTTGGGCCTGTCGGATGTTGCAACTGTACACCGACTCCAGCCTGCCCTCGTACACGACACGCAGCATGTGCAGGCTGATTTTCTCCTCCCGCCACACAAACTCTGGCGCCGCTTGGGTGGTGCCGAGCAAGACGCCGTCGGTGACGTCCTTACTGACTTCCAGCACGAAAGCGCCGTACCGATACCCGAACAGATCCGAGAGGGTAAGTCGGTCGCTGAAAGCAAAGCCGAGATAGTTGCCCAGCGCCATTTTCAGCACCCCCTCTGCCACGCCGCCATAGGTGGGGGTCCAGGCGGCGTACACCTTCCCCGCCCGCATCAGAGCGGTGACACGATGAAAGAGGGACAGCAGAGAGGCGGTGCGGGGGAGACCGTCCTCATCATACTCGGGAGAGAGCAGGACCACCTTGTGCCCGGGTGCCTTAAACTCACCGCTCACCACCTCGTTGATCTCCCCGGTGGTGACGGCGAAAGACACCAGGGTGGGGGGGACGTCCAGGTGCTCAAAGCTGCCGCTCATGGAGTCCTTGCCGCCGATGGCGGCGACCCCCAGCTCACACTGCGCTTTGTAGGCGCCCAGCAACGCGGCAAAGGGCTTGCCCCAGCGCCGGGGGTCCTGCAGGGGCTTTTCAAAGTATTCCTGCAAGCTCAGGTAGACCTCCTCAAAAGAGGCGCCGGCGGCAATCAGCTTGGAGACCGACTCCACCGCCGCCAGATAGGCGCCGTGGTAGGGGGACTTTTCACTGATGAAGGGATTGTAGCCGAAGGACATATACGAGCAGGTATCGGTGTCGCCCCGCTCGGTTGAAATCTTGTTGACCATGGCCTGCGCGGGGGTGAGCTGGTGGGTGCCGCCAAAGGGTAGCAGGATCGTGCCCGCGCCGATGGTGGAGTCGAAACGCTCGGAAAGCCCCCGTTTGGAGCAGACATTGAGATCCCCCGCAAGGGCAAAGTATTGCTGGGTGAAGTTGCCGGCAAGCGGCTTCTCATAGGGAGCGGGAGGCTCTGGCTCGACGGTGATGTGCTTCTCGGCTCCGTTGGTATCAAGAAAGGCGCGGGAGATGTCCACGATGGTACAGCCGTTCCATGTCATGCGCAGGCGGGGCTCCGCCTCGACGGTGGCGACCACAGTGGCCTCCAGATTTTCTTCCTCCGCCAAGCGGCAGAAGCGCTCCACCGCGTCGGGGGCGACCACTACCGCCATGCGTTCCTGGGACTCGGAGATGGCCAGCTCCGTGCCGTCCAGTCCCTCGTACTTCTTGGGGACCGCATCCAGATCAATCGACAGTCCGTCCGCCAGCTCACCGATGGCGACCGACACGCCGCCGGCGCCAAAATCGTTGCAGCGTTTGATGAGGCGGGCGGCCTCCGGGTTGCGGAACAGGCGCTGGAGCTTGCGTTCCTCGGGGGCGTTGCCCTTCTGGACCTCGGCACCGCACTGCTCGAGGGAGTCGAGGGTGTGCGACTTGGAGGAGCCGGTGGCGCCGCCGCAACCGTCCCGCCCGGTTCTGCCGCCCAGCAGGATGACCTTGTCACCCGGCGCGGGGGTCTCCCGGCGCACATTCGCCGCCGGGGTGGCGGCGATGACCGCGCCCAGCTCCATGTGTTTGGCGAGATAGCCGTCATGGTAGATCTCCTCTACCTGACAGGTGGCAAGCCCTATTTGGTTCCCGTAGGAGGAGTTGCCGGCGGCGGCAGTGCTCACCAGTTTTCGCTGGGGCAGCTTGCCCGGCAGGGTGGTGTCGAGCGGGCGGGTCGGGTCGGCGGCGCCGCTGATACGCATGGCGGCGTAGACATACGCCCGCCCCGACAGGGGGTCGCGGATGGCGCCGCCGATACAGGTGGCGGCACCGCCGAACGGCTCGATCTCGGTGGGGTGATTATGGGTCTCATTTTTGAAGAGCAAAAGCCACGGTTCCCTGCCCTCTTTCGTCTGCACCTCAATCTTGACCGTGCAGGCGTTGATTTCCTCCGACTCGTCCAGCTTCTCCAACTGCCCGCTTGCCCGCAGGTGCCGGGCGGCGATGGTGGCAATGTCCATGAGGGTAACGGGTTTGCTGCGGCCTACGCTCCGGCGGGTTTCCAGGTACTCGTCATAGGCCCGCTGGAGTAGCGGGTGAGGGCAGACCACCCGGTCGATGATGGTGTGGAAAGTGGTGTGGCGGCAGTGGTCGGACCAGTAGGTGTCCAGCATCCGGATTTCCGTGATGGTGGGGTCTCGCCATTCTGCCCTGAAATAAGTCTGGCAACAAAGCAGGTCGTCGCGGTCCATCGCCAGTCCGTGTGCCTGCAAGAAAGCTGTCAGTCCCTCCTCGTCCAGTTCACGAAAGCCGTGCAACGTCTCCACCATAGCGGGGGGCGGCTGGGAGAGCGTGAGGGTGGCGGGCAGTTTCATGGACGCCTCACGACACTCCACGGGGTTGATGAGATACTTTTTGATGCGTAAGAGTTCCTCCCCCGACAGCTTGCCCTGCAACAGGTAGACCTTGGCGGTGCGGACGGTGGGGCGCTCACCCTGTGAGATGAGCTGGATACACTGGGCGGCGGAGTCGGCGCGCTGATCGAACTGACCGGGCAGGTACTCTACGGCGAAGGCGTGGGACCCCGCGGTGGGCAGCGTGTCATAGGTGAGGTCGAGCTGCACTTCCGAGAAAACCGCGGTGCGGGCATAGGCGAAGAGCTCCGGGGTGATGTTTTCCACATCGTAGCGATTGACCACCCGGACACTTTGCAGGCCGGTGATCCCCAGAAAACTGCCAAGGTCACGGGCAAGTGCCTGGGCCTCGTAGGCCAGCGGCGGCTTTTTTTCAACAAATACGCGAAAAACCATGTTTCCTCACTTCCCTGCCAGCAACGCGCGACGGCCGATGTCGCGGCGGCAGTAGCCGTTCTCAAAGCGGATGGTCCCCACCGCCTCATACGCCCGCTCGATGGCGGCGGCGAGTGTGTCGGCGGTGGCAGTCACGCTCAGTACCCGTCCCCCGGCGCTCACCAGCCGTCCCTCGGACAGCTTGGTGCCGGCGGTGAAAATATCGACTCCCGGGGCTTTTTCCTGAGGTAATACCACCTCAAAGCCCGTCTCATACCGCTGCGGGTAGCCCCGGGACGCCAGCACCACACAGCAGGCGGATTTCTCCGAAAAAGTGACCTCAACCTCGGCTAAGTTCCCGTGCGCGACCGCCTGCATGACGGTGAAAAGGTCGCTCTCGAGGAGCGGGAGCACCACCTGTGCCTCGGGGTCGCCGAAGCGGCAGTTGTACTCAATGACCCGGGGGCCGTCCTTGGTCAGCATCAAGCCGAAGTAGAGGCAGCCCTTGAAGGTTCTGCCCTCTTTTTTCATGGCGGCAACGGTGGGCAGAAAGATCTCTTTCATGCACCGCTCGGCGACTTCGGGGGTATAGTAGGGGTTGGGGGCGACCGCGCCCATGCCGCCGGTGTTTGGTCCCTCGTCGCACTCAAGGGCGCGCTTGTGGTCCATGGCGGACACCATGGGCCTGATGGTCTGCCCGTCCGTGAAGGCCAACACCGAGACTTCCGGTCCCTCCAGATACTCCTCCACGACCACGCGCGCACCGCTCTCTCCAAAAACCTTGTCAGCCATCATGGCGCGGAGGGCGGCGGCGGCCTCTGCCTTGGTATGCGCGATGATGACTCCTTTGCCCAGTGCCAGGCCGTCCGCCTTGACCACCAGCGGGAAAGGGGCGCTTTCCAGATAGGTGAGGGCTTGCGGGAGGCTGTCAAATGTCCGGTAGTCGGCGGTGGGGATGCCGTACTGCTTCATCAAATTCTTGGCAAACACTTTGCTGCCCTCAATGAGCGCGGCATCGGCAGTGGGACCGAAACAAGGGATGCCCGCCTGCTGCAACAGGTCCACCGCGCCCAGAACCAGCGGGTCGTCCGGTGCCACAACGGCAAAATCCACCCGCCGGCTGACGGCAAAGTCCACCATGCCCGTAATGTCTGTGGCGGAGATCGGCACACAGACGGCGTCGGCGGCGATGCCGCCGTTGCCCGGCAGGGCATAAATGATACTCACCTCTTTGTTTTCTTTGAGCTTGCGGATGATGGCATGTTCCCTGCCACCGCCGCCGACTACCATGATCTTCATAGGCTGCCCTCTTTTATCGGTTGCTTTTCACTGCTTTTAGCGGTTGTAAATCGGGAAACGGTCGCAAAGTGCCATGACTTCTGCCGTGATGCGATCACCGCTTTGTTCAAAATCATCGACCACATCACGGATGAAGCGGGCGATTTGCTTCATTTCAGCCGCCCCGAACCCTCGGGTGGTGACCGCCGGGGTGCCGACCCGAATGCCGCTGGTGATAAAGGGGCTGAGGGGGTCATTGGGCACGGCGTTCTTGTTGACGGTGATGTGCACACTGTCAAGGCGTTGCTCCAGTTCCTTCCCTGTCACGCCGCTGCCCTGCAGGTCAAGCAGGAGCAGGTGGTTGTCGGTACCGCCCGAGACCAGTCGGAAGCCGAGGGAGGTCAGGGTGTCCGCCAGTGTGCGGGCGTTGCTGAGCACTCGGCTCTGGTATGCCCGGAAATCCGGTTGCAGTGCCTCGCCAAACGCCACGGCTTTGGCGGCGATGATGTGCATGAGCGGGCCGCCCTGAGTGCCGGGGAAAATGGCCTTGTCAATGGCTTTGGCGTGTTCTTCACGGCACAGAATCAGCCCGCCGCGGGGACCGCGCAGGGTCTTGTGGGTGGTGGTGGTGACCACGTCGGCATAGGGCACGGGACTTTCATGCAGCCCGGCGGCGACAAGGCCGGCGATGTGCGCCATATCCACCAGCAGGTACGCACCCACGCTCCGGGCAATCTCACCGAAACGTCGGAAGTCAATGGCGCGGGGGTAGGCGGAGGCACCCGCCACAATCAGCCGGGGGCGATGCTGCTCCGCCAGGGCCTGTACCGCGTCATAGTCAATGGTTTGGTTCTCGTCGGAGACGCCGTAGGGGACAATGTGAAAATACTTGCCCGAAATGTTGACGGGGGAGCCGTGCGAAAGGTGGCCGCCATGCGCCAGGTTCATGGAGAGAACGGTGTCACCCGGTTGCAGGAGGGCGAAAAAAACGGCAAGGTTGGCGTTGGCGCCGCTGTGCGGCTGGACATTCGCGTGCTCGGCGCCAAAGAGCTGTTTGGCCCGGGTACGCGCGATCTCCTCCACCTCGTCGACATACTGGCAACCGCCATAGTAGCGCTTGCCGGGGTAGCCCTCGGCGTACTTGTTGGTGGCAATGCCGCCGGCGGCGAGCAGGACTGCCTCCGAGACTATGTTTTCCGAGGCGATCAGCTCAATGTTGTGCTGCTGGCGCTTTAGCTCCCTGCCGCAGGCGGCGGCAACGGCGGGATCAAACTCTTCTAATCTTTCAAAAAACATGGTGGCCTCCTTAATATGAATGATGGTAGAACAGGTGAGGGGAATCAATGGTGAAACAGCCTGGTGCCTGTCATCGCCATGACCAGCCCGTACTTGTCGCAACAGGCAATGACAGCGTCGTCCCGGATGGAGCCGCCCGGCTGGGCAATATAGCGCACGCCGCTGCGGTAGGCACGCTCGATGTTGTCGCTGAAGGGGAAAAACGCGTCGGAAGCCAGTGAGACACCCGTCCGGGCGGACAGATACGCCTGCTGTTCTTCCCGCGTGAAGGGATCGGGTCTGTGGCTGAAATACTTTTGCCAGTTCCCCTCGGCACAGACATCCTCCTCGTTCTGGTTGATATAGCCGTCAATGACGTTGTCGCGGTCGGGGCGTCCCAGGGTCGCAAGGAAAGGCAGTCCTAAAACTTTCTCATGCTGGCGGAGCTGCCAGGTGTCTGCCTTGCCTCCTGCCAGTCGGGTGCAGTGAATTCTGGATTGCTGGCCGGCGCCCACGCCGATGGCCTGCCCGTCATAGGCGTAACAGACCGAGTTGGACTGAGTGTATTTCAGGGTAATCAGGGCAAGGACCAAATCGCGGCGGGCGGCGGCGGGCAGGTCCTTGTTTTGGGTGAGGGGATGGGTGAGCAGCTCTTCAGTGATGCGCGCCTCGTTGCGGCCCTGCTCAAAGGTGATGCCGAACACCTGTTTTCGCTCGATGGGTTGCGGGAGGTAGTCCGGGTCAATCTTGACAATGTTATAGTTGCCCTTTCGCTTGGAGCGCAAAATATCCAGCGCTTCCCGCTCGTAGCCGGGGGCGATGACGCCGTCGGATACTTCCCTTTGGATGAGGGTGGCGGTGGTCTTGTCGCAGACGTCCGACAGGGCAATCCAGTCCCCGAAAGAGCACATACGGTCGGTGCCTCTGGCGCGCGCATAGGCGCAGGCGAGGGGGGAGTCGTCCAGTTGCGCGATGTCGTCCACAAAGCAGGCCTTTTTCAGCGCGTCGGGCAACGGCGTGCCGACGGCGGCGGAGGTGGGGCTGACATGCTTAAAGGAGGTGGCGGCGGGGATGCCCAGCGCTTCCCTGAGCTCCCTGACCAGCTGCCAGGCGTTGAGGGCGTCTAAAAAGTTGATGTACCCGGGCCGGCCGCTGAGGACCTGCAACGGCAACGGGCTGCCGTCCTGCATGAAGATGCGCGCCGGTGTCTGGTTGGGGTTGCAGCCGTACTTGAGTTCATAAGACGTCATGCGTTATGCCTCCTTTGGGGGGTGCCCGTGCCGATTGAGCAGGCGCTCTTCGGTGCTGCCGTTGCGCAGGCAGATGTAGCGTACATAGAGGGAAATGCGGTTGTCGGGATGCAGGTTCTCCCAGAGGGAGGCCGTCAGCTCATCAATGCTGTCGGGAATCAGCACCCGTCTCGGCTCGCCCCGAAAGGTGGGGAGGGGGTGGCCGTCACCTTCATAGGTGTGAATGAAGTGGCCGAGCCCTGCCAGCGCCTCATAGGCGAACATATGGCGGTGGCAGACTGTGCCGGCGGCGTCGCCGCTTTTCAAAATGCTCATCCGGTAGCTGAAGTCCCCCTCCGCAAAGGTGAGAAGGCCGCTGATGCGGGGGGTATAGTGGGGCGGGTCGGGCTCAAAGGTGCGCCCCTGTAGGGCCTGCGCAAAGGTCTTGCCCGCGCAAAGACCGTCATCAATCGTGTCGGTCTGGTCGCCGTTGGTGACAATCAGGTGGTGCCCGGTCTGCCGCAGAGCGGCATAGATAATCAGGGAGGGGTCCTCCACCTTGGTCAGGTCAAAGGGCTTGGTGAGCAGAGTGCTTCCCTCCCGCACAAATACACGGTTGCGGCTGTTGGCGCTTCTGCCCATGATAAAGTAGGCAACGGCGGCCTTGGTGCCGTCCGCGGTCTTGCCAATGACAATCCCGCGGCCGACATAAGGGTTGCCCTGTATCCAGTGTGCTATCGGGTGGCTTTCATAGACATTCATGCTGTTTCTCCTTGACGATCTGGGCGCTGACTTGTTCCACCGCCTGCGGCAAAATGACCCACTCCGCCTGCTCCATGACGCGCCTTTGCAGGATCTCGGGGGTATCGGAGGGTTCTGCCGGCACGCACTTTTGCAAAACAATCTCCCCGCCGTCTGGAATTTCGTTGACAAAATGGACGGTGGCGCCGGTCAGCTTCACGCCGCGCGCCAGCGCCGCTTCATGCACGCGCAGACCGTAAAAGCCCTTGCCGCAAAAAGCGGGGATGAGCGAGGGGTGAACGTTGAGGATGCGGCGGGGGTAGGCGGCGGTGAAAGCCTCACTTAAAATGATCATGAAGCCTGCCAGCACGATTAAATCGATATGGTAGCGGTCAAGCGCCTGCCGGAGCTCTGCCTCAAACTGCGCCTGCGGCCTATTCTTTGGAAGAATCGTCTCGGTGGGGACGCCTGCCGCTTGCGCCCGCCGGAGGGCATAGGCACTGTCATTTGAGGAGATGACCAGCGTGATTTGCCCGCTCTGCAAAGTGCCGCCGGTTTGCGCGTCCAGCAGGGCTTGCAGGTTGGTGCCGCCGCCCGAGACCAAAACGGCGATGTTGGCTTTGTTCGTATTCATCATGCTCAGCATAGGCGTACGCCGTCGTCGGAGGCAATCAGCTCGCCCAGGATGGTGGCAGACTCGCCGTGCTCGCGCAGGAGTTGCAGCGCCCGGTCGGCATCCTCCTTCGCCACGACCACGCTCATGCCCACGCCCATGTTGAAAGTGTTGAACATGTCGCGCTCGGGGATGCCGCCCTCACGGGCGATAAGCTCAAAGATGGGCAGGACGGGCACGGCGGCCTTTTCAATCCTGGCGGTGAGCCCGCGCGGCAGACTGCGGGGGATGTTCTCATAAAAGCCGCCGCCGGTGATATGGGAGACCCCCTTGACCGTGACCTCTTTCAACAGGGCAAGCATGGGTTTCACATAAATTCTGGTGGGGGTGAGCAGGGCCTCGCCCAAACTCTTGCCGTCCAGTGCGGCAAGGGGGGGGCGGAGGTCCCGCCGCTCAACGTCAAACACCCGGCGCACCAGTGAAAAACCGTTGGAGTGAACACCGCTGGAGGGGAGCGCCAAGAGCACATCCCCCGGCTTCATAGTCTCTTTGTCCAAAATCTTTGATTTGTCCACCATTCCCACGGCAAAGCCGGCCAAATCGTACTCGTTTTCTGGGTAAAAGCCGGGCATCTCCGCCGTCTCCCCGCCAATCAGGGCACAGCCCGCCTGCACGCAACCCTCGGCGACTCCCTCTACAATGGAAGCAATCCGTTCGGGGATATTCTTGCCGCAGGCAATGTAGTCCAGGAAAAAGAGGGGGGTGGCGCCGCAACAAATCACATCATTGACGCACATGGCGACACAGTCGATGCCCACCGTGTGGTGGCGGTCGAGGAGAAACGCCAGCTTGAGCTTGGTCCCGACACCATCGGTTCCGCTGACCAGCACCGGTTCCTGCATCCCGGTCAGGTTGGGGGTAAACAGGCCGCCAAAGCCGCCGATATCGGAGGCGACCTCGGGGGTCATGGTGCGGGCAATGTGCCGCTTCATCAACTCTACCGCCTTGTAGCCGGCGGTAATATCCACGCCTGCCGCGGCATAACTGTCGGATTTTGACTGAAAACTCATCGTATTACCTCAATCTTTCCGGGGGACGGAGGGGTACTTTTGTGCGATTTCCGCGTCCTTGGCAAGGATACGGTCGGCCTCTTCGGCGCGCTTTTGGTCCAGCAGCGCCGCCAAAGACGGGTTTTCGAGGGAGAGGATCTGCACGCAGAGCAGCGCGGCGTTGACTGCGCCGTCAATGGCGACCGTGGCGACGGGGATGCCGGTGGGCATCTGCACGGTGGACAAGAGGGCGTCCATGCCGCCCAGGTGCGCGGAGCTTATCGGAATGCCCACGACCGGCAAAGTCGTTCGCGCCGCCAACGCCCCGGCTAAATGCGCCGCCTTTCCCGCCGCGGCGATGATGGCGCCAAAGCCCCGCTCACGGGCGGTGGCGGCAAGGGCGGCTGCCTGCTCGGGTGTTCGGTGGGCGGAGAGTACGTGCACCTCAAACGGGACACCGTACGCCTGCAGGGTGGCAATGGCCTTTTCCACCACGGGCAGGTCGCTGTCGCTGCCCATCACAATGGCGACTTTTTTCATATGGTTCCTCCTTGACAATCAGCGTTCCCCAAAAAAAAGGGCACTCCAACCCTCGGTGAGTTGGAATGCCCAGACGGTCGGCACCTGATATACATCAGTCTGCATTTCCTGCTCCCTTGTGGTTGCCCACAGATCCGTCAGTTACAAGAAATTGTTTCGCCTATATGATAACATTTTTTGCGGGGATAGTCAATAGTTGCCGTAAAATTATTTGTCCGGCGAGTGAAAATGCTACCGCGTCAAATGCAAAGGGTGGTGAGCCCCGGGGCCTTCATGACCGTAATCTCCCGGAAGCCGCACGCTCGCAAAAGGGAGAGGGACTGCTCAAAGCCGTACTCCAGCGCCTCTGCCCTGTGCGCGTCGGAGGAGAGGATGACGGCGGCACCGCGCTTCCGCAGCTCGTGCAAAATCCACGGGGCGGGATATGGGGTGGTGCGGTAGCCGCGGGACATCGTGCCGGTGTTCAGCTCAAACAGGCGGCACACGGGCAGCACGGCATCCAGTGTGTCACTGACTATGCGTTGATATTCCGGGGCGTTCTCGTCAATGATGCCCTCAAACTTGGTGAGAAGGTCAAAGTGCCCGATGACGGTGGGAGCGGTGCGGTGCACCATCTCCCGCAGGGTGCGGTAGTAGGCGTCGGCGGCGCGCAGGGGGTCGCCGTCAAAGATCTGCGCAATCGTCTGCGTCAGGCTCTCCTTTGAGAGGTCCACGGGAAAGTACCGCTCCCCCCGGCGCAGGTAATGTACCGAGCCGATGACATAGTCGGGCTGAAAGCCGGCTGTCCCATAGGCATCCAGCTCCAGCCCGCACAGCACGCGGATGCGGCCGGCGTACTCCCGGCGCAGCGCCAGCACCTCCCGCACATAGCCCGCCTCGTCCCGCAGGCAATAGGAGCGGTCAAAGGGGGTGACGGAATGGGCGGAAAAGCCGATGAGCTCCATGCCCCGCGCCAGGGCTGCCTCCACCATCTCCCGCGGGGTGTTGGCACCGTCGCAGAGGGTGGTGTGGGTGTGAAGGTCGGAGCGGATCATTGCAGAGGCTCCTGTTTGACCTTGTGGTCAATGACATGGCGCCGGCCCAGCTCGTCGCGCAGCTCGGAGAGGGAGATGCCCAGTTCCGCCATGAGCACCAGGGCATGATAGGTGAGGTCTGCCAGCTCAAAGGTGGCCTCTTCCTTGCCGTTTTTGGCACCGATGATGACCTCAGTGGCTTCCTCGCCCACCTTTTTCAAAATCTTATCCAGCCCCTTTTGGAATAGGTAGGTGGTGTAGGAACCCTCGGGCAGCGTTTGCTTTCTGCCCTCGATTAAGTGGTAGAGTTCGTCGATGGAAAAGGGTGTCTGCTGCTCTTCGTGGTAGATGGGGTTGAAAAAGCAGGAGTTGCTGCCGGTGTGGCAGGCGGGTCCGTCCTTGGTGACCCGCACCACCAGAGCGTCCCCGTCACAGTCGGCGGTGATGCTGCGGATGTGCTGGTAGTGCCCCGAGGTCTCGCCCTTCAGCCAGAGCTGTTGGCGGGAGCGGCTGAAAAAGCAGGTCTTTTTTTGCTCCAGGCTGATTTGCAGGCTTTCCCTGTTCATGTAGGCGACGGTCAGCACCTCGCCGGTGTGAAAGTCCTGCACCACGGCGGGAATCAGGCCCTGCTCGTCAAATTTCAGTTGGTTGATGTCAAACATGATGATACCTCACCTGTATGTTGTGTTGCCGGAGTGTTTGTTTCAGCTCTGCGATAGGCACTTGCCCGAAGTGGAAAATCGAGGCGGCCAGCCCGGCGTCCACCCGGGGGCAGCGCTGAAAAAGGGTGACAAAATCCTCGATGCTGCCGGCGCCGCCACTGGCGACCAGGGGGATGGTGAGCCGCTCGCCGACGGCAGAGAGCATCTCCAAATCAAAGCCCTGTTTCACGCCGTCGGTGTCAATGCTATTGAGCACAATCTCCCCTGCCCCGAGCTCTTGTCCCCGGTGTGCCCACTCGACGGCGTCCAGTCCGGTGTGTTCCCTGCCCCCTTTGGCAAAGACCGCAAAGCGGCCGTCCACTCGTTTGACGTCCATGGACAGCACCACACACTGATTGCCGTAGCGTTTGGCAGCCTGCTCGATGAGGGCTGGGTCACGGATGGCGCCGGAGTTGACGCTGACCTTGTCGGCCCCGCACTTCAACAGGCGGTCAAAGTCGGCAACAGAGGTGACCCCGCCCCCCACAGTCAGGGGGATGAATACCTCCCCTGCCACACGCTGCAGGATGTCTGAAAACAGGGCACGCCCCTCAAAAGAGGCGGTAATATCGTAAAAAACCAGCTCGTCGGCGCCGCTGTCATTGTAGTGGCGCGCCAGTGCGACCGGGTCCTGCACATCCCGTATATCCCCGAAATTGACCCCCTTGACCACGCGGTTGTCCCGTATGTCCAGACAGGGGATAATTCTTTTAGCTAACATGACAATCCCTCACCCTTTCCAGTGCGGTTTTGAGGTCGAGCACACCGGTGTACAGGGATTTTCCCAGAATGGCGGCGGAAATGCCCATGCGGCACAGGGCCTCGAGTTCGTCGTAATAGGTAATGCCGCCGGAGGCGGTGATGCGCAGCGGAAGGCTTGCCAGCGTCCGATAAACCTCCAAATTGGTGCCCTGCATCGCGCCGTCCCGCGCAATGTCGGTGTAAATGACGTCGCTCACGCCAAGCTCTGCCAGGCGGCGGCAGAACTCAATGGCGGGGGTGTCTGTCAGGGTGCGCCAGCCGTGGATGGCGACATAGCCGTCCCGGGCATCCACGCCCACCGCGAGGCGATGGCCGTACTTTGCCAGCATATCGGTGAGGAAAGCCGGGTTCTCCAGCGCAACGCTGCCGAGGATCACCCGACCGACCCCCGCCTCCAGGTAGCGGCAAATGCGCGCCTCGTCGCGGATCCCCCCGCCCACTTCCACAAAGAGGTTCGTGGCGGCGACAATATCGCGGATGACGTCAAAGTTCGAAAGGGTGCCGTCCTTGGCACCGTCCAGGTCCACCACGTGCAGGTGGGTTGCCCCGCACGCCTCAAAGCCCAGGGCCGTCTCGACGGGGCGGTCGTCGTACACCGCCACCCGGTCATAGTCGCCCCGGGTCAGGCGGACCACCTGTCGGTTGATGATGTCGATTGCCGGGTAAATGTCCATCGCTGTCCTCACAGTTCTAAAAATGCGCGCAAAATGGCAAGCCCGGTCTCCCCGCTTTTTTCGGGGTGAAACTGAGTGCCGTAGACATGGCCGCACGAGACGGCGCCGGTAATGGTGATCCCGTAGTCCGAGGTGGCCAGCAGGGCGGGCTCACAGCGGGTGGCGTGGTAGGAGTGCACATAGTAGACATACTCACCCTCCCGGACATACCGAAACAGCGGGGTTTGCCGGACGAAATGCAGGTCGTTCCAGCCCATGTGCGGGACCTTGAGCGGGGTGTCCAGCGCCTCCGCGATCGGGCGGATCTCGCCGCCGATGAGCCCCAGTCCCCGGTGCTCGCCATACTCGAAACTGCGGTCAAACAGCAGTTGCATCCCCAAACAGATACCCAAGATGGGCTTCCCCGCCTGCGCTTCGCTTTGAATGACGGGAATCAAGCCGGTTTCCTCCAGCTTCCGGTAGGCGTCGGCAAAGGCGCCCACGCCGGGCAACACCAGCCGTTCCGCCGCCCGGATGGTGTCGGCGTCGGCGGTGACGGTGACTTCTGCCCCCGCTTTTCTAAGCGATCCGCACAAGGAGAAGAGGTTGCCGACGCCATAGTCTATGACTGCGGTCATGCCATAACCCCTTTGGTAGTGGGCAGCGCCCGGGCGGTCTGCTCGTCAATGGTCAGTGCCCGCCGCAACGCGCGCGCCAGGGCTTTGAAGGCGGCTTCCATGAGGTGGTGGGTGTTCTTGCCCTTGAGTTTCATCAGGTGCAGATTGATGGCGGCGTTGCGGGTAAAGGCCTGCAGAAACTCCTCCAGCAGTTCGGTGTCGAAGTCCCCTACCCGTTTGGCGGGCAAGGGGAGGTCAAGCGACAGAAAGCTCCTGCCGCCGAAGTCAACCGCACACAGCACCAACGCCTCGTCCATGGGCAGGGTAACATCGCCGTAGCGGCAAATGCCGCGGCAGTCCCCCGCCGCTTCCCGAAACGCCCGCCCCAAACAGATGGCGATGTCCTCGGCGGTGTGGTGGGCATCCACTTTCAGATCCCCCCGGCAAGTAAGGCGGAGGTCAAAGTTGCCGTGCTTGGCAAACAGGGTCAACATGTGGTCGAGAAAGCCCACCCCGGTGTCAGCCTGACACTCCCCCTGCCCGTCCAGTTGGAGGGAGAGCGAAATGTCGGTCTCGGCGGTCTTTCGATTGATCTCAGCGGTTCTCATAGGTCTGCCTCCTGTAAAATCTCGGCTATCTGCGCCAACAGGATATCCATCTGCTCCCGGGCCCCCACGGTGATGCGCACATGCCGGTCAATGCGGGTCTCCGTCTCCCCTAAGTAACGCACCAGCACCCCGCGCTCTTTCAGCTTTTGGTACAGTGCTTTCCCATGGATGCGGGGGTGTTGCGCCAATATGAAGTTGGCGCGGGAGTCGGTGCAGGTAAAGCCCAAGCGGGCAAGCTGCGCTGTCGTGTCTTCCCGGGTTCGGATTACGGCCTCGGTACAGCGGCGAAAATAGGCCTCGTCCTCCATGGCGGCCTTGCCCGCCAAAATGGACAGGCGGTTGAGGTTGTACGGGTTGAAGGAAAATTTCAGGGTGTTCAGGTCGGCAATCAAAGCGGGGTGCCCGATGGCAAAGCCGATCCGCGCGCCCGCCAGGTTGCGGGACTTGGAAAAGGTCTGCACGACCAGCAGATGGTCATACCGCTTGGTCAAAGGGACGACAGACTCACCGCCGAAGTCAATATACGCCTCGTCTACAAGCACCACACGATCCGGGTTCGCCCTGACAATGGTCTCGATTTTCGCCGGGGTCAGGTAGAGCCCGGTTTGGGCGTTGGGGTTGGCCAGTACCACCATCCCTTTTGCCCGGACAAATTGATCGGGGTCAATGCGCAGGCACTCGTCCACGGGGACAGGATAGAAGGGCAACCCGAAAAAGGCGGCAAACACGGGATAAAAGCCGTAGGAGAGGTCGGGGGCGCTCACCCCCGCGCTGCCGAAAGCGTGAAAGGCAAAGGCAAGCACCTCGTCACTGCCGTTGCCCGCAAAAACATGGTCGGGAGGCACGGCATAACGGCGGGCGATCGCCTCTGTCAGATCGGCGGCGGTAGGGCTGGAATAGAGGTTGAGCTTCTCTGTCTCCCCGCGGTGCAAAGCGGCGATGACGCCGGGCGACGGCGGAAACGGGGACTCATTGGTGTTCAGCTTAATATATTGTTTGTCCCGGGGCTGTTCGCCCGGCGTGTAGGGGACAAGACCGGCTAAATCCGGAGAAAAAAATCGGCTCATGAGTCCTCCTCCAAACGCACCAGCACGCTCTGTGCGTGCCCTTGCAGTCCCTCGCGCAGGGCGAAGTCCGCGACACGGCCGGACACCGACCGGAGCGCCGGCTCGGGGTAGTAGAGGTAAGAGGACTTCTTGCGGAAGTCGTCCACCGACAGGGGGGAGGAAAAGGCGGCGCTGCCGCCGGTGGGCAGGGTGTGGTTGGTGCCCGCGAAGTAGTCCCCCAGCGCCTCGGGGGTGTGATGCCCCAGAAAGATCGACCCGGCATTGCGAACGAGGGGCAAGAGGTCAAAGGGTTGCGCCACGCACAGCTCCAGGTGCTCGGGGGCGATGGCGTTACTGAGTTCAACGGCTTTTTCCATGCTGTCGGTGAGGATGATTTTGCCGTTCTGGTCAATTGAGGCGCGGGCGATGTCGGCACGCTGCAGGGCGGGGATTTGCAGCTCGAGTTGATCTCTCACGGCGGCCGCCAGTTCAGGGGAGTCGGTCAGGAGCACGGCCGATGCCAGACGGTCATGCTCTGCCTGAGAGAGCAGGTCCGCCGCCACATAGCGGGGATTGGCGGTGCGGTCGGCAATCACCAAAATCTCGCTGGGGCCGGCAATCATGTCAATCGCCACCCTGCCAAAGACCATTCTTTTGGCAATCGCCACAAAAATATTGCCCGGCCCCACAATTTTGTTCACCGCGGGGATGGTCTCGGTGCCGTAGGCAAGGGCGGCGATGGCTTGCGCGCCGCCGCAACGGAAGACAAGGTCCACCCCGCACAGCTCGGCGGCGGCGAGAATCTCGTCCGCCACTTCCCCTTTTTGGTTGGCGGGGGTGGTCATGACCAGCTGTGACACGCCCGCTATCTTGGCGGGGATGGCGTTCATCAGCACGGTAGAGGGGTAACTGGCGGTGCCGCCCGGCACATAGATGCCGACCTTTTCAATGGGGGTGTAACTCTGTCCGAGGATGACCCCCTGCTCTTTTTCCAGGCGGAAGCCGTCGCGTAGCTGGTGGCGGTGGAAAAACTCGATGTTTTCCTTTGCCTGCCGCAGGGTGCGCAAAAATTCCGGGTCGAGCCGGCTTTTCGCCGCTTCCATCTCGGCACGGGTGACGGGGAGGGATGCCAGGGTGGGACAATCGAACTTCCGACCGTATGCCAAAACGGCACGGTCGCCGTTTTGCCGCACATCGGCAATAATGTCCCTGACGGTTTGTTCCTGCTCGGGGTAGCTCTGAATATCCCGGTTAAGAATAGCGGACAGCGGAATGTCCCGCTCAAATAGGCGAATCATACCGACCTTCCCTTCTGCAGCTCTGCCGTGATGCGGTTGATCTGCCCTTCTTTGAACAGGAAAGACGACTTGTTGGCGATCAGGCGGGCACTGATGGACACGATCTCCTCCACGACCTGCAGTCCGTTTTCGCGCAGGGTGGCGCCTGTCTCCACCAGGTCGACAATCACGTCGGACATGCCGACAATGGGGGCGAGCTCAATGGAGCCGTACAGCTTGATGATCTCCACATCCCTGTTCTTTTTCGTATAGTGGGTGCGGGTGATATTGGTGAATTTGGTGGCGACGCGAAGGGGGCGGGCGGTGTCCTCCCGATACCCGGTCATGGCTGCCACGCACATGCGGCAGCTCCCAAAGCCCAGGTCGAGCAGTTCATAGACATCGGGGGCGTTTTCCAGCAAAATATCCTTGCCCACCACGCCGATGTCCGCCGCGCCCTTTTCCACATATATGGCGACGTCGGAGGGCTTGACCAGAAAGTAGCGGACGTCGTTGTGCGGGTTCTCAAAGATCAGCTTGCGGCTGCCCTCGTCGGTGATCTCCGCGCAGCCGTAGCCAATCTCATCCAGCAGTTGATACACTTGCATACCCAGTCTGCCTTTTGGCAGGGCGATGTTCAACATGGCACTCTCCTTTACACGCGGTGGATTTCCCGATACCTGAGCCCTGCCGGAACCGTGGGCTCCACGCGGACTCCGCGCCCCTTGGCCCGTAACTGTTCAGCGGTGCGCAGCACCTCGGCGGGGTCGGAGGTATCGGCGTAGAGCAATAGCACGTCCGTGTCATACTCCCCGGGCTTCTGATGATAGAGCAGCTCGGCCAAATAGACCGCAAAGCCGATGGCGCCGATGCCCACCGCAAACTTCTCTGCCAACCTGTCATAGCGGCCGCCCGACAGGACGGGGGCGGCAATGCCCTCGATGTAGCCGCGGAAAACCACCCCGGTGTAGTACTCCATGGCATTGACGCCGGAAAAGTCCAGCTTGATGCGATCGGCATAGCCCAGCGCGGACAGGCTCTCACAGAGGGCGCACAGCTCCTCATACTCCCTGAGCGTCTCGTCGGTCGTGATGAGCGGGCGCATCCGGGCGAGGGTTTCCTTGGCAGAGCCTCCGCTTTGGGCAAGGAAGGTGAGCAGGGCGGCATGTTGTTTCGGCATGTTGAGCGCGGTGGTCAGGCGGCTGAGGTCGTGCGCGTTCTTGGAGGCCAAACAAGCCAAAATCTCCTGCTCTTTTTCAAACCTGGCAATGCCGCACCGGTGCAGGATGCCGGCAATGAGGCCCATATGGGAGATTTGCAGCATGTAACGGTCGCTGATGGCGGCCAGGGAGCGCAAAGCCAACAGGGCGGCCTCAAGTTCCGCCACGGCATCGATGTTGCCCAGCAACTCCAGCCCCACCTGATTGATCTCCCGGTACTCACGCGCGTGCTTGTCAAAGCGATAGACACGCTCACGGTACCACAGTTTTTCGCTGGAGGCCGGGGTGGCCTTGGTGTTTTTCACCATGGACAGGGTGACATCGGGCTTGAGGGCAAGCAACTTGCCGTTTGGGTCATTGAAGACAATCACATACTCGGTAGGCAGGAAGTCCTTGTTCTCCACATAGAGGGAGTACTCCTCAAACTTATGCATCTTGAAAGCGCGGAAACCGGCGTTTTCATAGATTTGTTTCAGGGCAGAAATGATTCCGTCCTCGCTTTTGGGAATCAAAGTGTTGTTCATACGAACCCTCCTGAGCGTGATGTTGCCGGGGATGTCAGAGTCAATAAAACAGCTCCCCTGTGAAAACCTGCTGCACATCGCCCGACAGGGTGACTTGGTCGTCGGTGTAGCGAACCACCAAGTCGCCGCCGCGCAGTTTGACGGTGATGTCGGTGTCCTTTTTGCAAAAGCCGCACTCGACCGCCGCGATGACGGCGGCGCAGGCGCCGGTGCCGCACGCCCAGGTTTCGCCGTTGCCGCGCTCCCATACGCGCATTTTGATGGTGCTTTCGTTGACCACCCGAATGAACTCGGTGTTGATGCGCTCGGGGAAAGCGGAGTGGTTTTCAAAGAGCGGGCCGATCTGCTCGATGTCCACGCCGTCCACCCTGTCGGTGAAGACCATGCAGTGCGGGTTGCCCACCGAGAGGCAGGTGACGGCATAGGTCTTGCCGCCCACCACCAAAGGATAGTTGAGCAGGCGGTCTGCCGGCAGGGTGGAGGGCAACGCCTTGGCGGAAAAGTCTACCCTGCCCATATCCACGCTGACATAGGTGACTTTGCCGTCCCGGGTGTACAGGGTCAGGTGTTTGATGCCGCTGCTGCTTTCCACCGTGATCTGCTCGGCGCTGACATACCCGTGGTCGTACAGGTACTTGCCCACGCAACGGATGGCGTTGCCCGCCATCTTCCCCTCGCTGCCGTCCCGGTTGAACACCCGCATTTTGACGTCGGCAAGTGCGGACCGCTCGAGCAGAATGATGCCGTTGGCACCCACGCCGTAATGCAGGCGGCACAGGTTGATGCAGAGCGACTCGGGACAGGTGATGGCCCCGTCAAAGTTTTCAATGTACAGGTAATCGTCCCCGCATGACTGCATTTTGGTGAAGGTGAGCTTCTGCCGCTCGGTGCGCATACGGTTGATGTCCACCAGCTCGATGTTGTGCGCGTTGTAGCGGCTGGCGATGATGTCCGCGAGTGCGTTGGCGGTATCAAGCGAGGTGAGACAAGGAATGGACAGTTGCAGGGCGCGGCGATGCAGGGCGATGTAGTCCTGCATGGTGGAGCCCTGGTTGGCGCCGGTGTAAATGATATAGTTGATTTTACCGCTTTCCAGTAGTTCAAACGCATGGTCTGTCTGCTTCATGCCGCCCACCTGCTCGACATCAATGCCCAGCGTGGCAATGGCGTCTGCCGTCTCTTTGGGGGCGTAAATCCGAAAGCCCAGGTCGTCCAGCTTCTTTGCCAGGGTGACAATTTCGAGCAGGTCGTGGGGGTCCACACAGATGAAAATCCCCACGTGCTTTTGCTGGAAGGTGGATTTCATCATCATGCCGGCCGAAAGCAGTCCTTTGTACAGTGCCTCCTGTAGGGTCTTTCCGATGCCCAGCACTTCCCCGGTGGACTTCATTTCGGGGCCCAAGTTGGAGTTGACATCACTCAGCTTCTCGAAGGAAAAGACCGGCACCTTGACGGCAAAATAAGGGGGTGTGCGGTGCAGCCCGGTGCCGCAGCCGATCTCCCGCAGCGTTTGACCGATCATGACGCGGGTGGCGATGTCCACCATGGGCACATCGGTGACCTTGCTGATATAGGGCACGGTTCTGGAGGCGCGGGGGTTGACCTCGATGACATACAGCTCGTTTTGGTAGATCAGGTACTGGATATTGACCAGTCCCCGAGTGCCGAGCGAAAGCGCCAGATTGGTGGAGGACTCCACAATGGTGGCGGTCATTTTGTCATTGATATTATAGGGGGGATACACGGCGATGGAGTCGCCGCTATGGATGCCGGCGCGCTCAATGTGCTGCATGATGCCGGGGATCAGCACGTCCTGCCCGTCGGAGATGACATCCACCTCCAGCTCGATGCCGGGCATGTACTTATCCACCAGGACGGGGTTTTCGATGCCGCTTGCCAAAATCTCCTTCATGTACAGGCATACCTCATGCGCGTCATGGACGATCTGCATGTTCTGCCCACCAATCACGTAGGAGGGTCGGAGCAACACGGGGTAGCCTAACTGCTCCGCGGCTGCCAGCGCCTGGTCGGTACTCATCACCCCGAAGCCGCGGGGGCGCCGGATGCCGTACCGCTCCAGTAGCGCGTCAAACTTTTCGCGGTCCTCGGCAATGTCGATACCCTCTGCCGAGGTGCCCAGAATCCGAATCCCGTTTTGGTGCAGGTATTGGGTCAGCTTGATGGCGGTTTGGCCGCCAAAGGCGACCACCACGCCTACCGGCTGTTCCACCCGGATGATATTCATGACATCCTCGGGGGTGAGGGGCTCGAAATAGAGGCGGTCGGCCGTGTCATAGTCGGTGGAGACCGTCTCGGGGTTGTTGTTGACGATGACGACGTCATACCCCAGCTCTTTCAGCGTCCAGACACAGTGCACCGAGGAATAGTCGAACTCAATCCCCTGCCCGATCCGGATCGGACCCGAGCCCAGCACCATGATGACCGGCTTGCCGGTGCGGTGAAAACGGCGGGAGTCGCAATACGGGTCATGGCTTGAGTAGAAATAGGGGGTTTGCGCGTCAAACTCGGCGGCGCAGGTGTCCACCATCTTGTAGACCGCGTGGCGCTCGCCGGGCAGTTGCGACGTGCCGGAGAGCCGCTGTAAGGCTTTATCCGTGTAGCCAAAGTGCTTGCCCTGCAGGTACTGCTCACCGGTGAGTCCCTTCCCTGCGATGGTTTGCTCATACTGCGCCAGTTTTTGCAGTTTCGCGATAAACCACTTGTCAATGCGGGTGATGCGGCAGATATCTTCGATGCTCATGCCGCTTTTCAGGGCTTCAAAGACGGTGAAAATGCGGCGGTCGTCCTGCGCTGCCAGGCGCTGTTCCAGCGGCAATTCCGAAAGGGGCGGGGCGTTCAGGGAGTCGAGCGAAATTTCCGCCCCGCGGATGGCTTTCATGAGCGCCATCTCGAAGGTGGGGGCGATCGCCATGACCTCGCCGGTCGCTTTCATCTGGGTGCCCAGCTTGCGGCTGGAGCCGATAAATTTGTCAAAGGGCCACTTGGGGAACTTCACCACCACATAGTCAATGGCGGGCTCGAAGCAGGCGCAGGTTTTGCCGGTGATGTCGTTGGTAATCTCGTCCAGGGTGTAACCCAGGGCAATCTTGGTAGTGATTTTCGCAATGGGGTAGCCGGTCGCCTTGCTGGCGAGGGCGGAGGAGCGGGACACGCGGGGGTTGACCTCAATGACCGCGTACTCAAAACTGTCGGGGTTGAGGGCGAACTGGCAGTTACAGCCGCCGACTATGCCGAGGGCGGAGATGATATTGAGAGAGGCGCTGCGCAGGATCTGAAACTCTTTATTGGACAGGGTCAGGGTGGGCGCGACCACAATGCTGTCCCCCGTGTGGACCCCCACCGGGTCTACGTTTTCCATGCTGCAGACGGCAATGGCGTTGCCGACGCCGTCACGCATGACTTCAAACTCGATTTCTTTCCAGCCGTAAATATATTTTTCAACCAGAATCTGTGTGATCGGCGAGGCGTCCAGACCGGTATGTGCCAGGGGCGCCAGCTCCTCCTTGTTGTAAGCGACGCCGCCCCCGGTGCCGCCCAGCGTATAGGCGGGGCGGACAATGACGGGGTAGCCGATAGCGTCGGCAATCGCCAAAGCCCCCGCCACATCGTTGGCGATGGCGGAGGGGATGACCGGTTCGGAAATGGCTGCCATGGCATCCTTGAAGAGCTGACGGTCCTCGGCCTTTTCGATGGCGTCAACATTGGTGCCGATGAGGGACACGCCGTGCGCCTGCAAAAAGCCGCTCTTCCAGAGCTTCATGGCAAGGGTCAGCCCTGTCTGACCGCCCAGTCCCGCCAAGAGACTGTCGGGTTTTTCCTTTTCAATGATGCGCTGCACCGACTCCACCGTCAGCGGTTCGAGATAAATCTCGTCCGCCATGGCTTTGTCGGTCATGATGGTGGCGGGGTTGGAGTTCACGAGCACAACATTGACCCCCGCCTCCTTGAGGACGCGGCAGGCCTGCGCACCCGCATAGTCAAATTCGGCGGCCTGACCGATGACAATCGGACCCGAGCCAATCACCATCACTTTGCGAATATTGTTGTCAAGTGGCATCTGTACCACCTCCTATCAGAGAAATAAAGCGATCGAATAAAAAGGTGGTGTCCTTCGGGCCGGAGCAGACCTCGGGGTGAAACTGGATGGTGAACGCGCGCAACTCGGGGTAGTCAACCCCCTCGCAAGTGCCGTCGTTAGCGTTGATGTAGCTGACCTTGCCCTGCGATACGCTGTCCGAGACAACAGCATAGCCGTGGTTCTGGGCGGTGATATAGGTGCGGTGGCTGCCCACTTCACGCACGGGCTGATTGGTGCCGCGGTGACCGTAGGGCAGCTTCATGGTTTTCCCGCCCAGCGCCAGCGCCAGGAGCTGGTGTCCAAGGCAGATGCCAAAGAGCGGCACTCTCCCCGCCAGCTTGGCAAGCTCGGCAATCAGGGCTTTGTTTTCGGCGGGGTCTCCGGGGCCGTTGGAGAGGACCACACCGTCCGGACGGGTCGAGAGCACCTGCTCGGCGGTGGTCGAGGCGGGGACCACCGTGACCGTACAGCCCCGCAGTTGGAGCTCACGGATGATATTCATTTTCGCGCCGTAGTCGATCAGCGTGACCCGGTAGCGCTCGCCGGTCACGGCGATATAAGGAGACTTCAGCTTCCCTGTCACGACGGCAATGGCGTCCCTGATCCGAAAGGTCCGAATGGGGGTAAGGTCCGCGGGGACAGCGTCGCAGATCATGGCATTCATCACGCCGTGCTCACGCAACTTCTGGGTGATCTCCCGGGTGTCAAGGCCGTAGATGCCGGGGATATGCCGGTCTTTCAGAAAGCGGTCAATGTCGTACTGTGAGCGGAAGTTCGAGGGCGTCTCGCACCACTCCCGCACCACATAGCCCGACACCGCGCACTCCCCCTCCATATCCTCCTCAATGAAGCCGTAGTTACCGATCAGCGGAAATGTCTGCACCACGATCTGACCGTAATAACTGGGGTCGGTCAGCGTTTCGATATAGCCGCACATGCCGGTCGTAAACACAAGCTCGCCGACAGCGGCGGCATCTGCGCCAAAGGCAAGGCCTTCATACACAGTGCCGTCGGAAAATACCAAATACCTTTTTTGCGTTGTTTTCATATAGTACCCTTCAAACAAAGATTGAGGACAAAAGGCGGTGGGGCTATCCGTTCACGCGCTCAGGAAGAGCGCTGTCGGAGGATTTACAGTGTGGCGGCCATGACCGCCTTGATGGTGTGCAGGCGGTTCTCGGCTTCTTCAAAAACCAGCGACACCGCGCTTTCAAAGACCTCGTCGGTGACCTCCATCTCGGTGCGGCCAAAGCGTTCGCCCATGGTCCTGCCGACCATGGTCTTGAGGTCATGATAGGCGGGCAGACAGTGCATGAAAATGGCGTGGGGTGCGGCACGGCGCATCAGCGCGGCGTTGACCTGGTAAGGCGAGAGGTCCCTGATTCTCTCTTCCCACACCTCTGTCGGCTCACCCATGGACACCCATACATCGGTATACACCACGTCGGCGCCCGAGACGGCTTTCTGCGGGTCCTCCTCAAAGGTGAGGGTGGCGCCGGTGTGGGCGGCGATGTCCTCACACCGGGCGACCAGCGCGGGGTCGGGGAAATAGGACTTAGGAGCGGCGGCGGTGAAATGAAGCCCCATTTTGGCGCACCCCACCATCAGGGAGTTGCCCATATTGTAGCGCGCGTCTCCCGCATAGACCAGCCGGATGCCCTGTAGCTTGCCGAAATGCTCTCTGATGGTCAGAAAATCGGCTAAAATCTGCGTCGGGTGAAACTCGTTGGTCAGGCCGTTCCATACCGGCACATCGGCGTAGACGGCGAGCTCCTCGACAATCTGCTGCGCGTGTCCCCGGTACTCAATGCCGTCAAACATGCGGGACAGCACACGGGCGGTGTCGGCGATGCTTTCCTTGACCCCCACCTGCGAACCGGCGGGGTCCAGATAGGTGACCCCCATCCCGAGGTCCCGCGCCGCCACCTCAAAGGCGCAGCGGGTGCGGGTGCTGGTTTTTTCAAAAATCAGGGCAATATTTTTGCCCTCGTGCAGTTTGTGCGGGATTCCCGCCTTTTTTTGGGCTTTCAGCCGGGCGGCAAGGTCAAGCAATCCCTCGATTTCCTGCTGGGTGAAGTCCAGCAGCTTCAGAAAATCTCTTCCTTTCATCTGCATCTTATACTCCCTCCGCGCAAACGTCTTTGATCACTTGCAGAGCAGTCCGGAGCAGGTCAAGCGGGATATTCAGGGCAGGCAAAAGGCGGATTTTATGCTTGGCTTTCAGTACCAGCACCCCTTTCGCCATACACTCCGCCAGGACGGCGTCGGCACTCTTTTCGGGTTCCACCCCGATCATCAGGCCGAGCCCGCTGACGCTTTTGATGCCTTTTGCCCCCGAAAGCGACTGAAAAATGAGGGCAGAACGCTCTCTGACACCGGAAAGGCAGGCGTCGTCTATTCTGGAGAGAACATGCAGCGCGGCGGCGCTGCAGACGGGGTTGCCGCCAAAGGTGGAGCCGTGGGTGCCGGGGGTGAATACCTCGGCGGTCTTGCTCCCCAAGAGAGTGGCGCCCAGCGGCAGCCCGCCCGAGAGCCCTTTCGCGGTGGTGACAATGTCGGGCGTGATGCCGTACTGCATATACCCGTACAGCGTGCCGGTGCGGCCGTTGCCGGTTTGCACCTCGTCGGCAATCAGCAGAATATCCTCTGCCTCGGCAAGCTCTGCCATGCCCTGCACAAAATCACGGTCGAGGACGCTCACGCCGCCCTCACCCTGGACCACCTCAAACATGACAGCGGCGACTTTGTTTTCTGCCACCAGTTGCCGTAAGGCGGGCAGGTCGTTGGGCGGGGTGTAGAGAAAGCCCTCGGTGAGGGGCAGAAATTGCCGGTGGAAGGCTTCCTGTCCGGTGGCTGCCAGCGTGGTGATGGTTCTGCCGTGAAAGCTGTTTTGCAGGGTGATGACGGTATGGTACCCTGCCCCTTTTTTGGTGGCGTACTGCCGGGCGGCCTTGATGGCGCACTCGTTGGCCTCCGCCCCCGAGTTGGAAAAAAAGACGCGCTTCATGCCCGTGCGCTCGCACAGCGCCTGTGCCAGCCTGGCGCAGGGCTCGGTGTAGTACAGGTTGGAGGTGTGCTGGCAACGCTCCAGTTGCGCGACGACGGCGGCTGTCCACGCCGGGTCCGACATGCCAAGCGTGTTGACGGCAATGCCGGTGCCCAGGTCAATGTATTCCTTGCCGTCGGCGCCTGTGAGCAGGCTGCCCTTGCCGGAGGTGATCTCCAGCGGGAAGCGCGCGTAGGTGTTCGCCACATAGAGGGCGTCCAATTCTTTAACATTCATGTGTCTTTTCCTCCACGACCATGGTGCCGGCGCCGGCGTCGGTCAGTGTTTCGAGCAGGATGGCATGAGGGACGCGCCCGTCCATGATGGTGATCTTTTGCACGCCCATTTGGATGGCGTCGATACAGCACTCCACCTTGGGAATCATGCCGCCCGATATGACGTTGTTTGCAAAAAGTTCCTTGGCTTCCCTGAGGTCGATGCAGGAGAGCAAGGAGGTGGGGTCATCCTTGTCCTGCAGGATGCCCGGGGTGTCGGTCATCATGATCATGCGTTCGGCGCGCATGGCCCCCGCGATGCAGGCGGCGGCGGTGTCGGCGTTGATATTGTAAACATTGCCCTGTGTATCGCACCCGATGGTGGAGATGACGGGAATGTAGCCTTTGTCCAACAGGTCTGTGATCAGATTCACGCGTACACTGGTGATTTTCCCCACATAGCCCAGCGCCTCATCCTTCATCTCGGCGGTGATCATATGGTCGTCGATACCGGACAGACCAATGGCATGCCCGCCCTTGGTCCCAATGAGGTTGACCAGGTTCTTGTTGACCTTCCCCGCCAGGACCATCTGTACAATCTCGACGGATTCCTTGTCGGTCACACGGAGCCCGTTCACGAAAGTGCTCTGCTTGCCGATTCTGCTCATCAGTTCGGTGATCTCGGGGCCGCCGCCGTGCACCAGCACCACCCGCACCCCGATCAGGGTGAGCAGGACAATGTCCTCCATCACCTGGTGCTTGAGGGTTTCGCTGGTCATGGCGTTGCCGCCGTACTTTATCACCATGATTTTGCCGCTGTATTTCTGAATATACGGCAGGGCCTCCACCAGAATTTTCGCGCGCTCGATGTGCGTCATGTTGTCTCCCTCATGTGCGGTAATCACCGTTAATTTTGACATACTCGTAAGTCAGGTCACAGCCCCATGCGGTGGCGCTTGCCGTGCCGCTGTTGAGGTCAATGTTGATGAAGATTTCTTTTTCCAGCAGAATGGCCTTTGCCAGTTCCTCGGAAAAGGCCACGCTCGCCCCGTTCCGGCAGACCAACACCTGCCCTTTGGGGGAGGAAAAGCTGATATCGACGCGGTTCACATCCACCGCGGCGCCGCTGTACCCGACGGCACACAGCACCCGCCCCCAGTTGGCGTCTGCCCCGAACATGGCGATTTTGACCAGGGAGGAACAAATCACGGCTTTCGCCGCTGCTTTCGCGGTCGCCTCGCTGTCGGCGCCGCTCACCCGACACTCGAGCAGCTTGGTGGCGCCCTCGCCGTCCGCGGCAATTTGCCGGCACAGATAGACGGTCAGGGTGTTGAGCGCCTGCATGAAGGTATCAAAGTCCCGCCCTTCCCCGGTGATTTCCGGGTTGCCCGCCAGGCCGTTGGCAAGAATAGTGACCATGTCATTGGTGGAGGTGTCCCCGTCCACACTGACCATATTGAAAGTGCTCCGGACATCCTGCGACAGTGCCTTTTGCAACAGGGGGGCGGTAATGGCGCAGTCGGTGGTGATAAAGACCAGCATGGTCGCCATGTTGGGGTGGATCATGCCCGAACCTTTGGCAATGCCGCCTATGGTGCAGGTGGTCTCCCCGATGCGGAACGTGAGCGCAAGCTCTTTCAGGGCGGTATCGGTGGTCATGATGGCCTCGGCGGCCGCCAGACTGCCCGTTTCCGCAAGCCCTGCCGCCAAAGCGGGCAGTCCTGACGCAATGGGCGTGATATCGAGGGGTTGCCCGATGACGCCGGTGGAGGCGACCACCACATCATCGGAGGAGATGTGCAGCCGGTCTGCCACCAGCGCGCTCATCTGCTCGGCAATCTCAATGCCGCCCGCGTTGCAGGTGTTGGCGTTGCCGCTGTTGCAGATGACCGCCTGCGCCCGTCCGTTGGTCAGGTGCCGCTGTGTGACTAGAAGTGGCGCGCCCTTGACCAAATTGGTGGTGTACACCGCCGCCGCATTGGCGGGGCAGCGGCTGTAGATCAGCGCCAGGTCGCGCTTGGTCTTGTTCCGGCGGATCCCGCAATGGATGCCGTTGGCAGTGAATCCTTTCGCAGCACAAACGCCGCCGTCCACCTTTTGTATCATAGTTGCAACCCTTTCGTTTCGTCCATGTTCAGTTTCAGGTTCATGCATTGCAGGGCGGCACCCGAGGCTCCCTTGCCCAGGTTATCGTACCGGGCGATCAGCAAAATTCGTTCGGCGTTCCCCGCCACGGTGATCTGCATACTGTCCTTGCCCGAGTACCCTGCCGCGGACAGGAAGCCCTGCTCGTCTGCTGCCTCGGTATAATGCACCACGGGGGTATGGTACAGGTCACGGTAGATGGCTCGAATGTCCTCGATAGTGCCCCGGATATCCCGGGCAAACAGGGGGACGGTGACCTCCATGCCGCTGTAAAAGTCAGAAACAATCGGGCAGAAGATGGGCTCGTGCGAAAGGCCGGTCATGTAGCGCATTTCTTTCAGGTGCTTGTGCTGCTGCGTCAGTCCGTACTGGCGGGGGGCTTGCAGCAGGGGGTCCTCCCTGCCCGCCTCATACTGGGCAATCATACTTTTGCCGCCGCCGCTGTAGCCGGTGAGCGAGTGACAGAAAAGGCCGGCGTCGGGAGACAACACTCCCTTTTGCACCAGCGGGGCGACCAGCGCGATAAAGCCCGCGGCATGGCAGCCGGGCACCGAGATTCTGTTTGATTGTTGAATGCGCTCACGCTGGCCGGCGGACAGCTCGGGAAAACCGTAGGCAAACCCGGGATGCGTACGGTGAGCGGTGGAGGCGTCGATCACGGTGACATGGGGGTTCTCCACCATCGCCACCGCCTCGACGGCCGCCTGGTCGGGCAGGCACAAAAAGGCGATGTCGCACTCATTGAGCGCGCGCCGACGTGCCCCCGGATCCTTACGCAAGTCCTCGGGCAGCGTGAGGAGTGCCAGGTCACCTCTTTCACCGATGCGTTCATAAATGCGCAGGCCGGTGGTACCCGCCGCGCCGTCAATAAAGATTTTTTTCATGCTGTACAAACTCGTCTATGACAGTCATTTGATGTTGAATGGAATGGGGGCCGGTACCGCCGTAGGAAATGCGCTTGTTCACGCAATTCTCAAGCGAGATCTCCCGGTACAGGTCCTCCTCGAACAGGGGACTGAACAATTGGTACTCCGTGAGGCTCAGCGTCTCCAGTACGCACCCCTCCGCCATACACTTGGCGACGATCTGCCCGACAATCTGGTAGGCGGTGCGGAAAGGCACGCCTTTTTTAGTGAGATAGTCGGCGAGGTCGGTGGCATTGATGAAGCCCTCCCCGGCGGCCTGATACATCGCGGGCTTGTTGGTGCGCATGGTGGCGATCATGGGCGCAAAGACGGCGAGGCACTGGCGCACCGTCTCCAGGCTGTCGAAAATCGCCTCCTTGTCCTCCTGCATATCCTTGTTGTAGGCCAGCGGCAACCCCTTCAGCATGGTCAGGGTGCCCATCAGGTTCCCATAGACCCGCCCGGTCTTTCCTCGCACCAGCTCGGCGACATCGGGGTTCTTTTTCTGCGGCATGATGCTGGAGCCGGTAGTGTAGGCGTCGTCCAGCTCTACAAAGCGGAACTCCCAGCTGCACCACAAAATCAGCTCCTCCGCGAGGCGCGAGAGGTGCATCATGACGGTGGCATAGGCAGCCTGCAACTCAATGCAGTGATCCCGGTCGGAGACACCGTCCAGGCTGTTCTCACAGACACCGTCAAAACCCAGCGCCCGCGCCTCAAACTCTCGGTCGATGGGGTAGGTGGTGCCGGCAAGGGCACAGGAGCCGATGGGGGAGACATTCATCCGCCGCAGGGCGTCCCGCAGCCGCTCATAGTCCCGCCGGAACATCATGCAGTAGGCGAGCAACTGGTGGGCAAAGACGATGGGTTGCGCCCGTTGCAGGTGGGTGTAGCCCGGCACAATGGCATCCCGGTTCGTTTCCGCCTGCTCCCTGAGCGCGTCTATCAGCTCGAGCAGCAGTTTTTGAATCTGTTGGGTTTCTTCCCTCAGGTAGAGCCGCAAGTCCAGCGCGACCTGGTCGTTGCGGCTTCTGGCGGTGTGCAGCTTTTTCCCCACTTCCCCGACCCGCTCGGTCAGCACGCTTTCCACGAACATGTGAATGTCCTCCGCGCCGGGATCAATCGAAAGCGCCCCTGTGTCAAGGTCGGTCAGAATGGACGAAAGACCAGCGCACAGCTGCTCGGCCTCTGCCGCCGAGAGTATTCCCTGCTTTGCCAGCATAGAGGCGTGCGCCAGGGAGCCCGCAATATCCTGCCGGTACATGGCGGCATCCACCCGTATGGAGGCGTTGAAGTCGTCTGCCCGCCGGTCTGTCTCGCCCGACGTTCTTCCTGCCCAAAGTTTCATGTCGTATGTCCTTACTTGTTTTTCCGTGCGTTCCTTGCCGCCAGTTGCGCCTGCACCTGAATGGGGAGGCCGAACAGGTTGATAAACCCGGTGGCGTCGGCCTGGTTGTACACATGGTCCTCGCCGAAGGTGGCGATTTCCTCGGAGTACAGAGAGTAGTCCGACCACGCCCCCGCCTTGATCAGGTTGCCCTTATACAGCTTGATTCTCACCTTGCCGGTGACAGGCTCCTGGGTCTTGGTGACAAAGGCGGAGAGCGCCTCGCGCAGGGGGGTGAACCACTGGCCGTTGTAGACCAGCTCGGCAAAGGTGATGGAAAGCTTCTGCTTCTCATGCATGGTCATTTTGTCGAGGCAGAGGGTCTCCAGATAGTTGTGTGCGAAATAAAGGATGGCGCCGCCCGGGGTTTCATACACGCCGCGGCACTTCATGCCGACCAGGCGGTTCTCCACAATGTCGAGCAGACCGATGCCGTTCTTGCCCCCGATCTCATTGAGCTTCAAAATAATGTCCTTGGCACTCATGGCAACGCCGTCCAGCGCGGTCGGCATCCCCCGCACAAAGTCGAGTGTGAGATAGGTGGGGGCATCGGGCGCCTGCAGGGGAGAGACGGACATTTCCAGGAAGCCCGGCTTTTCGTAGCGGGGTTCGTTGCCTGCATCCTCCAGGTCCAGTCCCTCATGGCTCAGGTGCCACAGGTTTTTATCCTTGGAGTAGTTGGACTCGCGATTGATTTTCAGGGGGATATGGTGCGCCTCGGCATACTCGATCTCCTCCTCGCGGGACTTGATGCTCCACTCGCGCCAGGGGGCAATGATCTTCATGTCGGGGGCAAATGCCTTGATGGTGAGCTCAAAACGCACCTGGTCATTCCCCTTCCCGGTGCAGCCGTGACAGATGGCATCTGCGTTTTCGGCACGGGCAATTTCCACGATCCGTTTGGCAATGATGGGGCGTGCAAAGGCGGTGCCCAGCATGTACTGCTCATACAGCGCGCCTGCCTGCACGGTGGGGAGAATATAGTCGTTGACAAACTCGTCGGTCAAATCCTCAATATACAGTTTGGAGGCGCCTGTTTTGAGCGCCTTCTCCTCCAGCCCTTCCAGTTCATCCGCCTGGCCGACATTGGCGGACACGGCAATGACCTCGCACCCGTTGTAATTTTCCTTCAGCCATGGAATGATGATGGAGGTATCCAGCCCTCCGGAATAGGCTAAAACAACCTTCTTGATCTGATCCTTATTCATGTAAACACCCTCTCGTGAATATTTTTGAATTTATATACGCTCATTATAACATAATATGAATAATTTTGCAATAGGTCAGCAGAAATTCATGGATTTCTACCTATTGCATTGTTTTTTTCTTCAAATCAAGAGATGCATTGTATATCTTGCACAAAACTTCAGGCAAACACACGACTTTTGCCGTCTTTTTTTGAACATCAAAAGAACAGCCCCCTCTCGGAAGGAGGGGGGCTGTTGGGGAATGGACTGTAAATATAGTGCCCGGTTTATGCAAAGTGATAGCCGGCTTCGATCGCCCTCAGGTTGATCTCGAGCAATGCCTCGTGTTTTGCGGAGACGACTTTGCGCAGTGCGTCGGTCATCTTATCAAAGGAAATCATCCCGGTTTTTTGCATGGCAAAGCCCGCCATCACCATGTTCGCCAGAGTGGGGTACCCCGCATCCATCGCCATCTTGGTGGCGGGGATGTAGGCGGCGGTGAGATCGGACCTCTCCACCTTGCGCCCGATCAGGGCAGAATCGACCAGGATATAGCCGCCCGGTTTGGCGGACTGTTCATACTTGTCCAGCGAGGGGAGGTTCATGGCAATCAAAATATCCGGGTGCGAGACAATGGGAGAGCCGACGGGCGCGTCGCTCAAAATCACACTGCAGTTGGCAGTGCCGCCGCGCATCTCGGGGCCGTAAGAGGGCAACCAACTGACCTGACGCCCTTCCAGCAAGCCCTTGTAGGCAATGAACTTGCCGGCGAACAGCACGCCTTGCCCGCCAAAGCCCGCAATCAAAATTTCTGTCGTCATGGCTCAGCCCTCCTCTTTCCCGGTGCTTCTGTCCTTAAAGACACCCAGCGGATAGTATGGGATCATGGCTGTATCCACCCACTCGAGCGCCTTCTGCGGCGTCATGCCCCAGTTGGTCGGGCAGGTGGAGAGTACCTCAATCAGGGAAAAGCCCTTGCCTTGGACCTGGTTCTCAAAAGCCTTTTGGATGGCCTTTTTGGCGGTGCGGATATTCTTAACCGAATTGACCGTCACGCGCGCGATGTACTCGGGGCCCTCCAGCGTCGAGAGCATCTCGGAGACCCGGATGGGGTAGCCTGCCGCGTGGATATCGCGGCCGTAGGGCGAGGTCTGGGTCACCTGCCCCGGCAGGGTGGTGGGCGCCATCTGGCCGCCGGTCATGCCGTAAATGGCGTTGTTGATGAAGATAATGGTGATGTTTTCGTTGCGGGTGGCGGCGTGGACAATCTCCGCCATGCCGATCGAGGCAAGGTCGCCGTCGCCCTGGTAGGTGAAGATGATGTTATCGGGCAGCGCGCGCTTGAGTCCGGTCGCCACGGCAGGTGCCCTGCCATGCGCCGCCTCCACCATGTCACAGTCAAAATAATTGTATGCCATGACGGCACAGCCTACGGGTGCCACACCGATGGTTTTGCCCTGAACATCCAGCGCATCCATCGCCTCTGCCACCAAACGGTGCACAATGCCGTGGGTACAGCCCGGGCAGTAGTGCAAAGGCGCGTCGGTCAGGCTTTTCGGTTTTTCAAAGACAACCATCAAAGGTCACCTCCTGCAAGTTTTTCGATGGTGGCAAGGACCTGTTCCGGGGTCGGGATCATCCCGCCCGAACGGTTGCAAAGCACCACGGGACGGCGGCACTCGACCGCCAGGCGGACATCCTCTATCATCTGCCCCATGGAAAGCTCCACCGACACAAATGCTCGCACCTTTTCGGCGGCGGCCCTCAGCGGCTTTACGGGGAAAGGCCAGAGGGTAATCGGGCGAATCATGCCCACCCTCAGCCCCTTTTCACGGGCGGCGTTGATGGCGTTTTTGGCCACGCGGGCCGCAATGCCGAAAGCGACAATACAGTACTCAGCGTCCTCCATAAGGTAGGATTCGTAGAGCGTCTCGTCCTGCTCGATCTGCCGGTAACGCTCGAAACGCTCGACATTCTTGCGCTCCAGCTCCTCGGGGTTGAGGTAGAGGGAGTTGATGATATTGGGGGCGCGGCGCATCCCCGTGCCGGTCACCGCCCACGGCTTTTCGGTTTGGCGGACAGTGACCTCCCGAAAGGTCACCGGCTCCATCATCTGTCCCATGGTGCCGTCCGCCAGGAGCATGACGGGGATACGATACTGGTCGGCAAGGTCAAATGCCTGCACGGTCAGGTCCGCCATTTCCTGCACCGAGGCGGGGGCTAACACCAGCAGGCGATAGTCGCCATGGCCGCCTCCCTTGGTGGCCTGAAAATAGTCGGACTGCGCCGGCTGGATGCCCCCCAGTCCGGGCCCGCCCCGCTGGATATTGACAATCAGGCAGGGCAGATCGGCCCCCACTATGTAGGAAATCCCCTCTTGTTTGAGGGAGACGCCGGGGCTGGAGGACGAGGTCATCACACGGTGGCCGGTCCCCGCCACGCCGTACACCATATTGATGGCGGCAATTTCACTTTCCGCCTGCAGGAACACACCGCCCACCTTGGGCATTCTTTTCGCCATGTAGGCGGCAATTTCGGTCTGCGGTGTGATGGGGTACCCAAAATAATGACGGCAACCGGCACGGAGCGCCGCTTCGGCAATCGCCTCATTTCCTTTCATTAAAACGACTTCTGCCATAGTTTTTTCCTCATTTTTCAACGGTAATCACGCAGTCAGGGCACATCATGGCGCAAAATGCGCAGGCGATACACTTGTCCTGATCGGTGATGGTAGCCGGTGAATGTCCTTTCTTGTTGATTTTGTCTGTGGCAATGGCAATGATCTTTTTCGGGCAGGCGTACACGCACAGCTCGCAGCCCTTGCACAGATTTTCGTCAAAGGTTACCTTGGGCATTTCCCTTCTCCTTTTTCATATCAAAATACTTCTTTTGCAGTACCAGCGGGAACACGGGCATCTCGGTGATTTGCGCGGCGACTCCCTGCTCTGCCGTGGTCATCAGGATGGGCAGGCCGGACAAAGACGACAACCGCTCTGCCTCGGCGGCACTGGACAGGACCAGCGCCGGCGTGGTATCCCACCCGATGTTTGAGTTGTTGACAATGGCGGTGAACGGGATGCCCCCCGCCCTTTCAATCTCGCGCATGACCTCCAGGGCCGACTCCGCGGTGGTCGTGAGCGGCCTGTACAGGTTCAGGACAAAGATCATCTCATAATTGTTCTCCGCCAGAATGTCGGGGGCGTAGCGCCCCAGCGCATAGGCGCCGCGGTCATCCCCGCCGATATCGAACACCACATGCCGGTCATGCTGTCGGACCAGCCCATAGAGCGCCTGCGGCAGGGCGGGCAGGTCCACATTGGTGTTGGCGTAGACGGAGGAAATCAGCGGGATGCCCGCCTCTGCCAGCTCGTCCATGCTGTCCTTGGTACGGAAATAGGGGTTGACAATGTCGAGGTCGGCAATAGCGACCGCCAGCCCGCGCCTCTGTAAGTAACGGGCATAATTGACGGCAATATTGGTCTTCCCGCTCCCGTAATGACCGGCAAAAAGGGTGACCCGCCTGACCTTTGGCGCCATCATCAGCAAACCGGGTGGCACCAGCCGTGGGTGTCTGGCACCTTGCCCCACTGAATGGCGGTCAGTTGGTCATAGAGACGCTGGGTCACGGGGCCGATTTGGTTGTGGTTGATGGTATGCGTTTCATCCAGGTAAAACAACTGGCCAATCGGCGAGACAACGGCTGCCGTGCCCGTCCCCCAGGCCTCCTCAAGCCTGCCGTCGTCGGCCGCCTGCTTCAGCTCGTCAATGGAAATCAGGCGTTCGGTGACCGTGTAGCCCCACTCGCGCAACAGGGCGATGCAGGACTTGCGGGTGATGCCCGGCAGCACCGAGCCCGTGAGGGCTGGCGTGACAATCTCCCCGCCAATCTTGAACATGACATTCATGCTGCCGACTTCCTCAATATATTTACGCTCCACGCCGTCCAGCCACAGCACCTGCGTGTACCCCATTTTCTGCGCGCGTTGGCCGGCGCGCAGGCTGGCGGCATAGTTGCCGCCGCACTTGGTGTACCCGGTCCCGCCCCGCACAGCCCGCACATCCTCGGACTCAATGGCAATCTTGACCGGGTTCATCCCTTCGGGATAGTAGGCGCCGACGGGAGAGCAGATGATGACAAAGGTGGCGCACTCCACGGCGTGGACCCCCAGGTGCGGGTCGTCACCGTACATAAAGGGGCGGATGTAGAGCGAGGTGCCCTCCAGGCGCGGCACCCAATCCTGCTCCAGCGTAATCAGGGTTTCCAGCGCATGGAGCGCAAATGCCTCGTCCAGCTGGGGCAGGCAGAGTCGCTCGGCACTGATGTTCATGCGGCGGACGTTTTCCAGCGGGCGAAACATCTGCACGCGGCCTTCTTTGGTGCGGTATGCCTTCATTCCCTCGAAAATTTCGGTGCCGTAATGAAAAACCGTGGAGGCGGGATACACCGGTATATAGTCAAAGGGGACGATCCGTGCGTCATGCCACCCCTGCTCGCTCGAGTAGTTCATCATGAACATATGATCGGTGAAAAGACGCCCGAACCCCAGCCGGGTCTCGTCGGTCGGACGCGGCTTCGGTTGTGTGGCTTTGGTGATGGAAATGGTTTGTTTCATAATGCTTTCCTTTTACTTATTAACAAAAAATACATTGTCTCATTATAACTTATTCCGTTGGATTTTGCCACTGGTGGTTTTTGGGAGCTCATCACGGAAAACGATGATGCGGGGGTACTTGTAGGGAGCGGTGCGCTGTTTGATGTAGTCCTGAATCTCTTTTTTCAGCTCCACGGTGCCCTCGGTGCCGGCGGTCAGCACAATGCTCGCCTTCACCACCTGCCCCCGTAACTCGTCCGGGGCGGCGGACACGCCGCACTCGAGGACATAGGGCAGCTCCATGATGACATTTTCAATCTCAAAAGGCCCGATGCGGTAGCCCGAACACTTAATGACATCGTCCACGCGCCCCACAAACCAAAAGTAGCCGTCCTCGTCGCGCCACGCGGTGTCGCCGGTGTGGTAGAGCCCGTCATGCCAACACTCGGCGGTCTTTTCTTCGTCCCGGTAGTACCCGCGGAACAGGCCGCAGGGAGCGCCTTTGTCCACGCGAAAGACGATCTCCCCCACCTCGCCGACAGGCACGGGGCGGTCATTGGCATCCACCAAATCAATGTCATAGAGGGGCACAGGCTTGCCCATGGAGCCCAGGCGTGCCTTGGTGCCGTTGAGGTTTGCCAGTGCCACGGTGGTCTCACTCTGCCCAAAGCCCTCCATGATCTGCAGCCCGGTCGCCGCCTCAAACTGCCGGAACACCTCCGGGTTGAGCGCCTCGCCTGCCGTGGTCATGTGTTCGATGGAGGAAAGGTCAAACTTGGAGAGGTCCCGCTTGATCATCATGCGCAGAATGGTGGGCGGCGCGCAGAAGGTGGTGATGTGGTACTTGGCAAACATGGGCAGCAGATCTTCGGCATGGAAGCGCTCAAAGTCATACACGAAAATGGCAGCCTCGCACAGCCACTGGCCGTAAATTTTACCCCATGCCGCTTTTGCCCAGCCGGTGTCTGCCACCGTCAGGTGCAACCCGTCCGGGTTGACGCAATGCCAGTACTTCGCGGTGATGAAATGCCCCAGTGGGTAGGTGTAGTCCAGCATGGCAACCTTAGGGTTGCCGGTGGTGCCGGAAGTGAAGTACATCAGCATCAACTCTTTCCCGCAGGGGGCGTCATCCGGCCGTTCAAATTTCCCGGTATAGAGACTGTACTCCTCGTCAAACGAGTGCCAGTCCTCCCGTGTGCCGTTCACCATGATTTTGGTTTGCAGGGTGGGACAGTGAGCGGCCGCCAGGTCGACCTCATGCGCCGTATCGCCGTCTGCCGTACAGAGCACGGCTTTCACGCCGGCTTTTTGCAGGCGGTAGGAGATGTCATGTTCCTTGAGCTGGTTGGAGGCGGGAATGGCGACCGCCCCGATTTTATGCAGTGCCAGGACGGCAAACCAGAACTGGTAGTGACGCTTCAGAATCAACAGGACATGATCGCCCCGACGGATGCCCAGTGAGCGGAAGTAGTTGGCGGTTTGTGAGGAGGCGCGCTTCAGGTCCCCGAAGGTAAAGCGCCGCTCGTTTTGATGCACGTCAATATGTAGCATCGCCAGCTTGTCGGGCTGTTCGCGCCCCAGCCGGTCCACCACATCATAGGCAAAGTTGAACTTGTCTTGGTTTTGGAAGGAGATAGACTCCAGGACGCCGCTTCCATCCTCTTTCGGCAGCACGAAGTCTTCCCAGATTCGTCTGACATGGGGACTGTCAAACTTTTTGGAGGCGGGGAAAAAGTCGCGTACACCGCCGTGCACCAGCCGTGAGACCGGCTCGGCCTGGGGATTCAGTACGAACGCATAGAAGTGGCAGTCTGCCCCCTCCACCGCCACCATCCCGTGCGGCACGCTGCTGTCGTAATAGATGCTGTCCCCCTCGTGCAAAGTCTCCACATGGTCGCCCACCTGCACTTTCAGGGCGCCGGAGATGACAATGTCGCACTCCTGCCCCGTGTGGGTAGTCAGCTCGATGGGGGCGTCCTGCGCCTCCGGATGGTAAGCGGAGACCACATAGAGCGGCTCGGCAATCCGGTTTTTGAAGGCGGCGGCCAGGTTGTAGTACACCATGCCGTGCGCCTGTTCAATGCGCTGTCCCTCCCGCTTGCGTGTGAGTACATAGCCCGCCAAGCGGGGGCTGGTGCCCTCGATAATGTCGGTGACATCCACACCCAGCGCCGCGGCGCAGCGATACAGGAAGGCAAAATTCAAATCGCTTTGCCCTGCTTCACAGGCGAGGTACTCCTCGATGCTGACACCGGTTTTTTGCGCCATGTCGGCGACAGACAGCCCGACCATTTCACGCAGGGCAAAAATGCGCTGCGCCATTTCCTGAATTTTGACTTCCAGTCCGGTGGTTGATTTCATAACAATCCTTCCTGGGCGAAAATGCAAAAGCTCGCCCCAAAGATGCTGCTTTGAGACGAGCTATAAACTGTTCGTTATATCCCGCGGTACCACTCAAATTGCCCAGAACGGTAAGTTCTGCGACCACTCTCGGACCTCTCGGCCCTATGCTTTCACGCAGCCATCACGGAAAGGGTCTACTCTGCACAGGCACCCTGCGCATTTCTTCCTTTCGGCTCGGGAGCGACGGCAAGCAAGCTGCCCTGTGTGGCTCACACCAACCGCCACCTCTCTGCACCGGCAACCAAGCTACCCTCTCCGTCTATGCCTTTAGTCTTAAGACAATCATGATTCTAACACATCTTTGTCGAATTGTCAACTGCTTCAACCTGCAATTTTATTGAAAAAGAGCAATTTCTCCCGCGATATTTGAAAGGGCAAAACAGACCCGCCGGCATACGGTGATACTCGCCGTATATGATGAAAAAGTACCCTGCTCTGTCCTTACAGCTTGTTGCGCTGAATTTTGCCGCTGATGGTCTTGGGCAGCTCGTCGCGGAAGACCACCAAACGGGGGTACTTGTAGGGGGCGGTGTTCTCCTTGACATAGTTCTGGATCTCCCGTTTCAGCTCCTCGGTGGGCTCGGTGCCCTTGGTGAGGACCACACTGGCTTTGATGATCTGCCCGCGCACCTCGTCGGGCGCGGCGGAAACACCGCACTCCAGCACATAGGGCAACTCCATGATGACGCTTTCAATCTCAAAGGGACCGATGCGGTAGCCGGAGGACTTGATGACGTCGTCAACGCGGCTGACATACCAGAAGTAGCCGTCCTCATCGCGCCACGCCGTGTCGCCCGTATGGTAGAGGCCGTCGTGCCAAGACTCCCGGGTCCGCTCATCGTCCCGGTAGTAGGAAAGGAACAGACCGCAAGGGCTCCCCTTATCGGTGCGGATCACAATCTCCCCGACCTCGCCGTTGGCGATGGGGTTGCCGTCCTGGTCGACAAGGTCGACTTCATACTGCGGGGATGCCTTGCCCATGGAACCGATGCGCGGCGTGGTGCCGTACAGGTTGCCAATCAACAGGGTGGTTTCGGTCTGGCCGAAGCCCTCCATGATTTTCAGTCCGGTGGCGGCCTCAAACTGCCGGTAGACCTCGGGGTTCAGCGCCTCGCCCGCGGTGGTCATGTGGCGGATGGAGGACAGGTCATACTTGGAGAGGTCGGCCTTAATGAGCATACGCAACATGGTGGGCGGGGCACAGAAGGTGGTGATATGGTGCTTTTCAAACATGGACAAAATGGCGGCGACATCAAAGTGGTCGAAGTCATACACGAAAACCGCGCATTCACACAGCCACTGACCGTACAGCTTGCCCCACAGGGACTTGCCCCAACCGGTGTCGGAGATGGTGAAGTGCAGTCCGTCCCGCTCGCAGCTGTGCCAGTACTTGGCGGTGGTGAAATGCCCCAGCGAGTAGGTGTGGGAGTGCGCCGCCATTTTGGGGTTGCCGGTGGTGCCGGAGGTAAAGAACATCAGCGCCGTCTCCTCGCCGCACGAGGTGTCCCCCGTGCGTTCGAATTTGCCGGAGAAAAGGGGGTACTCGGCGTTGAAGTCGTGCCAGCCCTCCCGTGCGCCGCCCACTAAAACGAGGGTCTTGACCGTGGGGCAGTTTTGCGCCGAGCGTTCGGCGATCTCCGCCACATCCCCATCGGCGGTACAGAGAATGGCACTTACGCCCGCCGCCCGGTAGCGGTAGTCAAAGTCGTGTTCCTTTAACTGGTGGGTGGCGGGGATGGCGACCGCGCCCAGCTTGTGCAGGGCGATCATGGCGAACCAGAACTGGTAGTGTCGCTTGAGCACCAGCATGACCTTATCGCCCTTTTTGATCCCCAAGGATTTGAAGTAGTTGGCGCACTGGTTGGAGGCGCGCTTGATATCCCTGAAGGTGAAGCGGCGCTCCTCCTTCAGGTTGTCTATGTGCAGCATCGCCAGTTTATCCGGGTACTTGTCGGCAATGACATCCACGGCGTCAAAGCCGAAGTTGAAGGTGTCGGTGTTCTCAAAGCGCAGACTTTTGAGTACGCCGTGCTCATCCTCCTCCACTTTAATATATTTCTCGCACAGCAGCTTTTCGGAGGGGCGGGTGGACAAAATGCTTTCTCTGACCGTCTGCTCCTTGGTGTCCTCGCCCGGCAGCACCACCGCGCAGAAAATGCAGTCCTGTCCATCCACGGCGATCATGCCGTGCGGGGTGGAGCTGTTGTAAAAAATGCTGTCGCCCTCGCCCAAAACCTCGGTATGCTCGCCAATCTGCACCTTGAGCTTGCCTTGCAACACCAGGTCAAACTCCTGGCCGCTGTGCTTGGTCAGGTGGATGGGTTGGTTCTGCTGGGCGGCGGAATACTCGTAGCGCACCCAGTAGGGCTCCGCCAGCTTGTCGCGGAATCCGGTGGCAAGGTTCTGAATCACAATACCCTCTTCCTTGGCGGTTTCCTGCCCCTGCCCTTTTCGGGTGACCGTGTAGGAGGACAGGTGTGCATCCTGCCCCTCCAGCAGCTCGGTCAGCTCCATATCAAAGACCAGCGCGCACTTGTGGATGAAGGTGAACGGCAGGTCTGCCTCCCCGCCCTCGTAGGCGCGGTACTGTGTCTCGGTGACCTCGGCTTTCTCTGCCATCTCGGGGATGGACCAGCCCATAATTTCGCGCATTTCCTTAATTCGTGAGGCAATCTCGGAGAGTTGGGTGTAAGCTGTTTTGGGACTCATGGGATAACTCCTTTCAAATTCAACATAAAAAGGCTCGCCTCAAAGATTCTTTGAGACGAGCCTGAATCGCAATTCAATGACCCGCGGTACCACTCAAATTGTATGGTTGCCCATACCCCTCAGGCTCTGACAAGCCGTATGCCTTGACGCAGCAATCACGGGAGACGCCTACTGACGGACCATGGCCGCTTTGGGATCTCCGGCTCGGAAGTGATGGGCACAAAACAGTTGTTTATCGGGATTCCAGCACCCCCGACTCTCTGTGAAACGCAGCGTTTAGTCCGTCTTCGTCATAGCCTTTTTAGATTTTCTATTACTTTATCACGACTTGGCGCAGTTGTCAAGTACTTTGGGGAATTTTTTTACTGTTTTCCCCGGACAGGGGCGAAATGTCGAACAACCGCTCGCTGTTGCGGTGCAAAATGAGGCTGTATTCCTCTGCAGTAAGCCCCAGCGCCAGCAGGCGCTCCAGCTCCTGTTTGGGGGTCCACATCGGGTAGTCCACCCCGAACAGGACGTGGTCGGCGCCATAGGCGCGGATGATGTCCCTCGCCTTTTCCGGTGAGAGGGCGTAGAGGGAGGAGGAGCAGTCCACATAAAAGTTGTCATACCCCTGCAGCCGCGCCACCGCCTCGTCCCAGACCGACCAGCCGCCAAAATGCGCCCCGATAAAGGTGAGGTGCGGGAAGGCCTCCAACATGGGCTGCATCCGGTTCGGGTTGGAGAAGTCAAAGCGAAAGTCTCCGGTGTGCATCAAAATCGGAAGTTCTCCCTCGCAAGCCTCGTAGATTTTCAGGCAACGGGGGTCGTCGATCCGAAACTGCTGGAAGTCGGGGTGCAGCTTTACCCCCTTGAGCCCAAGGGACTTGATGCGGCGGATGTCCGCGGCAATGGTCGGGCTGTCGGGATGGAGGGTGCCCAGCCCGGTCATCCCGTCGGGGTCACTCTGCACGGTACGGGCGATAAAGTCGTTGATGGAGTCAGCCTGGGCGGGCTTGGTGGCTACCGAAAAAATGACCAGGTGGGTGACGCCCGCTTCCCTTTCCAGCCGCAAGAGCGTCCCCAGCGCGCCGTCATGCCGCAGCGGCAGGTCGTAAAACTCGCCGATGCCGGAGACGGCGCGGGAGGCAATTTTTTCGGGGTACACATGGCAGTGGCAATCGATGATTCGCATGGCATCAATCTTTCAGCCCCAGAATTTCCAGTGAGCGTTCGCGCATTTTGTACTTCTGAATTTTGCCCGCCGCATTCATGGGGAACTCCTCGACAAATAAAAAGTAGCGCGGGATCTTGTGTCGGGCGATGTGCTTTTGCCCGAATTCGCGCATTTGCTGTTCGGTGGCGATCCTGCCTGCGCGCAAAATGATCCACGCACAGGCCTCCTCGCCGTACACCTTGTCGGGCACGCCCACCACCTGCACGTCCGAAATGTCGGGGTGGGTTAAGTAAAACTCCTCAATCTCCCGCGGGTAGAGGTTTTCACCGCCGCGGATGATCATATCCTTGAGGCGGCCGGTGACTTTGTAGTAGCCGTTCGGGGTGCGGCAGCAGATGTCCCCCGTGTGAAGCCAACCGTCCGCGTCAATGGTCTGGGCAGTGGCGGCGGGCATCTTATAGTAACCCTTCATGATGTTAAAGCCGCGCGCGACCATCTCGCCGCTCTGCCCGTCCGGCAGCTCCTCGCCCGTCGCCGGGTCAATCACCTTGCAGGACACGCCGGGGAACGCGCTGCCCACGGTTTCGCAGCGCAAATCAAGGTCTTCATCCACCTCGCCCATGGTGAGGCCTGGGGAGGACTCGGTCTGGCCGTAAACGCTGAGAATCTCGGTCATATGCATCTCGGCGGCGGCACGGCGCATCAGGTCTGCCGGGCAGTTCGCGCCCGCCATGATGCCGGTGCGCATATGGGAAAAGTCGGTCTGGGCAAAGTCTTCATGATGGAACATGGCAATAAACATGGTGGGCACACCGTTCAGGCAGGTGATCTTTTCATCGGTGACGGCTGCCAAAGAGGCTTTGGGTGAAAAGTAGGGCAAGGGACACAGGGTGCCGCCGTGGGTCATGATGCTGGTCATGGTGAGCACCATGCCGAAGCAATGGAACATGGGCACCTGCACCAACATGCGGTCGACAGTGGACATGTCCATACGGTCGCCGATGGTCTTGCCGTTGTTGATGATATTGCTATGTGACAGCATCACCCCTTTGGGGAAGCCGGTGGTGCCGGAGGTGTACTGCATGTTGCAGATATCATCCGCGCGCAGGGCGGCGGCGCGGCGGCGCACTTCCTCCTGCGGCACGGCAGGGGCTCGCTCCAGCATCTGCTCCCAGGTCAGGCAGCCGGGCATCTGAAAGCCGACCGTGATGATGTTGCGCAAAAAGGGGAGCTTTTTGGCATAGAGCGGCTTGCCCGGCTGCAGGGTTTGGAGCTCGGGGCAGAGCTGCTGTATGATTTCCTTATAATTGGAGTCCTTGAACGACTCGATCATGACCAGCGTGTGGGTGTCCGACTGGCGGAACAGGTACTCCGCCTCATGGATTTTATAGGCGGTGTTGACCGTGACCAGCACGGCGCCGATTTTGATGGCTGCCCAGAAGGTCACGAACCACTGCGGGACATTGGTCGCCCAGATGGCGACATGGTGGCCCGGTTTGACACCCAGAGAGATCAGGGCGGCGGCTGCCTCATCCACATCGCGGCTGAACTCCGCATAGGTTCTGGTGTAGTCGAGTGTGGGGTACTTAAAGACATACTGGTCCGGGTACTGTTCGGTCACGGTGTCCAGCACCTGCGGGAAAGTCTGGTCAATGACCTTGTACTTCTCCCACACAAAGGTGCCGGTGCCGGCGCGGTTGCGGTACAGGGGGGTGGGGTGCGGTTGCCTGCCGTTTTGGACAACATAGTTTTTGAAGTGGGTCAGGACGATGTCCGGGTCGGCAATCTCATCGTTCCAGTCGGCGCAAAAATAGCCGTCATAGTTGAGTGAATGCAGGGCGTTCATGAAGTCCCCCACCGGCAGACTGCCCTCGCCGAGCAGCACATCCACCCCGTCCAGTCGGTCCCCGATCCGTACATAATTGATATAGGCGCCCAGGGTGCGGATGGTAGTCTCGGCGTCCTCTCCGGCGGCAAAGTACGTCTCCCGAATGTTCCATGCTGCCGCCAGTGCGCCGGTGGCAAAAAGATTGATGAGGTCAATGACCCGCTCGGTGTGGGCGAGATACCCGGCACTCTCCAGCAAAATGCTCACGCCGAACTTTTCAGCCAGACGGATGGCGGGCGTCAGCACGGCGCGGATGCCCTCCGTGTCGGGCTGGCGGAGGATGGAGACAATCACAAAAGGCACACCCGCGTTGATGGCAAAGTCAACCGCGCGCTCCAGCTCCTTGGGGTCGGTCGTCTCGTCCAGCGGGGTGGGATAATTGAGCGCGGGGACCTCCAGGTTTCGGTTGTAGAGCTTGCGCCGCGCGTCAGCCGTTTGCCGGGGGTGCAGCAGGCTGTCGCTGTGGGCGGCTCGCTCTGCCTGGGGGTCATGTATTTCAAAGCCGGCAAATCCGTACTCCGCGGCGGTGTTGCACCACTCCAGAAAAGCGGCCGCTTTGACATGCTTGGTGGAAAAGGCCAACTTCATCTTCAGTTCTCCTCATGGACGATTTTGTTCAGCGCGTTGAGATAGGCACGGATGCTGGCCCCCACGATGTCGGTGGAAATACCGTTGCCCGAGTAGAGCTTACCGCCCGCCCGCAGGCGCACCAGCGCCGAGCCGACCGCGCCCCGCCCCTCGGTGACCGCATGAATTTGGAAATCATCCAGCTCGTAATGGTGGCCGATGATCTGCTCAATGGCGCGGAAAGAGGCGTCAATGGGACCGTCCCCCGTACTGAGGCCGCTGCTCTTTGTCCCGTCTCGGGACAGGGTCACGTGCGCCATGGACTCCATCGCGCTGCCGCTGCTCACAACATAACCGTCCAGGTGGAAGGTGGAGGGCACCTGCATGGCATTGGTCGCAATGATGGCCTCCAGTTCCTTCTGCCCGATAGACTGCTTCTTCTGGCAAACGCGCTGCAGCTCCTCGTATACCCGACCGTAGTCCCGATCGCTCAGCTCATAGCCCAGCGACTCGACCGCCTCCCTGAGTGTGGCCAAGGAGCAGTCAGCGTCAAGGGTGACGCTCCTCTGCTCGGTGATGGCGACGGCGTCCGGCTCGCCGGTGTCTCCGGAGCGGCGGGTCAGAGCCGACACGGTGGTGTGTATGTCGGTGACAGAGAGGGCACAGGTCAGGCCGAGTTGCTCGCCTTTCACCCGCACCAGATCCGCCACGGCGGCAGTGGAAAGGCTGCCTTTGTCGGAAATGCAGGACTTGACGCCCGCCGCCCCCGCCGTCAAAGCGGCCGCCGCGTTGGCACTCGCCATGCCGATGAGGTCGGAGGGCTGCACATGCACGGGGACCTTGACCGCGGCGCCGACCTCTCTCACCAGGGCGGCCATATCCTCGGGCAGGCACACACCTGCGTCGTCGCACAGGCAGACACGGCAGGCACCGTGCCCCTCGGCGGTTTGGCAGGCCTCGATCAGAAATGCCCGGTCGGCCCTGGAAGCGTCCACGGCGATAAACTCGACTGACGGACAATAGAGTGTCGACTCATAGCACAGCCGAGCGATCAGCTCGAGCACCTGCGGCGGCTTTTTGTGGCACACATACTCCATTTGCACGGCAGAAACGGGCAGGATCACTTGCAGGCAGGGGGACTTTGCCTCCTTGAGGCAAGCCCAAGCCTCCGCGATCCCCTCGACACTGTCCCCCACCGACAGGCAGACCGCACTGTTTTTGACGGCGGAGGCAATGGTTTTATTGATGATGACACTTTCTTTGGTGCCGCAGAGCGGTGCCAGCTCGATGGCATCCACCCCGAGTGAATCCAGCCCGCGCGCCATATTGGTTTTTTCACGGAAGGTCAACGCCCCTCCCCGGCTCTGTGCGATTTGACGGAGCGTAAAATCAGATACGAAAATTTTCTTCATGTTCTTCCCTTTCTGTCATGAAATGTACAAACAAAAATCCCGCAAAAATCACATGGATTTTTGCGGGATGATTAACGATAACATTAACCACGGTACCACCCGTCTTGCCTTTTTCTCAAAAGGCCGCTCATTCAGGTTCTGGCAAACCCTTGACCTGTAACGGGATCCCCCGGAATTTCTTACTGACCTTCAGAAATTCTGCTCGGATAGGAGGCAGCCGCAGCGTTTCTTTTCTGCCTCGCACCAACCGGCAGCTCTCTGGAAAAGCACTCGCTGAAACTTAGTATCTTCACAGCATTTGTTGTATTTATACCATTCTAATCGGTTTTTTCCCCATTGTCAAGTGGTGAAACTGCTGAATTTTTTCGAGAGCAATCCGATCTTTTCTGTGAAAGTATCACAGGCGCAGGAAAAAAACTGCGCACAACATAAGACCGCATGGGGGGGAACGCACGGCAAAAGGGGGCTATGCTGTGTAGAACTTTGCCACCTTTGTTGGGCATCGCGGGGCTATGCGCTGCGCTGGATATTTCTCCCCTGCTCTCCTGTATGCTGTTTGGTACCACCTATATCAACATGACCAAAGACAAGGAATTATATCAGCAAGTGGAAAAATTCACCCCACCGATTTTGTCCATTTTCTTTGTGGTATCGGGGATGAATCTGGATGTCGGCTCTTTTGGCACACCGGGCATCATCGGCATATCCTGTTTTGTCCTACGGATTGCGGGGAAATATCTTGGGGCATATCTCGGATGCATGATCGCGAAAACCATCAAGGAAGTCAAGAATATTTGGAATTCGCGTTAATTCCTCAGGCAGGGGCAGCGACTGGGCTCGCTTTTTTGGGCAGAAGAATTTTATCGGACACGATGGGCAATATGCTGCTGACCATTATCTGATCCTCTTCGGGCTTGTATGAGTGAACCGGTCCTGTCTGTGCAAAGGTTGCTTTGCTTCGCTCCGGATCCATCCAAACCGATCATACGACGCTCGAGGAAGCCAAAGACGAACCGAAAAACGAAATGAAAAACGGACGGCAAGCCCCTTTCGGCGGCGGGGATTCTTTTTCCCTGCGGCGGTAAATGTCAGTCTTGATGGCGGTTTTCCGTGGTGTAGCAGGCAGTACAGCTATTCCCTCAAAAGCGCTATCGCCCGGGCGCGGTCGGGGCTGCTGAAGACCGCGGAGCCCGCCACCAGAATGTCCGCTCCCGCCGCCTTCAGCAAGTCGGCGTTGGCGGCGTTGATCCCGCCGTCCACCTCAATCTCGGTCAAAAGCCCGCGGCGGTCGATCTCCGCGCGCAAGCGGCGCACCTTGTCGATGGTCTCCGGGATGAGGGCTTGGCCGCCAAAGCCCGGCTCCACCGTCATGACCAGCACCATCTCCAGCGAGTCAAGATAAGGATACACTGCCTCCAGGGGGGTGGCGGGCTTTACCGACAGCGCGGCGCGCCGCCCCAGATCGTGAATTTGCTTGATGGCACTTTGGGGGTCTTGGCACGCCTCGGTATGGAAGGTCAGGATATCCGCGCCCGCGGCGATGAAACGGTCGATATACCGCTCGGGGCGGTCAATCATCAGGTGCACATCAAACAGCAAGTCGCTATGCTTGCGCAGCGCCTCAATGACGGGCAGTCCAAAGGATAAATTTGGGACAAACAAACCGTCCATGACATCCAGATGCAGGTAGTCCGCGCCGGCGCGCTCGATGCTCTCGACCTCCGCGCCCAGTCGGGTAAAGTCTGCTGCCAGCAGTGAGGGAGCGATTTTCACCATTTGTTTTTCCTTTCCGATACCAGTCTGCAAACTTTTCGCAAAGAGGCGAAAGCGGTGGCAGAACTGCTCTAAACCCATACAATAATAGCAGGGGCACACGCAGATGCAAACAGAGGACGACCAAATTGACGATCAAAAACGCATCACGGCATGTATGACGACGTTACAAGCAAAGGAAGTCAGCCCCCCCGTGCATACCCGATGCTGTAGAGTGCAGCACGAGCTTGCTTGTGCTGCACTTGTCGTGCAAAGGGGAGCAAGCTTCTTCTTTGCCAAGTTCAGTCTGACGAGAGCAGGCAGACGGCGTGGGCGGCCATGCCCTCCCCTTTGCCTGATACGCCCAGGCCCTCCTCTGTGGTGGCCTTGATATTGATTTGTCGAACCTCACAGCCGAGGGCGGCGGCGATGGCTTCTTTCATTTGCGGGATATGGGGCGCCATTTTGGGCGCTTGCGCCACAATGGTGGCGTCAAGATAGCGGACACGGCGCCCGCGGCTGCGCAGGATGCCTGCCACCGCCCGCAGCAGCTCCAGGCTGTCCGCGCCGCGATAGCGCTTGTCGGTGTCGGGAAACTGCGCGCCGATGTCCGGCTCGCCGCACGCCCCGAGCAGGGAGTCCATCACAGCATGCAACAAGACGTCCCCATCCGAATGTCCCAGCAGTCCCAGCGGGTGGGGAATCCGCACCCCGCCGACCAGCAGCGGCCGCTCCGGCACCAGCCGATGCACATCATAGCCGTGACCGATGCTCATCCCACCGTGCATGTCACACTCCTCCTGTCGTTTGCGTAAGACTTGTTCGGCGGCGGACAAGTCGCCCTCGTGCGTGACCTTGAAATTCTCGGACTCCGTAGGCACGCTCATCACCCGCTGACCGATGCGCTCCATCAGCATATTGTCATCGGTGACGAGGGCCCCCTCTGTCTCTGCCAGGTAGGCGGCGGCACGGTAGAGTCCCACCTCAAAGACCTGCGGTGTCTCGGCGGCGACCAACTCGTCCCGATTTAAGGTTTCCGTCACACTGCCGTCCCCGCCCACCCGCTTGACGGTATCGACGAGCTTGCGGCAGGCGGTGGCTGCCCGATAGCGGTACGCAGTCCGTAGCACCCGCTCAATCGCAGCGGGGGTGATCAAACAGCGGGCACCGTCATGAATGGCGACATAGCGCGCCTTTGGTGAGATGGCATCAAAGCCGTGCAAGACCGACTGCTGCCGATGCTCTCCGCCTGCCACCACCGAACGCAACTTGGTGATGCCGCCCTCGACGCAGATCTGCCGCACGGTGTCTGCATCTTCCGCCCGGGTCACCAACACTATTTCCCGGATACGGGCGCAGCGTTCAAATGCCAGCGCCGTGTGCAAAACAAGGGGCTTGCCGCAGAGCAGACGCAGTTGCTTGGGCTGCCCGTCCGCACCCGGCATACGAGTCCCCTGCCCGCCCGCCACAATGACGGCGGCGGTATAGGGGCCTTGCTTGCCGCGGGAGAGCTCATTTTGTCGGGTCAAAAACATTGATGGCTTCTCCTATTTCCGATGATAGACAAAATAGATGATGAGGGTTCTGACCTGCTCCGGCCGGTCGGTCGGGGCACCCGTCAGAATCACACCGTCCCCCGAGAGCAGTCGGCCGAGCTGTAACTCTTTGAGGGGGGTGCGAAAGACGATGTCCGCAGACGAGAAAACCAGCAGCTCCTCCCCCCGCACAGACAGGGAACCGCCCCGCCCGATGACCATCTCCTCACCGTCCACCCGCTCGGTGACATACCGGATGGTCTGCCCGTGCAGGGCCAGCACCTGTTCCGGGTGAGTGGGTACCCGTCGCTTGCGGCGAAAAAGCGGCATGTCCTGCCTCCTTGCACATTATGGGGATCATCGCTTCCCGACATCCTGCCCGCTGCACACTGTATGGATGCCCTGGGCGGCTGCCCTGTCCTTCAGGGCAGGCGGCGCAGGAGGGCCTACGGGAAGTGATGTGGGAAGTTTTCTGTTTCACCTTGTATTATAACATACGGAAAGACTTTTGGGAATCTTTTTTACTCATTTTGCAGGGAGAGGAAAAGTTTTCTTCTTATTTTGAAATTTTTTTCAAAAAAGGGTTGCAAAATCCCGCGCGATACGATATAATGGTCACACAAGTGGGGCAAAGTGTTGAAAAGTGTCTAAAAGTTTCAGCAAATTGCACTCGGTTTCATGGGAGGAGGTGTTGTTCATGCCTTTTGTCGGAGAGTTTCGGCATACCCTGGATGCCAAGAACCGTATTTTCATGCCCGTCAAGTTTCGTGAGGACTTGGGCGAGAGCTTTTATGTCACGCGAAAGATGAACAAACCCTGCCTGGCCGTGTATTCCGCCCCCGAAATGGACAAGCTGTCCGAAAAAATCAACCAGTTCCCTGACTCTGAGGTCAGTGAAATCAAAGAATTCCTGTTTTCAAAAACCATCTGGGTCACCCCCGACACCAGCGGTCGTGTGGTGCTGACCCCCTCGATTTTGTCCTATGCACACATTGACCGCAATGCGGTGGTCATCGGTGCGGGCAACCATGTGCAGATCTGGTCGGAGACGCTCTGGGACGAGGAGGAGGCCAACCGCAACATGGCATCCCTGCGCCAGAAGCTCGCCGCAATCGGTCTGTAATCCGGAGTGAGCATGAACGAGTCAAAATACACCCATACATCGGTGCTGCTGAACGAGTGTGTGGACGCCCTGCAGGTGAGGGACCACCTCACCTATATCGACTGCACTGCCGGTTCCGGCAGCCATTCCTTTCAGATCGCCAAACGGATGGGGGCAAACAGCCGTCTGATCTGCATCGATCGGGACGCCGCCGCCATCGCCGCCGCCGGACAGCGTCTGTTCGCCTTTGGACAGCAGGTGCGCATGATCCGGGCGAACTTCAGTGAGCTCGAGAACATTCTGCAGCAGGAGCATGTGGACAACTTAGGCGGCGTACTGCTGGACCTCGGCTGTTCCTCACACCAGTTTGACACCCCCGACAGGGGTTTTTCCTACAACCATGACGCCCGTCTCGATATGCGCATGGATACCGACCAAACGCTGGACGCCTACCTGGTGGTCAACACCTACCCGGAGGCGGTACTGAAAAAAATCATTTATGAGTACGGCGAGGAGCGCTTTGCGCCCCAGATTGCCGCCTTGATTGTCAAAACGAGGGCGAATGCCCCGATTACCACCACCAAAGAGCTTTCCGAGCTGATCAAACAAGCCATCCCCGCCGCGGCGCGCGCGGACGGGCCCCACCCTGCCAAACGCACCTTTCAGGCCATCCGGATCGAGGTCAACGGGGAGCTGGACGCCATCGCCCCTGCCCTGCAGACGGCGGTGAGGCATTTGGTTCCGGGGGGGCGAGTGGCTGTCATTTCTTTTCACTCACTGGAGGACCGCATTGTCAAAGAAACCTTTGCCGAGCTGGCACAGGGTTGCACTTGTCCCAAGGACTTCCCTGTCTGTATCTGCGGCAGGCAGCCGCTCATCCGACCGGTGAGTCGCAAACCGATTTTGCCCTCCGCGGAGGAACTTTCGAAAAATCCCCGCGCAAGGAGCGCCAAGCTACGCGTGGTGGAAAAAAGATAAGGAGGCTACCATGACAAACGAGTATCGTTTCACCGAAGCTCAGGAGGGACGCAATCCCCTGTTTGAGAGCATGTACCGCCGCTTTGTTTTGAAGGGCGGGCGCACGATCGGCGAGGCCATGATGTATAAAGCCGTGCGGGAGGGATATGTCCGCGACCGGCAACAGGTAAAGGCGGCATATAGTCAGGCGATGGCCGGCACTGCGGCGCCCGAGGAGTCCCCCCGGCACTTTCGGTCCCTGTCCGAAAAGTTCTCGGACAGCCTGCGGGTAGCCAAAAAAGCCCGGCACCTGGCAGTGCTGTGTACGGTGCTCCTGCTGGTCAGTTCCCTGTTCATCTGCGCTGCGGCTTTGCTCCAGCGAAACGGCACCAGTGTCGCCGAGCTGGCGGGCAACCTGTTCAGCACCGTCGCGGCGGCGGGAGAGGATGCCCATGCAGGTGAGGTCGTCGAGCCGCCCCCCGTGGTGGCACCTGTCATCACCTACTATGAGCCAAGTTCGGAGGAAGTGCTGTCATCCCTGCGTCAGGCGGTGCAAGAAAGCTTCGGAAATCAGTCATAACAAACGGCAAAAAACAATAGGATATAGCGATAGCGGCTGTCAGTAGCCCCTATCGCTATCTCTTTTTATGCAAGGAGAGTGCTCAGTCATGATGAAAAAACGGGTGCCCCGACAGGACCCCGCCCTCCTCACGCAAAAGCGCGGCACGGCGCTGCTGCTTTCTTTTTCGCTGTTCGGCGCGTACTTGTTGACGGTGATCTTGCGGATGCAGGTGCTGCAATACGACTACTACCAGCAAAAGGTGATTGACCAAATCACCACCTCCTCGGTGATGGGTGCCAAGCGGGGCAATGTTTACGACAGCCATATGAATCTGTTGGCTTCCAACCAGACCGTATGGCGCATTTTCATCTCTCCGGTGGATATTGCGGAGGCATCGGACGACGACCATGTTGATTACGGCGCTATCATTGCCGAGGGGCTCTCCGAGATTCTGGGGCTCTCCTACGACACGATCTACCAAAAGACCAAACAGAAAAAAACCATTGACGTCACCATCCTGAAGGAAGCCGACGAGGCGCAATACAAGGCGGTGCTGGCTTTCCTCACCGAGGGGCGCCTGTCCGACATGGTGCATACCGAGGCGAGCAACACGCGGTACTACCCCTACGGCTCCCTGGCGGCGCATGTGCTGGGGTTCACGGGGAGCGACAACCAGGGGCTCTATGGGCTGGAGTTGTTCTACGACGATATCTTAGCGGGAACGGACGGCTACTATCTCTATGCCAAAGATGCGACGGGCAATGAAATGCCCTCCGAATACATTACTTATGTGGAGGCAGAAGACGGAAACAGCCTACTCACCACCATCGACAGCTATATTCAGGGACGGCTGGAATATCAGATCAATGAGATCCTGCGAACCTTTGGCGTGCGCAATCAGGTCACAGGGATTGTGATGGATGTCAACACGGGCGCGATATTAGCGATGGCGACCACCTCTGCCTTTGACTGCAACGAGCCATACACCCTCACCCCCTTCTACCAAGCCAAGCTGAATGCGTCGGGTTTTACGGTGGGCACGGAGGAATACCAAAAGCTGAAGAGCGAGCTGCTCTATACCATGTGGGCAAACAAACCCGTCTCCGAACCCTACGAGCCCGGCTCTACCTTCAAAATCATCACGGTCGCGGCCGGACTGGACACGGGGGCGGTGACGCTGCAGAACCAGTATGATTGTACCGGGTCCTACAAAATCGGCGGGTACCGCATTTCCTGCCATAAAACGCAGGGGCACGGCCATCTCACGCTGGCGGAGGGGTTGCAACACTCCTGCAATCCCGCCATGATGCAGGTGGGCGCGGCGGTGGGGCCGGAGCGCTTTTATGACTATATCAGTGCCTTCGGTTATCTGGAGAAAACCGGGGTGGACCTGCCGAGCGAGGGCAAGTCGATTTTCCACAAGCCCGACAAAATCGGTGTGACCGAGCTGGCGACTGCGTCCTTCGGTCAGCGGTTCAAAATCACCCCACTGCAGCACATCACCGCCATTGCCGCGGTCGCCAACGGAGGCCGGCTGGTGACACCGTATGTGGTGCAACAGATTCTGGACCCTGAGGGAAATGTCGTCTTTACCCATGAGACAGATTTCAAGCGGCAGGTCATCTCCCCCGAGACCGCCCGGACCGTCTCTACCATACTGGAACAGGGGGTATCGGGCGGGGCGGGGGCGAAAAATGCCTTTGTCCCTGGCTACACGGTGGCTGCCAAAACCGGTACCAGCGAGAAGTTTGACATTTTGGACGCAAACGGCAACTCCTTTTTGCGTGTCGGCTCCTGTACTGGGTATGCCCCCGCCAACGATGCCCGGGTGGCGGTACTGTTGGTGGTGGATGAGCCCACCACCGCCAAGTACGGCAGTATTGTGGCCGCCCCCTACATCTCCGCCCTGCTCACCGATATCCTGCCCTACTTAGGGCTACAGGCGGCTGCCACGGGGGAGGATACCACCGCCGTGGTGGGCGAGTATGTCGGAGAGTCCCTCGCCCATGCCAAGTCGGCGCTGCGGGCGGCCGGGCTGAGCTATGAAGTCATCGGCAACGGGGACATCGTCACTGCCCAGACGCCGGGCGCGGGGGCGATACTGGACAAAACTGTCGGTCGTGTGATCCTGTATACTGACCATGCGCCGGCGGAATATGTGAGTGTTCCGAATCTGCTCGGGAAAAAGGCGGCGGCGGCGAACCAGTTGCTGATCAACTGCGGGCTGAACATTCAAATTACGGGTGCGCTCAACTATACCCTGGGCGAGGGGGCCTGCGTGTTTGCCCAGTCGATAGAGGCGGGGGCCGTCGTCAAACGGGGCACGGTGATTACCTTGACTTTGCTGCACACCGACGAGCCCGAGTAGGGCTCTGCGCACAGGATGTCTCACACTTTTATCAAACATCCGAGGTGGCTGCTTTGAAACTCTCCGACTTGCTGTATGAGGGGGAGTATACCTCCGAGTCGAACCCCGAAACAATCCATGTCCAGCGCATTGTCAGTGACACGGCGGAGCTCAGTCCGCACTGCCTGTTTGTCTGTATCCGGGGGGCACACTTTGACTCCCACCGCATGATGACCTATATTGCCGCCGCCCGGGCATCGGCGGTGGTGGTGGAAAGGGGGTGCAGCTTTGAGCGCATCCCTTCCCTGCCCGTGTTTTCGGTCAGGGATTCGCGGGCCACTCTGGCGCATCTGTGGAGCCGCTTTTGCGGCAATCCGCAAGAGAAACTGCATCTCATCGGGATCACGGGCACCAACGGCAAGACCACCACCGCCCACCTGCTGCATGCGGCGCTGATGGAGGCGGGGGTTCGCGCAGGGCTGCTCGGCACGGTGAGCTGTCTGCTGGGCGAGGAGCCCTACACCCTGCCCAACAAGGGGAGCTCCGCCGCCCGTATGCAGACCATGACCACGCCTGACCCAGATATCCTCTTTCCCATTTTGCAGCACATGCGCTCGCGCGGGATCACCCATGTGGTCATGGAGGTGTCCTCACACTCACTGCAACTCGCCAAGGTGGTGCCCTTGCACTTTGACATCGCCCTGTTTACCAACCTCTCCCCCGAACATTTGGACCTGCACAAAACCATGGAAAACTATGTGCAGGCAAAATCCGCCCTGTTCAGGCAGTGCACAATCGGTATTTTTAACGCCGACGACGCCTATGCCAAGGGACTGATCACGAGTGCCGCCTGCCGCGTGATCCGCTGCGGCACGGCACCCGAACACGAGTACCGTGCGGAGCGCATCCATACCCTTGGCGTAGATGGGGTGGAATACCTGTTTCACTCCCCCGAGGCAAGCTTTCAGTTGCGCCTTTGCATCCCGGGGCGCTTTACCGTGTACAACTCGCTGCTCGCCGCCACCGCCGCCCTGCAGATCGGCGTGCCCTCCGCGGCGATCCGGCGTGCCTTCGGGCAACTGCAGGGGGTGCGCGGGCGTATGGAACGCCTACCCCTGCCCACAAATGAGTTTTCTGTCTTCATCGACTATGCGCACACCGAACTGGCACTGCGCAACCTCCTCACGACCGTGCGGTCTTTCAAGAAAGACTACGAGCGGGTGGTGCTGGTGTTTGGCTGCGGAGGGGACCGCGACAAAAGCAAGCGCGCGCCCATGGGTGCCTGTGCAGAGGAGCTGGCGGACTATACCATCTTGACCTCCGACAACAGCCGCAGCGAGGACCCCCGCCAAATTATCAAGGACATTTTGGCGGGTTTCAACGATAAAAACAAGCGTCGAGTCATCACCGGCCGCAAGCAGGCCATTGAACACGCCGTGATCCATGCGCAACCACACGACATTATTCTGCTGGTGGGCAAGGGGCATGAAATGTATGAGCTGACCCAAAGCGGCAAGCGGTTGTTTGATGAACGAAAAATCGTCTTTGAGGCATTAGAAAAAAGGAATTCGCCGCATACTAATGACACGGAGCCGCCCGAGCGGACGGGAGCGCTGTAAACAATGGCCAATTGTTTTTTCGGAAAAAACTCCGGCGGAGCAGTCGCTCCACAGGCGCAGCGGCAACAGGCACAGAAGGTGCGGCTCCCCCTCTGCTTCCAAAGCGGAGCGCTTCGATGAGGGTGCCCTTGATTCCCCCCCTGACGCTGGCTGAACTGGCGGCGGGACTCCGGGCGGCGCCCCCCGCCGTTGGCGGAGAGCGGCTGTGCCGTGGGATCGCCACCGACTCCCGCGAGGTGCGGGCGGGGGATGTTTTCCTTGCCTTACAGGGCGCCCACACAGACGGCAACCGGTATGTGTCGGACGCTCAAAATCGACGGGCGGCAGCGGTTATTACAAATCTGCCTGAATTTATCCACGAGATTCAGATGCCTCGTTTGCTGGTCGATGACCCTGTTAAAGCGCTGGGGAGATTGGCAGTCGCGCAGACATGGGGCAAGTCGCACCGGGTGGTCGCCATCACGGGCAGCGTGGGCAAGACCACCACCAAGGCATATACGGCGTCGGTACTGGCGCAGGGCTTTGCCGTTCATCAAACCGAGGGCAACTACAATAATCACCTGGGGCTCCCCCTGACCCTGCTGGCGACACCGCCCGAGGCAGAGGTGCTGGTGCTGGAGATGGGGATGAACCATGCGGGGGAGATCAGCTACCTGTCACAGTTGGCGCAGCCGCATATTGGCGTCATCACCCACATCGGCACGGCGCACATCGGACTGTTGGGCTCCCGAGAGGCCATTTGCCGCGCAAAGCTGGAGCTTTTGGACGGCATGACAGAGGACGGCGTGTTGCTGCTGGGAGCCAATGAAGAACTGCTCGCCCCCGGCGCGGGATTGCTCCGGGCGTGGCGGGGGAGGCTACCGCAGATTTTTTATGTGGGCTGGGATGACCCGCAGGCTGACTTTGCCATGCTCCCCTGCCCGAGCAGTGCAGAGGGGCAGCGCTACCTGTTCCGCACCCCCTTTGGCCCCCCCTCACCGCTCTCCTTTCAGGGGGTGGGTATGCCCGCCAAACAGGCGGCGCTTTTTGCCGCGGCGGTGGGATGCCTCTTGGGGATACCCACCCAGGGGATCGAGACAGGGCTTCGCACGGCGACCCTGCCCGCCATGCGGCAGCGGGTGTATGAGATAGGCGACTTGACGGTGCTGGACGACTGCTACAATGCCTCTCCCGAGTCGGTCCGGGCGGCCTGTGACACCCTGCGGGAGTTGGCAGAGGAACGGGAGGCGCCGCCGCACGAGGGCAAGCCGCCCTTTGGGCGCACGGTGGCTCTGCTGGGCGACATGCTGGAGCTGGGAGACTTTGCCGAGGCACTGCACCGACAGACCGGCGCCTATGCGGCTCACAATGGGCTCGGGCTACTCTTTGTATTTGGGCGGCACGCCGCATGGCTGGCCGAGGGGGCGCTGGAGGGGGGGATGGAAAAAGGGCGCGTGGTGGTCTTAGACGACCGACATACCTTTGAAGAGAACGCCGCCCGACTGCTCTCCCTGCTGCAGCCCCATGACCTGTTGCTGGTCAAAGCCTCCCGCGCGGCGGGGGCCGAGAGATTTCTTGCGTATCTGCGGGCGCATTGGAAAGACTGACAGCATCCCATCAGCGCATGCGCACGCGATCGTATCGCGCCTTGAGATTTTAGAACATTTTGAGCATTGATAAGCCCGTATATTGTCTTGAAAAAGCCTGTGTGTGGTTTCTCAAGAGTGAATTCGTCCGTGGTTTTACACCCTGTAAAAGAAAGGAATCCGACATGCTGCATACCGCCAACTATCTGCTGACCCTGCTGGCTGTTTTTGCGTTAACGCTGGTGATGACACGGGCGTTGATTCCCCGCTTGCGGGCGCTGAAGATGGGGCAGCGCATTTTAGAGATCGGCCCGCGCTGGCACAAGGACAAGGAAGGCACGCCCACCATGGGAGGCTTGTCGTTTCTGTTCGCGGTGCTGGTCGTCTCGGCCCTGATGTATGCCCTGTACGCTCCCTATACGCCCACGGCAGACCTGCTGCCGTTGGCGCTTACGCTGCTCTATGCCTTTGCCAACAGTGCGGTGGGAATTGCGGACGACCTCACCAAGGTAAAAAAACGGCAAAACGAGGGGCTCCATGCCTGGCAGAAAATCCTGTTGCAGTCGGTGTTTGCGGCGGCTTATCTCGCACTGCTTTTCCTGTACGACATTATCAGCACCGAGCTGCCCCTGCCCTTCACAAATGTGGTGCTGGATCTTGGGCCATTTTATTTTCCCTTTGCCTTTCTCCTGCTCATCGGGACGGTCAATTGCGCCAACCTCACCGACGGGGTGGACGGGTTGGCGAGTTCGGTGGCGATGGTGATCGGAGGGTTCTTTTCCTATGTCGCCTTTCAGTCCGGGCATGTGGCTCTGATGGTGCTGGGGGCTTGCATGCTGGCTTCTGCCCTGGCTTTTCTTATCTATAATTACCATCCTGCCCGCATTTTCATGGGGGATACCGGCTCTCTTTTTTTGGGGGCGCTGGCGGTTGGGTGCGCGTTTATCATTGACTCCCCGCTCATCATTGTCCTTTGCGGGGCGGTCTACTTCATTGAAGGGCTGTCGGTCATTTTGCAGGTACTCTACTTCAAGCTGAGCGGCGGGCGCAGGCTGTTCCTCATGGCGCCCATTCACCACCACCTCGAAAAGCTCGGGTGGCATGAGGAAAAGGTGGTCAGTGTGTTGACCATGCTGAGCATTCTGCTTGCCGTCATCGCCTATTTCGGTCTGCGGTAGGGGGGTGCGATGAAAAAGAAACACACCAAGAAAAAAGCGGCGTTTCGCTTCCTGTTTGACCCCGACGACTTCCGGGGAGGGGTGCTGGCAGACCGACACACACAGGCCTCTGACCCCTTGCTCTGGCTGCTCGTTTCCCTGCTGGTGGCGTTTGGGTCGGTGATGGTGTTCAGCGCGAGTTATGCCTATGCGCTCAACCGCTATGAAAACAGTTACTACTTTATCGAACGGCAGGTGGCGTGGGTGCTCATCGGTTTTGCTGTCATGTTCGGCGCCTCGCTGCTGAACAGCCGATTTTACCGTGCCATCGCGCGGCTGTCCTATGCCCTCACGGTGGTGCTGCTGCTGGTGGTGCTGTTGATTGGTACCATCGGCAACGGCGCGCAACGATGGATCGCCATTGGCCCCATCACCATCCAGCCCTCGGAGATCGCCAAAACCACGCTGGTGATGATGCTGGCGTGGTACTTCGCCACTTATGAGCAAAAGGCGCTGGACCGCCAAAATAAACGCCGTCTGTTGGTGTGGGGTACACTCATTCCCTTTTGCTTCATCGGGCTTGTCTGCGTGCTGGTCATGCTGCAAAAACATCTCTCGGGGCTGATCATTTTGGGCGCCATCGGGCTTCTGGTCATGTTCCTGTCGGGCATTGGCCTGCGGTACTTAGGGTATTGCACCGCCGCCGCCGGAGCGGGGGTGAGCTTCCTCGCCCTGTTCACGGAGTACACCAAACGCCGCATCACCATCTGGTTCAACCCCGAACTCTACCCCTTAGAGGGCGGGTGGCAGACCCTGCAGGGCATGATGGCGATCGGTTCGGGGGGATTTTTCGGACTGGGGCTGGGCAACAGCCGCCTCAAGTTCAGTTATGTTTCGGAGCCTGCCAACGATATGATTTTCACCATTGTGTGTGAGGAGCTGGGGTTCCTCGGCGCCTTACTGGTGCTGGTGCTCTTTGCACTGTTCATCTGGCGCGCCTACCTGATCGGGATGCGTCACCCGGACATCTTCATGCGCCTGCTGGTACTGGGCATCGCCGCCAAGGTGGCCATCCAGGTGCTGCTGAATGTGGCGGTGGTCACCAATACCATCCCGAATACGGGGATTTCCCTGCCCTTTTTCAGCTATGGCGGGTCCTCACTGGTCATGTTGTTTTTTGAAATGGGCATCCTGCTCTCGGCGTCGCGCAGTGCGCACATCAAGCGATGATCCATGCCTTGCGCTTGCCCGTCAAGGGGCCCCCCGGCAAGCTGCGTGTCGCTGCTTTCCTCACACTACATACAGTTGCCCGCAGGGCGGCGGGAGAAAGGAGAGGCCTGTGCGCGTGTTGCTTTCCGCCGGCGGGACGGCCGGTCATATTTACCCGGCCATTGCCATCGCCGAAATCCTGCGCACCCACCACCCGGACTGTGAGATCGCTTTTGTGGGGACCCCCGCAGGCATGGAAAACCGCCTCGTGGCGGAGGCGGGGTATCCCCTGCACCATGTGCGGGTGGCGGGACTGCAGCGGCGAGTCAGTTTTGCCAATGTCAAGGCAGGGGTGCTCTTTTTCACCTCCCAAAAGCAGGCACGCCGATTGCTGCATGCCTATCGGCCGGATTTGGTGGTGGGGACGGGGGGATATGTCTGCTACCCCTTGCTGCGCACGGCGGCGCGGCTCGGTGTTCCCTGTGCGGTCCATGAATCCAATGCTCTCCCGGGCCTGAGTGTGAAAATGCTGTCCCGACATGTGGATGCCGTGCTGGTCAACTACCCCGTCACGGCGAAGTACCTGCCCCATGCCCGTCGGGTGGTACGGGTGGGCAATCCGACCCGTGCCTCCTTCGAGGGCTATACCCGCACGGCCGCCCGGCAAAAACTACAGCTTGGCAGCGGGGACTTTCTCGTGCTTTCCTTTGGCGGGAGTCTGGGCGCGGAGGCGATCAACCAAGCTTGCGTGGATATGATGCTGCGGGAGAAAAGCGACTCCGCTTTGCGCTTTGTGCATTCCACGGGCAGGACACACTACGAGCAGTGGCAGGCGGTCTTTGCCGCCGCTCCCCGCCACTGCCGTCAAAAGCACCGCCTGCTGCCCTATATCAGCGACATGCCGCTCTATATGCAGGCGGCGGATGTGGTGATCTGCCGGGCAGGCGCCATGACCCTATCCGAGCTCTGCGCGGTGGGGCGGGCGGCGATCTTGGTCCCCTCCCCCCACGTGACAAACAACCATCAGTATGAAAACGCCGCGGTGTTATGGCGGGCGGGGGCGTGCGAGCTGCTCGAGGAAAAGGACCTCAGCGCGGAAGCATTGCGGGCGTGTGTGGAGCGGCTCCGCACCAACCGGACGCTTCGACAAAACATGGAGGCGGCCATGCGGGCATCGGGCGTCCAAGGCGCCAATGAAAAACTGTATGCGGCGTTGCGCCCCCTCCTGCCGGCGACATTATGAGCTTTCTGCCTTGCCTTTTCTTTTGATTGCAGCCTACTCCCCCGCCGTATTTCTACAAATATAATAAAAAAGGAGTCAAAAACGGCTGTTTTCGGCTCCTTTTTGTCGTCTTTCCTGAATAATCTGCCCCGATTTATTATTAACTAATATTCTTTATTGTTAACATATTATGAATTGTTGAGCGGCGCTATTGATTCAATATCGAGCTTTGTTGTATGATGTAATTATATTATATATGGTGTATAATAGTATGTAAGGTCATTCGTACCAATCGAGATATCAAAAATGCGGGAGGGTTCATGCGATGGAATTCCAGTTCGACGAGATATCCAAAAGCAACGTGTCCATCAAGGTCATCGGCGTGGGCGGCGGCGGCAACAATGCTGTCAACCGGATGATCGCCACCAATATCCGCGGTGTTGAATTCATCTCCATCAATACCGACGCGCAGGCACTGGAGATTTCAAACGCATCTACCAAGCTGGTGATCGGTCAGAAAATCACCAACGGCAAAGGGGCAGGTTCCAATCCCGATATCGGCAAACGTTCCGCCGAGGAAAGTCTGGAAGATATCCGCGCACTGCTGAGTGGTGCCGACATGGTCTTTATCACTACCGGCATGGGGGGCGGCACGGGCACCGGGGCGGCACCCATCATTGCCACGGAGTCCAAGAGCATGGGCATTTTGACGGTGGGGATTGTCACCAAGCCCTTTCTGTTTGAGGGCAAGCGCCGGATGACGCAAGCCGTGGAGGGCATCGCCGAACTGAGCAAACATGTGGACTCGCTGATTGTCATCCCCAACGAACGCCTCAAACAGGTCACCGACCGAAAAATCACCCTTGCCAACGCCTTTGAGATTGCCGATGAGGTCTTGCAGCGCGGGGTGCAAAGCGTCTCGGAGCTGATCAATATTCCCGGCTTTGTCAACCTTGACTTTGCCGACGTCACCACCATCATGGAGGATGCGGGGTTCGCACACATGGGCGTGGGCGTGGGGCGCGGGGAGGACAAGGCAAAAATCGCAGCCATGGCGGCCATCTCCTCTCCCCTGCTCGAAACCTCGATTGCCGGGGCAATGGGTGTGCTGGTCAGCATCACCGCCTCGCCCGATATCGGGCTGGAGGAGGTTGACCTCGCCTCGACTTTGATTCAGGAAGAGTCCCACCCCGAGGCGAATATCATCTGGGGTGCCGCCTTTGACCCGACCTTGCAGGACGAAATGCGCGTGACCATCATCGCCACCGGCTTTGACAACTGCCCGGACAAGGTGGACAGGCCTATCCCAAGCGCTGTCTTTGACAAGCAGGAAACTGCGCCGCCGCAGTCGTCTCCCGCCGCCGCACCGCGCGAATTCAAGACCACACCGGTGCTGTCCGACGATGATTTTGACGATATCATGTCCATTCTCAACAAGGGCAGAAAGTAAACATAACAGAAAAAAGCAAAGCTTTGCGTGCAAAGCTTTGCTTTTTATTAGAGAAACAAATCGGGCAACTTGCCCAGACGGCGCACTGCCGCCGGTACACCCTTACAGGCGGAAATGCACGGGGAGCCCCAGCCGATAACTCGGGTGGCGCTCGCCGGCGATCAGGGGCAAGAGGTAGGACAGGCAGGCGTCGGTCACATGGTTGCCCGCCTCGTGGATCAACTCGCGGGGCACCCGGCGCACTTGGTTGGCGACCTCGCCCACCGCACAGGAAGCAATCGTCACGGCGTAGGGCTCGGTGCTGGTGCGCCGAAAGGTCATGACATGGCCGGTGGTGCCCGAAAGGGCGGCCTCGACCGAGGCCTGACCAATCTCCATGGATTCCCGTATGTCGGTGGCAGAGGTGAGGTGTCCCGCACAGCGCTGGGGCAGGTTCAGCTCCACCGACCTGACCTTACAGCCGACAGCGTCTTTCACGGCAAGCTCGAGCGCTTTGCCGGTGCCGGACAGATAGCTGTGACCGAACACATCCCGCGCGCCGCTTTGCGCGGGGGCGCCGACATAGCCGCCGTCGGCATAGCGCAGCCCCTCCGACACCGTGACCACCACGGCGGGGTGCCGTGCCAGGGACGCCTGTACGTCCCGCAAGAAGTCGGGCATGGAAAAGGGGAGCTCGGGCAGGTAGACCAGATCAGGGCAGACGCCCGAGCTCAGCCTGGGCAGCGCGGAGGCGGCGGTCAGCCAGCCGGCGTCCCTGCCCATGATTTCCACGATGGTGACGGCGGGCTTGGTATAAACGGAACAGTCGGCGATGATCTCCTGGGTGGTGGTGGCAATATACTTCGCCGCCGAGCCAAAGCCGGGTGTGTGGTCGGTGTGGCTCAGGTCGTTGTCAATGGTCTTGGGCACGCCGATGAAGCGCATGTCATACCCTTGCGTTTGGGCGTAGCGCGTGAGTTTATCCACGGTATCCATGGAGTCGTTGCCGCCAATGTAAAAGAAAAAGCGGATCTGACGCGCCTTGAAAATAGAAAACAACTTTTCATACACGGGGTCCGACAGGGACTCGGGCAACTTCACCCGGCAGGAACCGAGAGCGGCGGCGGGCGTATCGGCCAGCAGTGTGAGGTCCTCCTCGGTCAGGCAGCGGGCGGAAAGGTCAACCAGATCCTCCCGCAGCAGTCCTTCGATCCCGTTGCGCATCCCGTACAGTACGCCCAGCGTACCGCACGCCGCGGCCGCCCGCGCCCCCCGGATGACCCCCGCGAGGGTGGCGTTAATGGCTGCGGTGGGCCCGCCGGATTGACCGACAATGGCGTTTCCAAGTAAGGCTGACATTTGGTAGCTCCTTTTCCTTGTGGCAAACAGGGCTGTGCACTTCCCTGCCGGCGCATGTTTCGTTTTCAGTATACCAAATAGGCGCGGGCTTGTCAATGCGTCCCTTGATACCGCTCCTCCACCAAGCCCCAGTTGAGCAGGCAAAACAACTGGTTGAGGTAGGCCGCCTTGTCGGCGCGGTACTGCAGGCAATAAGCGTGCTCCCATAAATCAAGGGCAAGCAGCGGCCGGTGGCGGCTCAAGTCCGGAAGCAGGTAGCCCGGTGTCAGCACCGGTTGCAGTGCCCGTGTGCGCCGATCGCTCACCAGCCATAAAAAGCCGTTTTCACGCTGTTGCAGTGCCAGCAGCTTCATGTCGTACAGCATCCCCTGGTAACTGCCCAGGTCTTTCCTGAGCGCCCGTAGCAGTGTCTCCGACGGACAGGGGAACCCCTGTAGCGGTGCCGTCAAAGAGGAAAAATAGTACTCGTGACAAAACAGGCAGCCCGCCCAAAACCTGACCTCCTCGCGCAGTCCCCCGGGCAGGCGGCGCGCGCGGGCAAAGAGCTCTCCCGCTTCCATCCCCTGCAGCTCGGGCCGGCCGTCCAGCGCGATATTCAGCTCATCCACCGCCCGCTGCAGAATCATCCCGTGGTGCGCATGAAGCAGCTCTCGGTCAAGGTATGGCTCCAGTTCGTCGTAAGCATAGGGTAGTTTTTGCAAATAGTACCGTTCGCCCATAGTAGCCTCCGTATCTTCACTTAGCACCAATATATGCGCGCGGACGATATTCTTTTCATCAAAAGGTACTTTTTATGGGAATAAACCCCCTCGAGAGCAGCAAAAAGACCGCTTTGAACGGTCTTTGGCGCTGTGGCTTTACACGAGTAGCTGCCCGATATTCGGCACGATATGGGTGGGCTTGACAGGGCTCTTTTCGACATGTTCCATTTGGCTCTCGCCGCTGAGCACGAGCACCGTGTCAATGCCGGCGTTGTAGCCGGCGGCAATGTCGGTGTTCAGCCGGTCCCCGATGAGCACCGTCTGTGCCGCCCCTATCCCTGTCTTTTTCATGGCTTGGTAGACCATCTCGGGCCGGGGCTTGCCGATGACGACGGGCATTCGGCCGGTGGCGTTGCAGAGCATCTGTGCCAGCGAACCGCAGTCCGGGACCGAGCCGTACTCTGTTGGGCAGACCAGGTCTGGGTGGGTGGCAACGTACGAAACGCCCCTGCCGAGCAGGATGCAGGCATCCTGCAATTTCTGAAAGGTCAGCTCGGTGTCAAAGCCCATGAGCAACACGTCAATGTCGTCGGTTAATTCATCGGTCACGCAAATGCCCGCCGCCGTCAACTGTTCCCGAAAAGAGGCGGTGCCCAGCGCATAGACCTTCTTGCCGGGCAGGTGCTCTTGCAGGTAGAGAATGGTGACATCCACCGAGGTCACAAAGTTGTCCGCCGTACAAGCGATCCCCATATCGGTGAGTTTCCCGACATAAGAGCGCACACTGCGGCTGGAATTGTTGGTCAAAAACAGATACTTGCCCCCGAGCGCCCGCACCCTTTCCAAAAAGGGCTTGGTCTCGGGAAACAGAAAATGACTGCGGTAAATGGTGCCGTCCATATCCAACAAAAAAAGGCGTTTTTCTTTCATATTTGATCCTTGCTTTTCTTTTTTACTTCCGAGAGGTGACGCATGGAATGTTTGTATCGAAAGCTCTACGGTTTGCTGAAACAGCATAAAATCAGGTTCAGCAAATTTAAAAAAGAGGTGGAGCTGACAAAGGCAGACCTGTATGCTCTGGAGTACGGCGACATGCTCAACCATGACACGTTGAGCCGTATCTGCCTGTACTTCAAGTGCGATCTGCGTGATATCATGGAGATTAAGAATGAGTTTTTGTGAGACGGGCCCGGGGAGGTGCGGTTAGTCAATATCCTCTCTGACCGTCTCATACCTGCCCTCCAGCAACTCCGGCCGGAGGAGCTGGCGCTTGATGATCTTAAAAGCGGAGGCATAGTCGTACCCGTCGCAAATCCGGTCCTCGGTCGTGACACGGAAGGAGACATAGTGCTTTTTTTTCACTGTGCCGTCATCGTTCAGCACATTCACCGAGTAGCGCTTGCCGTATGACATGAACACCGGCACGGTCCCGAACTCATAGAGGTGGTGGTAGATGGCGTTGATGCCCAGCGACCCCATGCTGGTAATGGCAAAGGACCCGTGAAAGGGGCTGACATCCAGCAAGGACTGCGGCACCCAGCCGAAATAGTCCAGCAGCCGCAAAAACCCGATGGCCGTGCGCATCAAAAACCGCGGGATACGGGCGAGGGCTTTGGCAGTCCTGTCAAAATCGGTGTGGGTGGAGGAGGCGGCCTCCACGGCACTGTTAAACTTGCGGTACACATCCTCCACCGAGTCGGCGGGGTCAAAGGTCACTTTCACCGTGGTCTCGGGTGAGTCCAGGGACATCTCCTTTTTCACCGTCATAATCCCCTCGATATTCCGGCGGGCATAGATGCGCTGGCCGGCGATGAAGCGGTTGATGGCGGGGCGCTGGGCAATGGCCCGCACATAGCTGGCAATGAACAGGTGCAACACCCCCATGTGGGGATACCCCTCCTCATGCTTACGCTTCAGAAAGGCTTCGATGGCAGTGAGCTCAATGGTATCTTCAAAGGTGTTTTGGGACTCCGCACGCCCTTTCATGAAGTACGGTCCCATGAGATTGTTGGCGGGCAGGGTGCGCAGGCGCCTGCCCTCTTTTCTATCCCCAAGCCGGCGGCGCGTTTTGGCGGGCATCTCTTTGCTTTTTTGTTTCATGACAGTATCCTTGCTTTCTACCAAGCTGTCCCGGTGGGTCAAGCCCGCCCTGCATCCAAACCTCACGGGGATGCGTGCAAACGGTTTCACCGACTGAGTATGTCTCGGCTGTTCGAGATTCATAGGCATCAAAATGCGCCTTCTTAAGGGTATAAAACCGTTGGAAGGCGCATTTTTCGGATTGTGAAGGGTGGTGCGCGGCTCTCCTTAGGGTTCGGCGTCCCGTTTCGCTTCGGCAATCACTTTTTCAGCCAAAGCGGCAGGTACTTCCTCATAGCGCTGCACCGCATAGTCAAAGCGTCCCCTACCCTGGGTCAGCGCGCGGAGGGTGATGACATAGTTGGTCATCTCCGCCTTCGGCACCTCGGCAATGATGGTCTGGTAGCCGTGCCGTTGCGCATATGGCTCCATCCCCATCACCTTGCCGCGCCGCTTGTTCAGGTCGCCCATGACATCTCCGACATAGTCGTCGGGCACATAGACCTTCAACGTGCCAATGGGCTCAAGCAGGACAGGGCTTGCCTTGGGCAACCCTTCGCGGTAGGCAATGCCGGCCGCCAGCTTAAAGGAAATTTCGTTGGAGTCCACCTCATGGTAGGAGCCGTCATACAGGTTGGCGGCCAGGTGTACCATGGGATAGCCGGCGAGCACACCCTTGGAGATGCAGTCGAGCAGTCCCTTTTCCACCGCGGGGAAATACTGACGGGGAACCGAGCCGCCAAAGACGCTCTCGGTAAAGGTCAACCCCTCTGCCTCGCCGGGAGAAAAGGTGATTTTGACATGGCCGTACTGACCGGAACCGCCCGATTGCTTTTTGTGCTTGCCCTCTACATCCACTTTCTTCTTGATGGTTTCACGATAGGCAATTTTGGGCTGTCCCAGCTCCACCGAGGTCCCGTAGCGGTTTTTCAGCTTGGCAACCATGACATCCAGGTGCATGTCCCCCAGCCCGGAGAGCAAGAGCTGCTTGGTCTCGGGGTTGTTCTCATACTGCAGGGTGGGGTCCTCCTCCAGCAGGCGGGCGATGCCCAGGGAGATTTTGTCCTCGTCCCCCTTCGCCTTCGGCACCACACTCATGGTCATGTACGCCATGGGGAACACAATGGGGGCGTAACGGATGTTCTGCGCGCTGGTAGTGAGGGTATCGTTGGTATTGGTGTTCGAGAGCTTGGCGGTGACACCGATACCGCCGCAGCAAATGCTGTCGATCTCCACCTGCTTTTTCCCGCGCATCTCATAAATGCGGTTCAGCTTTTCATTGGCACCGGTGGTGGTGTTTCGCAGCACCATATCCTTGGTCAGGGTGCCGCTCATCACTTTGAAAAAGGACATTTTCCCGACAAAGGGGTCGGCAATGGTCTTAAAGAAGAACAGGGAGACATCTCCCTCCTCCTGCAGGGTAACCGCCTGCTTCTCGCCCGCCTCGTCCACAATGTGGTCGGCGGAGTTGCACAGCGGCGAGGGGAAGGAGCACGCAATATGGTCGAGCAGGGTGTTCATGCCCCACATTTTGGTGGCGGCACCGCAATACACGGGGACGATATCCCCCTGCAGGATGCCGGCGCGCAGGGCGGCCTGTGCCTCGTCGGCGCTGATTTCCTCCTCGGCGAAAAACTTCTCCATCAGCTCGTCACTGGTCTGCGCGATGGACTCGAGCAGCTGGTTGCGGTAGTCTGCCGCCGCCTGCCGGTACGCCTGCGGGATCTCGCCCTTGGTATAGGCGTTGCTCTTCGGATCATAGGTATACATGGTAAGGTCCAAAAGGTCGGCAAAGCCGATCACTGCGCCCGGCTCGCCAATGGGCATCTGCACGGGGCATACCGACAGTCCGAACTTGGCCTGCAACGACTCGAACACTTTGTCAAAACGGGTCTCTGGGTCATCAAACCGGTTGATGAAAAACGCCTTGGGCGTGCCTGCTTCTGTGGCAATGTGCCACATCATCTCCGTGCCCACCTGCACACCCGACTTGCCGTCCACCACAATCAGAGCGCTGTCCGCCACGCGCACGCACTGCAGCACCTCGCCCTCAAAGTCAAAGTAACCGGGCGTGTCAAGAAAGTTTATCTTGGTTTGATTCCACGTAAGGGGCGCCATGGAGGCTGACAGCGAAAAGCCTCTTTTGATTTCTTCCGGGTCATAGTCGCAACAGGTATTGCCCCCGGTCACGGTCCCCAGGCGGTCTATGTTTTTGGTCAAAAACAACAGCGCCTCGACAAGCGATGTTTTGCCGCTGCCGCTATGCCCGAGCAAGACGACATTTCGAATGTCCTTCGTCACAACATTTTCCATAAAAATCAACTGCTCCTTTTGTTCGTTTTTATATCAAATAGAAATATGAATGATATCCTACCTATTATACACCAGATTGAACCGTTTGACAATTTGTCAAAATAGACAAGATTTCACATGAATATATAGCAGTATTTCCTTCTTCGGCGTCTTTTTCTCTCCATTTTCCCGGCAAAATGCCACCTGAGACGGAAAGTTGACCATTTTGACCGCTCACAGGATGATAAGCTCAAGAGGGGCTGTCCGGGGGGGACTCCAGGACGGCTCCGATTTCATAAATGCTGCTGATGCCCAGCATACTGACCTCGGGAGGGATGGGGAGGACGAGCTTGCTTTTGTTTCTTTTGGGAATCAGAATTTTCCGAAACCCGAGGCGAACCGCTTCCTTGACCCGCTGCTCGATGTGTGAGACGGCGCGCACCTCCCCTGCCAGTCCCACCTCCCCCACGGCGATCAGGTCCGAGGGGACGGGACGGTCGGTGTAGCCGGAAATCAGGGCGGTTGCCACCGCCAAGTCAACGGCGGGCTCGTCCAGCGAGAAGCCGCCCGCAATGTTGAGATACACATCCCGCTGGCTATACTGCAGTTTTCTGAGTCGCCGCTCCAGCACAGCAAGCAGGAGGCACATGCGATTGTAGTCAAAACCGTCGGCGGTGCGGCGGGGGGAGGCGTAGGTGGTGAAGCTGACCAGCGCCTGAATCTCGGTGAACAGCGGACGGCTTCCCTCCATCATGCAGCACGCGCAACTGCCGGCGACGTGGAGCAGGCGTTCCGCCATCATCATCTCCGAGGGATTGGGGATTTCCATCAGCCCCTTGTCGCTCATCTCGAACACGCCGATTTCGTTGGTGGAGCCATAGCGGTTTTTGATGGCGCGGATGATGCGGTAGGCATGGGTGCGCTCCCCCTCAAAGTACAGCACGGCATCCACCATGTGCTCCAGCACCTTCGGCCCGGAAATACCGCCCTCCTTGTTGACGTGCCCGACCAAAAAGACGGCGGCGCCGCTGTTTTTGGCATAGGTAATCATCGCCATCGCCCCCTCTTTGACCTGCGTGATGCTCCCGGGGGCGGACTGGAAGCGGTCACTGTACAGCACCTGTACCGAATCGATGACCACCATATCGGGGGCCACCCGTTCACACTCGGACAAAATGGCGTCGGTATTGGTTTCGGTCAGCAGCCAAATATTCTCCGCGCGGATGCCCAGCCGCTGGTAGCGTAATTTTAACTGGCTACGGGACTCCTCGCCCGATACATACAGCACTTTTTTGTGCTGCGCCAGATTGGCGGAAATCTGCAGCAACAGGGTGGACTTCCCGATGCCCGGCTCGCCGCTGAGCAGCACCACCGACCCCTGCACCACGCCGCCGCCCAACACTCGGTCCAGCTCGGTACTGCCGGTCGTGCTGCGCATATAGGCAGGCATCTCCAGCTCTTCAAAGCGGACGGCGGGGCTGGTGGGGGCAAGCGGTGCGGACCGGTTTTTCTTCGTTGGCTCGGCGGACATCGCCTGCTCCTCAAAGCTGTTCCACGCCGTACAGGCGGGGCATCTGCCCAGCCACTTGCTGCTGCTCTGCCCGCATTCCGTACAGACAAAAACGGATTTCGCTGTTTTCATGACCGGTCCCTTCCCTTCCTTTGCGCCAGCTCGACCTACCAAGCCGCGCCGTTTGCCCGCCGCTCAGGCATAGGTTTGAGTTATCCACTCCATCATAGCATAAAAAATGACAAAAGACAATTCCTTTTGATAGCTTTCCTCGGATAAATTGGCAGAGTCGGCCGCGTTGGAAAGAAAACCGCACTCAATGAGCAGCGCGGGATGCGGGTTGTGGTAGAGCAGGTAGAGATGGCTGCCCGCCTTTTTGACCTTGCGGGTATTGTCCTTTTGCAGGTGTCGGGAGACACTGCCCTGCACTGCCTCCGCCAGTTGCCGCGCGTGGTCGTGGCGGGGGCTGTACCAGACTTGCAGCCCTTTGCAGGAGGCCTCGGGAAAGGTGTTCATGTGGATGCTGATAAAAATCGCCTCCGGTTGCTGTTCGGAGACCAGCAGACGGTTTTTCAGGTCGTAAATTTTACGCTGCCCCTTGATGTTCTGCGCCTCGGTATAGAGCAGTTTGTCCTCGGTGCGGGTCAGTATCACCCGGTACCCCGCCGCGCGGAGCATATCGGACAGCATCAGGGCGATCTTCAGGTTCAGCTCTTTTTCCAGCACTCCGCCCACCCCCACCGCGCCGCTGTCCTCGCCGCCGTGTCCGGCATCCAAAATGATGACGGGAAGTGTGTCGGCAGACGCCTTGACGGATGGTTCGTCCTGCATCCATGCTTCAAAAGGCGTGCTGAGAGACAGGGAGACACACACCGTCAGCACCGCCAACAGCATCGTGCGCACACCGTAAAGAAAAGCGCGTACAGCCGACATAAAAGCCCCCTTACACCGTATCGGTCGATACAATATATGGGGGAATCGTTTTTTCTATGATAGCTTCAGCCCGGGCGGCGGGGCTCAGCGTGCTGTGTTGCCGCGGGTCATTTCACCCCGGGCTTCTTGGCGCCCTTCAACAGGCGGTACTCCTTGAGCCCGAAGATATAGGCGACCGTGGCGGTGATTGTGGCAGGGAAAATGGCTAAGGTGTAGGCAATGGCGGTGCCCACCATGTCGCCCACCGTGACAAAGTGGCGGAGCACGCCGACATACATCGCCTCGAACAGGCCTGCCAGACTCTGGGCAACAGCCCACATGCCGTTCAGCCCCGCCGTGGCGCCAAGGAGCATGAAAAAGGCCAAAAGCATGTTGGGGACCTCGGCGAACAAAATCAGCTTCAGCCCGTGGAGGGGGTCACGCTTCATTCTGCCGGCGTCAATTTTGATTTTGTTCTTTGCGCCCAGTTCCCATGCCACGGCATAGATGAGAAACAGGTAAAAGCCAATGGAAAACAAACTGACCAGCAGGGTGAACGTACCGGTCAGATTCGGGTCGTTGACGGCTGCGGCAAAGGTCAGCATCAGCCCGAAAATGGTCATGCCGATCTGGTTGACAAACAACCGCACGATATCGTACGAATTGGCTTTGAAAAATGTAATCATTGCGACACCTTTGTGTTGTTCACTTCGGTTCATTGTACCGAATCGCCCAGACAATTACAAGGGGACATGTGAAAAGTTTACATTTTATCAACTAATTGTTTCAAGTGTGTTGTATAATTAAGTAAAGTGATGCTTGCGGAAGGAGGTCCTTATGGCGGCTCTGACACTCAAACAGATGGATTTGGCGTCCTATCCCTTCCCCGTGACGGAATATGTGACTTACATGACAGCGGTGCTCAACCGGTCGGAGCAAACGGTCTGTGAATACCTGCTCGACCTGCGCACCTTTTTCCGCTACCTGCGCGCCACCGACCTCGGTATGGACCCCCTGCGGGAGGACCTGAGCGAGCTGGACTTTTCCATGATCGGCATTGAGCGGCTGCGGGCGGTGAGCACCGGTTGCCTGTACCAGTTCCTTTTCTACATAGACCAGGCGCGGGGCAACAAAAGCCAGGCCAAACTGCGCAAGCGCTCCTCGCTCAAGTCGTACTTTCGGTTTTTGGTGGTCAAAAAGCGGTATCTGGATACCGACCCCGCCATGCATATGGAGGGCCCCAAACTAAAAAAGTCACTGCCCAAATACCTGTCGCTGGAGGAAAGCATGCGCCTGCTGCAAGCCGTCAGGTCAGACCTGTCCTCCAAGCACCGGCAGCGGGACTATGCCATGCTGACGATTTTTTTGAACTGCGGCGTTCGGCTGTCGGAACTGGTGGGAATCAACCTGACCGCCATTGACCGCGACTTCACCGCCATGCGGGTCACCGGTAAGGGTGACAAGGAGCGCATCGTCTACCTCAACGACGCCTGCCGCGCCGCACTGTACGAGTACCTGCAACGCCGGCTGGACCAGTCCCCGAATAAAATGAACACCAAGGCGCTTTTTCTCAGCGGTCGCGACCAGCGAATCAGCAATAAAACCGTTCAGGCCGTGGTCTACAAGTACCTCTCCCGGGCGGGGCTCGGCGGGCGGGGCTTTTCGGTGCACAAGTTACGCCACACCGCCGCCACGCTGATGTACCAGACGGGGGAGGTGGATGTGCGGGTGCTTAAGGATATTTTAGGGCATGAGCAGCTCAACACCACCCAAATCTATACCCACCTGACCGACCGAAACATGCAGGAGGCGGTGGACAAAAACCCCCTTTCCCATGTGGGGACAGAGCGAAAGAAACGATAGCGCGGGCAGCGCTCGTTGCCAGTGCACGCTTCTATTTTCGTCAACAGTATTTACATTTTGCCCGAGATATGTTATCATCAACAGAGAATCAAACCAAGGGGGCTCAGATGAACAAAGAACTACACTGCGCAGAGATGGATGAGTGGGTGGAGACCTTGCGGGCGGGGGAGATGATCTACCTGTCCGGACTGGTCTACACCGCCCGTGACGCCGCGCACAAAAAAATGATGGCGCTGCTGGACGGGGGGCTCCCGTTGCCCTTTGACCTGCGCCGCACAGCGCTTTACTACGCGGGGCCTACCCCTGCCCCGGACGGCTGTCCCATCGGTGCCTGCGGCCCCACCACCTCCAGCCGGATGGACCCCTACCTCCCCCGCCTGTACGCGCTCGGGCTGCGGCTGACCATCGGCAAGGGGGAGCGTTCCCCCGCGGTCTATCAGGCATTGCAGCAGTACGGCGGCGCTTACCTGTCGGCGATTGGCGGGGCGGGTGCCCTCTATGCCCGCCATGTGCGCTCCTGTCGGGAAGTGGCGTTCCCCAAACTGGGCTGTGAGTCGGTCAAGGCGCTCGAGCTGGACCGTTTCCCGCTCTATGTCGCCGCCGACTGTCGGGGTCATACGATTTTTGAAAGGCAAGCGAGATGAAAGAGTTCGGCAGCAAAATCAGGTCGCTGCGCCGGCAGAAGCATCTCACGCAAGAGGAGCTGTCGGGCGGGCAGATCACGCGCAACATGCTCAGCCAGATTGAAAGCGGTCTGGCGACCCCGTCGCTCTCTACCCTGCTCTATTTGGCGGAGCGGCTGGATGTCCCCATTGACTACCTGGTTTCGGATGATGTGGACCTCGGGGCGTACCGGAAACAGCGTCACTTCCCCGCCGTCAAAAAGCTCTTTGCGGCAGGAGAGTACCAGGACTGCCTGCAGCTGGCGGAGGTGCATTTAGGAGACTGGGACGACGATGAAACGGCACTGCTGCGCTGTGAGGCCTCGCTGGCACAGGCCGCCCTCGTCATCAACAACGGCTCCATGTCGCCGGCGGCCCCCCTGCTCGCGGCAGTCAAGGCGTTTGCCGCAAAGACGGTGTATGAGACCCGGCATTTGCTGGCGCGGGCGGAGATTCTGCGAGCGATTGCCGCCAATCCCCAGTCCCCCCGCCTGGAGTTTCAGGAGTCCCTCTATTGCGGCCACCGCAAGGCGGCCATTCATGAGGAGCTCTGGCACTACCTGTCGGACGATGTACAGTACCAATATGAAAACCCCGCCTACGCCACCCATATGAAGGCCAAAAAGCTCCTGCAGGACAACCGCCTGCCGCAAGCCTATGAGCTGCTTTCGGGGATTGAGGAACACAAGACCGACCAAGCCATCAGTGCCTATGTGCTCTTTCGGGTCTACACCGATATGGAAACCTGCGCCAAATCCCTGCGGGACTTTGAGGATGCCTATAAATATGCCACCAAAAGAATGGCATTGCTGTCCGCTTTCAAGTCTTAAAGCAGGGCAGAAGCTTTTCCTTCCCCTCGCTCCCCCTTTGGCGGCGAGGGGGATTTTTGTTGTCTTTGCCTTTCCCTGCAACTTTACGGACGGCAATTTTTCCTTCCTCTTTCTATTGACTGCTGTCAACAAATATGATATAGTAGTGATGTATGGTACCATAGGTTATTTTGGCCGTCCGGTGCCCTACCGGTCTGTCCGGCCTTGTGTCTGACCGTCCGTTTGACGTTTAAAACGGCCGGTGTGCCCGCACGGCGCACCGCACATCAGGAAAGGAAACTTTGCGCGGCAAGCTCTTTTGCCCGCAAATCGGGTATCTGCCTTGGATTCATCTACCACACAAAACGCCTCGCCCGCGGACGGGGTGCGCCCCACTGCGGACGAGATTCGGCAGGCGTTTCATGCCGTCGGCTCGGATGCGACGGCGTTGCTTGATCGGTTGTTTGATGAGAAAACCTTCATTGAAACGGGCGCCTACACCAAGCGCAACCGTTACGCCGGCTCTACCGCCACCCGCGCGGAGGAGCTGGAGGGGGTCATTACCGGCTATGGCGCTGTCCACGGCGCGCTGGTGTACGCATTCGTACAGGACCTCTCCCGGATGGGGGGCGCAGTGGACGATAACCATGCGAAAAAAATTACCGCGCTCTATGAGCTGGCGCTCGCCAACGGTGCGCCGGTGGTGGGGATTTTGAACAGCCGCGGCGCGGATGTGTTCGAGGGCGCGTCCACGCTCTCGGCATACGGTAAAATCATCAGGGCCGTCACTGCCGCCTCGGGTGCGATCCCGCAAATCGCACTGGTCAGCGGCACCTGTACCGGCACTTTGGCGAGTATTGCCGCTCTGTTTGACCTGACAGTCACTACCAAAGATGCACAACTCTATGTGCAAGCTCCCCTGTTCACCGGGGTGAGCGACAACGAGACCGTGGCCTTTTCGGGGGACGAGTCCGAGGCGCTCTCCTTTGTCCGTTCCCTGCTGTCGTACCTGCCTTCCGGAGGGGCGCACGCCATCGCGGTGAAGCCCTGCACCGACAGTGTCCACCGCCTCACCACCGCCGCCCTGTCGGGCGGGATGCGCGCGCTGGTGTCGAATATCGCGGACAACGGACAGCTCATGGAACTGTATCGTGACGCCTCCTCCGCCGTCACGGCCCTGTCCTATATCGGCGGGGTGCGCTGTGGCGTGGTGGGCACCGATGCCTCTGTGGATGAGGGCAGAATTGATGCGGCGGCGGCGCGGAAAATCGCGCGGTTCGTCAGTTTTTGCGACGCTTTCTCCATCCCGGTGCTGACGCTGGTGGACTCCATGGGCGCGGCACTGGACACGCAGCCGAACTTTTCCGCTGCGCTGGCACGGCTGGCGGCCGCCTATGCCTCGGCTTCGGTGCCGACCATCAGCGTGGTGGTGGGACATGCCATCGGCTGTGCGTATATTCTGCTGGGTTCCAAGGCGGTGGGTGCCGACCTGTCCTATGTGCTGGATACGGCCGAGATCGGGGTGCTGCCGGCGGAGTCGGCGGTCGCCTTTGCGTGGGAGTCCCGTATCACCCCCACCCATAGCCGAGAGGCGCTGCAGGATGAATGGCGGCAAGGTCCCTCCTCCGCACTGGCGGCTGCCTCCTGCGGCGAGGTGGACGACATTCTTGCCCTGCCCGAGCTGCGCGCGCGCATCTGCTCCGCGCTGCTCATGCTGGCACAGAAGGGCGAGGCACGGGCGCGCCGACACAGCGTCCTGCCCTTATAGGTGGCGGCCGTGAGCAGTGTTTTGTTACAACAGTTTGCCGTGAGTGCGGCAGTAGCGGAAAGTTGGCATATCTGGCTGATCGTCGCTGCCGCGGTGATTGTGCTCAACCAACTGATACAAATCTTTCAACATTTTCAGAGAGACAAAAAGCCCGCCTCCCCCGCCGGGGTACCCCTGCCGCCGCAAACGAGTGCCCCTGCGGCTCCCTCGGCGTCTGTGACGCCGGCCGGTGAAGAAGAACTCATCGCCGTCATCGCCGCCGCCATTGCCGCGGCTGAGTGTGAACAGCCCGGGCTTCGCTTCCGCGTCGTCTCTTACAGCCGTGTGAAATAAACAAAGAAAAGGAACTGATCATGAAACAATACAACATCACCGTCAACGGCAACACCTACCGCGTGCAGGTGGAGGAAGTAGCGGCAGGCGCGCCCGCTACGCCCGCTGCGCCTGTTGCGCCCGTCGCACCCGCCACCCCGGCACCGGCAGCAACACCCGTTCCAGCTCCGGCAGCACCCGCACCGGCGGCACCTGCCGCACAGGGTAGCGGTCAGGAACTCAAGGCGCCGATGCCCGGCACCCTGCTCGCCGTCCATGTTACCGAGGGACAGGCGGTCAAAAAAGGCGATGTCCTGTTTGTGCTGGAAGCCATGAAGATGGAAAACGACATTACCGCCCCGGCGGACGGCGTGATCAACGGCATTGCCGTCGGCAAGGGCGATGGTGTCAAGACAGGTCAGACGCTTGCCTTCATACGGCCTGCCAACTGAAGAGCGGAAAGGTAGAGGAATATGTCAAAAGTCTTAGTCACCGAAACGGTTTTGCGGGACTCCCACCAGTCGCTGGCTGCCACCAGAATGACCACCGAGCAGATGATACCGGTGCTGGAGAAGCTGGACCGTGTCGGCTACCACTCGCTGGAAGCGTGGGGGGGTGCCACCTTTGATACCTGCCTGCGGTTTTTGGGCGAGGATCCCTGGGAGCGGCTGCGCGTCATTCGCTCTCATGTGAAAAATACCAAGCTGCAGATGCTCTTTCGCGGGCAAAACATTTTGGGATACCGCCATTATGCGGATGATGTGGTGGCATACTTTGTGCAGAAGTCAATTGCCAACGGCATTGACATCATTCGTATTTTCGACGCGCTCAATGATGCGCGCAACCTGGTCACCGCCATCAAGGCGACCATCAGGGAGGGCGGGCATGTCCAGGCTGCCATCTCCTACACCACCTCCCCCGTGCACAACAACCGCTCCTTTGCCGCGTATGCCAAGCAACTGGAGGAGATGGGGGCAAACTCCATCTGCATCAAGGACATGGCGGGCCTGCTCAAGCCCTACGATGCCTATGAACTGGTCAAAATCCTCAAGGAAACCGTGAAAATTCCCATCCAGCTTCACACCCACTATACCTCCGGGCTGGCATCCATGACCCTGCTCAAGGCCATTGAGGCGGGCGTGGACGTGGTAGATACCGCCATTTCCCCCATGGCCATGGGCACCTCCCAGCCGCCCACGGAAGCCCTGGTCGCCGCACTGCAAGACACCCAGTACGATACGGGGCTGGATTTGACCGTGCTGGACGAGGTCAACCGGTACTTCTCCGCCATTCGGGACGAGTACCTGCAAAGCGGGCTGATTGACTCGAAGGTGCTGAAAGTGGACGTGAATGCCCTGATTTACCAGGTGCCGGGCGGGATGCTCTCAAACCTGGTCTCTCAACTGAAAATGGCGGGCGCGTCAGATAAGCTGGGTGAGGTGTTGGCAGAGGTGCCGCGTGTGCGGGCAGACGCCGGGTATCCCCCGCTGGTGACCCCCACCTCGCAAATTGTGGGCACACAAGCCGTCAACAACGTGCTGAGCGGCAAGCGCTATGCCGCCACCACCAAGGAATTCAAGGCTCTCGTGCGCGGTGAGTACGGCAAGTGCCCCGCCCCCATTTCCGACGAGTTCCGCCGGAGCATCATCGGAGACGCACCGGTCATTGACCACCGCCCTGCCGACGACATCCCGCCCGAAATGGAAAACCTGAAAAAGGCGGTCGCACCCTATGCCGAACAGGAGGAGGACCTGTTGTCCTACGCCCTCTTTGAGCAGGTCGCCCTCAAATTCTTTGAGCAGCGCAACCAAAAGAAGTACCGCCTGGACCCCGCCGCCGACGCAAAGGCAGGCGTGCACAGTGTGTAACTGACAGTGCCCCTACGGAGAGGCAGACGCCTCTCCGTAGGGGCACTTCCCTGCCTTGGATGCGGAGGGGGCTCCGATAGACACACCTTCTCGGTGCCGTCCTTGACGCACACCCATTCATCAAAAAAGAAGCCGCTTCTCCGCTCGGATGAAGCGACTTCTTTTTTTGCCTTTCCCGGGGCATCCTCACGCCGCCGCGGCTACCTGAGCACACGACGGCAAAGGCTCTTTTCCCGCTGATAGGTCAACGCTTGTCGTCGGGCGGGTTCTGCTCGCCCAGGAAATCTTTGAGGGGGTCGGTTTGGTAGGTGTCCCGTTGCTTTTCCGCCTCTTCCCGTTCCTTTTCGGTGCGCTCTTTTTCTGCCTGCTCGTTTTCGCGGCGGTTCTTGTCTTCCCGTTGCTTGATCATGGCCGCCAGCTCTTCAATGGTGGCATTCTCGTCCATGAGCGCCTTAAACTGCGCCTCGTCCATGACCTCGTACTGGAGCAGGAACTCTGCCACACGGTGCAGTTTGTCGAGGTTAGCCTGCAGAATATTTTGGGCGACTTGGAAAGCGTCGTCAATGATGCGCTTGATTTCCCGGTCGATTTTGGCGGCGGTCTCCTGTGAGTAGCTCTGCCCGGCGGAGAAATCCCTGCCCAAGAAGATCTCGTCCCCGCTGTGCTCGCCCGCCAGGCACACAGTGCCCAGCTCATCGCTCATGCCGTAGACGGTGATCATCCGGCGCGCCACGCGGGTTGCCATCTTGATATCACTGGACGCCCCGCCTGAGTAGTCATGAAAGACCAGCTGCTCGGCCACTCTGCCGCCCAGCGAAACGGCGATATCCGCTTCCATGTGCTTTTTCAGCTCGTATGCCTGGTCCTTGACCGGCGGGGTCAGGGTGTAGCCGCCCGCCCCCTTGCTGGTGGGGATGATCGAGATCCGGGTGACCGGGTCCTGCCCCGGCAGGTTGTGTGCCACCACGGCGTGACCTGCCTCGTGATAGGCCGTGAGGCGGGTGTCCTCGACGGTACGGCCGGTTTTCTTTTTATCGGTCCCCACGATGACCTTCAGCGTGGCTTCCTCGATCTCCTGCATCCCGATCAGGCTCTTGCCCCGACGGGCGGCGAGCAACGCGGCCTCGTTGAGCAGGTTAGCAAGGTCGGCGCCGGTAAAGCCGACAGTGGTCTGGGCAATCTTGTGCAGGTCCACATCCCGCTGCAGCGGCTTGTTGCGGACGTGCACGCGCAGTATCTCCTCCCTGCCGCGCAGGTCAGGGTAGTTGACAGTGATCTGGCGGTCAAAACGGCCGGGGCGCAAGAGCGCGGGGTCCAAAATATCGGGGCGGTTGGTGGCTGCCATGACAATGACACCTTCCTGGTTGCCAAAGCCGTCCATCTCCACCAGCAACTGGTTGAGGGTCTGCTCCCTTTCATCGTGACCGCCGCCCAGTCCAGCGCCTCTGTGGCGGCCGACAGCGTCTATCTCGTCAATGAAAATGATGCTGGCGGGGTTGCGGCGGGCTGTTTCAAACAGGTCGCGCACCCGGGAGGCACCGACACCGACATACATTTCCACAAAGTCGGAGCCCGAGATGGAGTAGAAGGGGACGCCTGCCTCGCCTGCCACGGCCTTGGCAAGCAGGGTCTTGCCGGTACCCGGAGGGCCGACCAGCAACACACCGCGGGGAATGCGGGCGCCCAGCCGGACAAACTTCTGCGGGTTTCTCAGAAACTCCACGACTTCCTGCAACTCTTCCTTTTCCTCGTCGGCGCCGGCAACATCACGGAACTTAATGGGGTTCTTTTCATTGGAGCCCAGTTTGGTTTTGGCGCGGGAAAAGCTGTTCATGCGCCCGCCGCCCCTGCCGGTTGTCTGGCGAATCATGTAAACATAGAAGGCGATGATGGCGCCAAAGACAATGATATAGGGCAGGTAGACGAGGAACCACGGGGTATCCTTGGGTTCTTCGATATTATATTTCTCAATCAGCCCCAGCGCGTTCTGCTCGCTGGCACGTTCACTGATTTTATCGATCTGAAACTCCCAGGAGATGCGGTACTGGCTGGTTTTGGTCTTGGCTTTGCCGTCCTCCATCTCCCGACGGGCAACCTTGACGGGCGTGCCGTCTTGATACATTTTGATAACGGTTTCTGCCTCGTCCTCATATAAGTAGTCAAATACAATCTGTCCGTTCTCTGTGACGGGGACATAGGAGACGATGGTGAGGTAGTTTTCCGTATCCAGCACAAAACTCTTGACCAGTCCATAGTCAAACAGGTTTTCAAGGTCGCTGTAAGTGAACTCCTCCTCCTTGGGCATCATGTCGGACAAAGACATGGCGGCCACAATGAAGACGACGACCAGCAAGAGGAAAAAAATGATGTTCTTAAAATTCGCTTTCATGCAAGAGACCTTTCATATTCTGAAGTGGGGTTCTGCGGGCGGAGCGGTGGGGGCAGAACCTGCGGGGCATTCAGGAAATTGACGAGACGTTTTGCGCTTGCGGTGCGAGCACGCCGATATACGGCAGTGTCCGGTATTTTTCATTGAAATCCAAACCGTATCCCACCACAAACTCATCGGGAATTTGAATGCCCACATAGTCGGGGGTGAACTCCACCTCCCGGCGCACGGGTTTATCCAGTAAGGTGCAGGTGCGGACACTGCGCGCGCCCTTGAGGGTCAGGTAATTGACCAGGTAGGAAAGCGTGCGGCCGCTGTCCACAATGTCCTCCACAATGAGGATGTCACAGGCGTCAATATCCTTTTTCTGAAGATCCAGATGAATGTTGATGTTGCCTGTGCTTTTGGTCCCGCTCCCATACGAGGATACCTTCATAAAATCAATTTCCAAGGGGGTCTGCAACCGTTTCATCAGGTCTCCCATGAAAACGACCGAGCCCTTCAGAATACCGAGCAAAAGCAGCCTTTTGCCGGGGAGTGCATAGTCACGGTCTATTTCTGCCGCCATGCGTCGGACGATTTTAGCAACCTCTTTTTCACTGATCAGAATCTTTGCGATATCCTTATTCATTGTCTCCTCCGCCCCAGCCATAATATACATGCAGGGCTCTTTTTTCCCCGTTTTGCGGGTCCTCGCGCACCCCGAATCCCGGAATCCACAGGATGCCTCGGTCGTCGCACAAAAGCGGCAGACGGTCTCGCTCGTCCCGGCTGAGCTTCCTGTCGGAAAAGAGGGTCTTGACCTTGCGTGTGATGCCGCCGTATCGGTAGGCATCCCCGTCTTTTCTCTGCCTGACATACAGGGGCCCTTCTATTGTAGCAGAACTTAAGTCGGCATATTTAGCGAGTTTGTAAATATTTGCACTTTTTTCATGAAAATACGGTGTCTTTTCTTCTGTGAGCACCAGCACCGCATCCCTATCGGCCAGTCGGTTCTCCCCCATGCACACCGGCTGGGTGGCGTAACGCTTCTTTTCCCTCGGCTGCTGCGGGCGAAAACAGAGGCGGGTCTGATCCCCATAAGCTTCTATGCCGCCGGGAAAGGCCAGCCGAAAGGGCGCGCGCTCCTGTCCGTTCAAACGAAGCAGGGTGGACAGATGCACCTCCTCGGGCATCCGGGTCCCGCCGCCGCTCCGATACAGGTGCCCCAGAACGCGCAGGGCGAGGGCGGGCGGGAGGGCGGCCAGCTCTGCCCTCGCCATGAAAGTCGTCAGGGCGTGTGCCTGCACATACGCCGCGGCCTGGGACTCAATATAGGCCAGGTCCTCCGACAGATGCCGGCACATCACCGACAGCCCAGACTCCAGGCGTGGATTCAGTTGTTGCAAACGAGGCAATACCTCGTGGCGCAGATAGTTGCGGCGGTAGGACAGGTCCGCGTTGGTCTCGTCCTCCACATAGGCAAGTCCCAGGGACTGCACGGCGGCCAATATATCGGCCTTTGGGACACCGAGCAGGGGGCGAATGATCTGCCCCCTCTGCGGCGGGATGCCGCAAAGACCGCGCAGCCCGCTGCCGCGCACCAGGTTTTGTAGCACGGTCTCGGCCTGGTCGGCGGCATGGTGGGCGGTCGCGACATATTGTAGCGTAGGGTTTGTGCGCAACAGCTCCTCAAAGAGACCATACCGCACATCGCGCGCCACTTCTTCCACCCCGCGCTTCTGCCGGGCGGCAAGGGAGAGGACATTTTCCCGAAACACATGGAGCTTGATGCTTTCTTTGGCACATAAATCGCGGCAGAACTCCTCGTCACGGGTGGCACTCTCTCGAATCATGTGGTTGACATGCACCGCCTGCACGACAAAGTGCAGGGAGTGGGACAGGTGTTTGAGGCAGTGCAACAGCAGCACCGAGTCGGCACCGCCCGACAGGGCGACCAGCATGCCGCGGCAGTTGTCCCGGGTGATCCCCCATGTGTCAAGGGCACGGGAGAGCGCTTGGTAGGCCTTTTGCTTGGTGAGGTTTGTCATGGCGCTCAGTGGGAAGCCTCGTCCAGGGTTCTGAACTTGGTGAACTGCCCGATCCATCCCATTTTGATGTTGCCGGTGGAGCCGTGGCGGTTTTTGGCGACAATGACCTCGGCTGTGTTGGCTTCCATCTCCGAGTTGTCCCCGGTGGTTTCTTTATAGTATTCGTCCCGATACAAAAACATCACGACGTCGGCATCCTGCTCAATGGCGCCCGAATCACGCAGGTCGGACAACATAGGCTTTTTCGAGGTTCTCCCCTCGGGACCGCGGGAGAGCTGGGCACAGCAAATGATGGGGACCCCCAGCTCTTTGGCCATGATTTTGAGGTTTCGTGAGATGTCCGAGACCTCCTGCACGCGGTTTTCAATCCGCCTGCTGCTCTGCATGAGCTGCAGATAGTCCACCACGACCAGCCCTAAGTTCTTGACCCGCCGCAGCTTGGACTTCATATCCATGACCGTGATGCTGGAGGTATCGTCCACATAAATCTCGCACCCCGCCAACTGGCTGGCTGCCTCTGCGAGCCGCTCCCAGTCATTTGCCTTGATCTCCCCGCTGCGCAGCGCATAGCTGTCTACCAGCGCCTCGCTGGACAACATACGGGTCACAATCTGGTCACAGGACATTTCGATGGAAAAGATACACACATTCTTGCGGGTGGCTTTGGCGGCGTTGACGGCGATATTGGTGGCAAAGCTGGTTTTCCCCATGCCGGGGCGGGCGCCGATGAGGAGCAGGTCGCCCTTGGACATTTGCACCAGCACCCTGTCCAGCCCCGAAAAGCCGGTCCTGATGCCGGTCAGATCCGACTTGTTCTCGGACAGCTTGACGATGTTTTGATACACGCCGCCAATGATCTCTTTGATATGGCGAAGGTTTCCGCTCCCCCGCTTTTCCGACAGGTCAAAAAACAGTTGCTCGGCACGATCCAGCAGCTGGACGGCACTTCCCTGCTCCGAGTAAGCGGCGGCGGACACCTCGTCACAAATCCCGATTAGCTTCCGCAACAGGGACTTTTCATGCACAATTTGCGCGTAGTCCTTGACATTGGCGGCGCTGGGCACAATCTCGGCGATATGCGCGATGTATTGCGTGCCGCCCGCCTCGTCCCGCACGCCCTCCTGGACCAGCGTATGGATCAGCGTCACCACATCAATCTTTTTGCTCAGCAAAAACATCTCTTGCATCGCCGCGTAAATGAGCCGGTGTTCTTCCACAGCAAAATCATCGGGCGAAAGCATCCCCGCCAGTGCTTCAAAACACTCGGCGGGCTTGATCAGAATCGACCCGAGCACCGCCTGCTCCGCCTCAACTGACATTGGCAGTTTTCTTGTGAAGTCGCCATCCATGGTTTTTCTCCGTCTTGTTTCAATTTTGCGCTTGCCGCGGGTGCTTACGCTTGTTTCGCCACCGTCACATGAAGGGTGGCGCTGACTTCCTCGTACAGCTTGATTTTTAGTTCATAACGCCCAAGCGCCTTGATGGGGGTGTCGATGGTGATTTTCCGCTTGTCCACGACGAGCTTGTGTTGGCACTCCATCGCCTCGGCAATGTCCTTGGTGGTCACGGCGCCATACAGCTTGCCGTCCGCGCCCGGATTGGCGTATACCGTGACCTCTGCGGCCTCTATCTGCGCGGCGAGCGCGGCGGCGGCGGCGCGCTCTTCCTCCAGTTTGAACTGCTTGGATTCCTGCCTGCGTTTCATCTCATTGATGGCTTTGGTATCGGCCACAATGGCCAGCTTCTTGGGCAACAAAAAGTTCCGGGCATACCCTTCCGATACCTCTATCATCTGGTCCTTTTTGCCCTGTCCCTTGACATCGGTTACAAGAATGACTTTCATGTCTGACTCCTCCGTTCCATGGCATGGTGTATACACTGCTTGCGAGAGATCTTTTACTCGCGTTGATCGATATATTTGTCAATCCCGTCTTTGAGAAGGGCGACGGCGTCCTTCATGGGCATGGCGGGCAGTTGCGCGCCTGCCGCGTCAAAGTGCCCCCCGCCCCGCAGCCCCTCTAAAATGAGCTGCACATTGATTTTGCCACTCGAGCGGGCGGAAATATGGATGGTATCCTCGATACTCACCAGCGCAAAGGAAGCGTCCACCTGCTTGACATCCAGCAGTTTATCGGCGGCCTTGGCGGCAATCACCCGATAGGTGGCGTCGGTATTGTCCTGGCAGTACGCGATGGCGATATGGTCCCGGTAGAGGATGACATTGCCAAAGAAGCGCGCCTCTTTGGTGAGGTCGTCAAGCTCCGAGCGGTAGAGATCAATCGCCTCCGCAGAACCCGCTCCCTGCCCACGCAAAAACTGGGCGGCGGCGAAAGTACGGGGGCCGGTATTGCGCGAAAACTGCTTGGTGTCTAAGATGATACCGGCATACAGCAGCTCTGCCTCCTCTTTGCGCAACCCCCTGACATTCAGCCCAAACTCCAAAAACTCGGTGACCAGCTCGGAGGCCGAGGAGGCGGAGGGGTCAATGTGCGCCAGCTTGACGACGGAGGGCAGCTCGGCGGGTTGGATATGGTGGTCAATCACCACCACCGACCCAGCCAACGGTACCAGCTCGGGGGCCTCCAGGTGTTCAAAGTTGTTGACATCCACAATGAGCAGCAAGGTGTCCTTGGTAACAAGGGAAGCCGCCTTGGAGTCCTTGATAAAGATATCCTTGTACTCGTCCATGGCCAGCGCCATCTTGAGGGATTCGGTGATATTCTGATCCTTCTTGTTCAGCACAATGTTCACCTTGGTCCCGCACATCCGCGCAAACTTGGCCATCCCGATCGAGGCGCCGAACGAGTCATGGTCTGCCCAGCGGTGCCCCATGATGAGCACATGCCCGGCGCGGGCAATCTCGGCACAGAGCTGGGTGGCGAACACCCGCGCCTTCACATTGGTACGCTTATACACCGAACGGGTACGGCCGCCGTAAAACTCAAGGCCGTCATCGGTCTTGTAGACCACCTGGTCCCCGCCGCGCTGCATGGCCAGCTCGTGCGCCATCATGGCTGCCCGCTCGCGTTCCGCCAGCGAACCGCCCACGCGGGCAATCCCCATGGAAACGGTCATGGAAATGCCGTCCCCCACACGGGTGGAGCGGATCTCGTCCAAAATGGAAAACCGGTCCTCCATGCAGGCGGTGACATGCTTGGTCTCTAAGAGCATGATGTACTTGTCATTGTCATACTGACGCAGGATGGCATTGGTTTTGATCGCCCACTTCTTGAGCTTGTTATCCACTTCCAAAATGGCATCGTTGGTCTTATCCTGCGCGTACTGGTTCACCTCCTGCACGTTGTCAATCGAGATGAACCCGACCGCCGCCCGGTCGTCATAGTACTTTTGGTTGGCGAGCTTCAGCTCGGTATGGTCGTGCAGGGTCAGGAAAAGATACCCACGCTCACCCGAATCCACCGGCAGGGCACTCACCGAAAAGCTCCCCTCCCCGAGGGTGACCCGTTTCTGCGGGTCGTGCAGCGGCAATAGCGGGGTGATATCCGTCCCCTGCTCTATCTTGTCGGCTCCGATGGTCTGCACGGCCTTGTCGTTGTACCATACCAAAATGCCCTTTTGATCGCAAATCAGCAACGGGCTGTCGAGTCGGGCGACCCATGTGCCCAGCGGGCTGACCAGCAACTGGCTGAGCGAGTGGTCCGGAGTGGCGCGTTCGCGCCGCAGTCGGTACACGGTAAACCAGACCACAGCAAAAACATATAAAGCGGGCAACACGGTGACGGCTATCCACTTACCGACCGGAATGAACGCGTACCAAATGGCCAGAAGGGCTACCGCCCCCCAGCCGATAAGCAGGTAAACCATCAGGTCTTTAAGTGTGGCAATGCGATGCATGCCCGTCTTCATCGCGGTTTGTTTGTCTTTCATCAATTGTTGCGCGGCAACACGCAATCCTCCTTTTTCTTGATGCCTGTCGGCAACGGAAAAATAATCAAAAATTATTATACCACAAAACATCAAGAATGTAAAGCTCCCCCCAAAAGTTTCTTGGCAGGGGGCGGAATTGCCGAATGGGGCTTGCATTGGCGTCATTTGTGGTGTAAAATGGGTGTATTGGAACAGACAGGAGGGGGACCATGCGACAAGTGACTCTGAACAGTTCGATCAAAAGCCTGGGCGGCATCGGGACGGCGCGCGCGGCGGCACTGGCGCGCCTGGGCATTCATACGGTCCGGGACCTGCTGTACCACTTCCCCCGTGCGTATGAGCACCGCGGCCTGGTCAAGCCTCTGGCGGAGGGGATGGACGGCCAGCGGGCCGCCTTTGTGCTGACTGTGATGACCGAACCGCGCAGTGCCCCCACGAAAACCGGCCTCCGCCTCTGTACCTTTCGGGCGGGGGACAGCTCCGGCACGGTCGAGGTGGTGTTCTTCAACCGCGACTATGTGAAGGACATTTTCCATGTGGGCGGTGTCTTTCGCTTCTGGGGAGTGCTGAGCCACAAGAACCGGGGCTACCAGCTCGCCTCCCCGCAGTTTGAGGCGGTGCTGCCCAATCAGGCGCTACCCGACTATGTCTCCCTGTACCCCCTGACCGAGGGACTGTCCCAAAAGGTGCTGGCGTCCTTAGTAAACGCGGCGCTGGGTGCGGTACTCCCCTCCCTCTCCGACCACCTGCCCGAGTCGGTCCGGCTGGCATACCGGCTCCCCGCCCTGTCGGTCGCCCTGCGGGACATCCACGCCCCCACAGACAGTGCCTCTCTCGGACGCGCCCTGCGCCGGCTGATGTTTGATGAAATCTTCACCTTTGCGCTGGGCATTGCCATGACCAAGCAGATGCAGAGCCGCACCCGCGCGCCGGCATGCGCGCCCTGCTCCCTCCGGCCGCTCTTGGAAAGACTGCCCTATGAACTAACCGAGGCGCAAAAGCGGTCGGTCAATGAGCTATATAAAGACATGACCGCACGGGAGCGCGACGGCATGAACGCCGGGATGCGCCGCATCCTCATCGGGGATGTGGGCAGCGGTAAGACCGTCTGCGCCGCCATCGCCCTCTATATTGCCGTGCAGAGCTGCCTGCAAGGCGCTCTGATGGTGCCCACCGAAATTTTGGCACGGCAGCATTTTCAGGATTTATCCGCCCTGTTTGAGGGGCTGGGCATACGGGTGAAGCTTCTGACCGGTTCCACTTCTGCCAAGGAAAAACGCGCGATTTATGCCTCTTTGCAGGGCGAAGGAGAGCCGATACAGGTTATCATCGGCACCCATGCGCTGCTCAGCGATAAGGTCGTGTTTGACCGGCTGGGCGTGACCGTCACCGATGAACAGCATCGGTTCGGCGTGTTGCAACGCGCCGCCCTCACGGGCAAGTGCGATGCCTCTCACCTCTTGGTCATGAGCGCCACGCCTATCCCGCGCACCATGGCGCTTGCCCTGTACGGCGACTTGGCTGTCTCTCACATTGACCAGATGCCGCCGGGCAGAAGTCGGGTAGACACCTTTTTGGTGAACGAGTCCTACCGGGAGCGCCTGCACGCCTTTATCGGCAAGCAGGTTCGGGCGGGCGGACAGGTCTATATCGTCTGCCCCTCCATCGAGGACAGAAAAACAGAGGAGGAGGACGAGGAGTCCATCCCGCTGCAGGACTTTGCCTCTGCCGCCGCCGAGGAGGAACGCCTGCCGCTGAAAAGTGCGGTGAGGTATGCCGAGCATCTCCGCGAACAGGTATTTCCCGAGTTTCGCGTTGAGCTGCTCCACGGCAAAATGAAGGCCGCCGAAAAAGAGGCGGCGATGCAGGCGTTTGTCAGCGGAGCGGTGCCCATCTTGGTCTCTACCACGGTGATTGAGGTGGGGGTCAATGTGCCGAATGCCACGTTGATGATTGTGGAGAATGCTGAGCGGTTCGGCCTGTCCCAGCTGCACCAGTTGCGCGGGCGCGTGGGGCGCGGACAGCGCAAATCCTACTGCGTGCTGGTCTCCGACACGCAAAACGAACGCTCACGGGCACGGCTGGCGGTGATGCAGTCCACCTATGACGGGTATGAGATCGCCGAGCGGGATTTGGCGATCCGCGGGCCCGGCGACTTTTTGGCGTCCGCCTCGGACAGCACCATGCGGCAAAGCGGCGGGCTCTCCCTGCGCCTGGCGCATAATTGCCAGGATACAGAGCTGTTTTCCCAGGCCTTTGCGGCCGCGGCACAGCTCATAAGGGAGGACCCGTCCCTGTCCCTGCCCGGGCACATCGATTTGTTGCGGCAGGTCAAACGGCTGTTTGCCTTCCGACAATCCACCATTTCATAACACGCCCCCGCACTCGCCACCAAGGACAACCCAACAAGAGAGCAACGAGGTATCCGCATGAACCAACCATTGGCTGACAAAATCCGGCCTTCCACCCTTGACGAGGTGGTGGGACAGCCGCATCTGGTAGGCCCGAACGGCATGATCCGAAAAATGCTGGCGCTCGGCCGCACCGGCAACATGATCTTCTTCGGCCCGCCCGGCACGGGAAAAACCACCGTGGCGAAAATCGTCGCCGCGCAGTCGGATATGACGCTCTACCAGCTCAATGCCACCACCGCGTCCCTGTCGGATGTGAAGGAAGTCATCGCCTCCACCGACAATGTTTTTGGCGCGGGCGGGGTACTGCTCTACCTCGATGAAATCCAGTACTTCAACCGCAAACAACAACAGTCGCTGCTGTCCTATATGGAGGACGGGCGGGTGACGCTGATCGCCTCCACCACCGAAAACCCCTACCTCTACATTTACAGCTCCCTGCTCTCCCGTTCGTCCGTGTTTGAATTCAAGCCGGTTGCCCCCGAGGACTGCGTGCCCCTGCTGCGCCGAGCGCTGCAAACCCTGCGCGACGAGTTTTCCCGGGAGGTCGGCGCGAGCGACGAGGTCCTGCTCCGTATCGCCCGGCGGGCGGGCGGAGATGTGCGGCGCGCCATCGGCATTTGTGAAAACGCCTACTACGTGGCGGACGGGGAGATCACCGAGGAAACTGTGGCGGGCCTCTCCCCCGCCGTCGGGGGGCACTTTGACCGCAACGACACGGTGCACTACGACCTGCTCTCCTGTCTGCAAAAGTCCATTCGGGGTTCCGACCCGGATGCTGCCATCTTTTATCTCTCGAAATTGTTGGCAGGCGGCGACCTGCTCTCGCCTTGCCGACGCTTGCAGGTCATTGCCAGCGAGGATGTCGGCCTTGCCTGGCCGCTGGCACCGGTGCTGACGCGCGCTTGTGTGGAAAGCGCCAAAGACCTGGGACTGCCGGAGGGAGCCATCCCCTTGGCCACCGCCACCCTGGCGCTTGCCACCGCCCCCAAATCCAACTCGGCGATAGCCGCCTATGAAAAGGCGCTGCGCGACGCCCAGGCCGGCTTGGGGGTCTCCGTCCCCGAGCCCCTCAGCCCGCCCCTCTTTCGCGGGTACAAGTACCCCCATGACTACCCCCTGCACTATGTCAAGCAGCAGTATCTGCCCGATGATTTGTCCGGGAAACAATACTATACCTTTGGCGACAACAAGACCGAACAGGCCGCCAAAGCCTACTATGAGACGATCCGCTCCGCGCTGTCCCGTGACCCTTCCGCGGAAAAGTAACCCTTCCCTGCGCCAAGCAAAAGAGCAGGCAGGGCGTATGATGTAGAAATCCTGGAAACGGGGATGTGCCATGAACTTATGGGAGAGACGACCGCTCTGTGTGGCGCTGCTTGCCTTTCTGGCTGCCACAGTCCTGTGCGCTTTTGCGCCTGCGGCAGTGAAAGTGGCGGGCGGCCTCCTCTTTGCCGCGCTGTTTGCGGCGGCATGGCTCCGGCGGTGCAGACGGGGCACCCTGCGCCTGTCCTATCTGCTCTGCTCGTTTGCGCTGGCAGTGGCGTGCTTCTCGTCCTACCTGGGGCTTGACAGACAGATGAACCGTCTGGGGAAAGAGAGCGCCCTGCTGTCCGTCACAGTCCGGGTAGAGGAGATCACCTACCAAAACGCCGCCCTGACCTACCTATACGGCACCATCACCGAGGCGGATGGGGCGCCGTGCAGGGTCAGGGCGGCGTTTGACTTGAAGGGACCGGGCGGGATGGCGGTCGGTGATGTGTTCACGGCAGAGGCCGTGGTGCAGCCGATTGACCAAAGTGACGAGTTGCGCAGCTACTATTACGCCCGGGGTTATTTTTATCAGGCAACGGTAGAGGGGTCCCTCTCCGTGACGGGACAGCAACACACCCTGACACACCGCTTGACTGCCCTGCGGCAACGGGCCTCGTCGGTCCTGACAGATGCCGTAGAGGGAGAAGCCGGCGCCTTTATGAGCGCGTTGCTGCTGGGCGAGCGGCACCTGCTGGACGGGCAAACCCCGCTCTCGTTTCGGCGGCTGGGCATCAGCCATATGCTGGCGCTCAGCGGACTGCACCTCACCACCCTGACCATGGGACTGCACCTGCTGCTGCGCCGCTTGCGCCTGCCCAAGGGGGGCATGCTGATCCTCACCGCCCTGTTTGTTCTTTTTTACATGGCGCTCACCGGCTTTTCTTTCAGCATCCTGCGCTCGGGCATCATGTCGCTGCTACTGATTTTATCCTTTCTCTTTGCCAAACGGGCGGATTCTCTCACCTCCCTGCTGGTGGCGGCGACCCTCATTTGCCTCCTCTCCCCGTATGCCGTTTATGACTGGGGCTTTTGGCTGTCCGCCGCGGCGGCCTTTGGCATTTTGATTGGGACCATGGCCTTCCCGCTCCCTACCAAGCCAAAAAGGCTGGGGGGAAAGCTGTTTGGCTACTTCTTGCTCTATCCTTTCGCCATCACGTCTTTTGCCGCCTGTTTGACTCTGCCGGTGGTGGCGGTGGCGTTCGGTGAGTTCTCCCTGTTTTCCCTGCCGGCCAATCTCCTGCTGGCCCCCTTGGTCCAGTGGTATCTGCTGGATGCCCTGCTGGTGTTGCTCTTGGCTCCCGTACCCTACCTCGGCGTGTTGCCGGCATGGGTGGGGCAATGGTCCGGGGAGCTGATCCTGCGGCTGATCCGGGAGCTGGCGTCGGTGCCGGGGATTCTGATCCGAATTGATTTTCCCGAGACGGTGGGACTGTTGTTTGCGGGGCTGGTGCTGATCTTTTTGTATGTCTCCCTGCCCCGTTTCCCCAACAGGAGGCTGGCACTGTACGGGATGGTGCTCCTGGCGGCACTCTCTCTCTCGCTGGGGGTGCGCGCGCTGGTGCGCCATGGGCAATCTGCCGTGGTTTATCATGAGGAAAAAGAGGCTTCTTTCCTGTTGGTGAACGAACACGGGCGACTGCATGTGCTCGATTTGAGCGACGGGAGCAAGCAGACGGCGTATGCGGCATCCGACGCCGTCAGGCAAAGCGGGGTTTGCGAGATTGAGCGATATATCCTTACCCACTACCGCATGAACACGGGCGCCATGCTAGCCAAGCTCTTTGCCGGCCGCAAGGTGTTCGAGCTTTACCTGCCCATACCGGAAAGCGCAGATGCCGTCTTCGCGGCGGCGTCGGTGGTCGCCGCGGCAGAGGCGGCAGGGGTGCGGTATGTCTACTATGAGGATTTCGAGGCCATTCCGCTGGGGGACACGACACTGCATATCCTCTCGGGCAAGCCCGGCTTGGTACTGGTGCGATGCGGACAGACAGAGCTCGTGTATGTCGGCCGCGGATTTGACTTTGGCCGGTCCGTACCGGGGCAAGTTCTGCTCACCGGTGCGGAGGTGGTGATTTTCGGAGCGGTGGGCGCGGCAGGACCGCCGCCCCCTGCCGTCCCCCTCCCCTCCCTGCACACCGTCCTGTTGGCGGACAAACAGGTGCTGCCCTACGAGCCCTTTCTCAGCGCACAGGATGAGCGCGTGAGCGTCATCTACCGCCCGACCCGCTATGTCGTGCGTGCAAAACCGTAGCGAACCTCTCGGCACCGGGAGCCGTCCGCGCCGCCAAATTCAGAAACAACAAAAATCCACTCACAAGCCGTCCGGACAGACGGTTGAGTGGATTTTTGATCCGGTGCGAGCCTGATCCGCATACCGCAGGGGGCGCTTCACCGCCCGTTTTTACACATTGAAGCGGAACAGCACCACATCCCCGTCCGCCATGACATACTCTTTGCCCTCGGAGCGGTACTGTCCCTTTTCTTTGGCGGCTTGCAGGTTGCCGGCATGCACGAGGTCGTCAAAGGCGACTACCTCGGCGCGAATGAACCCGCGTTCAAAGTCACTGTGGATCTTCCCGGCTGCCGCCGGGGCTTTGGTGCCCTGCCGGATGGTCCACGCCCGGACTTCCTTGGGACCGGCGGTCAGAAAACTGATCAGGCCGAGGAGACGATAGCCGGCCTTGATGAGCTTGTCCAGCCCGCTCTCGGCAATGCCCAAATCGGCGAGAAAAACTGCCTTTTCCTCCCCCTCCAGCTCGGAGAGTTCGGCCTCAATCTGGGCACAGACCGCCACGATCTCCGCCCCCTCCCGCTCGGCCAGCGTGCGCAGCTTACGGTAATTTTCATTGGACTCATACCCGCCCGCCGCCTCCGCTTCGGAGACATTGGCAAGATAGATGATGGGTTTGAGGGTCAGCAGGCGGGCGTCCGCCAGCCGCTCGGCTTCCTCGGCACTCAGGGAGAGTGTGCGGGCGCACTGCCCCTCCTCCAGCGCCGCCTTGACCCGCCCGAGCAGCTCGACATCCTGCTGCAGGGACTTGTCGGTGCGGGCGGCTTTGACGGTCCTGTCTATGCGGCGCTCCAACATATCCAGATCGGCCAGGATCAACTCTAAGTTAATGGTCTCCACATCACGCACGGCATCTGCCACCCCGTCGACATGAATGACATGCTCGTCCTCAAAGCAGCGCACCACATGCACCACGGCGTCCACTTCCCGGATATGGGACAAAAACTGGTTGCCCAGCCCCTCGCCCTTGGACGCGCCCCGCACCAAGCCCGCAATATCCACAAACTCGATAAAGGCAGGGGTGTATTTTTCCGGGTGATACAGGGAGGCAAGAAAATCCATCCGCGGGTCCGGCACGGTGACAATGCCCACATTGGGCTCGATGGTGCAAAACGGGTAGTTGGCGGCCGGCGCGCCCGCGCTCGTCAATGCGTTAAAAAGGGTACTTTTGCCCACATTGGGCAGCCCGACAATTCCTACTTTCATTATTCATCCTTTGTTGTTTGATGGTCTGCCGCCGCGGCAGCGCTGTCTTGACGGTTGACGGTAAAAGAGCAGCCGGTGAGGGCTGCCCCTTGCCTTGACGGCATCACTCCACGCCGCAAGACCTCAAAATCTGCTCGAAAATGATATAGTGGCGCTGGATGATCTCGTTGAACTTGCCCCCGTCATACTCGCCCAGTCCCTGCCCTGATTCCAGTGTGGCCGCGATGCCGCCGCAAATGTGGTGGATGGCAGAGGCCAGGTTGAAACGCGAGGGCGCCTTTTGATCCTTTTTCGGCACATAGGGATAGGCGCGGAACTTCAGTCCCTTCGCCAAACAGGCATCCTTAATGGCGAATGACAGCTTCTCCAGGTCCTCGTAGACAAAGGGGGCGACATACTCGGTGTACAGGAAGTAGGCGCTCTCATGGGGACAGCCGTGCAGCAACAAGGTGAAGTCGGGTGCCTCGTCGTCGACGAGCTGCATGAGGGCGCGGGTCTCCTCCGCCATGGGCAAAAAGAAGTTGTCATGCATGAAGTTGACGCCGTCGTCGTTGAAGTACGCGCCCAAATGGTCCGCCGCATCCTTGATGGGGTGAACGCTTTTACAGCCCGGCCAGTTGCAGGGAGAGCCGTCCTTCCAGGTCCCCTGCCCGTAGTAGTGCATTTGCTCCTCGGTCTGCCCCACCATGGAGTCCAGCGGTTGGCGGGCGCGGCCGTCGGGGTTGCAGATGGGGATCAGAATCAGACGCGCCTTTTGTTGCGCCACCAGCTCGGTGAAAAAGGCATAGGGCTGGTTTTGATAGTCGGTGCCGGTCTCGAGTAGCCGGATGAGGTTCATGATGGAGGCAGTGCCCTCCAGCTCCTGGGCGTGAATCCCACCGACCAGCAGCACCACCGGCCGCTTCCCCTCTTTATTTGCATAGTACCGGGTATCGAGCGCGCCGCAGGCAGAGTTATAGTTGGCAGTTCTGCCGAAGTCCTCTTTTTCGCCGTAGCTCACATACATCACGTCCCGGCCGCCCGCGGAGGTGCAGAGCTTTTTGACCTCGCCCTTTTTGACCCGGGACAGGGCCTCCGCCACATCGGTCTGCTTGGTACGCCAAAAGTCAGGTGTCAACATGTCGCCACTCCCGTTTCTCATTTTTGTCAGCAAAGGCGGTTGGTGCTCTTTCACTGCCCTGCCATGTTTCCCCTTGGGGTTTTCCGGCTTCATTATACTACACGAAAATGCCCCTGTCAAGGCAAGGGTGGCCTGTTTTTTCTCTCATCTTTGCGCCCCGAATGCTCCCCGCAAACTCCACCGGGGGATTCACTTTGAGATTTTGCATTTTCAAGTTTATTTCCAAAAAAGCCGTCTCCGCTCTTGACAAGCCATGCTTTGTGTGGTACTATGAGTCGTTAGTATGGGTTTTATGAATAACCCTGCTCCTTGCCACTTGCAGTGGCCATATGACCATAAGGAGGTGTATTTCAGTATGGAGAAAAAACTTTGTTCTTATGAAGTTTTGTACGCAGTGAACGCGACCTTGCCCGAGGAGTCGATTCGCGCACTCGTAGAAAAGTTCAACACTCTGATCGCCGAGAACGCAACTGACGTGACGGTAGACGAGTGGGGCAAACGTCGGCTGGCTTACCCGATTCAGGACGTGAATGACGGGTATCTGCTGAACGTTTCCTTTAAGAGCGAAACTTCTTTCCCTCGCGAGCTGGAGCGTCAGATGCGGATTGCCGATGGTATTCTGCGCGTCATGATCACTCGAAAGACAGCGACTGCGAAGGCGGAAGAAGTCCCCGCGGCGATGCCTGCGGAAGCTGAAGCAGAAGAAACGACTGCCCAGTAATTCCCCCCAGATGCCACACACAAGGAGGCGACAGTATGGCAAGTTTTAATAAGGTGATTCTGGTTGGCAACTTAACCGCCGACCCCGAGTTGAAGCAAACGCAAAGCGGCATTTCCGTATGCCACTTTTCCATCGCTGTCAATCGGCGCTCTTCTCGCGAAGATCAAGGACAGCCTTCCACAGATTTTTTCAACATTGTTGCCTGGCGCCAAACCGCCGAATTTGTCGCACGCTATTTCAAAAAAGGCCGCCCCATTTTGGTTTCCGGTCGGTTACAGAACCGAAACTGGACAGATAAAGACGGGCAGAAGCGCTATGCCACCGAGGTGGTCGCAGACGAGGTGACCTTCTCAGACAACAAGTCTGACTCGACCGGCGGCGGCACGTACACGCCCGGTGCCTATGGCGCCCCGGCCATTTCAAACTCCCCCGCTAATTTTGAGGAAATTCCCGACGACGACAGCCTGCCCTTCTGATGGGCACGCCGCTTGTCCCCGGCACTGCCTGACTCACGGCAGTGTACAGGCTATGACTTGGTGAGTCAGAAAGGTGATTGGTGTCTGTTTTATGGACAGAAATGCGACTCCGCGTCCCGCACGCCCTGCACGCCCCATGATGCACAGAAAAAAGAAAGTTTGCGCTTTCTGCACAGATCATATCGCTGAAATCAACTTTAAGGACATTCCCCGTCTCAGAAAGTTTATTTCCGAGCGCGCAAAAATTCTGCCCCGCCGCGTGACCGGTACTTGTGCGAAACACCAGCGCGAGCTGACCCTTGCGATCAAGCGTGCGCGTCAGGCAGCCCTGCTTCCCTTCGTATCCAACTAAGGCTGCCGGGTGCTCGTGCCCTCCCTTTTGGGGCAGTGGCATAAACCCACCCGCAAACCATACCGCCGCCACTTCCTTCCCGGAAGTTGCGGCGGTTTTTTCATGCTTTTGTGAGCAGCGGGCGGCTGTCGGATGGCGAAAGCCTGCGCCGGGGCGGCGCAGGCTTTCAGGAGCAAAAGTAACTGATCCCTTCCCCCAGCTCCTCCAGCTGCTGTTGGTAGTACTCCAGCTCGGCGCGGCTGAGCGGCCCTTGCAGGACCGTCCCCCACTCCTCGATCACCTCATCCAGCCCGTTCAGGGTGACCTCCAACGTATCAATATCCTCCTCCAGCTCCAGCGTCCTGCCCGACTCCTCTGCCTCCGGGCTCTGCAACTGGTCAAGGATGTATTCCTGCTCAATCAACACCTGGTGAATGATATATCGCGCCTCCTCCAGCAACCCTTGCGTCGTGCCGAGCTCCAGGGTGCCGACCAGGGCAGACGCCGCCTGTTCAATGGCCCTGGTGGCCTTTTTGATCTCTCGTCTTTTTTTCTCAAGCATCCATGACTCCTTTTTGTCCGGCAAGCCGTGCCGGCTCGCGGACAGATGGTTTTACTATATCCTATTCAACAAGTCACAGACTGCCACAGGCGACGCCCCTGCCACCCCTTTTTCGACAAAAAAAGACTGCACCGAAAGGTGCAGCCCTGGGGGGATTCACGCCATATGATTGAGCTTCAAGGTGATCTGACTCTTTTTGCGGGCGGCCGCATTCTTGTGCAAAATGCCGTGCCCGACAGCCTGATCGATTCTCTTGACGGCCAGCGTGTAGGCGGCAACAGCGTCCTCTTTCACGCCTGATGCCACCGCCGTATCAAACTTTTTCACAATCGTTTTCAAGCGGGTCTTGAGCGCCTTGTTCCGAAGAGCCTTGCTGCGGTTAATCAGCACACGCTTCTTAGCCGACTTAATGTTAGCCATAACATACCTCCAAAAAATTTGAATTGCAGTCACTGTTCACGAAAAAAAACCCTACAGCACCTGAGAGGGGTATGCGTTCAGACTTTTTTCGAGGTACATGCTACATCTTTCATATGCAATTACATATTTTAGCACAGCATTCGCATAAAAGCAAGTCCTTTTGCGAATTTTGCAAAAAGAATCTGTTTTAGGCAACGGAAACCAAACCGCCCCCGCAAGGCGTCCCGATTGTTTTTTGAAAGCTATTGACAAACGGCAAGTGCTGTGGTATACTTGTAAAGTAATTTACTTTACACATCAAGCAAGGCGGTGTGGGTGTGTTCGAAAAAGATTTGCGTATCGGGTACCTGCTCGATTTTTACGGCGAGGTGTTGCCGCCGCGGACCCGTGCCATGCTCAAACTCTACTATGAGGAGGACTTGTCGCTGTCCGAGATGGCGGAGCGCGAGGGGATTTCCCGACAGGGGATCCGCCACCTTGTCAAGCGTGGCGAGCAGGAGCTGTTGATGCTGGAGCGCGGGCTCGGACTGGCACAGCAGTTCACCGCCCTGCGCTCTGCCGCCGAGCGCCTGCATACCCTGTTGCCCCAGCTCCGCGCGGCGCAGGACCCGCGTATGGTCGCCCTGGCGGAGGAGGTCAGGCTCTGCCTGCAGGTCATTTTACAGAAACAGTCAGCCAGCGAAGGAGGAGAACTGCTTGTTCCAGAGCTTAACCGATAAATTAATGGGGGCGCTGAAGCGCTTTCGCAATAAAGGCAAGCTGACCGAGGCGGATGTCAGAGAGGGCATGCGCGAGGTCAAACTGGCACTGCTCGAGGCCGATGTCAACTTCAAGGTGGTGCGGGAGTTTGTCAACGCCGTCACCGAGCGGGCGGTCGGCAGCGCGGTGCTGGAGAGCTTGCTGCCCGCCCAGCAGATTGTCAAAATCGTTCATGAGGAACTGATCAAATTGATGGGCGGCGAGTCGCCCAAACTGGAAATTTCCCCAAAACCGCCCACCGTGGTCATGCTGGTGGGCCTGCAAGGAGCGGGCAAAACCACCCATTGCGGTAAAATTGCCGCGATGTATCAAAAGAAGGGCAAGCGGCCCCTGTTGGTCGCCTGCGACGTCTACCGCCCCGCCGCCATTGACCAGCTCCATATCGTGGGGGAGAGCGCGGGCATTCCGGTCTTCTCCATGGGCAACAAGGTCTCCCCGCCCGACATTGCAAAGGCCGGTGTGGAGCACGCCAAAAAGAACGGGTACGACATGGTCTTCATTGATACCGCGGGACGACTGCATATCGACGAGGCGCTCATGGAGGAACTGCACAAGATCAAGAAGCTCACCGACCCCACGGAAATTTTGCTGACCGTGGACGCCATGACCGGTCAGGACGCGGTCAATGTGGCAAAATCCTTCAATGACCTGCTCGATATATCCGGCGTGGTGCTCACCAAGCTGGACGGCGACACCCGCGGCGGCGCGGCGCTCTCGGTGCGCTATATCACCGGCAAACCCATCAAGTTTATCGGCACGGGCGAAAAGCTGGATATGATCGAGCTGTTCCACCCCGACCGCATGGCCTCCCGCATTTTGGGGATGGGGGATGTGCTATCCCTGATTGAAAAGGCGGAGCAGGCGTATGACCAGAAGCAGGCCGCCGAGCTGGAGCAGAAGATGCGGGAGGCGTCCTTTACGCTGGACGACTTCCTCACCCAGATGAAGCAGCTCAAAAAGATGGGCAACCTGGAACAACTGGTGTCCATGATCCCGGGCATGAGCGCGGGAGCGATGAAAGATATGACCGTGGATGAGCGGCAAATGGCGCACACCGAGGCCATCATCCTGTCCATGACCCCCGCCGAACGCTTCAATCCGTCCGTCATCAACGGCTCGCGACGCCGCCGTATTGCCGCGGGTTGCGGACAGACGGTGGAGGATGTCAATAAACTGCTGCGTCAATTTGAGCAGATGAAAAAAATGATGAAGCAGTTCTCGTCCATGGGCAAGCGGGGCATGAAGCTGCCCGGCATGGGACGGGTCAAATTCCCGACGAACTAAAAATAAAAATATTTTTTGGAGGAAAAAACAAATGGCAGTCAGAATCAGACTCAGAAGAATGGGGGCAAAGAAAGCGCCCTTTTACCGTGTGGTGGTGGCGGACAGCCGCTCGTCCCGTGACGGCAAATTCATCGAGGAGATCGGTTACTACAACCCGATGACCGACCCGGCGCAGATCAATATCGACGGCGAAAAAGCAAAGAAATGGATCAGCCAGGGTGCGCAACCCAGCGAGACCGTGAAGGCACTGCTCAAGAAAAGTTCCGTTCTGTAAGGGAGCGTGACTATGAACGACGAGATGAAGCTGAAACAAACACTGCTTGACATAGCCCGTGCCATCGTGGACCACCCCGACAGCGTCGAGGTGGAGGAGAGCGTCAGCGGCGACCATATCACCTATGTGTTGTCGGTGGCGGACGATGATACCGGCATGGTCATCGGCCGCTATGGACGGATTGCCAAGGCGATCCGCTCCATCATGAAGGCCGCCGCCAACACATGCGGCAAGCATGTGACCGTGGAGATCAAATAATACGCCTCTTTGATGGCACAGTCGGTCTGCCCGGCTGTGCCACCCGTCTTTGTGGGAGGCACCCGTAGCGCATATTCACACATTGGGGCTGTTGCACAGAGCGGCGACAGGTCACGCCGCTCCCTGCCCGGGAACAGTTTGACCGCGCACTCGGCAACCGCCCCTGTTTTTGAAAGAAGGCTGACATCATGAACAGATACGTCATGGCACTTGACCAGGGGACCACCTCTTCCCGGTGCATCCTGTTCCGGCAGGACGGCAGCATCGCCAGCGCGGCATCCCGGGAGTTCCCCCAGCTCTTTCCCCGGGACGGCTGGGTAGAGCACGACCCCATGGCCATCTGGTCCTCCCAAATCAGCGCGGCATATGAAGCCCTGTTGCGCATCGGCGGGAGCTGGCAGGAGGTCGCCGCCATCGGCATCACCAACCAGCGGGAGACGACTGTCGTCTGGGACAGACAGACGGGCGAGCCGATCCACCCCGCCATTGTCTGGCAGTGCCGCCGGACGGCCGAGGACTGCGAGCAGCTGCGCCGGGCGGGGTATGGCAAGATGATTCGTGAAAAGACAGGCCTCTTACTTGACCCGTACTTTTCCGCCACCAAGCTCCGTTACATTCTGGAGCATGTCGAGGGGGCACGGGCACGGGCAGCGGCCGGGGAGCTGTGCTTCGGAACGGTGGACACCTGGCTGATGTACCGGCTCAGCGGCGGGCGCATTTTCGCCACCGACTACTCCAACGCCTCCCGCACCATGCTCTTTAACATCAACACCCTCTCGTGGGATGACGAGCTGCTGGCTCTGTTTGACGTGCCGCGCGCGATACTGCCCGAGGTCAAACCCTCCAGTTGCCTGTTTGGGTACAGCGACAGTAATGTCTTAGGCGCTGCCATCCCCATCTGCGGGGTGGCGGGCGATCAGCAGGCGGCCCTGTTCGGCCAATACTGCTTTGACCCGGGGATGGTCAAAAACACCTATGGCACGGGCGGCTTTTTGCTCATGAATACCGGTAGTCTTCCCTGTTACGCCGACAACGGCCTGCTCACAACCGTTGCGTGGGGCATCGGGGAGCGCGTCACTTATGCCGTGGAGGGGTCGGTGTTTGTCGCCGGAGCGGCCATCCAATGGTTGCGGGACGGCCTCAAGATTATTGACGCCGCACAGGACAGCGAGTATATGGCCAGCAAGGTCCCCGACAGCGGCGGCGTGTATGTCGTCCCCGCCTTTTCGGGGCTGGGCGCGCCCGAGTGGGACCCGCACGCGCGGGGACTGATCATCGGCATCCACCGCGGCACCGACAAGTGCCATATCATCCGTGCCACCTTAGAATCGCTGGCGTACCAAACAGCGGACGTCGTGGCACTGATGCAGGACTGTGCGGGTATGCCGGTGCAGCGACTCTGGGTGGACGGCGGCGCGGCTGCCAACAACCTGCTGCTCTCCATGCAGGCGGATATCCTCGGCATCCCGGTCGAGCGCCCCGCCGGCATTGAGGCGACCGCGCTGGGGGCTGCCTACCTGGCGGGACTGTCGGCAGGGCTCTACCGTGACCTTGACCATATCCGAGAGAACAAACAAATTGACCGGGTATTCACCCCTGCCCTCTCCGAGGAGGCGCGCGCCGAGAAACTGGCGGGCTGGCGGCAGGCCGTCTCCCGCTGTCTGGGCTGGAAAAAATAAAACACAGCCGCCCCGGATCCGGGGCGGCTGTTTCATCGAGACGAGCTCATGGCAGGGAATGTCGGTCAGCGCCGTCCGGCGGCGCCTGCAGCGCGTCGGACAGGCGGACAAAGTCCGCGGTAGACAGCCGCTCCCCCCGGATATTCTCCGAAAATCCACAGCGGAGTATGGCGGCTTTGAGGGTTTCTTTGTCGTACCGGGGCAGCAGGCTGTGCAGTGCGTTGACCAATGTTTTGCGCCGCTGCCCGAATGCCCCCTTGATGAGCTGAAAGAACAGCGCCTCATCGGCAGGCTGATAGACGGGCGCTTGGAAGAGTGCCAGCCGTACCACGGCAGAGTTGACCTTGGGGGCGGGCATGAAACAACCGGCGGGCACGGTGAACAGGCGGGTGAGCTGCCCATAGTAGCCCAGCACGGCCGTGATGGCGCCATAGTCCCCCTCCCCTGCCCCGGCACACAGGCGGTCGGCAACCTCGGATTGCACCATGACGGTGAGGGAGGAAAAGCGCGCCCGGCTTTCCACCAGATGCATCAAAATGGGCGTGGTGATATAGTAAGGCAGGTTGGCGCACACACTGACCGTGGTCTGTGCCGGGGCCCCGATGGCCGCCAGTTGCTCGGCCAGTAGTGCGGGGATGTCCACTTTCATGATATCGGCGTGCAGGATCGTCACATTCTGGTGCTCCGCCATCGTCCTTTCCAGCACCGGGATCAGCTTTTCGTCAATTTCAACGGCAATCACATGTCGAAAGCGTCGGGCAAGCGCGTCGGTCAGGCACCCAATCCCCGCCCCGATTTCCAGAATCACCGCCCCCCTGTCCCCCTCGCAGGCCTCGGCACACCGCAGGGGGATGTCGGGTGAGACCAGAAAGTTCTGACCGTACTCACGGCGAAACTCCGTGCCTGCCTCTGCCATCAGGGTACGGATGACCGAGCGGTTACATAATTCCATAAAAACTCCTCTGTTAGTGCTTGACAAACGCTCAAAACCGTGTTACAATAACACCCGTCAGGTCTCTGCTGGTGTGGCTCAGTTGGTAGAGCAGCTGATTCGTAATCAGCAGGTCGGGGGTTCGAGTCCCCCCACCAGCTCCATGACAGGATGCTTGTTGGCGGGGCGCCTCACTTCCTGACCGCGGGGCATTTTCCTTTGCCTGCCGCGTGTATGCAGATGTAGTTCAATGGTAGAATTCCAGCTTCCCAAGCTGGTCACGCGGGTTCGATTCCCGTCATCTGCTCCATCTTCAAACACTGCTGTCTGCGGCAGTGTTTTTTTGTGTTCGGGCACACCCCGCGCACCCTCTTATTATACTACATTCCGCCGCCGATTGCAAGGGTGGCGGGAAAGGAAACACATGATCAAAGGATGTCTGTTTGACCTGGACGGGACGCTGCTCAACACACTGCCCACCATCGCGCACTATGTCAACGAGGCCCTGCGTTGGCTCGGCTTCGGTGCGATCGAGGAGTCGCGATACAAATATTTTGCGGGACATGGTGCCAAAAACCTTATCCGGCGGGCGCTGGCACACCACGGCTGCTCCGACCCCGTGCTGTTGGAACGCTGCTTTCTGCGCTATACGGACACCTACAACCAAGCGCCGCTCTACCTCACCACCCCGTATGACGGCATCCTGCCGCTGCTGGAGGCACTGCGGCAGCAAGGCATGCCTTGTGCGGTGCTGTCCAACAAGCAGGACGAGGCAGTCCGGGAGATTCTCCCCCGCTTTTTCGGGGACGCTTTCATCGTGGTGCGGGGCGCGTTGCCCGGGGTGCCGCTCAAGCCCGACCCCGCCGCCGCCCTGGCTCTGCTGCGCGAGCTGGGACTTGCCCCCGGTGAGTGCCTCTATGTGGGCGACACCGATGTGGATATGCAGACCGGCAAGCGCGCGGGCATGCGCACGGTGGGCGTGCTGTGGGGCTTTCGCGAGAAAGAGGAGCTGGCGCAAAACGGCGCAGACCTCCTGATCGCCCGCCCGCAGGAGCTGCTCACTCACCTCTCCTGACCCCGCCCGCCGCGGCAATACCGACAAACGCACGGGCATCCGAGGCCCCTCGGATGCCCGTGCGTTTTCTCACGGTGCTTTTTTATTTTTTGCCTGAGTTCCACTCAATGCCCTTGTTCGCCGGGTTGTTCAGCAACTTGCCGTCCATGTCGTAGCGCGAGCCGTGGCAGGGGCATTCCCACACCGTCTCATCCCGGTTCCAGCGCAGCGAACAGCCCAGGTGCGCACACGGCGACTTGACAGGGTGCAGCTTGCCTGCCGGGTCACGGTAGCAGGCGGCCCGCTTGCCCTTGTATCGGACAATCCCCGCCTCCCCCGGCGCCAACTCCTCTGCCCGCTTGGCGGGCAGGTAAAACGCTGTTTTAGCGAGCGACCCTGTGGTGTAGCACAGGTCCTTCCCTATCCGACGGAAGGCAGCCGAAATCTTCAGTCTCCCCGGGTCAAAAATATCGGCATAGTCGGGACGCTGCCCCATCACGCTCTCGCTGATGATATCGGCGGCGACCATCGCGTTGGTCATGCCCCACTTGCCAAAACCCGTGACCACATACCACGCCGGTCGTCTTTTGCTGTAGGGCCCGATGAAGGGCAGTGCGTCGGCGGTCATGCAGTCCTGCGCCGACCAGCAGCAAACCTCCCGGGGATCCTGCCAATAGCTTTCCGCCGTCCGGCGCAGGGCGTGGTACGTCCCCCCCTGTTCGTTCTCGCCCGTGCGGTAGTTGCCGCCGCCAAGCAAGGTCATGTTCCGGAAGGGACGGAAGGAATGCGCCCCCGCGTCAATGCCGCGGTACATCCCCCGCAAGGGCTCCACCCCCTCATACGCGATAAAGCAGGAGCGCGCCTGGTGCATCTTGGTGAAGTAAAAGCCGGGGTTGTCCACAAAGGGAAAGTGCGTACAGAACACAATGGCTTTGGCAGACACCGTGCCATTTTCGGTGCGGACGAGGTTGCGCTCCACCGCCAGCGCCTTGGTGTGTTCGTACACGGTCAGCCCGTCGGCTAAAGCGAACAGGAAGCGCAGGGGATGAAACTGTGCCTGGTGCGTGTAGCGCAGGGCAAGGGTGGGCCGAAAGGGCAGCTCGGTGTCACTTGTCAGGGTGGCATCAATACCGGCGCGTTCCGCCGCCCTGCCCTCTTTTTCAAGGACACCCGGCGCCTCCATGGTATAGAGGTAGGCGGGCAGCTCCTCAAAGTCGCACGCGATCCCGTGCTGCCTCACCAGCTCCCGGTACCGCTCAATGGCACGCTCTTGCGCCGCGGCATATTTGGCGGCGCCCTCTCTGCCATAGTGTTTTTCAAGTCTGGCATAGCAAAGCCCGTGCTGGGAGGTGATTTTGGCGCTGGTGCCGGCGGTCTGCCCGCTGCCGACGCGGTTGGCCTCCAGCACGATGGTGGACACTCCCTTTTCCTGCAAATGATAGGCGGTCAAAATCCCCGCGATCCCCCCGCCGATGACCACCACATCACAACTGACCGCACTGTCCAGCGTGGGGCGAGGGGGTGCTTTCACATCTGTTTCCCAGATCGAGCGCATATCTTTCTCTCTTTTTCTTTTTCTTTAGTATTTGAGTCAAAAGAAAATTTATGCTCTCAGGTGCCCTTTTTGAGTTTATAGAGACATTTTCGGATCAGGTCTGCCGGAACCACCAAAAAGGAAAAGGAAACGATGCGCAAAAATTCAATCAGGGAGAGCGGAGTGGTCCTGAAAACCGCACCGCCGAAATAGATCATCAAAACCTGCACCACCGAAATGAGCGCCATGATGACGAGAAAGGTCGTGTTCTGCCGCAGGTTGGCAAAGGGACTGAGCCGTTCGGTGCGCACATTGAAGCAGTTAAACAGCCCGCAGAAGATGAACAGGGCAAAAAAAGCCGTCATCAGGCGTAAGGGGTCGGACTCAAAGGCAAACAGTTGCCGGAAAAATTGCAGCTTCAAAAAGCCGACACAAAGCAAGAGGGTGAAAATGCCGGTGATGGCAACCTGGTGCAGCATGGCGTGGCTGAGGATGCGCTCGGTGCGCTTTTTGGGCTTTTCCCTCATGTAAATTTCCAGCGGCGGTTCTCCCGCAAAGGCAAGCCCGCCCAGGGTGTCCATGATGATATTGATCCACAGCATCTGGATAATGGTGACCGGGCTTTCAATGCCGATGTACTGTCCGACCAGCGACACACCGACCGCGCAGAGGTTCATCATGATCTGAAAGGTGATAAATTTGCGGATGCTCTTGAAAATCGTCCTCCCGTAGAGCACTGTGTTGACCATCGAGACAAAACGGTCGTCCAGAATCACGATATCGCCCGCTTCCTTGGCAATGTCGGTGCCGCTGCCCATGGCAAAGCCGATGTCCGCCAGCTTGAGCGCGGGGGCGTCATTGATGCCGTCCCCCGTCATCCCCACCACCAGCTCCGCCGCCTGCGCGACACGAATCAGGCGGGTCTTGTCGGCGGGCAGGGCGCGGGCAATCACGCACAGGCGGGGCAACCGCTCGACCAGTTCCGCGTCGGTGAGGGTAGCGAGCTCCTGCCCGGTCAGCACCACCCCCTCACCGCCCGGCCGATAGAGCCCGCACTCGGCGGCGATGGCCTCGGCGGTCTCCTTGTTATCCCCCGTCATCATCACCACCTGCACCCCCGCCTTTTGCATCCGCCGCACCGCCTCCGGCGCCTCGGCGCGCACGCGGTCGCGCAGACAGAGTAGCGCCACCAGCGTCAGTGCGCGCAGGGGCTTTTCGGGGCTGATCCAGTGCTCCGCCGTGCAGACCGCCAGCACCCGTTCGCCCTTTGCCGCCGCGGCGCGCCAACTTTGCTCGAGCGCTCGGGCAATATGGGGTTCATAAGGGCAAATCTGCCCGTCTTTTCGATAATAGCAGCTCACACCCGACAGCAAGAGCTCAGGCGCCCCCTTGACCAGCACGAACTGCTGCTGCCCTTCCAGCTGCACGGCCGAATATTTACGGGTGCTGTCAAAACGGATTTTGTTTTTCTCCCGAAAGCCCGCCGGCTTGCATCGACTCTCCGCAAACACGGAGAAAATAGCGCGGTCGGTGGAATTGCCCCCGCTCACCCCCTCGGCGGACAGCAGGCAGTCGGTGTTATAGAAAGCGGACAGGGACAGCAGGCGATACACCGCTTCATTGCCGGAGAGCCCCAGCACCCCGCGGTACTCGGTCGTGTCCCCGAGGACCATGCGATCAAGGGTCATTCTACCGGTGGTGAGGGTGCCTGTCTTGTCACAAAACAGGATGTTCATGCTCCCCGCCGTTTCAATCCCCACCAGCTTTTTCACCAGCACCTGGTCGCGGAGCATCTTTTTCATGTTAGAGGACAGCACCACGGTGATCATCATGGGTAGCCCCTCCGGCACCGAGACGACCACCACGGTGATGGCAAGCGTCAGCGCGTGAATGAGGGTGGGCAGCAGCAGCGAGGGGTCCCCCAGGCGGGAGAGGATCTCCGCCCGGGCAAATCCCGCCTGGATCACAAACACATTGAGGCAGTAGGACAGCGCGACCAGCACCGCCCCTATATAGCCGATTTTGCTGATATCGCGCGCCAGCGCAGCCAGGCGCAGCTTGAGAGGACTGACCCGGGTTTCCTGCTGCAACTCTTTCGCCAGCGAGCCATAAAGGGTATGATCCCCCACCCGGCAGACCTGCATGGTCCCCTCCCCACTGACCACCACGCTCCCGCGAAAGAGCAGGGACTCGTCGTGCAGATTGGTGCCGTAGGGGACTCTGCCCGGTTTTTTCTTGCACTCTTTATTCTCTCCGTTGAGGGCGGACTGGTCGACGGCGAGCGCGCCGCCGAGCAGAATCCCGTCCGCGTGAATCATCTCCCCCGCCGCCAGGAGCAGCAGGTCTCCCGAAACCACCTCACACGCGGGGATAAGGTGCACGACCCCTTCCCGGATCACACGGCAACTGTTTTGGGACGTCTGCTCTTTCAGCCGTTCAAACGCCCGCTCACTGCCGTATTCGGACAGAGTGGACACGGCGGTGGACAGAAAAATAGCGACCAGAATGCCGCCGATCTCAAACCAGTCCGCGCGACCGATGGTGATGAGCAGATTGGCGCCCAGCGCCAGTAACAGAACTTTAATAATGGGGTCATTGAAGTTTTCCAAGTATTTGCGAAGGAAGCTCTTGCGCCGCTGCTCCGAGATGGTGTTGTCGCCGTACTGTTGCTTGGACGCCATCACCTCGGCATGACTCAATCCTGTCAGCTTGGCAGACCTGCTTTCCATGGGTGTGAACATATCACGCCTCCGATTCCACTGCGATACTGCATTATATGGACGAGAAGGCAGAAAAATGCCCTCCGCAAGGGAGGGCAAAAAGGCGGACCGGCAGATAGCTATCCTAAGGCGACATCGAGAAACATCATCAGTGCGAAGCCTACCGCGACACCAATGGTGCCGATATTGGAGTGCTCCCCCGTCTGCGCCTCGGGGATCAGCTCCTCCACCACCACATAGATCATCGCGCCGGCGGCAAAGGAAAGTATGTAGGGCAAAATCGGGACTACCAGGGAGGTGAGCAGAATGGTGAACACGGAGGCCAGCGGCTCCACCACCCCCGAGAGCAGGCCGTAGGAAAAAGCCCGCTTTTTGGTCATGCCGGTACCAAGCAGCGGCATGGAAATCACCGCTCCCTCCGGGAAGTTCTGCAGGGCAATCCCCACCGCCAGGATAAACGCCCCTGCCAGAGAGATGCCGGCATCCTTGGCATATACCCCGGCAAACACCACGCCCACCGCCATCCCCTCGGGGATATTGTGCAGGGTGACTGCCAGCATGAGCATGGTGCTCTTGCCCAGCTTCCCCTTTTTCCCCTCGGCTTTTTCGGTTTCCATATGTAGGTGGGGGATCACAGTGTCCAGCAGCAGCAAAAAGGCAATGCCGCAGAGAAACCCTGCCACTGCCGGCAACCACGGGACGCCCCCCTGTGTCCCTGTCATGTCTATGGCGGGGAGTAGCAGCGACCAGACAGAAGCGGCCACCATCACGCCCGAGGCAAAGCCCAACAGGGCTTTCCGAAGCCGCAGTTGCATTTCCTCCTTTAGAAAAAAGACCGCGCTCGCCCCCAACGTGGTGCCGACCATGGGAATCATGATACCAATCAGTATCATTAAAGTCTCACTCATAGAAAACTCCTTGTTGCATGTTAGGTCATTGGTTTGACAACCTACCTCATTATATTCCGCAAAGAGTCTTTTGGCAAGCCTTGCGGCAGGAAAAAACCCGCCCAAAGGGTGTGAAAAAGCCTTTGCGATACCGCCGGGCGCCCGAAACGAAAACCATCCGCTCAAAGACCGTCAAGGGATGCTTTGAGCGGATGGCTGCATGAGAGTCATCTGAGACAGTCTTCGTCCGGCAACTTCCGCCTTTTGGTTTGGTGCAAGCGTCGGGCAGCGCCCCGGGGACTACGCCCCGATGGGCGTCAGGGTAGCCGCCCCTTGGTTCGGCGTCAGGTTCACCGTGACCGACCGTCCGCCCTCGCCGCTTTCTACCGTCACTTCCCTGTCCATGCGTTGTCCCCGGCGGTCTGCTGCCTGCAGCCGCACACTGTCGGCGTGCCATTCGGGCGGGAGTGTCACCCGCACGGTCAGCGGATAAAAAAACTTTTCCCTGTCCAGTGTGTGGGTCAGGGTCAGCGAAATCCTTTGGGAGGCCTCGTCATAGACGGCGGTAAGAGAGGCATTGTCCCGCTCGGTGAGGTACTGGACGGCGTCGGTGAAGTAGGCGCACCACAGGCGGCCGGAGGCGATAAAGGGATAGACAAAGTCAATGAGCGTCTGATAATAGGCCTTGGTGACATAAAACGGAATTTCGGAGAGCTCGTCGGTGATGTTATGGGAGGTGATGACCGTCCAGCCCCCGACAGAAGCCGAGGCCATGATGGCATCTTTGGTGCGTTTGTCAGCCGAGGTATACAGTTCCGTGACCTGCCGGGTGGAGCAGGTGTTGATGGGGTAGGCCGGGTCCAACTGCGCCAGCGGCTGCGGTAGCCCGGTGGTCACCCCTCGTACCGCAATATAGGCCTGCGCCAGAAAGGGGACGGCGGCTCGGAACTGTGCCTCGCGCGTGCCGTCGTCCGCAAAACCGGGGTAGGCGTAGGACAGGACATCCTGCCCGGGGAAGATCTGGCGAAACAGTTGCTGCGGCGCCACGGTCTCCCGCCGCAGGTTTTCCTCATCAAATCCAAACGCCCGGTGAGTCATGGAGTGGGAAATGATCTGAAAGCGCGGGTAATCTTCAAAAAACCGCCGGAAATCCTCTATTTTCTGCCGCTGTTCCGGTGTGTGGGTAAAGGTATACTGCCCCGCGTCGTCCACCGCGGCGACATCCGCAAAATGCTTCCCTATCATCGCGATATTGCCGAGCAACCCGTACCGCTCAAACAGCTGTCCGAGGTGAAGGCAAGTGTCCATGAAGCCGTCGTCATACACAAAGCTGACAATGCCGACGGCGCCGTCCTTGACGGGGAGTATGGAGGCCGGTATGGTACTCATCTCAAGTCCCGCTTTCTGTGATTAGTTGCCCATCATCACCGCGGTCAGGGTGGCGGTGCCTCTGTCGGGCACCAGGTTCAGGCGCACATAGTGGGAGCCGTCGTCGGCCGTGAGGATCGTGCAGGGCTCCATGTAGGGATCGCCCTCGGCGTCATAGTACCTGAGCAGAACCACATTCCAGCCCCAGTCCTCGGGCAGGGTGACGTCAATGGTCAGGGGGTAGTCATACAGTGCATCATCCAGCGTGTCGGTGAGCGTCAGCTCAATGCGGCTCTTGTCTCCGTAAAACTTCTGGTCCAAGGTCGCGTTGTTGTACTCCGACACATACTGCCCCGCCTCCTCAAGGAAAGCCGACCACAGCTTGCCGCTGTTGATATGGGGCATGATATAGTTGTCAAGCACATAGCGAAGATACGTTTTGGACATAGTCATGGAACCCGAGGCAACATCGCCGACATAGTGCCCCCCGGTGATG
>JBBAEK010000002.1:0-125485 GCA_041655935.1 Eubacteriales bacterium
GGGAACGGGGACGCTCGGTCGGGGCTTCCCGCTGGACTTCCTTCACTTCCCTTTGGAATTCCTTTACCTGCTCGTCGGTCATTTTCGGAATCGGCCAGATCAGGTTCAAGAGGTACATCTGTCCCATCTGCATGACCGACTGGTAAATCCAGTACAGGCCCAGTGCCGCCGTGAGCATGAAGGAAAAGACCAGGCTCATCAGGGGCATCATGGTCTCCATAATCTGACCGGATCTCTGCTGGTCTTCAGTCTGTCCCGAAAGCTCTGCTTGCAGGTTCCCCGACAGCTTTTTGGACAGCTTCATGGAGAGCCAGGATGTGAGCAGCACAAAAACCGGGACCAAAATCAGCCAGGACTTGAAATTGGGGGTCAGGGAAAAGTCAAGGCCGAACAACGTGAAACTGGGGAGCTGTGAGAAGTCCTCTGCCAGCCCGGTAAAGGAAGAGGGATTCGCCTGAATGGTGGAGGTGAGCTTGATTTGGTCAATGCCCTTGATGGCACTCCAAGCCACCTTCTCACCGACCTCCAGCGTTTTCCCCTCCATCAAGCCCAGCTCAACGGCTTTATTGTAGAGCACTGCCACCGTTTTTTCGGAAAAGCGGGAAATATAGATCAGCGGGTGACGGATGATGCGATACAGTGCCAGAATGATGGGCATCTGGAGCAGTAAGGGCAAGCAACCGGAGAGGGGGGAGTACCCCTCTTTGGTCTGCAAGTCCATCAGCTCCTGCCGCTTTTTCTTGAGGGTGACCTCATCGTTCCTGCCCTTGTATTTTTTCTCAATCAGGGCGATTTTCGGCCGCAGCAGGGCACCTTTGACTTGATTTTTCTGTTGCTTGATGGACAGGGGAAAGAGGACAATCTTGACGGCGATGGCGAACAAGAACAGCGCCAGCGCATAGTTTCCCCCGCTGATCTGACTGAAAAAGCGGATGGCGTACCCAAAAGGTACGTAGATAATATCCATGATATTCATGCGATTTGATTCCTATCGTTTGTTTCTCTCTCCTCCTCCGACAGACCGAGTTTCACACGTTTGAACCCTTTGCTTGGCACGGGGTCATAGCCCCCGCCGCCAAAAGGATTGCAGCGTAGCACACGCCCCAGCGACAGCAGGAATCCCGCAAAAAAGCCTCGCCGTTCAAATGCCGTCAGGGCATAGGCGGAACAGCTGGGATAAAATCGACAACAAGGCGGTTTGAGAGGGGAGATGCATTTTCGGTAAAACCGAATCAACGCAATACAGATTTTTTTCATGTTTGTAATAATCCGATTTTTTGCAAGGCGTAGCGCAATTCGCTCGCGACCTGAGGGCTTTTCATATCGGTCATAGCGCCTCTGGCGGCGATGACAACCAAAAAACCCGTTTTGATCGTGACTTGCTTTGCCACTTGACGGTACGCCTCCCGCAGGACACGGCGTACCCGGGAGCGGACCACCGCACCGCCCATCTTTTTAGAGACGGTCAACCCTATCCGGTTGACCCTCATGCGTTGCGGATGCGCCTTTTGCAGGCGTGCCGCTTGGTAGTCAGGGAGCACATACACAGCGATTGCGGGAGTCACATAGCGCTTTCCCTTGGCATATGCCTTCTGAAACAGGTGGTTTTCCGTAATGGCTTTGAATTTCATACAGGTTCTCCCGTCAAGTGGCGAAAAGATGAACAGTGTTCCCCCTCGTGGGGCGGTGCAGAGGGGACGGGTACGCACGGCAGCGAAAAGACGCTTCCGGCCCATCATTTGCAAGGGGAGACCGGTATCATTCACTCTACAATCAACATAGTGAAGGATGAATGCTTGATGCACCATTCATCGTGCAATGATCGTGCGACAAAGCCGACTGCCCAAAGAAGGGCGGCGGTGCCCGGCGGCAGGTGTTTACCCACCGGCAAACACCCGCGGGTGCGCCGCACGGGGGCGGCAGGGCGGCTAACAAAAAATACCGATAAAGCACATCCCGTGGTTTTATCGGTGATTTTTAGCAGCTTTGTCACGAGAAAGCTCTATTAGTAGGTAAGCTCTGCTCTACCCTTGGCGCGTCTTCTTTTGAGGACTTTTCTGCCGTTGGCAGTCGCCATTCTTTTCCGAAAGCCGTGTTCAATTTTTCTGGTTTTTTTCTTGGGCTGATAGGTTCTTTTCATGCTGACAACCTCCTTCGCTTGGTTTTTCGTGACTCACATGATGGCGCACAGGCGCCCTTTATGGACGGCGGCTGAGGCCGCAGGCATATCTCCGGTTAAGCCAAACATAATTATACTATTCTTTAGGTAGCTTGTCAACTCTTTTTGCAAATTTTCATGCGCGGCACACCCCCGGCCGCGCCACTGTCCGGTTTTTTCGGCGCTTTTCGTCCGGCTTGCCCACAAATCGCGTGCTCCCGCATGCCGGCAACAGGCGGGGACTGCTCCGGCGGGTCGGTATCAGAAAGGGACTGATGGCGTGGTGCCATCAGTCCCGAGTGACCTTTACCAAGGTAAAAACTCTCTGCCCTTCAGCTTGCACATGGCTTCAATGAAGAAGTAGTCTCCGTAAATGATGGGCAAGTGCACACCACGGTCATAAGCTTCCGTCCCCATCAGCACCAGCGCATCCTGCCTGTCGGTCCAGTCGCAACACTTCGCGTCTACGGCGCGCAGGGTTTTGATGGCGGCATCCATATACATTTTCTGCTCAAACTCAGGGACATGCTTTGCGATTTCAATGAGTCCGCAAGCCGAAATACCGGCGGCGGTACTGTCGTACTGGACCGGTTCCTCCGGTGCGCGGTAGTCGGCCAGAGGCAGATACCCGGTGGTCGCCACGTTGGCAATGTAGTAGTGAGCCAGCCGCTTGGCAGCGTCCAGATACTCCTGCTTTTCCGTGTGGATATAGGAGAGGATGAAGCCATACAGCCCCCATGCCAACCCGCGGGACCAGCAGGACCCCACGGCAATACCCTGCCCGCCAAAGGTCTCTATCACTTCGCCGGTAGAGAGGTCATGGCTGCAAATATGCACCGTGCTGCCGTCCGGTCTCACATGGTCGCGCAGTGCCATGTCGGCATACGCCATGCCGATTTGCTTGTAACGGGTATCCCCGATTTCTCTGGACGCCCAGTAGAGCAGGGGAATGTTCATCATACAGTCAATGATGGTCCACCCCTCTCTTTCCTTCCCGTTCCAACTGCGGATGAAGTCGCCGCTTAGATTGTAACGGGAGGCGAGCAGAGCCGCCGCGTACAGGTTGCGTACGCGCGACTTTTTGTTGCCGGTCAGGCGGTAGGATACCCCGCTCATGATGTGCCACATGAAGCCCGTGTCATGGTGCAGCTTGTCAAAGTCCTCAAAGGCCGCATCCATCATCTGCTCGGCGTTCTCGGCGGTGGTGCGGTACTCCTGGTTGCCGGTTGCCTCATACAGCAGCCAGTTCAGGCCGCCCCAGAAGCCGTTGGTCCACCAGGTGATCCCCTTGAACTCGGGAGCGGTGTGGCTGTCGTGCACACCGTCAATGGAGGTGTAGGGGATCTTGTCGCGGCTGCGCAGGGTCACTTTGGACATTTTCGCATCAATTTTGGCGAAAGTCTCATCGATCCAGGGTTGGTTGCGCTCAATCATTTTCTGATACATACAAATTCTCCTTACGGCTGTTTGCCAATATAAGCTAAAATACCGCCATCTACATAGAGGATGTGGCCGTTGACAAAGTTGGACGCCTCCGAGGCCAGGAACACGGCAGGACCGATCAGATCCTCCGGGGTGCCCCAGCGTCCTGCGGGGGTTTTGGCAAGGATGAAGGAATCAAAGGGATGAGGACTTCCGTCCGGCTGCTTCTCGCGCAGGGGAGCGGTTTGCGGGGTGGCAATATAGCCGGGGCCGATGCCGTTGCACTGGATATTGGCGCCGCCGTACTCCGAGCAAATGTTTTTGGTCAGCATCTTCAGCCCGCCCTTGGCTGCCGCATAGGCGGAGACGGTTTCCCGCCCCAGCTCGCTCATCATCGAGCAGATGTTGATGATTTTGCCCTGCCCTTTTTTAATCATGGAGGGGATCACGGCTTTGGACACGATGAAAGGCGCGTTCAGGTCCACGTCGATCACCTGTCTGAAATCAGCCGCGCTCATCTCAATCATGGGGATGCGCTTGATGATGCCGGCGTTGTTGACCAAGATGTCGACGACCCCGACCTCTTTCTCGATGGCGGCGATCATGGCGTTCACTGCCGCCTCATCGCATACGTCACACACATAGCCGTACGCCTTGATGCCGTCCTGCCGATAGGTTTCCAGTGCTTTGTCCACAGACTCCTGCTTCAGGTCGTTGAACACGATGGTAGCACCGGCTGCAGCCAACCCCTTGGCAATGGCGTAACCGATGCCGTAGCAGGCGCCGGTGACCAGCGCGACTTTTCCGTCTAAGCGAAACATATCTTTTCTCCTCACATTTTGTCGGTTGGGTTAGCGCAGGTCTTTGGTGTCCACAAAGTCCATATCGGTGAACTCCTGGTTCTCACCGCACATGGCCCAGATGAAGGTGTAGTTGCGGGTACCCACGCCGCTGTGGATGGACCAGCTGGGCGAGATGACGGCCTCCTCGTTGTGCATGATGATGTGACGGGTTTCGGTGGGCTCGCCCATCATGTGGAAGACCACATCATCCGGCCCGATATCGAAATACAGGTACACCTCCATGCGTCTGTCGTGGGTGTGGGTGGGCATGGTGTTCCAGTTGGAGCCGACTTCCAGCTCGGTCAGCCCCATGGCGAGCTGACAGGACTGCATGACCTCAGGGTGAATGTACTGGTTGATGACACGCTTGTTGCAGGCCTCTGCCGAGCCGGTCGGCACTTTCTTTGCCTTGGTAATGTCAATTTTGCGGATGGGATAGGCGGTGTGCGCGGGGCAGGAGCTGATGTAGAATTTAGCGGGCTTTTCGGGGTCGACGCTCTGAAAGGTCAGCTCTTTGTTGCCCATGCCGACGTAAATGCCGTCCCGGGGATTCATTTCGTACACCGTCCCGTCAATGGTGATGATGCCCTTGCCGCCGATGTTGATACAGCCCATTTCACGGCGCTGTAGGAAATAGTCTGATGCAAGTTCCTTGCCCGCCTCCAGCTTTAACGTCTGGTACACGGGCATGAGTCCGCCCGTGATGATGCGGTCGATGTGGCTGTACACCATGCGAATGTTGTCCTTGGTGAACAGACCTTTGATGTGGAATTCTTCTCTGAGCCGTTCAGTGGTGTAGTAGCGGACATCCTTGGCGTTTGCCGCTTGTCTGATTTCCATGGTTTCGGTTTCCTCCTTTAGATGGCATCCGTACACTTCCAGTTGCGACAGCGCAGCCCAGGAAAGCGGGTAGGATACTTGTTTGAAGTTATGCAAAAATACAGTTTGCGTCACAATGGGTTCAAAGGTGAGTGCCTGTCCCTCTGCCGTCCCCTCCAGCTTAGCCTGCACAACAGAGCCGTCGGAAAAGGCGACATCGATGCTCTTCCAGAAGGTATCGTGCGGAAAATCCGCCCGTAGGAAAAAGACAATCTTGTCCACCTTGACCGGCCGGCCAAAGTCCAGCGTATAGGTCAGGTCCTCCCGCGCGCCGCCCGCCCAGGAATGGTAGGGGTAGGCACCGTGCCCGGTGTTCTCACAAACGCCGTCAATGGCGTTGCGTTCAAAAAAGCTGGGGTCCCCCCGCGTCACGAAATTGGCGCCGGCATGAGGGTAGTATTTGGCGGGCCCCTGGCGGTCATGCGCATTGAGCGCAATGTTGCCGTAGGCGTAAATCTCCTCCTCGAACGGCTCGCTCACCGCGATGGTGTGGCTCTCCCCCGTGAAGGCTTCCTTGCCGTACCCGCCATTACGCAACGGCCCAAAGGGAATCTCAAACTCCAGCCGCCCCCCCGGCACATACAAAAGGCTCTCCGCCAGGCATTCATCCAGTTTGGTGCGTAAAAACTGCCCCTCGCTCATCTGTACCCGAATGCAGTCGCCCTCGCGGTAGGGTGCCCGGTACTCTGCCCGTATGGAGCTGCCCTTTTCCTCGAAAACCACCTCTTTGTTGACATTGAGCACCTGCAAAGTCAGCATAGACCCTCGCTCCCTCGCTTTTTCTCTCATGCTTCCATTGTACCATATTTAAATTGCAAATTTATTGCAGAAATGTTAATTGATATTGCAAAGTTCACCATTTTGTGTTATCATAAGGCCACTTGGGCGGCACCGCGCATCAGCGCTGTACGCCTCTGTCAAAAGTATACCATATTGCGCAGAGAAAGGCAATGCATGAAGTCATGTTTTTATGAAAGCTGCCGCGACGCCGTGCAGGCGGCGGGCAAGGAGCAGGGGTACGGCGTCTACTACTCCGACCGGCAGGAGCCCGACCAGCAGCTGCACATTCACGAGTGCTGTGAGGTGCTGCTCTGCCTGTCGGGGGGCAAGACCTTTTTGATTGACGGGCAGGTCTATGATGTGCAGGACCGGGACCTGTTTGTCATCAACCAGTTTGAGGTGCACAAGATCACCTTTGACCCTCATTGTTATTTTGTCCGCTATATCCTGCAGGTCAATCCGACCTTCCTCTATGCCCACTCCACCGAAAATACCCGGCTGACCCAGTGCTTTTTCGGGCGGGAGGAGGGCGCACCCGCCAAAATATCACTGACGGAGGACGCCTGTCAACAGCTTGTCTCTTTGTTTGAGCAACTCAAAGAGGAGCGCGCATACGGCGGGGACCTCTATCAAAAAATGACAGTGATGGAGATTTTGATTGAAATCAACCGCCTTTTCGCCACCCATTTGGAGGGCTGGGCGGGCGAGGAGGGACACCGCACCATTCAGGCGGCCATTGACTATATCAATGAAAACTATGCCAAACCACTCACCCTGCAAAGCGTCGCCAAGCAGGTATACATATCGGTCAACCAGTTAGGCCGTCTGTTCAACCGCTATGGCGGCACCACCGTCTCCCGCTACATTGTCTCCAAACGCATCACAGAGGCGAAAAAGCGCCTGCTGGCGGGTCTGTCCATCACCGACACCGCCTACCAGTGCGGATTTAAGGACTATGCGAACTTTATCCGCGTGTTCAAAAAGCATGTCGGGCTCCCCCCCGGCCAGTACAGCCGCCAGTCCCGGCCGGCGAAGTAGCCCCACCGGAGCTGTGCGCCGTTCCCGGTAGCAGGATTTTCCCGGAGAAATTGAGCAAAACCTTTGGGAAGCCTTTACAAGCGCCCTGAAATATGCTATGATAACCTATTGAAACACACCGAATTTACCGATGATGAAAGAGAAGTTTGGAGGCCTCATGCCACACCGCTACCGTGTCGGGCTCTACACATTAGGCTGCAAGGTTTCCCAGTATGAAACAGAAGCCATAGCCGAGGATTTTGTCAAACACGGTTTTGTCGAGTGCCCCTTTGACCAACCCTGTGACATCTATGTCATCAACACCTGCACCGTCACCGCCGAAAGCGACCGCAAATCCCGGCAGATGATTCGCCGCGCCATCCGGCAAAACCCCGCCGCGCGGGTGATGGTCGTCGGCTGCAGCGCGCAAAGCCACAGTGCCGCCATGGCCGCCATCCCCGGCGTTGCCTTTGTCGGCGGTTCCTATGGCAAGATGCGGCTGGCCGAGCGTGCCCTGTCACTGTTGCAAGCGCCCGCCGCCCCCCCCCTCTGTGAGGTGGGGGATGTCAATGCCGTCCCCTATGAGGAGATGACCATCAACCGCACCACCGGTGCCCGCACCCGCGCCCACTTCCCCGCGGAGACCGATACCGACACGACGGCCAACGTCCGCACCACCGGTGCCCGCACCCGCGCCTATGTGAAAATAGAGGACGGCTGTGAGTGCTGCTGCAGCTATTGCGCCATTCCGGCGGCGCGCGGTTCGGTCAAGTCGCGCCGGCCCGCCGACGTACTGGCGGAGGTCAACCGACTGGCCCGGGAGGGCACCCGGGAAGTGGTGTTGATCGGTATTGAAATCGCCTCTTACGGTGCGGATTTTGACAACTATCGTTTGCTTGATTTGCTGGAAACATTAGACGCTCAAAGCACCGTTGAGCGGATGCGGTTGGGTTCTCTCACCCCCGAGTTTTTGAAAGAGGATGTGATTGCCCGCCTGGCAAAGCTTCGCCGGCTCACCCCCCACTTTCACCTGTCGGTGCAGAGCGGCTCGAGTCCGGTGCTGGCCGCCATGAAGCGGCGCTACCGCGCCGAGCAGGTGCTGACAGCCGTCGGGCAGTTGCGGGCGAACATCCCGTCGGTACAGTTTACCGCCGATATCATGGTGGGTTTTCCGGGCGAGAGCGAGGAAATGTTTGAGCAGACCCTCGATTTTTGCCGTCGGGTGGGCTTTTTGAACCTGCACATCTTTGTTTACTCCGCTCGACCGGGCACGCCCGCCGCCACCTATCCCGACCAAGTCCCCCCCGCCATTGCCAAGTCCCGCAGCGCCGCCCTGGCACGCCTGCGCGACAAGATGCGGGCGGAACTATACGCCGGGGTCATCGCCCAGGGCAGGCCGCTGCCGGTGATTTTTGAAAGCGAGGAGCAGGGGCTGTGGTCGGGACATTCGGACAACTTCATGCCCGTCCTTGCCCACAGTGAGGAAAATATCCGGGGCGAGCTTTTGTGGGTGAAGCCCCAAGCAGTCCGCGGGGACTGTCTATACGGAACCATTACAAACTGGGAGAGATAACATGGACAACACAAAAAAAACAATGGACAAGATTGTCGCCCTCTGTAAGAACCGCGGCATCATTTACCCCGGCTCCGAGATTTACGGCGGGCTTGCCAACTCGTGGGACTACGGCCCCTTGGGCGTGGCGCTGAAAAACAATGTGAAACAAGCGTGGTGGAAGCGCTTCATCCAGGAGAGCCGCTACAATGTAGGGCTGGACAGCGCCATCATCGTCAACCCGCGGGTCTGGGTGGCGTCGGGTCATGTGGGCGGTTTTTCCGATCCCCTCATGGACTGCCGTGCCTGCAAAACCCGCCATCGCGCCGATAAATTGATTGAGGAGCATGTCGCCGCGCACGGCCTGTCGGACAACCCTGCCGGCTGGGACTTCGCGCGCATGGCGGCGTATATTAAGGAGCAGGGGATCACCTGCCCCTCGTGCGGCTCGACCGATTTTACCGAGATTAAAAAGTTCAACCTGATGTTCAAAACCTACCAGGGCGTGACCGAGGACTCCACCACCGAGCTCTACCTGCGCCCCGAAACGGCACAGGGCATTTTCGTCAACTTCAAGAACATCGCGCGCTCTACCCGCCGCAAACTGCCCTTCGGCGTGGGACAGATAGGCAAATCCTTCAGAAACGAGATCACCCCCGGCAATTTTGTCTTTCGTACCCGGGAGTTCGAGCAGATGGAGCTGGAGTTCTTCTGCAAGCCGGGCACTGACCTTGAGTGGTTCGCCTACTGGAAGGACTTCTGCGCCTGCTTCCTTTACGACCTCGGGCTGCACAAGGAAAACCTCAAGCTCCGCGACCACGACCCGGATGAGCTGAGCTTTTACTCCAAAGCCACCACCGACTTCGAGTACCTCTTCCCCTTTGGCTGGGGCGAGCTGTGGGGCATTGCCGACCGCACCGACTACGACCTGACCCAGCACCAGAACACCAGCGGGGAGTCCATGGAATACTTTGACCCGGAGACCAACGAAAAGTATGTTCCCTATGTCATCGAGCCCTCTTTGGGGGCTGACCGCGTCCTGTTGGCGTTTTTGGTGGACGCCTATGACGAGGAAGTGGTGGGCGAGGGCGATACGCGCGTGGTACTGCGCCTGCACCCCGCGCTGGCACCCGTGAAGGCCGCCGTGCTCCCCCTGTCCAAGAAATTGAGCGAGGGCGCCACCGCCCTGTACGACCGCCTGGCCAAGCATTTTCCCGTCGAGTTTGACGAGACCGGCTCGATCGGCAAGCGCTACCGCCGCCAGGATGAAATCGGCACTCCCTTCTGCGTCACCTACGATTTCGACACCGAAACAGACGGCGCGGTCACCGTGCGCGAGCGGGACAGCATGACGCAAGTGCGCCTGCCCATGGACGAGGTGTCGGCGTATATCGCCTCCAAAATCACATTTTAACCCGAGTCCGCCTTTCGCCACGGTTTTTTTGCGTGCCTCGAAAGGGCGCGCAGCCCTCTGGGGGAAGGAACCGGCCCCGGCTTTTCTTTCGCATGAACGGCCGCCCTTTTTCATATACTACCCAAGGGTCACTGCCAAGGTAGTGATGCAAACAATGTAAAGGAGAAGACAAACATGCCGCAGTGGTTACAGAATTTATGGGACACCCTCCGGGCAAATGCAGACACCGTGCTTCGTTTTATACTGGTACTGGTTGTCGGCTACCTGCTGATTCGCTTGCTGTTGTCCTTCGTGAAACGCGCCTTTGGCCGCTCGAAGATTGAACGCGCCATCGTGGGCTTTATCACGCAGCTCATCAAAATCGCCCTCTATATCGTCTATATCATCAGCCTCTGCTCCCTGCTGGGCATCCCCACCACCTCGCTGGTCGCCCTGCTGTCGGCAGGCGCCCTAACCGTTTCGCTGGCAATGCAAAATTCCCTGTCCAACATCGCCAGCGGCTTTCTCATTCTTTCCAACAAAATCTTCAAGGTAGGGGACACCGTTGAAGCGGCGGGCGTCTCGGGAGTGGTGCAGTCGGTCAACATCATGAGAACCGTGCTGTTGACCTTTGACAACAAGGTGGTTTCCCTTCCGAACAATGCCGTCATGAACGCCAACATTACCAACCTGTCCGCCCACAGCGAACGCATGCTCGACATGACCGTTACCGTGGGGGCGCGTAGCGATATCGAGCAGGTCAAGGGCATTCTGATGGACATTCTCAGCGACCATGAAAAAGTGCTGAAAGACAAAGAGATGAGCGCCAGGCTGAAAAACCGTACCCTCGCCGCACTGGACTTTTCCGTGCGCGTCTGGACGAGGAGCGAGGATTATGCCGAGCTGCAAAGCGACCTGCTCGAGACCATCACCGCGAGGCTCGCAGCGTTAGGCTGAGAGGCACCCCCACAGCGATCCGACTTATACTGATCATTCACCAGAAGGAGTTTTTTTATGGGCAAGTATTTTGGCACCGATGGTTTCCGCGGGGAGGCCAATAAGACACTGACAGCGGAGCACGCCTTTCGCACGGGGCGGTTTTTAGGCTGGTATTACGGTCCTGCCGGGCACGGACTGCGCCCGCGGGCACGGATTGTGGTGGGCAAGGACCCCCGCCTCTCCTCCTATATGCTGGAGTATGCGCTGATGGCCGGGCTGGCTTCCTCCGGGGCGGACGCCTATATGCTGCATGTCACCACCACCCCCTCCATCGCCTTTGTGACCCGTGGGGATGATTTCGACTGCGGCGTGATGATTTCTGCCTCCCACAACCCCTTTTACGACAACGGTATCAAGATCATCAGTGCCAAGGGCGAGAAGCTGGAGGAGGAGGTCATCACCCTCATTGAGTCCTACTTGGACGGGGACCTGTCCCCCCTGGGTGTCATCGCGCCCGATTTGCCCTTGGCGACGGGTGCGGATATCGGCTGCATTGTGGACTACTACAGCGGCCGCAACCGCTATGTCGGCTACCTTATCTCACTGGCTGCCCATTCTTTCAAGAGTCTGCGCATCGGGCTGGACTGTGCCAACGGCGCCGCCTGGATGATCGCCCGGTCGGTCTTTGAAGCCTTAGGGGCGAAAACCCATGTCATCAATGCCGAACCCGACGGGGTCAATATCAATCGCAATGCCGGCTCCACGCATATCGAGCAGTTGCAGCGATTTGTCACCGACAACCGTCTGGATGTCGGCTTTGCCTTTGACGGGGATGCCGACAGGTGCCTGGCAGTGGACGAAGAAGGAAAGGTCGTCACGGGGGACCATATTCTCTACATTTTTGCAAAAATGCTGCGCGACCAGAACATATTGGCACAAAACACCGTGGTCACCACCGTGATGTCCAACATCGGGCTGTACAAAGCGCTGGATGAGCTGGGGATCCGCTCTGTCAAAACCGCCGTGGGCGACAAACATGTCTATGAAAACATGCAGGAGAACGGGTATTGTCTGGGCGGCGAGCAGTCGGGGCATATCATCCTGAGCAAGTACGCTACCACCGGCGACGGCATCCTCACCGCCATCAAGCTGGCCGAGGCGATGGTCGCCTCTAAATTACCTCTCAGCAAGCTGACCGAGTCCATGCCCTTTTTCCCGCAGGCGGTGCGCAGTGTGCAGGTGGTGGACAAAGGAAAAGTGACCGAAAACCCGCACATCAAAGCAGAAGTGACCGCCATCACCAAACAGTTGGGGGACAACGGCCGCATCCTGCTCAGGGCCAGCGGCACCGAGCCGGTGGTGCGCATCATGGTCGAGGCGCCCACAGAGTTGGTCTGCCAAGCGATGCTGAAACGCATCGAGGATATCATCATTCAATATAGACTCTATCTGTAAAGGAAGAAAAGACTCATGAAGCTGAAAAAACCGGCAAAAGTCACTGTTTGGGTCCTGGTCGGTGTGTTGGGCGCGGTAGCTGCCGTGATGCTGGGCTACCTGATTTTCCTGCTGAGCACCTACAACCGTTTGGAGGACAACCTGTCGCTGGAGATTGAGGCAGGGGCACACACCGAGTCCGACCTTGTCGTTCCGATCATCAAAGAGCTGAATATCATCACCTGGAACATGGGATTTGGTGCTTACAGCCCGAACTTTGACTATATCCTGGACGGCGGCAGTGAGTCCCGGGCGCCCTCCGACCGCACGGTCCGAGAGAACATGAACGCTGCCCTGGCCCTGCTCTACAACGACTATGCCGGCGGCACCGACTTCTTTTTGCTACAGGAAATCGATACAGACGCCACCCGCAGCCACCGGGTCGATCAAAAAAGGTTGGCACTGGAGAAATTTGATGTTTACTATGCTGCCTTTGGCAGCACCGCCCATACCCCCTACCTCCGCCACCCCCTGTCTGCCCCGCTGGGAAAGATCGACTCGGGGATGTTCACCCTGTCCTTCTTTGAGCCGTCCGAAGCGGTGCGCCGCAGCCTGCCCACCGAGGAGGGACTGCGCAAGTTTTCCGACCTGGACCGCTGCTACACCCTCACCAAAATTCCGGTGGAAAACGGCCGGTACCTCTGCCTCTACAATGTCCAGCTACCGGCCTATACCAAGGACCCTGAGGTGGCAAAAGAACAGCTCAGGCAGTTGCTTGAAGCCATGGACATGGAGGTTTATGCGGGCAACTATGTGATTGCCGGCGGGGACTTCGGGTATGATTTGCTGGAGGACTCTGCGCAGTATTTTGAGAGTGAAGCCCAAAAGGATGAGGCCTGGGCTCCCGCGCTGCCCGACGACCTGATTACTGCTCTGCGACTGGTCAACGATGTCGATTTTACCGAAACCCCCACCCCCTCCTGCCGCAAAGCGGACAGCCCTTATCAGGCAGGCAAAAGCTTGGTACTGACCACCGACGGCTTTTTGGTCTCGGGCAATGTGCGGGTGGAGCTGGTGGAGGTCATTGACACGGGTTTTGCCTACTCCGACCACAACCCGGTCCGCATGACCTTCCACTTGCTGCCGATGGCTCCCGATTAAGGTATCCGACCGTCGCCCGACCGATTTGGCTCGTGTCCGCCCATGGCACACGGCATGCCCCCTCTGTGAGCCAAAACAGAGGGGGTTTGCGCATCCAATCAACCTTTGCCTGCCCAAACAGAACAGCCGGCTTGGTATCCGAGCGAGAAACATGCCCCAAGAACCATCCACAAAGGAAGTGCTTATGAACTTGTCCGAGTACCGTTTCAAAATAGAACTGCACGCCCACTCCGCTCCTGTCAGCCCCTGTGCCGACATGACCCCGGAGGCATTGGTTGACATTTATCAACAATTAGGCTTTGATGCCCTCGTCCTCACCAACCACTTCAATGAGGAGGTGTTGGCAGCCTCCCCGGCAGGCATGAGCCGGGTGGACTATTATCTCAGTGATTACGACCGTGCCCGGCGTCGGGGTGCGGAGGTAGGGCTGTCCGTGTTATTAGGACTGGAGATTCGCTTTACGGAGAACCATAACGACTACCTGGTATACGGGGTGACCGAAGGGGAGCTGCCCGTTGCCGCCGGGTATTTTGACAAGGGGTTGGCCGCCTTTTATCAAGGATTCAAAAATGACCGCAACCTCATCCTGCAGGCGCACCCTTTCCGCTCCGGGATGCAGCTGGCCGATCCCGCCTGCTTAGACGGCATAGAAACCTTCAATATGCACCCCGGCCACAACTCGCGGGTGGCAGTCGCCGCTCGCTATGCCGCGGCACAGGGATGCCTGGCGGTGGGCGGGTCGGATGCCCATTTGCCTGCCCACGCGGGCGGCGCGGCCCTGCGCACCAAGACCCTGCCCGCCACCTCCGACGAGCTGGCCGCCCTGCTTAAAAGCCGGGACTACCTCTTTGACATTGGCGGTAGCCTGGTGCTGCCTTACGGCATCTGATAAGCCAACGCCTCTGGAGGTTTTGGCCTCTTGCCGCCGCCGCGCCGTGGACGACCCCCTCAGACGGTCTCTGTTTCCTGAATATGCAGTACCAAAAAAACCAGCATGAGAAACGAAAAGTAAATGCACTGTCCCCGAAACCACAAGAACCCCAGCGAAACAAACAGCACCCCCACGATACACAAAAGCGAGGTGACACGGCAGACAAGCCATGCCCGTTCGGCATCGGTTTTCATAGACACCACCGCCGAGAGCGCCCTGCCCCCGTCCAGCGTTTGGATGGGTAGCAGATTGCCCGCGGCGACCAACAGCTGCATGGTGGCGCACAGGAGCAGGTACCCCTCTGCCTGCCGCGCAAACAATAGGCAAAGAGCGGCGGCGGCAAGGTTGGCGGTGGGACCGGCCAGTGCCGTCAGAAGTTCCTTCCGGTAGGACAGCGAACGCGCCGATAAGATGCGTACCCCCCCGGGACAGCCCCGGATTTTCGGGGGTGGCTCTCCCAGTAGCGAGAAGGAAAGCAAGTGCCCGCATTCGTGCAGCACCACGGCAAACACCACCGCCAGCGTGACGGCAACCGTTTCGTAGCACAGCATCGCCGCTGTCCATAGCGCGGTCGGAATGGCGGAGATCACCCTGCCCCAGACTGCCCGCCTGCCCATACACCTGCCCCCTTTTCTCTTCGCTCAGCTTTCCCAATATATGAAAACCCTTGCCTGTTTAGACATGGACATGACTGCTCCGGCGGCTCCTTTGGCGGCAGGTTTCAGGCGTGACATCGACCACACCAAAATCCCCTTGCCCCAGCCTCTCCCCTGCCAAGCCGCCCCCCGGCCACGGAAAACACAAGCCCTGCCGCGCTCCTTTGCCGGAGCGGACAGGGCTGTTTTGGTAAGGGCTATTCGTTGTGTCAGGCAAGAGACGGGGCAAACCCGCCGCCCTTAGGAGGCATCAGCGGGAGAAAACTGCTCCTTGGGTGCGCCGCAAACCGGGCAGACATAATTCTCGTCAAGATCCGCCCACTTGGTGCCGGCGGGGATGTCGTTTTCAGGCTCGCCTACTGCCTCGTCGTATTCATAGCCGCAGATGTCACAGATGTATTTCATCGCAAACCCTCCTGTTTATTTGATTTTTACGCTTTCCAAAGTCCGTGCAGGTTGCAGTATTCGTAAGCGGCAACCACCTCGTCGCCGTCACAAATCATGAAGGTTGCCACGGGCGGCTGCCCGGGCTTCAGTGCTTTCCGTTGGTTGCCTTGCTTGGTTTGCAGCGCCACCCATTCAATGTAATGCTCAGGCAGCATGGGGTGGTCGACAGAGCCGATACGCACCGTGACCACGTTGCCCTTGACCTCTACCACAGGCACGTGCTTTTCCTTGGAGGCGTCAATCGTGTTGGGGACCAGCTCAGACATCTCCTCATTGCAGCAGACCACCGCCACGCCCTTGTTTGCGGCGTATGCGATCAGATTCCCGCATTGCTTGCAGGCGAAAAATCTCATTTCCATGTTGTTCTCCTTCTCCTTATTGTATTTGGAATAACCGATCTCAATCAAGTGGTCACACGGGGTGGACGGTTTGGGCAATGGCGTCTGCCAACTGCTCCAGCTCCTCTGCCTGCCCGTCTTTCAGCGCGGACAGCAGGGTGAGCGTGCGGTCCAGCAGCGTGATATTTTTCATGCCGCCAAGCAGCTCTCGCATCAGCTTGCCTGCCATCGGTACCCAAGAGCCGTTTTCAATGAGTGCGACGGTGCGGTTTTGCAGGTTGTGCGCCGCCAAATCACGCAACACCTCCTCCATGCTGACGAAAATACCGGCATTATAAGTCGTACTGGCAAAGACCAGGTGGCTATGGTAAAAGGCTGCGGCCACAATATCGGAGGCGGCCTTTACGGATACATCAAACATTTGCGTAGCGATCCCGCGCTCACGCAGACGGCACGCCAAAATTTCCGCGGCATTCTCGGTATGGCCGTAGACCGACGCATAGGCGATCATCACCCCTGCCGCCTCGGGCGTGTAAGTACTCCACCGCCGGTACTTCTCCACATAGTAGCCGATGTTCTCCCGCCAGACAAAGCCGTGCAGCGGGCAGAGCAGGCGCACATCCAGCGCTCCAATTTTCCGCAACAACGCCTGTACCTGCGGCCCGTACTTGCCGCAGATATTGGCATAGTACCGCCGTGCCTCGGAGAGATAGTCCCGTTCAAAGTCCACCTCGTCTGCGAACAACGCGCCGTTCAGCGCCCCGAACACCCCGAACGCATCGGCCGAAAACAGGATGCCGTCGGTGCTGTCATAGCTCACCATGACTTCCGGCCAGTGCACCATGGGCGCCATCATAAATGTAAAGTGATGTTTACCAGAGGAAAAGGACTCCCCCTCTTTGACCAGCCTGCATCGCGCTTGCAGTTCCGTGCCGAAAAACTGCCCGATCATAGCAGAGGTCTTGGCATTGCAGATGATGGTGACTTGCGGGTAGCGCAGCACCAGCTCGGCCAAACAGGCCGAATGGTCGGGTTCCATATGGTGGACCATCAGAAAATCCAGCGTCCTGCCGCCCAGTGTGTGGGCAAGGTTTTCAAAAAAGATCGGCCCCGTCACCTGGTCTACCGTGTCAAACAACACGGTTTTCTCGTCCAGCAGCAGGTAGGCATTGTAGGATACCCCGTCAGGCACCGAGTAAATGCCCTCGAACATGGCGAGGCGGCGGTCATTGGTACCCACCCAGACGAGGTCGTCTGTGACTTTTCTTGTGCAGTGCATGAAACGGCGGCTCCTTTACAGCCAATGGCCCGCGACAAAACACGAAATGTTCGTGCGAAAAATCGCGAAAAACCATTGCTTTGTTTCGCTCATTATACTATAATGAAAACAAAAAGTCGGTTGTTTTAACAACGAAAGGCGTCGCTGTGATAGAAATTTTACAAAAATCCCCTCTTTTCGAGGGGCTGAGCGGTGAGGAAGTGGGACAGCTGACCGCTTGTCTGGGCATTTCCATGGGCACCTTCGGCCGGGGCAAAACCATCACGCGTCAGTCCGCCGCCAAAAGGGAAGCGGGCGTGGTACTGAGCGGGCAGGTGCTGGTGGTTCAGGAGGATTTTTGGGGGCACGAAACCATTGTCAGCGTCTGTCAGCCCGGTCAGCTTTTTTGGTTGACCGGGCAGGGCGGGCACGAACAGTTCGCCGTCACCCACACCCCCTGTCAGGTGATGTTTGTGGATGTGACAGCCATCCTGCTCCCTTGTCAGCGAAACTGTCACTACCACCGCCGTTTGGTGAGCAATCTTTTCGAGCTGGCGGTCATCCATAACCGCGACCTGATGGTGAAAATCACTCACCTCACCAAGCGAACCCTGCGGGAGAAACTGCTGTCCTATCTATCCGAACAGGCAGAACGGCAAAACAGCGACTCCTTTGACATCCCCCTGAATCGTCAGCAGCTCGCCAACTATTTGGCGGTGGATCGCTCCGCCCTGTCCAATCAGTTGTGCAAAATGCGGGACGAGGGGTGGCTGACTTTCCACAAGAACCACTTCACCCTGCACCGTCCGTGCCCCCACCACCCCGCACCCTGACTCCCACGAGGGGGTACCCACAACCGCACCGCAAGCGGTGCGTGAGAAGTCCTTGCTTTGGAGCGCGCAATGTGCTACAATGAACTATGTACGACCGGCCCCCTGTCGGGAGCCCCTGCTTTGGCAGATCTTTGTCCGGGCAGACCAAACTTTGAAAGGACCATGAGGGTAAACTGATGAAAGCATTTTTAGGAGAAGATTTTTTGCTGCAGACCCGCACCGCCGGCATTCTGTACCGGGACTATGCCAGCCGGATGCCCCTCTACGATTTTCACTGCCATCTCAGCCCGAAGGAGATTTACGAGGACAAACCGTACACCAGCCTCACCGAGGCATGGCTTGCCACCGACCATTACAAGTGGCGGCTGTTGCGTGAGATGGGGGTCTCTGAGGACTATATCACCGGCGGGCGGACAGCCAAAGAAAAGTTTTTGAAATTCGCCGAGATGATGCCCTATGCCTTGGGCAACCCGATGTATCACTGGACCCACCTCGAGCTGCGCCGCTTTTTCGGCATTGATTTACAGCTCAACCCCGACAATGCCGAGACCATTTGGGAGAGGGCAAATGCTCAGTTACCCACCCTGACCCCCCGTCAAATTCTGCTCAGAAGCCATGTTCACACCCTGAACACGACCGATGACCCCACCGACGAGCTGACCTACCACCGCCTGTTGGCGGCAGACGCCTCCTTCCCGGTACGGGTGCGTCCCACCTTCCGCCCCGACAAACTGCTTGCCATCGACCGCCCCACCTTCGCTCCCTGGATAGCGAAATTGCAAGAACTCACCCACGTCTCCATCCGCACTTTGGCAGACTTTGAACATGCCCTGGAGCAACGCCTTGCCTACTTTGCCGAGCAGGGCTGCCTGTGTGCCGACCACAGCCTGGAGGAAGTGGCGTACCTGGAAACCGACCGCGCCGAGGCCGACCGTATTTTGCAAAAGACGCTGGCCGGCATCCCGCCGACACCGCAGGAGGTCATTGCCTACAAAACCTACCTGCTCCGTTTCTTGGGACAGGCGTACCACGCCCGTGGCTGGGTGCAGCAGTACCATATCGGTGCCATGCGCAATGTCTCCAGCCGCTGCTTTGCCGCTTTGGGGCCGGACAGCGGCTATGACTGTATCAGCGACCGGCACTTTGCCCCCGAGCTTTCGCAGTTGCTGGATGCTTTGGACCGCACCGACCAGCTACCCAAAACCATTCTGTACTGTCTCAACCCCGGTGCCAATGAGATTCTCGCCGCCCTGAAAAACGGCTTTTCCGCGCCGGGAGTGGCCGCCAAAGTGCAGTTTGGCAGCGCCTGGTGGTTCAACGACCAAAAGGACGGGATCGAAAGACAGTTAGAGGCGCTGGCTCAAATGGGCCTGCTCTCTCGCTTTGTCGGGATGCTCACCGACTCGCGCAGCCTGCTGTCCTATGTGCGCCATGAGTATTTCCGCCGCATCCTGTGCAACAAAGTCGGCCGCTTGCTGGAGGAGGGGGAGTACCCCTATGACCTGCCGTTTGTCGGACAAATTATCGAGGACATTTGCTTCAACAACGCCTTCCGTTACTTTGAATGCACACCAAAGTTGACAAAAGAAGAGGAGAAGATCTGATGAAACACCTTGACCTCACCAATAAAACCGTGGTAATCACCGGGGGTGCGGGCGTCCTTTGCAGCGAGTTTTCCCGTGCGGTGAGCGCTTGCGGCGCCAAAACGGCGATTTTGGGGCTACACGTAGAGAAGGCCGCCCGTCTTGCCGCCCGGATACAGGCAGAGGGGGGGATTGCCCGGGGCTTTGCCGTGGATGTGACGGATAAGGACAGTGTGATTGCCGCTCACCGGGCAGTGACCGAAGCTTTCGGCCCCTGTGACATTCTCATCAACGGTGCGGGCGGCAACCAGCCCGGCGCCACCTGTGACGACGAGTTTTTCAGTCGTGAGCTGTACGGCAAGGAAGGGCACCGGAGCTTCTTTGACCTGGAGCCCGAGGGGATCAGTTCCGTGTTCGGTCTCAACATGATGGGCACCCTGTTGCCCACCCAGGTATTTGCCCGCGACTTCATCGACCGTCCCGGCGGGGTGATTGTCAACATCAGCTCCATGAACGCCTTTACCCCCCTCACCAAAATTCCCGCTTACAGTGCCGCCAAAGCCGCCGTCTCCAACTTTACCCGTTGGCTGGCTGTCCATTTCGCCAAAAGCGGCGTGCGGGTCAACGCCATTGCCCCCGGCTTTTTCTCCAGCGAACAGAACAAGACCCTGCTTTGGCAGCCCGACGGTACCCCCACCCCGCGGGCGAACAAGATTTTGACGCACACCCCCCTGGGGCGTTTTGGCGAGGCAAAGGAGCTGGTCGGCACCCTGCTGTGGCTGATAGACAATGACGCGGCGTCTTTTGTCACCGGCATCGTGGTGCCGGTAGACGGCGGTTTTTCCGCCTATGCGGGTGTGTAACCGCCCCAAGGCCGCCACTCGTCAAAACCAACGGGAGACAAAACAAAGAGATGAAGTTGCCAGCGCTCAAGCATGAAAAGATCGGACGCAAAACCATGAAGGCTACCTATATGCTCAAATCGGAGGGCCGCCGCATTTCGGTCGAGGTGCTTTTTAAGCCGGTCAAGACCACCCGTCTGCGTGTTTTCCCGGACGGGCGGGTCAGTCTGACCGTGCCCACCCACGCCCCCGAACGCTGGGTGTGGGATGTGCTGGAACAAAAATCCGCGTGGATTGCCCGGAAGGTCGCGCTGGCCGAGCAACAGCGGACCGGCACAGCCGAGCTTGTCCGCGCGAGCGGGATTGTCGTCATTTTAGGGACCCCGCTGCGCATAGAGCTCTCTCATGCCCGCCCCAAGCGCGTGTGGGTGGGCAACGGCGACGGCAAACTCTATCTCCAGTCCCCCAAGGCGGAGGACTCCGCCGCGCTGGAGAGGCAGCTCGACGCCTGGTGGAAAAAAACCGCCGCACTCTATTTCACCCAGCTGATCAAGCAGTGGTACCCCCTTTTGGGCAGGGAGGAGCAGCTCCCCGCCCCGCAAATTTCCGTGAAGAAAATGCGTACCCGCTGGGGGAGCTGTAATTGGCAGAAAAATAAAATCAACCTGAATTATTACCTGTTCAGGGCGACTCCCGCCTGTGTGGAATTTGTTATCCTGCATGAATTGGCGCACCTGCGCTACCCCAAGCACGACAAGGACTTTTACGCCTTCCTTGACCGGCAAATGCCCGACTGGAAAACCCGCAAAACCACCCTGGACCGCGATTACACCACCGCCTTGTGAGCCCGGCGCGGTGTGCGCTCAGCCCGGCCGGAGTTGCCCCCCGCCCAAAGATCAGCCGTCCCGGCCTGCACGCACACGGGAAGCTGCCCCCCGCCCGGCACTGCTTACGGGAGGGCGGCCACCTGTTTTCCCTTTTTTGAAAATTCACATTGACAAACCCAAAAGAATATGCTAACATTAAGAAAATGATAGAGGCGCACCTCGTAAAGAGTAAAGACGTGCATAAACCCCGCAGGGTCTTGCGTTTTTGAAAGGTACGGGTGCCGAAGACAACCAATGCGTACGGTTGATCTGGCAACACAGAGAACATCTGTTTTGCTGTCGCACGATTTGCGGAGAGCTATCTTTACAGGGCGGGCAGCCTTTTGCCGGCCGGTGTATGGATAGCCGTCAGACGGCTATTTTTTTACCGCTTCATGCCCCGGGCATACGGTACCAAAACAGTCGGACCGCGTCGTGCGGATCCGGCTGTTTTTGACTGATAGGGAGGAAAGCATCATGAAGAATACTGTTTTTAAGGGCGTTGGCACGGCGCTGATTACCCCTTTGACCCCAAGCGGCGTGGACTATGTGAAGTTTGCGGCGCTGATGGAGTGGCAGATTGCGCAGGGGGTACAGGCGCTGGTCATTTGTGGGACGACCGGGGAGTGCTCCACCCTCACCGATGCGGAACATAGGGAAGTGCTCGCCTTTGCCGTCCGTCAGGTCAGGGGGCGTGTGCCCGTCATTGCCGGCACCGGCTCTAATGACATTGCCTATGCCATTGACCTCACCCGTTACGCCAACGACATCGGCGCCGACGCCATGCTGGTGGTCGCCCCCTACTATAACAAGGCGACCCAGGCTGGTCTGATTGCTTCTTTCACCGCCATTGCCGACGCCAGCGCCAAGCCCCTCATTTTGTACAATGTTCCCTCGCGCACCGGCTGCAACATCCTGCCCAAAACAGTGCTCGCGTTGGCTGAGCACCCCCATATTGTCGGCATCAAGGAAGCCAGCGGCAACATTTCGCAAATGGTGGAGTTGGCCTCCCTGGTCCGCGGGAAAATGGATATTTATTCGGGCAACGATGACCAGATCGTCCCCCTGCTTGCCCTGGGCGGCATGGGCGTGATTTCGGTGCTTTCCAATGTGATGCCTCGGGAAACCGTGCAACTGTGCGAGCTGTTTTTTAACGGCGATATCGCCGGCAGCGCCAAGATGCAGCTTGACCTGCTCCCCCTGATCGAAGCACTGTTCAGCGAGGTCAACCCCATCCCGGTGAAGGCCGCCATGGCAGCCATGAATTTCTGCCAAAACATCGTTCGACTGCCCCTAACCCCCCTGGAAGCGGCGCACGAACAGCACCTGCTCGAGATCATGAGACAGCATGGCCTATCGGTTTGACCGGGCTGCAAGGGCTTACCGGTGCACGCACACCGCCAAAGCGGCGGCACCTCAGGCCGATACCACTGAGGGGATGCACCCATCCCCGTATGAAGTAAGGAAGTAGAAGATGAAAATTATCATTAACGGCGCCGGCGGACGCATGGGACAAGAGCTGGCCGCTTTCGCCCAACACAGCTATTCCGGCACCATTGTGGTGGCGGGTGTGGACAAACAGCCCGTCCCCTCCGCCGCTTTCCCCTGCTACACCGGTTGGGAGAGCGTGACAGAGACAGCCGACTGTATCGTGGATTTTTCGTTTCACACCGCCACCTCCGCCCTGCTGGCGTACGCCCTCTCGCACAAGCTCCCGGCGGTCATTGCCACCACGGGGCATACCCCGTCCGAGCTTGCGGAAATCAAGGAAGCCGCGCGAGCCATCCCCATTTTCCAGTCAGCCAATATGTCGCTGGGCATTGCCCTGCTGGCAGAGCTGGCAAAGACGGCGGCAAAGACCATGGCGGGCGCCAATATTGAGATCATCGAGCGCCACCACAACCGAAAGGAAGACGCCCCCAGCGGCACCGCCCTGTTGCTGTATCATGCGATCAAAGAGGTGCGCCCCGATGCCACAGCGGTGTACGGCAGGTACGGGCATACACAGCGCAGCGACGACGAGATCGGCATTCACGCGATCCGTATGGGCAACCTGGTCGGGGAGCATGAGGTAATTGTCGGCACCGACACCCAGACCATCACCCTCAGCCACCAGGCGCACACCCGGGCGCTCTTTGCCGAGGGGGCCATCGCCGCCGCCAACTTTTTGATGACCCAGCCCGCCGGCTACTACACCATGCATGATATGATCAGAAACTAAAAAACAGGCACCGGAATAGGAGAGAACCATGAAAATCGGCATTTACGGTTACGGCAATTTAGGCAAAGGCGTTGAGTGCGCCGTCAAACAAAACCCGGATATGGAGCTTGTCGCCGTCTTTACCCGGCGCAATCCGGCTGAACTTGCTATTTTAACCGAGGGCGTCCCCGTGATCGCCGCCGATGAGGTGCTTTCCATGAAGGGGCGGCTCGACGCTCTGATCATCTGCGGGGGCAGTGCGGTCGACCTGCCGGAGATGACCCCCGCGCTGGCACGGCATTTCAATGTGATTGATAGCTTTGACACGCACGCCAACATTCCCACCCACTTTGCCGCAGTGGATGAGGCGGCCCGCGCAGGCGGTCACCTCGCCCTGATTTCGGTGGGGTGGGATCCGGGCATGTTTTCGCTCAACCGCCTGTATGCCGAGGCGATTTTGCCCGGCAGTACGGGCTACACCTTTTGGGGCAAGGGCATCAGCCAGGGTCACTCGGACGCCATCCGCCGTCTCCCCGGCGTGGCGGATGCCCGGCAGTACACCATCCCGTCCGAAGCAGCGCTGGAGGCGGTGCGAAACGGCACCCGTCCCGCCCTCAGCACCCGGCAGAAGCACACCAGGGAGTGCTATGTCGTCCCCCGGGAAGGCGCGGACCTCGCCCGGATTGAAGAGGAGATTTGCACCATGCCCCATTACTTTGCGGAGTATGACACCACCGTGCACTTCATCACCGCCGAGCAGCTCAAACAGGCGCACAGCGGTATGCCGCACGGCGGCAGGGTGATTTACAGCGGAGCAACCGGTCGGCATGGCGAGCACCGGCACCTCATCGAGTACCACCTGCAACTTGACTCCAACCCGGAGTTTACCGCCAGCGTGCTGCTTGCCTTTGCCCGGGCTGCCCACCGGATGCATGCGCGCGGGGTCGTGGGGTGCAAGACGGTGTTTGACGTTGCCCCGGCCGACCTGTCCCCGCTGTCGGGCGACGAGTTGCGCGCCCGCTTCCTGTGACCCCCGCCACCGAAAGAAAAAAAAGAGAGCTGCAAGTTATGATTTGTGACAACCTATCCATCAACAGCCAAGGCCACCTGTGCTTTGCCGGGCAGGACACCACGTTGCTCGCCGAAACTTACGGCACCCCTCTCTACCTGATGGACGAGGATAAAATCCGCGCCAACTGCCGCCTGTACAAGCACGCTATGCAGCAGGCCTTTGGCAAGCGGGCCCGTGTGCTGTACGCCGGCAAAGCCGCCGCCTTCCGCCATATGTATACCATCATGAAGGAGGAGGGCATGGGCATTGATGTGGTGTCGGCAGGCGAGATATACACGGCCGTCGCCGCCGGCTTTCCCATGGCGCAGGCGTATTTTCACGGCAACAACAAGACCGATGCCGACATCAGCTTTGCCATGGACCACGGAGTGGGCTATTTTGTGGTGGATAACCAGGAGGAGCTGGAGGCCATCCGGCGGCAGGCCGCCGTGCGGGGCATCGAGCAGCAGGTACTGCTGCGCCTGACCCCGGGCATAGACCCGCACACCTTTGCCGCCGTGGCCACCGGCAAGGTAGACTCCAAGTTCGGCTCCGCCATCGAGACCGGGCAGGCAGAAGCCATCACCGCCGCCGCCCTTTCCGGCTCGCACATCCGACTGGTGGGTTTCCACTGCCATGTAGGCTCCATGGTCTTTGACGCGGAGGTGTTCATCAGTACCGCCGCCATCATGCTGCGCTTTATCGCCCATATTCGGGACACATACGGCTATACCCCCGAGCTGTTGGACCTCGGCGGCGGCTTCGGCGTGCGCTATATCGAGGCACACCCCACCATAGACATCCCCGCCTGTATCGAGCAGCTGGCGGTCGCCATGAAGACACAGGCGGACAAACTCCGGCTACCGCTGCCCGTCATCGCCCTCGAGCCGGGGCGCAGCATCGTGGCCGATGCGGGCATGACCCTCTACACCGTGGGGACGGTCAAGACCATCCCCGCCTATAAGAACTATGTCTCGGTGGACGGCGGCATGACCGACAATCCGCGCTATGCGCTGTACGGCTCGCCCTACACCGTCCTGCTGGCGAACCGCGCCGCCGACCCCGCCGACTTTCCCTGTTCGGTGGTCGGCCGTTGCTGTGAGAGCGGCGACATCATCCAGGAAAATATCGCGCTGCCCTCCGGCATCGTCCGCGGCGAGCTGATCGCCGTGCTCACCACCGGGGCTTATAACTACTCCATGGCGTCCAACTACAATCGTATCCCCCGCCCCCCCATCGTCCTGTTACAGGGCGGCGGGGCGAGGGTAGCCGTCCGCCGCGAAACCCTCGAGGACCTGCTCCGCGCCGACCTCCCCTGCCACCTCAAAATCAACTCCGACCAGTGCCTCCCCACCCGCTGACCGCAGGTTTTCCTTGCGGACCGTATGCGCTATCTGCCGTGCGAATTCGTCCGTCCGCGCGAGATGGTTTCATGTGAAACAAACAGGCGCTGCCCGGTGGGGCAGCGCCTGTTTGTTTGGATAGACACACGGGGTCATTCCGGATAATAGCGGGTGAGGTGCCAGGTGGTATCCTCCGAAAAACGCAACGTGAGGTCATCGCCCGACAGCGTGATGGTGGCGCGGTCGGCGGAGGAGGGCCCGAAGGAAATGAGCAGTTCCCCGTCCCTGACCCGGTAGGTGAAGGCACTGGTCCCGCTACCGCTCTCATCGCTGTAACGGAGCAGCCCTTGCCCCCTTTTTTGAAACTCGTAAATTTCCACCATCCCGTTCCGGGTGGTTTGCCACGAGCCATAGAGGTCTTTCGCCGACAGCTTCCACGGCTGTATGACCATCAGGAAAATCAGCGTGAGGGCCAGCACCAGGGGAACGAGCAGTAGCCACTTGTTTTTCATCTTTTTATCTCTCATCTCTGTCTGTCACTTGGTGCGCACGCCTGCCGAAAGGGTATCTACGCACCGGGGACCCCGGCTTTTTTTGCCGTGAGGGGGAGCGGGCAAGTTCGGCGCAAAGTGCCGTTCATTTTCAAAAAATGCTTGACAAAGCTGTCCGCTTGTGGTAGGATAGATAAGTCCGAAAAAGCTCCTGTAGCTCAGAAGGTAGAGCATTTGACTTTTAATCAAAGGGTCCGGAGTTCGAATCTCCGCAGGTGCACCATTTCCGCAAATCCGCACAGCCTGAGGCAACGATGGCTGGCGGTTTTTTGTTTGGAGGGCCATGCTGCCCCGTCACTTTGCAACCCTTATCATACCACAACACCGCGGCGGTGTCAATCGCCGAAAAACAAAAGGATGCGTCATGGACTGACAGCATCCTTTTGTTTGGGTGCGTTACGCTTTCTTTTCCGCAACCGGCACAATTTCTTGGCCCTTGTAGTAGCCGCACTTTTTGCAGACACGGTGGGTCAGATTGAATTCACCGCATTTGGGGCATTTGCAGATGGCGGGCAAATCCAGCTTCCACACACTGGACCTTCTTTTATCTCTGCGTGCTTTGGATGTTTTCCTCTTCGGTACTGCCATGGTCATAACCTCCTTTAGGTTGAGAGCGACGGGCGCCCTATCTATATTTTATTTTCTGAATCAGGGTTGGCTTGTTTCAGCTCGTCCAATATCTTTTGCAGGGGTGCCAAGCGAGGGTCAGGTGCTTCCTTGCAGTCACAGCTACCCTCATTCAGGTCCTGCCCGCACTGCTGGCAAAGCCCACGGCAATCCTCGGCGCACAGCAGACGGGAGGGAAACTCCATCTCCAGCAGCTCCAGCAACAGCTCGTCTATGTCTAAAAAGCCGTCCCGGATCTCCACATACTCGTCCAGTTTGTCCTCGTTGATCCCATCCAGCACCTTGGTAGGGGCGGCGGTTTTCTCGAGCTCAAGGTGAAAGGTACCGTCAATGTCCCGTAGACATCGTGCGCAGGGCGCGATATACGGCACCCAGAGCGAGAGCTGCAGGCGTATATACCCGGCAGTGTTCACCACACTGCCCTGCACATGCATCGCCTGGGGGAAGCGAACGCCCCACAGATGGGGGACAGAGACAGACAGCTCGTCAGGAAGGGTGAGCTGAAAATCAATGGGCAAAGCGCGGATCTCTCCCGCCAGCAACGCCCGCAAATCTATCTTCACGCAATCCTCCCCACCCGGCGCACCAAAAGCGCGCCATCATTCGTGCGCCCATTCAAAGTCGCACAAACCATTATACACATACTTTCTCCACTTGTCAAGTACCGGCACTGAAAAAAGACAGAGCCCCCCAAGTAAATTCCACCGTGGAATTTACTTGGGGGATTTACTCAAGACAAACCATCCCCATCGGATACCAGCCACCCGAAAAAGCAAGCCCATCAAACAAGCCGACGGCAAGCACCCGTGTGCAAATCCCCCAAAACCGGTTTCATGTGTTAACATAGGGCATATTTTCAAGACAAGCAAAAAAGGCTTGCGAGAAAATCATCCTTGTGATAAACTTTGGGTGCTAAGCATCCGGCGGATTCGGAGACAGCCACCGACGGCACGGCGATAGTTGTCACAGCTCCCGCTACAACGCAACCAATTTGACCGACAATTATGCCAACGACTACCGGAAACGCAACCCTTAAGGGATGTCAGTCGGGTGTTCGCGCCTGTCCCACAGGGGCTACTGCGAAGGCATGGGGCCCCACGGGGACCGATCACAAGCGGCTTTCGGCATCTGTCTTGCCGAAAGCCGCTTCTTTTGTGCAGTCAAGGAGCGTGCAAAAAGGTGCTTTTGCAAAGTACCGGCGGCACGGAGGGGGCGCAGATTTGGGCAAGAAGATGACCGAGTTGATTTGACAAGACGGCATTTCTGTTGTACAATGGGAGTATCTTTTGATGTGAGGTTTGGGGATGTCGGATTATCAATATGGGGACTATGATAAGTACGAAGGCGAAGAAGAGCGGGAAATCACCCCTTTCGGGCGGGTGGCGTCGATCGTGGCGAAGACGGCGGCGGCACTCATTGCGGTATTTGTCATTGGCACACTGGTGTTTCGCATGAGCTTTGGGGCCTACTATCCAAGGGCGATGAAGTCGCTGTACGAGACCCAGGCGCTGGCGCTCTACCGCCAAAGCGTGGGCGGGGAGCCGGAGGTCCTGACCCAGAAGATCCGGGTGCCCTATGAGGACGCCTCCAACGGGTACTTCATGGCGGACAACCTGATTGTGGTGCCCGAGGCGGGCAACCTGCAGTGCAGCATTCGCCTGAACAAAAGGGTGTATCGGCTCATGGCAGAAGCGTATGGCTGGGAAGAGATACCCAAGGCGGGGGCGGAGATCTTCACCTTTGTGCTCTATGACAACCACGGGCAGGCCTACCCGGCCGGCCATGTGCAGATGGAAACAAAACTTTACTACGTGTACTACAAGCTGGTCTTTGACGGAGTAGACCTGTCAGAAGCTACCCAGTGGTGTCGGGTGAACATCCATATAGACGGGGTGACAGACACCGAGCAAGAGCCGGCGGCGGCGATTGCGGTCTATGAGAACAACGACACCTACTCGTTTTTTGAACCTTATTGAGTCGGCGAGTCGCCGCGAGAGTCGCCCATAAGGAAGGGAAGTGATGGCATGAGCCCCTATCTATGCACGCTGAAGGGGCAAAACCGACGGGGGTTTTGGCTGATGAGCGCCCTTTTGGCGGCGTTGGCATTGTCGGCGGTGGGGCTGATGCTGAACTTCGGGAGCAGGCCCCTGATGCGGGGACTGCTCTTTGTCTTGCTGGGGCTGTCACTGTGGATGGCCACGCGCGGGTACCTGATCAGTTATCTCTATGCCATTGAAGTGCTGGACGGACAGCTTTTTTTGCTGGTGCGGGTGCGCCGGGGGCGCCGGGTGAGTACACGAGTGCAGTTACGGCTGGACTACCTGCGCGAGGTGACCGAGTGCGAACGAGGCGTCCAGTCGGTCCCCAAAGGGAAGCCCAAGGAGGGGCGGTACCGCAACTGCTGCCAGGATATCCTGCCCGACCGCTACCAGTTGCTCCGCTTTGACGACGGATATGAGGAACAACTGGTGTCAATCCAGGTACACGAGGCGTTTGTACAGGTACTGACCGAGCAGGTAGAACGCCATCGGGAACAGGCGGAGCCATAGGGCACTCCGCCTGTTTTTCTGTCTGGTTTCAGGTATTTTTGCGTGGCAGGTATGGTTTTTTGGTAGGGGGAGACAGTATGGGTGAGGAGGTGAGGCAATGCCGAAACAAAGGTCAAACAAAAAGCTGCAGGGCAAGCCGAGCGGCGCCCCCAAAGACGAGGGCAACAACCGGTGGACAAACAACAATCTAAGGTATTTCCCCGACGAGCGGGAACGCAGGGATGGCCCCGGCGGCGAGGATATGCTGCCGGAAGAGCCGGGGTGGGATGAGAAGCGAGACCACCTGAAGGGCCTTGCAGACCGCCGTGACGACAATGGATGAATGACAGGGCGCCCCGCAACAGGCAGCTTCTTGCCTTAGGGCGCGCTTTTGCGGCTGTTGCGGGGCGCGCAAACACTTTTGTCGTTTGTTTGGGCGGGCGGGCAAAGTGGGACTTGACTTCTCACGATTTTTCTATATAATAAAGCTATGACATTATCTGAAGTGAGGTAAGACTGTGCCAATTAGGATTCCCCAGCGTTTGCCGGCGCGGGAAACGCTGGAAAACGAATATATCTTTGTGATGGACGAGGGTCGGGCTACCAGCCAGGACATTCGTCCCCTGAAAATCGCCGTGCTGAACCTGATGCCCACCAAAATCACTACGGAAACCCAGCTCATCCGCCTGCTGTCCAACACCCCTCTGCAAATCGAGCTGACGCTACTGCACACCAAAACACACAAGGGAACCCATACGTCGGCAGAACATATCGATGCTTTTTACCGTGGGTACGAGGAGGTGCGGGAGACCCGTTTTGACGGGCTGATCATCACCGGTGCGCCGGTCGAAAACCTGCCCTTTCAACAGGTGGACTACTGGCAGGAGCTGTGCGATATCATGGAATGGACGAAAACGCACGTTTACTCCACTTTCTATATCTGCTGGGCGGCCCAGGCGGGGCTGTACTACCATTACGGGATCGAGAAGCACGCCGTGCCGAGCAAGGTATTCGGGGTGTTCAGGCACCGCCCCTTAGACGCGCGGCACCCCCTGTTGCGCGGTTTTGACGAGGTGTTCCTCGCGCCCCACTCCCGCCACACCGAGGTCAGGGCGGCGGATATTGTCGCCTGCCCGGAACTGGATTTGCTGTCGGTCTCGGAGGAAGCGGGGGCATACTTGGCGGCGACCCGTGACCTGCGCCGCATCTTTGTCACGGGACATGCGGAGTATGACCTTGACACACTCGACAAGGAGTACCGGCGGGACCTGGACCGGGGACTGAACCCCGCGCCGCCCAAACACTATTTCCCGGGTGACGACCCCACCCAAACACCGCTCAACACCTGGCGGGGACATGCCAACCTCTTGTTTGCCAACTGGCTCAACTACGCCGTGTACCAGAGAACGCCGTACGACCTGTCCGACCTGTAAAGTCTCCCCATAGAAAAATCCACTCAAAGCAGCTTTGAGTGGATTTTTCTATGGGCTAACCCCCAACACTTTGGCGGGTCCCTCAGGTATCCATCCAGCGGGTCTCGGCGGACTGGCGGAGGGCGGCGAACAGGTTGGCGGCGTAGACCAACCAGATGACGGAGAGGGCGAGCGGGACGGTCCAAAACCAGCCGAACATGGGCATAGTAGCAGAGAGGCCCATGCCCGCCTCCGGGCGAAGCCGGACGGTTTGGGTGAACTGGATGAGGTACTGGTAGGCGAAAGTAGACAGCCCGCTGCACAGTCCCAGCGCCACGAAAAGGCGGGTGCGGCGGCAAAGCTGCCGGCAGTACTGGGCGTCATAGGGGCCCCTAGACGAGTCGGGGGCTTGCTCGCCGCCGATATAGTGCAAGATGAGGCGAACGAGGACCGGCGCGAGCAGCAGCAGGCAGGCGGCAAACGCCAAAAACTCGGCGGCGGATGTCACGAGCACCCAGCTGTACATATGCCGGGCGGGCTCGGAGATGGCTAAGGTACTATACGCGTATTGGGACAGGAACTTCACGGTGAAGAGGTAGTTCGCCAAGCTGAATGCGGCATATACGGCAGAGGCGACAGCGGCGGGGCGTGCCCGCTTCTCCAGTCGTAACATGAACAGCATGGCGGCGCAAAAAAGCCCCGCACTGACCACATCGGGCAGGACATTGATATCGTCGAAAATAAAATCCAGCCCAAAGCCCACCGCGGCGATGAGCAGGGTGAGCACCACGCTCAGGATGCGATAGGTGTCCTTGTTTTTCATGGTAGCGGCTTTATCGGCAAAGTGAGACCGTAAAAAGTCCTGCAGTCCCCGGTCCGCCCGCAGGTGGCGCAGGTAGGCAAACATCATGTATGCCCACAGGCAGCCGAAAGCAATCCCCAGCACCAGAGCGAGCAGCAACAACAGCGGGTAGTAGCTCACCCAGTTGACAGAGAGGCCGCCTGTCATCTGGTCAATGTCCGTGAGGTAGATGAGGCTGAACTCGGGCAGACAGGCCAGTGCGGCGCGAACCGCAAAAAAGCCGACGGTGATCGTGGTGAGCTGCTCGGCGCGCAGCTTTTGCAGGGTAGAGGGCAGGGTGATGGTAGCGATACAGCCGTGCCGCTCCCCTAAGTAAAAGAAGCCCTCAAACAGGTTTCGGAAGGCGGGAATGAGGAAAATCAGCTCTATGACGGCATAGGTCAGGGCGAACACGGTGATGATGGACTTCTGGGCGGTGTCATTGCTCCAGATGACCAGCATCAGAATGAGGGCGGGCACCTTGGACAGGTTGATCCACATCAACTTGACAAACCCCTCCCGCGCCTCGGCAAAGTAGGGGAAAGCGTCCGCCGCATAGCTGATCCCCATCGCCAACAGGATATAGGCGACAAAGTCGGGCAACGGGTCAAACAGGTTGATGCTCGGGTTGGCCAGCAGGATCACGGCGGTGAGAAGAAAGCCATACCTGATAATCGTTCTTTGTTCCTTCATAGGGCGGGCAAGCTCCTTTCTTGAGGGTATCGGGTCACTTTGGCCGGCGGTTTTGCCGGCTGACCCGCGGGGTCATCTCTATGTCCTCGGGCATGCAAATCCACATATAGCAGTTGTAAATCAGGCGCAGGTTGCTCAACATCACGAAAAAGCCGTACAGCAGAATAACCAGGCTGATCTTCGCGACCACGGGAAGTTGCGCCTCACTGTAATTCAGGTTCAGGAAAACGGCACAGACGAAGTACAGCGCGCTCAGCAGTCGGCAGCGGAGGGCACGGAGGCGGATTTGCGGCAGGTTGGTTTCCGCCGCCACCCTTTGGATGCCCTCAAACAGCAGCCAGTGAAACAGCAGCATGAGCAGCAGCGCGGCAATGCTCAGTCCGCTGTTCAGCCGCTCGTCAAACGCCCGGCCCCCCCGCACGGACAAGAGGGCAGACAGGGGCGCGAGGATCCCCAGAGCCCCCAAGGGCACGAGCACATATTTCGCCCACGCAAAAGGTCGGTTGATGGGCGTGAGCTTGCAGAGCGCCCAAAAGAGCAGCACGCAGGCGGGCAGCAGCAAATAGTTGTTGAACAGGTTCAAAAAGAACAGATACCCCAGAAACAACAGTCCGAATCCCATGGCACTCCTTAACCGGACACCGCCTTACCGGCACCGTGACAAAACTTATATTTCCGTCCGCTGCCGCAGGGGCAGGGGTCGTTCCGTCCGACTTTTTTCTGTGAGCGCACCGGCTGAGGCGCCCCTCCGCCGCCGGGGGCAGCGGTGTTTTGAGGCTTGGCGACCTCCACACGGCGTATGGGTTGGCTTTTGGGCACGACGGTGAACAACATGCGCACCGTGGACTCGCGGATGTCGTCAATCATATTGTCAAACATCTCCGCACCCGCGATACGAAATTCGCTGATCGGGTTGCGCTGGGCATACGAGGCGAGCCCCACCGTCCCCTTGAGCTCCTCCATGGCATCCAGGTGGTCCATCCATTTCGAGTCCACATTGCGCAGCAAAATCACACGCTCCACCTCGCGCATGATCTCGGGAGTGAACAGAGCGTCCTTGTCGTGGTAGCGCCGGAGTGCCAGCTCGGTCAGCTCCGCCAGCAGCGCCTCGCGGTCCAGCGACTGCTTTTCCTGCTCGGTGTAGCGGTAGGCGCCGGCGGGCAGCAAAATCCCTTGGTACTGGGCACGCAACCCCTCAAAGTTCCACTCGGCGGGGTCCTCGCCGCTGACATAGTGCGCAAAATTGGCGGCGACAGACTCGGTGATCATTTTTTCAAGCAGCGGGCGCAGGTCCTTGCCGTCCAGCACTTCCGCGCGCTGGTTGTAGATGATGGTGCGCTGCTGGTTCATCACATCGTCATATTCCAGCACATGTTTGCGCCGCTCAAAGTTCATGCCCTCGATGCGCTTCTGGGCACCCTCAATGGAGCTGGATAGCATGCGGGCGTCAATGGCGGTGTCCTCATCCATGCCCAGGCGGGCCACGAGGTTCTGCACGCGCTCACCCGCGAACAGCCGCATCAGGTCGTCGTCCAGCGACAGGAAAAACTTTGACTCTCCGGGGTCGCCCTGCCGGCCGCTGCGCCCGCGCAACTGGTTGTCAATCCGGCGGGACTCGTGCCGCTCGGTGCCTAAAATGAACAGCCCGCCTGCCGCCTTGACCCGTTCGGCCTCGGGGCGGATTTCCTCGCGGTACCGCTCTACCAGTTGTTTGAATTGAGAGCGCAGTTCCAGCACCTCCGGGTCGGTGGTGGGGGTGGTGCTGTACGCTTCGGCTAACCTGTCCTCCGCAACGCCCAGGCGGCGCAGCTCGGCTTTCGCCAAAAACTCGGGGTTGCCGCCCAGCATGATGTCGGTGCCGCGCCCCGCCATATTGGTAGAGATGGTGACCGCCCCCTCCTTACCGGCCTGGGCAACGATTTCCGCCTCTCTTTCATGGTGCTTGGCGTTCAGCACGGTGTGTTTGATGCCGTTTTGCTTGAGGAGTTGCGAGAGCTCCTCGGACTTTTCGATGGAGATGGTACCCACCAGCACGGGCTGCCCCTTTTGGTGACAGGCCTTGATCTGCTCGACAATGGCGCGCAGCTTGCCTTGCCGGGTGCGGTAGACCGAGTCGTTGTGGTTGATGCGAATCATGGGCATGTTGGTGGGGACTTCCACCACATCCAAGCGATAGATTTCCCGAAACTCGTTCTCTTCGGTCAGCGCCGTACCGGTCATGCCCGAGAGTTTCTTGTACATACGGAAGTAGTTTTGAAAGGTGATGGTCGCCAGTGTCTTGGACTCTTTTTGCACCAGCACCCGTTCCTTGGCCTCAATGGCCTGGTGCAGGCCGTTGTTGTAGCGTCGGCCGGGCATCAGCCGCCCCGTGAAGGGGTCCACGATGATGACCTGGTTGTCCTTGACCACATAGTCGTCGTCCCGCCGCATGATCCCGTGCGCGCGGATGGCCTGGTTGATATGGTGGTAGAGGGTGGCGTTTTCCGGGTCGGACAGGTTCTCAATGCGGAAGAACTGCTCCGCCTTCTCGATGCCGCGGCGGGTCAGCACGACATTTTTGGCTTTTTCGTCCACAATGTAGTCGTCTGCCACATCCTCATAGTCAACTTTTGTGTCCATTTCTTTGATGACGAATTTTTTGAGACCACGGGCGAACTTGTCTGCCTTTTCGTACAGATCGGTGGACTTGTCACCCTCGCCCGAGATAATCAGGGGGGTTCGGGCCTCATCAATCAAAATAGAGTCCACCTCGTCAATGATGGCAAAGACATGGCCGCGCTGGACCATCTGCTCCTTGTATACCACCATGTTGTCGCGCAGGTAGTCAAAGCCGAACTCGTTGTTGGTACCGTAGGTGATATCGGCGTCGTAGGCCTGTTTCTTTTCCTCTTTGGTTTGACCGGGCACCACCAGCCCCGTGGTCAGGCCGAGGAAGGTATACACCCGCCCCATCTCCTCACAGCCGGTGCGTGCCAGGTAGTCGTTGACGGTGACGATGTGCACCCCCTTGCCGGTCAGCGCGTTCAGGTAGGCGGGCAGGGTGGCAACCAGTGTTTTGCCCTCCCCTGTTTTCATCTCGGCAATACGGCCTTGGTGCAGCAACACACCGCCCAGCAACTGCACGCGGAAGGGGCGTTTCTGCAGGATGCGGTCATCGGCTTCCCTGACCAGGGCAAAGGCATCGGGCAGAATGTCGTCCAGGGTCTCGCCAGCGGCCAGTCTCTCCCTGAGCTGCCCGGTGACGGCCTGCAACTGCTCGTCGGTCATCGCGGCATACTTGGGCGCGAGCGCCTCTATTTGGTCTACCAGCCCACCCAGCGCCTTGCACTGCCGTTCGCTGTAGGTGCCGAATAATTTATCTAACAATCGTCCCATGGTTCACTCCTCACTCTATCGTATTTTTTATTTTACCATAATCAAAAGGGAATGTCATGGTATAATTGTAAATTATTTAAGGCGGCGCCGTATCGGCTTCTCCGGCGCGCCACCTGCCTGCCGTGGGCCTCATGCGTTTTCGCACTTGCGCTTTTGGGGGCGGTGTATTACAATAGAAGCGTGAGGCGGCGAGGGCCCTCGCACACAGGCACCCGGAAATATCTTCAAAAAAAATGCATAAGGACCGGCAAGATGAGAAAAATCAATATAGTGCTTCACTGCCCCGAAATCCCGCAAAACACCGGCAACATTGCCCGCACCTGCGCCGCCACCGGCGCGGCACTGCACCTCATTCACCCCTTGGGCTTTTCTGTTGACGACCGTCAGTTGAAGCGGGCAGGGCTGGACTACTGGCACGAGCTGGACATCACCCACCATGAAAGCGAGGCGGCTTTTTTCGAATTTCTGGGGGAGCGGGCGGTGTATTATTTCAGCACCAAAGCGCCCCGTTCGTATACCGAGGTCAGCTATCCCGACACAGTTTTCCTCCTGTTCGGCAGAGAGACCCGGGGATTGCCCGAGCCACTGCTGCAAGCGCACCCCGAGTGGGCGGTTCGGATTCCCATGCTGTCCAACCTTCGTTCGCTCAACCTGTCAAATGCGGCGGCGGTGGCTGTGTATGAAGTGCTCCGGCAAAGGGGGTTCGCAGGGCTCGAGGCAACGGGACACCCGAGCACTTTTGATTGGTAAAAAGGAGTTTTTATGTGCGGAATCGTCGGTTTCAGCAGCCAGCAAAGGGAAGGGAAAAAGATTGTCCGTGCCATGACCGACGCCATCCGCCACCGGGGTCCCGACGGGGCGGGCTACTTTTTGGGGGACAGAACAGCGCTGGGCTTTTGTCAGCTCTCCCACACGCGGGAGAGTGTCTGCGAGCAACCCCTGTATAACGAGGGGCGCACTTTGGTGCTGGTCTGCGACGGGCTGATTTACAACGACACCGAGCTGCGCGCGGCACTGATTGGGGCGGGGCACAACTTCCGTACCCGCAACCACGCAGAGGTCATCGTCCACGGCTATGAGGAGTGGGGCGAGGAGGTGGTGCTGCGCTTGCGGGGCATGTACGCCTTTGTCCTCTGGGACAAGGTGCACCGAGTGTTTTTCGGGGCACGCGACTCATTTGGGATCAAGCCGCTCTACTACATCGCACAGGGCGGCTTTTTTGCGTTTGCCTCCGAAATCAAGGGGCTGCTGCGTCACCCCGACTGCCCGCGCGGGCTCAACCACAACGCCCTGCGCGCCTACCTGTCGCTGGAGTACAGCGGGGGCAACGAGACATTCTTTCGGGGGGTCATGAAGGTGCCGCCGGGGTACAGTTTTATTTACAAAGATGAGGTGATGTTCCTGCGCCGCCGCTACCTGCCGCAATTCAGGGAGGGGCAGGCGGCGGGGCTCTATCAGATCGAGTCCGCTTTGCGGGACGCGGTGGCCCACTGTCGGCACTCCGGCGGCAAGGTGGGCGCTTTTCTGTCGGGCGGGGTGGACTCCAGTCTGGTGACGGCTTTGGCCAACCCCGACATTACCTTTTCAGTAGGGTTTGCCGAAAACGGTTTTGATGAAAGAGCTGACGCCGCCCGTCTGTCCGAGATTTTCAGCATCGAACACCAGGCCATGACCGTGACGGCGGGCGATTGCTTTGCGGCACTGCCCGACATCCTGTACCATATGGATGAGCCGCAGGCCAATCCGTCGGTACTGCCGCTGTGGTTCTTGTCTGACCTGGCGGGACGGCAGGTGCGCACCGTGCTGTCGGGAGAGGGAGCAGACGAGCTGTTTGGCGGGTATGAGACCTATGGAGACAGCACGCTGATGCAGACCTACCGCCGCCTGCCGCAACTGGTGCGCACGGGGGTGTCGGGGGCGGTACGGAGGCTGCCTTATTTCAAGGGGCGTGATTTTTTGGTGCGGGGCGGCGGCAGGCCGGAACAGCACTTCATCGGTCAGGCGCATGTGTTCTCCGCGCGGGAGGCGACAGAGCTGCTCACCCCGGCCTTTCGTTCGGGCCCGACCGCACTCCAGATAGCCGCCCGCTACTACAGCCAGGCGCCGGAGCTGGATGAGCTGACCAAAAAGCAATACCTGGACCTGCAGCTTTGGATGCCGGGGGATGTGCTGCTCAAGGCCGACCGCATGAGCATGGCGCACAGCTTAGAGGTGCGGGTGCCCTATCTGGATACCGAGGTGGCACAGGCGGCGATGGCACTGCCCACGTCCATGCGGCTCAGCCCGACCGAGAGCAAGCCGGCGTTGCGCGCGGTGGCGCGGCGCCTCTTGCCCGCCGAGTATGCCAACCGCCCAAAAAAAGGTTTCCCGGTGCCCATCCGGCTTTGGTTGAGGGAGGCCCCCTATGCCCAGCTGCTGCGGGAAACTTTCCTGGAAAGCTACACCTCCCAGTTTTTCAACCGCCATGCACTGCTGGCCATGTTGGAGGAGCACCAAAAAGGCAGGAAGAACTACGGCCGCAAGCTCTGGACTGTGTATGTCTTTTTGGTCTGGTACCGCCTGTACTTCCTTGAATCAAGCCTCCTGTAAGGAAGGGCCCACAGGCGGCGCCCTCTCTTTTGCCCCAATGACACGAAGCTGAGGAATGAAAGATGAAAGCACCGTCATATGATATAGTACCCGTCTTGCTGGGGGCGGATCTGAATGCGTACAGCATGGCGCAGGCCTTTCACCGGGCCTACGGGGTGCGCTCCCATGCCTTTGGCCGCTACCCGCTCGGCGTGACGCAGCACTCGCGCCTGGTGGTGTTCCACGAAGTCCCCGAGCTGGAAAACCCGGTCATCTGCACACAGGTCCTGCGCGAATTTGCGGCAAGCCAATCAGGCAAAGCATTGTTTTTGTTCGGCTGCACCGACGAGTATGCTCTGTACCTGATTGACGAGCGGGCAGCGCTGAGTGACCTGTACCACATTCCCTGCCCCTCCCCCGCTGTGGCGGCGCGGCTGGCAGACAAGGCGGCGTTTTATGACACTTGCCGTGCCTATGGGGTGGAGATTCCCCGCACGGCTCTCTTTTCGGGGGTGCCGGAGGCGGCGGCAGTGGAGGCGGCGCAGCTCGGCTTTGCCTACCCCGTGGTGCTCAAGCCCTCCTCCAGCGCCGCCTACTGGCGCCACCCCTTTGCGGGGATGCAGAAACGGTACTTGCTGCACTCACCGGCGGCGGTACTTGAGACGGCGGCGACGATCTATGGGGCAGGGTATGACCGATACCTCCTGTTGCAGGACTTTATCCCCGGGGGGGACGCGGACTGTCGGGTGCTGAACACCTATGTGGACAGGGAGGGGCACGCGGTCTTTCTGTGCTATGCGCAGGTGCTGCTGGAGGCACGGACAGCCAAGGGCAGGGGCAACCCTACCGCGGTGCTCACCGAGTCGCCGGATCCGGTTTGTCACCAACTGGTCGGTATGTTAGAGGCGATGGGATACCGGGGGTTTGCCAACTTTGATATGAAGTACGATGCGCGGGACGGCAAAATCAAGGTGTTTGAAGTGAACTTGCGGCAGGGACGCTGCCACGGCTTTGTCAATGCCGCGGGCATCAATGTCGCCCGGGTGGCGGTGCATGACTGCCTGCAAGGCGAGGCGCCCGTGACCCCCGGCCGGACACAGCCGGTTTTTTGGCACGAGGTGCCGCGGCGCGTGGTCAGACAGCATGTGAGCACGGCGGCAGACCGTCGTCGGGTCAGGGAATTGTGTGCAAAAGGGCGCGCCGTCTCCCCTTTCTTTTATCGGCCGGACCTGTCCTTTAACTTGCCGCGCTTGGCATACCTGACCGTCCACACCCGCCGCCAATACCAAAAGTACCGGGGGATGGGAGAGGAATAACCCGATTTCCCCCACCCACGAACACACCACAAGGTTTTTGCGGGGGCCATCACGGGTGCAGGTTGCCCCTTGAAAAACAAACTGCCACACAACAGAGCAACCGTGCCGTCCATGCCGGGCACAGGGATGTCGGATGAGCCGGAGCTTTTTTGAACCGCAAGGAGGCAAGTATGATCTTAGGCATTATCGGCGGCATGGGGCCGATGGCGAGCGCCTACTTTTACAAACTGCTCACCGCCCTGACCCATGCCGCCTGTGACAGTGAGCATGTGCGGCTCCTCTTGTCCAGCCGCTGTGATACCCCCGACCGCAGCGCCTTTCTACAAGGCACCTCGGAGGCGGACCCCACCCCGGTGTTACAGGAGGAAGCGCAGCGGTTGGTAACGGCAGGGGCGGAGCTGTTGGCGATTCCCTGCCATACTGCCCACTGCTTTTATGACAGGGTGGCGGCGTCCGTGTCGGTGCCGGTGTTACATATGCCCCGGGAAACCGTCCGCAGCCTGGCGCAACAGGGGGTCGGGAGCATCGGGCTTTTGGCGACGGCGGGACTGTATGCGGGCGGCCTCTACCAACGACTTTGCGACGGGGCGGGGCTGCGTTGCTTGGTGCCCCCACCCGAACAGCAGGCGGGGCTGCATCAGATGATCTACCGGCAAATCAAGGGCGGCGGCAGGGGAGAGCCTGAGCTGCCGGCGCAAATGGCTGCCTCGCTGCAACGGCGGGGGGCGGATGTGGTGGTGCTGGGATGCACCGAGTTGTCTGTCCTGTATGACGGGCAGTTGCCGGATGAACGGTGGGTAGACCCGCTCGAGATATTGGCGGCAGTTGCCATTTCGTTATGCGGCAAAAAAACGGGACCACAAGGGAGCCGCATGCATGTTGCTATCTGAGTTTTCGGGCATATTCGGCAGGGAAATACCCCGCGCCCTCCGGGTCGGGGGGCTCTGCCAGGACAGCCGCCGGGCAGGGGCGGAGGACATTTTTTTTTGCGTACGGGGACTGCGCTCGAACGGCCATCTCTATGCGGTCGAGGCGTACCAAAGAGGGTGCCGGGTATTTGTGTGCGAGGAGCCACTCTCTTTGCCCGAGGACGCCGTGGTGCTGCAGGTGCCCGCGGTCAGGGAGACAATGGCGCAGGCGGCACACCTGTTTTACGGGCACCCCTCCCATCGCCTGACCCTTATTGGGGTGACCGGTACCAAGGGCAAGACCACCACCGCACAGATGATCGCCCGCCTGCTCCATGCGGCGGGGGTGCCGAGCGGGTATATCGGCACCAGCGGCGCGTGGTTCGGGGAGTGGCACCGGGATACCGCCCACACCACCCCCGAGGCCATTGAGCTCAACCGATACTTGGCGCACATGGCGGCGGCGGGGGCGCAGGTGGCGGTGCTGGAAGTCTCCTCACAGGCCATCATGACCCACCGGATTTTTGGGTTGCGCATTCCATATGCCGTCTGGACCAACCTTTCCCCCGACCATATCGGGCCGGGGGAGCACCCCGATGATGCGCATTATAAGCGTACCAAGGCGCGACTGTTTGCCGAGTACGGCTGCACATGCGCCATCTATAACCGGGATGACAGGGAAGTCCTTACCCTACTGGCCGCCGCTCCGGTCCCCCGAACCCTGTCCTGTTCGGTGGGCGGGCAGGCGGACTGGGTGGCGTCCGGGTTGCGGCCAACCAGGCGCGCGGCGGGGCTCGGCATGGAATTTACGGCGAGAAACGGTGCGGCTGCCTACCCGGTGAGTCTCCCGCTGCCGGGGGAGATGAATGTCTCCAATGCCCTGTTGGCACTTGCCTGTGCGCAGGCAGTGCTGGGAGGCACGGAAAGCCGGCCTTTGCCCGTCGGCGCTTTGGCGGAGGTGGCCATTCCGGGCCGCTTTGAGGTTGTGCCGCTTTTTTCGGACCGCCTGTTTCTTCTTGACTTTGCCCACAACGGTTACAGTGTCAGCGCGGCACTCTCAGCCCTGCGCGCCTACCGTCCCGCCCGGCTGGTGTGCGTGGTCGGCGCAGTCGGCGAGCGCTGCTTTGAGCGGCGGGCGGATATTGGTAGGGCGCTCGGCGAGGCGGATGTGGTCATCCTCACGTCAGATAACCCCGGACATGAAAACCCGCTCGCCATTCTCGGCGATATCTATGCCCATATCCGGCACCCACAAAGGGTTACCATCATCCCCGACCGTGCGGAAGCACTCAGGTATGCCGTGCAAGTCTCCCTGCCGGGCGACATGGTGCTGGTCGCCGGCAAGGGGCAGGAAAAGTACCAATTGATCGGCAGCGAAAAGCTGTATTTTTCGGAAAAGGAAATCCTGCAAAACGCTTTTCAATCAGCCCCCCTCCCCTTGCGCTGACCACTCACCCTGTGGGGTGCTGCACGGGCTGGCAAATGCTCCCCCATGATCGGCGACCGGGGGGCGGGAAAGCTGCTTTTGATGGCGGACAGTCAGCCGCTCACCCGCTTTCCTGCGGCTGAAAAAAGAGGGAAAAAGGGCTTGACAAAACCAACCCCATCATATATAATAAATCCTGCTGAACGAAAACAAATCCTGTCTTTTGGCACTTGCCATCCCCTCCGAAACGACCGTGTGTTCACCAACCGCCCGTTTTTGCCCGGGGTTTGACCTGTTCAAGCACATTTCCTTTCCTGCGAGAGTGGCGGAACTGGCAGACGCGCACGTTTGAGGGGCGTGTGGTTTATCCGTACGGGTTCAAGTCCCGTCTCTCGCACCAACCATGAGGCACATCCATGAAAAGCCCCGGAACATAAGCGTTCCGGGGCTTTTTCCGCTTTGAACGTCCCTGCAAAGATCTCCCTATCAGACAAGTGAACAATGACCATAAAATAATACTAACAAAAGATAGATAGAGTCTACACGAGACTGACAACGGAGCAAAACTATAGTGTAAAAACACAGGTTCTTTTCTTGCCGCCGTTCAGATACACTGCATGGCTTGATGGGGGAAATCCTTGCTAACTCGTGTAGACACATCCAGTGCCAAACCATTCAAAAAGTCAAAGACAGCACAAAAAATTCCGAGGCAAACCTCGGAATTTTTTGGTGGGCCATCAGGGACTTGAACCCCGGACCAACCGGTTATGAGCCGGTAGCTCTAACCAACTGAGCTAATGGCCCCGGTTTGTGCCGTTGGTAAAGCGCAGAGCATGGTTCATTATAGCAGTGCTTTGTGTGCTGTTTTTGAACGGTCCATGAACAAATCATTAACTTCCCGCGATTTTCTTGCCCTGCTTTTCATCGCTTCTCAGGGGTGGCGGCAACACCTGTTTGGGGTGCGGCTCGGGGATAGCGGGGGCCTCCGGCAGCGCAGGCAGCTCTACCCGCTCGGCAAACAATTGGGGGGAGATCATTTGCAGAATCCTGGACTGCATGGTATCGCTTTGCAGTTTTGTTTTGAAATAGTTAAAGAGAAACGACTTCTTTTGCCCGCTGTCGGTGATGGTGGACAGCAGAGAGTTGACCATGTGGTTGCCGGGCAGCTCGCTGCACTGAATCCGCATCCCCCGCTTGGTATAGAAAAACTTGAGCTGACGGGTGTTGGGCAGCTCGGGGAACTGGATAGACAGCTTCAGCACCGGCTCATGGTCCTCGTTGAGGGCGAACTGCCCCAGCGCGGCAACCAGATATTTTTCCCCCGCAAAGTCCAGCTCGGTGAGGCAATGCTCATAAAAACCGATCTCAAAGGTATAGTCCGCCTGCCCCTCCAGAAAGCTGATCATCATTTTTTCTCCCTCTATTGAAAAAACAATGCGGCTCAGCCCGGCGGTATGATTGTTTTGCATGAAGCGGATAAACAGGGGCAACATGCCGGTATTATTTTTGGCCAGCAGGTACGTGCCTTCGATTTCCCGGCATTGCGGGGGAAGGGGTCTGATGGGTAAACGCAGCGTGCGCCGCACAGACCCCGCCCAAAAGCCGACTTTGGGGAGGGGTTTTGCCCACAAACGAGTGCGATAGAACTCTTTTTGAGCCACGCGCAAGGCTTGAGACGCCAGCGTATTTTTTGCCAGCGCGTAATGCTTGGGGTGATAATTCGAACCGAAATAGTCGGCAATGATGCGCAGGGTGCTGCTGTGCTGGAACAGCTCGCTGTTGCCCGCAGTCACCACCACCACGATCTGGTTTTGCGGGCAGACCCAGATGTCTTGCCCCAACATGCCGTTGAAAAGATAGCTACTGCCGTCCCGCGCCAGCCAGATATGGTAGCCGTAGTTATAGTCGCCGTACGCCTCGTCCGTGACAAAAGCGGGGGATAGCATCTCCTGCAGCCACCCCTCACTCACCAGCGGCTTTCCCTGCCAGCGGCCGCGGTTGAGCAGCAACTGCCCTAACTTTGCCATATCCTCCGGGGGGAGGTACAGCCCCCAGCCCCCTTTTTCAATCCCCTCGGGGCTGTATTCCCACACCGCATGCCGGACATCCAGCGGCTGCCAGAGGCGCCCGGTCAAAAGCTCACTCAGCCCCTGCCCGGTCACCTTGCGCACAATGGCGGAGAGTATATAGGAATTCATACTGTTGTAGTGAAACCGACTGCCCGGGTCAAAGGTCGGCGAGCTTTCAAGGTATGACCGTACCCATGTCGTCTCGGCGACCGACGCCGCCTCGTTGAATACCGTCACCCCCGAGGACATGGTGAGCAGGTGCCGCACCGTGATGGCTTTCATGCGCCCGCTCATCATCATGGGGCGCTCCTCTCTGAACAGATCCACCAGCTTGGCATCCAGCGTCAGGGCGCCGTCGTCCACCAGCATCCCGATGGCCAGCGCCGTGATGGTCTTGGCCATCGAGTGGGTGAGCGCCCAGGTGTTCACATGGTAGCCGGGGGCCGCCGCCTCGGCAATGACCATGCCGTGGCGCAGCACCAACACGGTGTGCAGGTTCGAGTGGGTGTCCCGCTCCAGCGCTTGCAGGAAAGCACGGACATGCCCGCTGGCCACCCCCCGGGACTCGGGCGTTGCCCGCCGAAGGGTGCGGTGAGGGGTGCGGCCGAGAAAGGACTGGGTTTTCTGTGCCTGATAGGGAATCTGCGCCACATCAGTCTCGCCCTTGATGCCGTAACTGACCAACAGGTCAAGAATGCGCGTCTGGATTCGCAAGTCCACAAACGCCCCCTCCTTTACGAAAATCATACGGCATCAGTATAGCACACTTTCGGACGGGACGCAAGGCATATCTTGCCGCCGGAAAAAAGAGATTGCCGCAAAGAAGCTGTCACTTTCGCCGCGCAAAGCTTGACAACCCCCTGTCAATGCAGTATAATACACCCATCCAATCAGCAAAGCCAAGCGCGTAGGGAGAGGCAGATATGAGCAACAACGAAAAGAAACTGGTGGAGCAAATCACCTCCATGGATGAGGACTTTGCCCGGTGGTACACCGATATTGTCAAAAAGGCCGATCTGATCGACTATTCCTCGGTCAAGGGCTGCATGATCATCCGTCCCTACGGCTATGCCATTTGGGAGCATATCCAGCGCCTCTTGGACACCCGTTTCAAGGAAACGGGGCACGAAAACATTTACATGCCCCTGTTCATCCCGGAATCCCTGCTCAACAAGGAAAAGGAGCATGTCGAGGGCTTTGCTCCCGAGGTGGCATGGGTCACCATGGGCGGCAGCGAGCACCTCACCGAGCGTCTGTGTGTGCGCCCCACCTCCGAGGTGCTGTTTTGCGAACATTACGCCAACATCATCCGCTCTTACCGCGACCTGCCCAAGCTGTATAACCAGTGGTGCTCGGTGGTGCGCTGGGAAAAGACCACCCGCCCCTTTTTGCGCAGCCGGGAGTTCCTCTGGCAGGAGGGGCACACCATGCACGCCACGGCAAAGGAAGCCAAGGCAGAGACACTGCAGATGCTGGATGTCTACGCCGACTTTTTCGAACAGCAGCTCAGCATCCCCGTGCTGAAAGGGCAAAAAACCGACAAGGAAAAGTTCGCCGGGGCGGTCGCCACCTACACGGTAGAGGCACTCATGCACGACGGCAAGGCCTTGCAGGGCGGCACCAGCCACTATTTCGGAGACGGCTTTGCCCGGGCCTTTGACATCCGCTACCTGGACAGTGACAACCAGCTCAAGTATTGCCACCAGACTTCCTGGGGCGTTTCCACCCGCATCATCGGCGGGATCATCATGACCCACGGCGACGACAGCGGACTGGTACTCCCGCCTGCCGTTGCCCCCATCCAGGTGGTCATCATCCCCGTGCAGCAGCACAAGGCCGGTGTGCTGGAGGCAGCCGAGGCGCTGCGTGCCCGGCTGGCAGGACGGTACCGGGTTTCGATGGACACCACCGACAACTCCCCCGGCTGGAAGTTTGCCGAGTATGAGATGAAGGGTGTGCCCCTCCGGCTGGAGATCGGCCCCCGCGATATAGAGGCAGACCGGTGCGTGCTGGTGCGCCGCGACAACCGACAGAAGCTCACCGTGCCGCTCGCCGAGCTGGAAGCTGTGGTCTCCGAGCAGTTGGAAGCTTTGCGCGTCGCCCTCTATGAGAAGGCAAAGGAAAACCGCCGGGCCCGCACCTACACTGCCCACACCCTGGATGAGGTAAAGAGCATCGCTGCCGAAAAGGCCGGCTACATCAAGGCCATGTGGTGCGGCGAGTCGGCGTGTGAGGAAACACTGAAGGCGGCAGCCGACATCTCCTCCCGTTGCATCCCCTTCGGAGAGTCCCCCATCGGGGACAGTTGCGTCTGCTGCGGCAGCCCCGCCAAGAAACTTGTCTACTGGGGCAAAGCCTACTAAAATTCGCAGAACCCCCACAGATATCACCCTATACCCGCCACCAAGAACAGCCATGGGAAGTCTCCGATGGCTGTCTTGTATGCAAGGACTCTCCCTGCACTGCGGCTTTGGTAAGCCGGTCAGGACGATGAAGGAATCGGAGATAACCTATGGGATACATTTACCTGCTGCTGGTCACACTGGGCTTCAGCTTTGTGGGCGTGTTTGTCAAAACCGCCTCGCTTGCCGTCAACGCCTACTGGATTTCCTTTCTCCGCTTTGCCGTCTCGCTGGTGCCGCTCCTGATCATCATGCTCTATCGGGAGCGAAAAATCAGGCTGCGCCTCTTTTTGCCCGCCATTGTGATCGGCGCCCTTGGCAAGTCCCTGAACTACTTAGCCGAAAACTACGCCCTTGAGCAAGGGGTTTCCTATGGCAATATTCTTGTCTGGCCGGTGCAGTGCATTGTCGCACTTTTCTTTTCGGTGTATCTGTTTCGTGAAAAAATGACCGGACAGAAGTTGTTTGGCGCACTGCTCTGCCTGCTTGGCATCGGCGCCATTGCGTGGAACGGCGCTTCCCTTTCCAACTTTCTCGGGGAAAACCTGCTGTTCACCGCGCTGTATGTGCTGGCGGGCTTGGGGGCTTCGGCTTTCATGGTGGTCCAGCGCAAACTCCTGTACCGCATGAGCGCACTCGAGGCAAACACCTCCATGTTCGTTGTGGCAACGGTCGTGACCGCCCTTCCCCTGCCTTTTGTGGGGGAGACCACGGGGGTTTTCCCCTTTTCTTCCCTGTTGGCCATCGCAGGCTTGGCGCTGGTGTCGGCGTTTGGCTTTTTGATGGTGGCAGCCGCCATGAAAACCGTCCCTTTCTTTATGGTCTCCATTATCCAAAGCACCTCGGTCCTGTTCACCCTGCTCTGGGGAAGCCTGTTCTATCGGGAACCCATCACCGCCTACATCATCATCGGCACCCTGTTGTTTGTGGCAGGCATCGTCTTTGTGAACCTGCGGCTCACCCCCCGCAAGAAGGAAGAGCGCCTCTCCTGAACCCCGCCGCGCAAAAAAAAGCCGCCTTTGGGCGACTTTTTTTGTTTGGAGAAGAGGTGGGGCATCGGAGAGCTTCCCTAACATACCCACGGTGCCGTCAAGTCCTCGTGCGGACATAGATGATCTGACCGTTGGGATTTTGCTTATTGGCCTTGCCACTCACCTTTTTGATTTCAAACTGGTTGAAGGAGGAGAGAAAAGGCACCATTTTCTTATGCCCGTAGTTGCGCACATCAAAGTCGGGCTTGCGCTTGGGCAGTTGCGTGCCCACATCACTGAGCAGCATCCAGCCGTCCTCGTCCGACTCGGAGGCAATCAGCTCCTTGATGATCGCCACGATATCATCCTCCGGGGGAGTCGCGGCCGGCTGGGGTGCGGGCTGCACCACGACAGGTGCGGGCGCTTTCTTTTCGGGCTGCACCTCAATTTGCGCGGCGATTTTATCCAGGTACTTGAAGGTGCTGCAGGCGGAAATCATGGGCTTGGGGGTGTGCTGCATCCCCATGCCGATGACCAGCATCCCCGACTCCTTGAGGCGGGTGGCAAGCCCCGTGAAGTCACTGTCCGAGGTCACCAGGCAAAAGCCGTCCACCCGACCGCCGTACAAAATGTCCATCGCGTCAATGATGATCGCCGAGTCGGTGGAGTTTTTGCCCATCGTATAGCTGCATTGTTGCATGGGATGAATCCCGTTTTCCAGCAAAACCCCCTTCCAGGATTGTAGCTGAGGGCTGGACCAGTCCCCATAAATGCGCTTGAAAGTGACGTTGCCGAAACTGCTTGCCTCGTCCAAAATGGTCTTGGCGTACCGGTATGAAATGTTTTCCGCATCAATTAAAATGGCCAATCTTTTTTCGTCCATCGAACGCTCCTTTCGTATTTGTTTATGATAATTTGATTGATGAGTCTTTGCTCCGCTGCTTTTATGGCATGCCCGCTCCCGCTTCAAATGCCATGGCATCCACAAAAGCCTCCGCAAAATAGCTGTCGCAGTTGAGGTCTACCACCGTGCAAGCCTCCCTCAGCCGCGCCAGCTCGGCCTGTCGGTCGGAGCGCAGGCAGAGCTCCGCTCCCGCCAGTGAGGTGTTGCCCACCGCGGTAATCCGCCCGGCAAAGGCGGGCGGGAACAGCCCGCAACGCAACAGGCTCTCCGGAGAGACATGGTAGCCCAGTCCCCCTGCCACATGTACCTGCCCGATCTCCTCCGCACGGCTCCCCGCCACATGTAGCAGTGTTTCCACCACCCCGCGGATGGCCGCCTTGGCGGTCTGAAAGGCACGCACATCCCGCTGGGAGAGCGACAGTTCTTCCTCAAAGAAAAATCGGTCGCCGCGCAGATGAGAGCGTAAAAGGGTGTCCGCTTCATCGAAAGCGCCCCCTTCGTCCACCACGCCGGCTTCCAGCAACACCGCCATCAGGTCCATCAGTCCGCTGCCGCAAATGCCCGCCGGGGGTGCCTCCCCGATGGTGGAGAGGAGCAGTTTGTCGCCCGCCGGGCGCACATGGCTGACCGCTCCGAGGGTGCCGCCCATGCCGCAGCTGATATTGGCGCCCTCCAGTGCCGGACCGGCCGCCGCGGAGGTCGCGAACAGCCGCCCCCCCACCTGCAGCACCACCTCGGCATTGGTACCCAGGTCCACAAACAGCCGGTTGGTGTCATCCTGCAAGTAGCCCACCGACAGCAGGCCCACCAGGATATCCGCCCCGATGAAACTACTGACAGAGGGCAGCAACGTCACCGACAGGTGCGGCAATCCCTCCAGACAAGCCCCCAATTCCCGCGCGTCGACAAACACCGGCGTATAGGGTGCCTGCCCGATAGAGGCAGGGTTGACCCCCGCTGCCAGGTGCTGCATGGTGGTGTTGGCAGCCACGGCCGCCCGTCGGATGCGCCCCTTGCCGACCAGGCGCTCAAAGGCGTGCGCCATGCCTGCCAGTGTGCGCAGCACCGCCCGTTGCATGGCCGGTAAGTGCCCTCTTTCGGCGGCAAGGATGCGGCTGATGACATCCGCTCCCCACACTGCCTGCGGGTTCTCCAGCGCGCAGGTAGCGACCCGCGCCCCGCTTGCCTCCTGTAGCAGAGAGGCGGCGATGGTGGTGGTGCCCAAGTCAACCGCCATGACGTAACTGCCCGCGTCCGTCGCCCCGACAGACGGGTCAAGCACCGTGACAGGCGGCAATACCCCCGCCAGAGCACCGCTTGGAATGACGATGGTAGCATCGGTCAGCACCCGTGCCCGGCAGGACAGGATACGACCGTGCGCATCGGGGGTGACGCCCGAAAAAGACCCGTTTGTCAACTGTACTTGACATTTACCGCAGGTACCTCTGCCTCCGCAGGGTGCTTTCGGATACACACCGTTTGCCTGCAAAAGCTCCAGCAGTGTGGTGCCCACGGCTGCCTGCCAGGTGAGGGTTTCCTCCGCCAGGCCCACAGTGATTTGTTTGAGTTCCTCCATAGATGTCCCCTATGACTTCTTTTGCAAGGGCACTGTCTGCTGAGCACACAGCCGCCGTCCCGCTGACGACTTTCATTATAGCATGAAAACGCACAAAAGACAAGGCTGACAGTACCACACGCCCCCTCTCTCCAAAATTTTTTTCAAAAAACAGATGATTTGTTGGAATTCCAACAGAGTTCAGGCGACCTATACGGTAGAATCAAGGCAACCGACAACCACAGGTGCCGATTCATCGGTACCGATACCAAGAAGGAGAGACCAACATGATTCGTAAAATCATCAAAATCGACGAGGAAAAGTGCAACGGTTGCGGTCTGTGTGCACAGGCGTGCCATGAGGGTGCGATCGGCATGGTGGACGGCAAGGCAAAACTGTTGCGGGACGACTATTGCGACGGCTTGGGCAACTGCCTGCCCGTCTGCCCGACCGGCGCCATCAGCTTTGAGGAACGTGAGGCGGCGGATTTTGACGAGGCGGCTGTGCAGCAGCATATGCAGCAGAAAAAGCAGGACCAGCGTCCCGCGCCGGCCCCCCAGCCGCCGGCAATGCCCTGCGGCTGCCCGGGGATGAATGTCAGGCAGATCCGGCGGGCCACCAAGGAGACCCCCGAGGCGCCCGGCACCCACGAGGCAAAAAGCTACCTGTCCCAGTGGCCGGTGCAAATCAAGCTGGCTCCCGTGAACGCCCCCTATTTTTCGGGCGCCAATTTGCTGATTGCCGCCGACTGTACGGCGTATGCGTACGGTGACTTTCACACGCGCTTCATTCGCAACCGGATCACGCTCATCGGTTGCCCGAAGCTGGACGCCGGGGATTACAGTGAGAAACTGACCGCCATCATCAAGCAAAACGACATCAAGAGCGTGACCATCGTGCGCATGGAGGTACCCTGCTGCGGCGGGCTGGAGTACGCCGCACGGCAAGCCCTGCAAAACAGCGGCAAGTTTATTCCCTGGCAAGTGGTCACGATTACCACCGATGGTAAAATTTTGGATTGACAAGAGGATGAGAATATGGTAGAAAAAGAATACAGGCTTGCCCGGACCGATGAAAAGACGATTGAGAAGGTCTTGCTGGACCAAAACATTCATTACCTGCACATGGTGCTGCCCGCCGGCGACGGACTGCCCGTGCACCATTGCAACGCCCCCCTCTATATGACCGTGGTGCGGGGCACCTTATCCATCGAGCTGGACGGGCAGCCCGTGCACGAGTACCCCTCCGGCACCCTGCTCACCATCCCCGACCGGACCCTGATGCACGTCAGAAACCTGCACCCCGACACACTGGAGCTGATTGTCGTCAAGGCGCCCGCTCCTTAACAGGAGCCCGCCCTTAATTGAGAAAGGAGACACACGCATGAAACAGTACAGGTGTATTCCGTGCGGGTATATTTATGATCCCGCGCAGGGCGACCCCGACCAAGGCATTGCCCCCGGCACTGCCTTTGAGGACTTGCCCGAGGACTACCATTGCCCCATTTGCTATGTGGGTCGGGATGAATTTGAAGAAATTAAAGAGTAAGTGAGAAAAGAGGAACTACCAATGAGCATGTTTTGCTTCCAATGTCAGGAAACGGCGGGCGGCAAGGGCTGCACCATCCGCGGAGTTTGCGGCAAGACCGAGGAGGTCGCGCACCTGCAGGATTTGTTGATCTACATACTCAAGGGTGTCTCGGACATTGTCGTCAAGGGCAAACTTGACGTCCAAACGTTGGGGCGTACCAACTATGAGGTGCTGAACAGCCTGTTCATGACCATCACCAACGCCAACTTTGACGACGGCTCGCTCGAGCGGCAGATTGTGAAAATGCTTGCCATCAGGGAGAGCCTGAAAAGCACCGTCACCACCCAAAAAGCCTTGCACGACGCCGCCACCTTCACGGTGAGCGACCGGCAGTCCATGCTGGACAAGGCCGCTACCATCGGGGTGCTTGCCACCGCCGACGAGGATGTGCGTTCGCTCCGTGAGATGATTACCTACGGGCTGAAGGGGATGGCGGCGTATACCGAGCACGCCACGAACATCGGCAAGCAAGACCTCTCGATCAACGCCTTCATCTATGAGGCGCTGGCAGCCCTGCTGGACGACTCGCTCACGGCGGACGAGCTGGTCGCGCTGACCCTCAAAACAGGCTCCGTGGGGGTGCAGGCCATGGCGCTACTGGACAGTGCCAACACCGCCCGCTACGGCAACCCGGAAATCACCGAGGTCGCCATCGGCACGCGCCAAAATCCCGCCATCCTGATTTCCGGCCACGACCTGACCGACCTGGAGCAACTGCTGGAGCAGACCCGGGACAGTGGCGTGGATGTCTACACCCACAGCGAGATGCTGCCCGCCCACTACTATCCGGCGTTCAAGAAGTATCCGCACTTTGCCGGCAACTATGGCAACGCTTGGTGGAAGCAGGTGGATGAGTTTGTCACCTTCCGCGGACCCATCCTGTTCACCACCAACTGCATTGTCCCCCCGCGCAGCGAGGAGGTACGCAGCAGAATTTACACCACCGGCTCCACCGGCTACCCCGGCTGTCAGCATATCGTCCCCGACGAACAGGGGCACAAGGACTTTTCTGCCCTCATCGCCCACGCCAAACGCCTGCCCCCACCCGAGGAGATTGAAAGCGGCAGCATTGTCGGCGGCTTTGCCCACCACCAGGTGTTCGCACTGGCGGACAAGGTGGTAGACGCGGTGAAAAGCGGTGCCATCAAGAAGTTTTTTGTCATGGCGGGCTGTGACGGCCGCATGAAGTCCCGCGCCTACTACACCGAGTTTGCCGAGGGACTGCCCAAGGACACCGTCATTTTAACTGCCGGCTGTGCCAAGTACCGCTATAACAAGCTCCCCCTCGGCGACATCGGCGGCATCCCCCGCGTGCTGGACGCCGGACAGTGCAACGACTCCTACTCCCTCGCCCTCATCGCGCTGAAACTGAAAGAAGTGTTCGGGCTCCAGGATATCAATGAGCTGCCCCTCGCCTTCAACATTGCCTGGTACGAGCAAAAGGCAGTCATTGTGCTGCTGGCACTGCTCTCCCTCGGGGTGAAGAACATCCATTTAGGCCCCACCCTCCCCGGTTTTCTCTCCCCCCATGTGGCAACCGTGCTGGTCGAGAAGTTCGGCATCGCCGGCATCGGCAGTGTGACAGACGACATCAACCTGTTCATGAACGCCTGAGCCACCCGTCAGACGCCCTCTGCGCAAGACCTGCGCGGAGGGCGTTTTTATTCCGGCGCAAGGCAACACCTTGTTGCCTGTCTCTTTGGCCCTGCCGCTCTCCCTCTTGCCTATACACCCTCCGGAGCGTCCTGCCTTTATTTTCGTGCTGCTGTCATTGCTTTTTCATCTGTTTTTTTCACATTTGACACTTGACAACGCCTGCGGGCATATGCTACTATACAGATGAACGATTGAGCAACTGTTCAAGTGTTGCGGAAAGAGAGGGAAACAGGATGACAAAGCGTCACGAGCCAAGGCGACCGGAAGGACTGCTCTGCAGCGAATGCGCGGCGCATCTGGACATGGTCGGTCGGCGGGAGGTAGCTCGTTGCGGCAAAAGCGGGGAGGCAGAGGCGCTGGCGTCTCTGTTCAAGCTGTTGGGCGACCCTACGCGCATGCGTGTGCTGTTGGCGCTGGCAGGGAGCCCCCTATGCGTATGCGATTTAGCCGACTCACTGGGCATGACCGCCTCCGCCATTTCCCACCAGTTGCGCCTGTTGAAACGGGGGGGGCTGGTGAAAAGCGAAAAAAGCGGCAAGCATGTCTGCTACTCGCTGGACGACAGCCATGTGTACGCCATCATCCACCCCGCGCTGGAGCATATCAGGGAGTGACGCCCCAATCGGGGCCACGCCTGAATGCGCATTTCCCCCCACGCCTGCGGGCATGTGAATACTACCAAATCAAAGGAATACATACCATGAAAACCAAGTACGAAGTGACGGGACTGGACTGCCCCAACTGTTCGAAAAAACTCGCCACCCTCCTGCAGAAACAGGAGGGGATCACCGCCGCGTTGGTGAATTTTCTCACCGAGGAGCTCACCGTGGAAAGCGAGCTGTCGGCGCCGATGCTCGACGCGCTGGTGCAGGCCGCCGGCCGGGCCATGGGGTCAAGGGTCAAAATCAACAGAAAGTAAGTGCCGGGGATGAAACGATTGCTCACCTATGAAAAAGAGCTCCGCATGGCGCTGTCCGCCGTACTGCTGTTGGTCGCCCTGCTGCTGGGCCCGGGAATAGCTGCTTTGTCGGTATCGGCGGCGGCGCTGCTACTGGTGGGCGTGCCCGTGATGGCAGAGGCAGCCCGCGGGCTTTTGCGCGGCGGATTGCTGGACGAAACCTTTTTGATGTCCCTGGCCGCCCTTGGCGCTTTTGTGATTGGCGAATATACCGAGGGGGTGGCGGTCATGCTGTTTTACAGCGTGGGCGAGTACTTTGAGGGACGCGCCGTCTCCACCTCCAAAAGAATCATCCGCTCCCTGATGGACATTAACCCGGACACCGCCTGCCTGTTGCGGGATGGCGCTGAGCTTCGCATCCCCGCCGCTGAGGTAGCGGTAGGGGATGTATTGCTCATCCGCGCGGGAGAACGGGTCCCCGTGGATAGCGTGGTGCTGTCGGGGGAGGCGGCGGTGGACACCTCTGCCCTGACCGGAGAGGCGCTCCCCTTAGCGGCGCAGGCCGGGACAGAACTGTCCAGCGGGATGCTGTGCATTGACGGGGTACTGCGGGTACGTGCCGTCCGCATTTGTGAGGAGTCGGCGGCGGCGCGCATTTTGGCCTTGGTCAGTGAGGCACAAAGCCGCAAGTCCCGGCAGGAAAACTTCATCACCCGTTTTGCGCAGTGGTACACCCCCGCCGTGGTGGCGGCTGCCCTGCTGGTGGCGTTGCTGCCCCCGCTGTTCTTTGGGCAGGGCTGGCTCGACTGGCTGTACAAGGCACTGGCTTTCCTGGTGGTCTCCTGTCCCTGTGCGTTGCTGATCTCGGTACCCCTCAGCTTTTTCGGGGGGATTGCGGGGGCGGCTTCCCGCGGCATCCTTTTCAAGGGCGGCAACAGTTTTGAGGCGATGGCAAAGGCGGAAACGGTCGTCTTTGACAAGACAGGTACCCTGACCGAGGGGCGCTTTACCGTCGCCAAGGTATCCCCGGTGCAGGGCATGAGTGAGGCCGAGCTGCTCACCTTAGCCGCCACCGCCGAGCACGGCTCCACACACCCCCTCGCCCGTGCCATCTACCAGTCGGTGACCTCTCCGCCCCCGCCGCCCGACTCGGTCAGCGAATACGCCGGCAAAGGGGTGATCGCCACCCTTGGCGAAGTACAGATTGCCGTGGGTAGCCGGGCACTGCTGTCTATTGTGGGTGCGGACAGCGGACCGCTGCCCGAGGGCAGCGTGGGCGTGGCGCGCAACGGCGTGTTTGTGGGCACCATTGACCTTTCGGACACCACCCGTCCCGGCGTACGGCAAGCCATCGCGCGCCTGCGCGCACTCGGTGTCAAAAGGACCGCCATGCTCACCGGCGACAGCCTCGGCCGCGCGCAGACGGTGGCAGACGAGGCAGGCATTGACTTTGTGAAGGCCGGGCTCCTGCCCCAGGACAAATATGCCGCACTCGAGGCGCTGATGAGCGACGGGACGGGCAGCGTGGTCTATGTCGGGGACGGCATCAATGACGCACCGGTGCTCGCGCGGGCGGATGTCGGGGTCGCGATGGGCGGCATCGGCAGTGACGCCGCCATTGAGGCGGCAGACGTGGTGCTGATGCACGACGCGCCCGACAAACTGGTACAGGCCAGGCTCATTTCTCGCCGCACCCTGTCCATTGCCCGGCAGAACATCATCTTTGCGTTAGGGGTCAAGGTAGGGGTCATGGCCGTGGTGACGGCAGGGTGGGCAGGGCTTTGGTGGGCGGTGTTCGCCGATGTCGGTGTCGCCCTGCTCGCCATCCTCAACGCCATGCGCGCCATCTTCCCGCCCCGGAAAAAGGAAGACCGCTGAACATACGCATAAGGCCCCTCGTGTGCGGTGCGCTCCTCGGCCTTGCCTTTCCCCCTGCCCTGAGTGCCCGCCGCACGTGTGGGGCTATGTCGCCCGTTGGCCCCCCCGCCAAAAAAAGTTGCATTCTCTTGCAAACTATGCTACAATTATTAGGAATGAACAAATGGTTCCGCTGAACAGTTCCGCGGAACCATTTCCACCCCCACCGGTTTTCTGCTTTTGGCGTACCGGGAGCAGACAAAGCAGTGAAAAGAAAGGTCACCCCACAAGAGTATGGTTTCGATTACCACCGTGCAAGCGTCCTCCCCCGCCCACCGGGCCGGCATCAGGAGCGGGGACTCTTTGCTTGCCATCAACGGACACGCCATCCGCGACGTGCTGGACTACCGCTTTTACTTAGCCGAGCCGCAACTCACGCTGTCGCTGGTGCGGGACGGGCACCCCTTTGAGGTCTCCATCGTCAAGCCCACGTATGACGACATAGGGCTGGGCTTTGCGACGGCGTTGATGGACAGCAAGCAAAGTTGCCGTAACGGCTGCGTCTTTTGCTTCATTGACCAACTGCCCCACGGGATGCGCCAAAGCCTGTACTTCAAGGACGACGATGCGCGGCTCTCCTTTTTGCACGGCAACTATATCACCCTCACCAACCTCAGCCGACAGGATGTGGATCGCATCATCGCCATGCGCATCTCCCCCATCCGCGTGTCCATCCACACCACCAACCCCGCCCTGCGGGTGCGGATGATGAAAAACAAATGCGCCGGAGAGGCGCTCTCCTATCTCACCGAGCTTTCAGAGGCGGGCATTGCCCTGCACGGGCAAATCGTGCTTTGCCGTGGGCTGAACGACGGCGACGAGCTGCACCGCACCCTTGCCGACCTGACCCGGCTGACCCCCGCGCTCGAAAGCGTGTCGGTGGTGCCGGTCGGGCTCACCGACCACCGACAGGGACTCTATCCGCTCGAGCCCTTTTCGGCGGCAGATGCCGAAGCGGTCATTCAGACGGTGGACACCCATGCGGCCGCCCACCTGGCCCGGTTTGGCACCCGCCTTTTCTTTTGCGCGGACGAGTTTTACCTGAAAGCCGGCTTACCCCTGCCCGATGAGGCATACTATGAGGGGTATCCGCAAATTGAAAACGGCGTGGGGATGCTGCGCTCCCTCCTTGAGGAAACCACGGCGGCCATTGCCGCCTTGCCCGAGACCGGGGCACAGAGGGCCAGGGAAGTATCGGTGGCCACGGGCGTCGCCGCCTATCCGTATCTCTTGCAAATCAGCCGGACATTGATGCAAAAGGTCCGAAATTTGAAAATAAATATTTACAAAGTTATCAATCGCTTTTTTGGGGAAAACATCACGGTGGCGGGGCTGCTGACCGGCGGGGACCTCCGGGCGCAACTGGCAGGCAAACCGCTGGGACAGCAGTTGCTGCTCTCCGCCAACACCCTGCGCGCCGGGGAGGCGGTGTTTTTAGACGATATGCGGCTGGAGGAGCTTGCCGCCGCCCTCGGTGTCCCTGTCCGGGCCGTTTCGGATGACGGCGGCGAATTGATCAACGCCCTGTTGGGCATGGGAGAAGATACATGGGAAAACCAATCGTTGCCATCGTAGGCAGGCCGAATGTAGGCAAAAGCACCTTGTTTAATAAACTCATCGGGGAGCGCCGCGCCATCGTCGAGGACACGCCTGGCGTGACCCGCGACCGCATTTACGGGGAGGGCGATTGGCGGGGACGCGCCTTTATTCTCATTGACACCGGCGGCATTGAGCCCAAAACCGATGACATTATCCTGCAGAAAATGCGTATGCAGGCGCAGATCGCCATTGACAGCGCCGATGTGATCATTTTCCTGTGCGACATTCAGGCGGGGCTGGTGGCGGACGACCGTGAAATTGCCGTGATGTTGAAAAAGAGCGGCAAACCCGTCATCGTTTGTGTCAATAAAGTGGACCGCCTCGGTCCCCCGCCCATGGACTACTATGAGTTTTATGAGCTGGGTTTTGACTGCGACCCCATTGCCCTGTCCTCCATGCACGGCTCGGGCACGGGCGACCTGTTGGACGAGGTAGTGGCAGCATTCCCTGAGACACCCGAGGAGGCAGACGAGGGACACGTCATCCATGTCGCGGTCATCGGCAAGCCCAACGCCGGCAAGTCCTCTCTCATCAACCGCATGGTGGGCAGTGAGCGGCTGATCGTGTCGGACATTCCGGGCACCACGCGCGACGCGGTGGACACCCTGCTCGAGAACGAGTACGGCAAGTTCAACTTCATTGACACGGCAGGCATCCGCCGCCAAAGCAAGGTGGAGGACAACATTGAAAAATACAGTGTGCTGCGCGCCCGCTTGGCTGTGGAGCGGGCGGATGTCTGCCTGCTCATGGTGGACGCCGCCGAGGGCGTGACCGTGCAGGACACGCACATTGCCGGCATTGCCCACGAGGCAGGTAAGGCGACGATCATTGTGGTCAACAAGTGGGACGCGATGGAAAAGGACAGCAACACCACCGTCGCCTATACCAAGGATGTCTATGCCGCCCTGAGCTACATGACCTACGCCCCGTTGGTGTTCGTGTCCGCCAAAACCGGCCAACGGGTGACCAATCTCTATCCGATGATTGTCAACGTGGCAGAGCAAGCCGCCATGCGTATCACCACAGGGGCGTTAAACGACCTGCTCAATGATGCCATGGCGCGCCACCAGCCCCCCTCTGACAGGGGCAAGCGCCTCAAACTCTACTACATGACCCAAACCGGGGTCAAACCCCCCACCTTTGTCGTCTTTTGCAACAGTGCGGCGCTGTTTCATTATTCCTACCAGCGGTTTATCGAAAACTGCATCCGAGAGGCGTGCGGCTTTTCGGGCACCCCCCTGCGCCTGGTCATCCGCGAGAGGGGCGAGCAGGGAGACTGAGCGGCGACCGGCAGCGGGCACGCCACGCCTCACCCGCCGGGCATCGTGAAATGCTTGCAGAGTTCCTGATCATATCGTCAATGTCAGAAAAACGGAGACAAAAAACACCCGCTGCAACTTGCACTGGCAAGCTGCATATTCAATCAGTAGAGGTTACCTATGTTTATTGACCGAGTCAGAATTTATGTGAAGGCAGGGGATGGCGGTAACGGCGCCGTCACCTTCCGTCGCGAAAAATATGTCGCCGCGGGCGGCCCCGACGGTGGGGACGGCGGACGGGGCGGCAATGTCGTGTTTGAGGTCGCCGAGGGCATCAATACCCTGCTGGCCTTCCGCTACAAGCGAAAGTTCATTGCGACGAGCGGAGAAAACGGCAAAGGCGGGAAAATGCACGGCAAGTCCGGTGAGGACATCGTCATCCCCGTCCCCCCCGGCACGCTCATCAAGGACGCCGAAAGCGGCAGGGTCATCTTTGATATGGCACAGGCGCCGCGCTATGTGCTGTGCAAAGGGGGCAGGGGCGGCTGGGGCAATCGCCATTTTGCCACCCCCACCCGTCAAATCCCCCGCTTCGCCAAAAGCGGCACCAAGGGGCAGGAACAAGAGGTCCTGCTTGAGCTGAAGATGCTGGCGGATGTGGGGCTGATTGGCTTTCCCAACGTGGGCAAGTCCTCTATTCTGTCCCGCATTTCGGCGGCAAAGCCCAAGATTGCCGACTACCATTTTACCACCCTCAGCCCCAACTTAGGGGTCGTCTCACTGGGAGAGGGCAGGGGCTTTGTCGTTGCCGATATTCCGGGACTGATCGAGGGTGCCGCCCAGGGGCAGGGGTTGGGACACGAGTTTTTGCGCCACATCGACCGTTGCCGGCTGCTGCTGCATGTGGTGGATATTGCGGCCACCGAGGGCAGGGACCCGCTCGAGGATATGGCAACCATCGACCGCGAACTGGCGCAGTGGAACGGGGAGCTCGCCACCCGCCCGCAGATTGTGCTCGCCAACAAAAGCGACCTGCTCGATCCGGCGGACCCGCAAGTACAGGCCTTCAGGGACGCTGTCGCCACCCAGGGCAAGGAGCTGGTCTTTGTCTCCGCCGCTACCGGACAGGGGCTGGATGAGATGTTGCGCCTGACCGAACAGAAGTTGGCGACCCTGCCCCCCCTGCTCGTGTACGAGAGCGAGGTAGCCCCCGAGGAACAGGTCACCTCCGACCGACAGGAGACCACCATCCGCCTCGAGAACGGGACCTACTTTGTGGAGGGCGAGTGGCTGCTGAACCTGCTCGGACAGGTCAACTTTGAGGATTACGAGTCACTCAACTTCTTCCAGCGTGTCCTGCAGAAAAGCGGCGTGTTCGACCGCCTCAGGGAAGCCGGTATCCGGGACGGCGACACCGTCAACATCTATGACTTTGAATTTGATTTCATCTATTAATGTTGACCGCGCCCCTCCAGTAACCGACACAGGAAAAAGACCGCTCATACCGAAATCGGTATGAGCGGTCTTTTTGTCTGTCGATACGCACGGTGCGCCTCACGGGCGTGTGCTCACAACTCCTCAAACGAACGCTTCTTGACGCTGAGGATGACGGGCAGGTTGCCGTTGCGGACGCGAATGGCGTCCATGAACTCCTTAGCGGCGTTCTCCTGTTTCAAATGTATGAAATAGGAAAGCTCGTACATGCTGCCCAAGTTGGTGGTTTTGGAGCGGGTGAGGGTGTGTGTGGTGGTGTAGGTCTCAAACAGATCGTCAAAGGCATCGATGTAATTGAGCGACTCGGGGATCAGGATTTTCAGCTCTTTGTCGGTGACCGAGGTGATCCCGTACTTGGTCTTTGACAAAATGAACAGGAGTGCCGACAGCACCACCGCCAGCAGCACCGCGAGCAGCACAAAGCCCACGCCACAGGCGATGCCCACGGCGGTGCAGGCTAAAATAGAGGCGATCTCCTGTGCGGAGCCCTGTGTGGAACGAAAGCGCACCAGGCTGAAGGTGCCCAGGACGGCGATACTCATGCCCAGGTCGCCGTTGACCAGCAAAATGATGGCGCAAACCGTCAGGGGCAAAATCACTAACGACACCGCATAGCTGCGGGTGCACTCGCCGGAGCGCATGTAGGTCAGAGAGATAAGAAAGCCCATCGCCAGTGCCACGCCAAAGCAGAGAAGCACTTTATAAAAATTGATGTCCATCACAATGCCGTCATGGAGAAAGATACTCTCAAGGATTTTTTCAAACATGTTTTTCACTCCTGGTTTTGAACATTTTTTCTCTGTAGATGGTCCCGTATTTGGAAAAAGAGGTGGGATAAAGTTGATGAGCCGCCAAAATGCGCACCAGCCAGTGTGGGATGGTGTCACTCACCTTGAGCTCCAAGAGGTATCCGGCATCGAGGGGGAGTAAAAGCTCGCCGTCGTCCCCCGCAGCGAGGGACAGTCGGTCCTGCCGAAAGCGGATTTTTTCATCAAAGGTCAGGCGGAAGGACGGGTTGGTTCGCTCCTGAAAGGCAATGCGGTCATAGGCCAAATATAGTTTGGGCACCAGCTCGAAGTGTTCGACTAAATAGGAAAGCTCCCGCAAAATCTGCGAGTCGGCCCTTTGGGGCAGGATATGGTCGTTGAGAAAGGCCTCGGCTTCCCGGAGGGTCAGGGTAACGCGGCGCTTGTACACCACCCCGTCGTACTTCTTCTTAACCTCCACATACACCATATCGTCCGGCCCCGGCACGTCGTATCCGCGCAAGCGCAACTTTTCCTTATACATCGGCTTTTCGATGGAACGGCGAATCAGGTCAAAGTGAATCGAGTCATAGTAGACATTGGAGATGGTATAGCGGGGAAACTTCCGGTCGGGCTCTATGTAAGGCTCAGCCTCACGGAGAAAGGCCTCATACACCGCGGGGGTCAGAAAGTACTTTTTTTCCTGCCGGGCAAAAATTTGTTGCGCCATATGGTTCCCTCCTTTCGCACTCGTCTCCCATGGCACCCTTTATGTTGTCCCCTCACTATTTTTGGTGATTTGAGAGGGGGTTGATGATATATTGATACACTTCCCTTGGTGTCTCAGCCAGTGCTGTGGCGCCGGCACCGGTGAGCTCGGCGCGGCTGCCGTACCCGTACAGCACCCCCAGCGCATCCATGCCGCACGCCCGTGCCCCCACCACATCATGCTTGCGGTCGCCCACCATCAACACGGTGGCGGGGTCGGTGACCTGCAGCTTTTGCAGGGCATAGGCGACCACCTCGTCCTTTCGCAACCGGGAAAATTCCAGCGCCCCCGCCACAAAATCAAAGTAGTCGAGCAGTCCGAAATGGTCTAAGATGTCCAGGGCTAACGGGTAGGGCTTGGAGGTGGCGACAGAGAGGCGGCATCCTTGCGCGCGCAACAGCTGCAACATCTCCGTCACGCCGTCGTACACCCGATTTTCAAACTTGCCCGTTTCTCCATAGTAGTCCCGGAACTTAAGGGTAGCGCCCACCGCGTCCTCGTGCGAGAAGCCGTAGGACTCCTTGAAGGTTTCAAGCAAGGGAGGACCGATAAAAAAAGAAAGCATATCCAAGTCCGGCACGGCAATCCCATAACACTGCAGAGCGTAGGCGGCGGCTTTGATGATACCTTCTTTTGAATCGGTCAATGTCCCGTCTAAGTCAAAAAAAACATTTTGATATGCAGGCATGCTGGCTTCCTATCTTAATTAAAAGCTGTGCCGGGGCATGAGATCGATGCCCCGGTACGCTTGTACTGACCGTTGCGGGACTATTTTACCAGGTGGCGCTTGATCTTGCGCGAGGTGGTTTTTTCAAAGGGTTCGGTGCGTATTTCGACCGCACGGATTTGCTTATGGAAAACCAGCTTGCGGTTCATCGCGGCAATGTCGGCTTTGAGCTTGGCTTCCATGTCGGCAAGAGGGGTCCCCGGGGCAAAACTGTCCGTGTTGGGCACCACAATAGCGGTCAGGACGACAGCTTCGTCCCCCGCCTGCTGTCTGCCCAGCACCACCGCCTCAGCGATGCCCTCAATTTGAGACAGGTACTCCTCAAGCTCCTCGGGGAAAACATTTTTGCCGTTGTCCAGCACAATGACCGATTTCTTCCGGCCCGTGATGTAGATATAGCCGTCCTCATCCAAGTAACCGACGTCCCCCGTGCGGAAGTAGCCGTCCTCGGTGAAGACCTCGGCATTTGCCGCCTCGTCGTCGGCGTAGCCAAGCATGACATTGTCCCCTTTGACCGCGATCTCACCCTCCAAAAAGCCCTTGTCATTGGGGGCACCGTCCAGAATTTTGACGGTGCAGCAGGAGACTGCGGGGCCTACCGACCCCTTTTTGGGAGCAAAATAGGGGTTGACCGCCACCAGGGGGGAACATTCGGTGATGCCGTATCCCTCGGCAACATCGATGCCAAACGCCTCAAATTTTTCGACAAGCTCGGGGTTGAGCGGGGCACCGCCCGAGACGATTTTCTCGAGTCGCCCGCCAAATGCCGCATGAATGTCCGCAAAGAGCTTGCGGCGGATATCAATGCCGAACAGGCGCAACAACTGGGACAGCCGAATGGCGAAACGCAGCTGACCGGTCTTGCCCTTTTTCGCCGCCTCGTCCCAGATTTTTTTATACATGGTGTTCACCAGCAGGGGCACGGAGGCCATGCCTGTCGGACGGAACACCGCAAAGTTCTTGAGCACATATTTGAGCGAGTCATTGATGCCGACGCACATGCCGTAATTCATGCCCGCCAGGATCCCGCAAGTGAGCTCATAGGTGTGGTGGATGGGCAACACGGACATCAGGGTATCCTCAGGGAAAAACTCCACGCTCCCGCAAGCCGCATTCACGGCGCTGGTGATGTTCTTTTCACTGAGCATCACACACTTGCTGGTCCCGGTGGTGCCGGAGGTAAACAGCAGCTGTGCCAGGCGGTTGGGGTCTTCTGTTTGCGGGAAGTCATAGCCTTGTTGTTCCGCGCCCAGCGCCAGCACCCGGTCAAACGGCACGACCTTTGGGTGTGCGGGAAGGTCCGGCCCCCCCTCCATAGGGATGAAAAACTGCACCGTTTGGTGCGTATCATAGGCGTCGGCGAGCTTGGCATGAAAGGCGTAGGGGTACACCAACGCATCGGCCTTGGCACGAACCAGAAAACGAAGCAGCTCCTCGGTCGGCAGCTCCTTGTCCATCGGAATGGCCACGCCGCCGCCCGCCACGGTCGCCAGGTAAGCTGTCACCCAGGCAGGAGAGGTCTCGCCCACCACGGCCACACGCTTGCCTGCCAGACCCAGCGAAGCAAAACCCGCCGCCATGTCCCGGACCATACCGGTCAGTGTGCGGTAGCTCATCTCGGTGAGCTGGTGGTTGCCGGTATAGTAGCGAAAGGCGATTTTGTCGCCGTGTCCCTCCCAGTTGGCCACATACTGACGCATGCTGTATACAGGGGTAAACCTGCGCTCGTTCCTGCTCTTTTTTCTCATGTCGTTCCCCTCTCAAGTCGGCCTGACGATCAATGAAAACTTAAGGTAATTATAACATCCCTTTGAGATTGTGTCAAGCTTTTGACTGCAAAGATATTTTCTGAGTGACATACTGATCAATGGCGGCGGCGGCGCGTTTTCCCGCCCCCATCGCCGCAATCACGGTAGCCGCGCCGGTGACGGCATCCCCGCCCGCGAATACGCCCGGACGGGAGGTGGCGCCGCTCGACTCCTCTGCCACGATACCGCCCCAGCGCTCGACCGCCAGCCCCGCCGTGGTATTCTTGATGAGCGGGTTCGGAGAGGTACCGATTGCCATGATCACGACATCCAGCGGGATGGTATACTCACTGCCCTCCCTGACATGCGGGCTGCGCCTTCCCGAGGCGTCCGGCTCGCCCAGCGTCATCTCCACACACTCCATGCCGCCCACGAACCCTGCCTCACCGGGGATGATGCGGGTGGGGTTGGTCAGAAAACTGAAGGCGACCCCCTCCTCTTTGGCGTGTTCGACCTCCTCCGCGCGGGCAGGCAGCTCAGCCTCCGAGCGGCGGTAGATGATCTGCACATGTGAGGCGCCGAGGCGCTTGGCGCAGCGGGCGGCGTCCATGGCGACATTGCCGCCCCCCACCACCGCCACGCGCGAGCCCTTGAAAATGGGGGTGCTGGCGTTCTTTTTGTAGGCTTTCATCAGGTTGACACGGGTCAGAAACTCGTTGGCGCTGTATACCCCTTTCAGGGTTTCGCCCGGGATGTCCATGAAGCGGGGCAGTCCGGCGCCCGTGCCGATAAAGACGGCGTCAAAGCCCTCCTCGTCCAGCAGCTCGTCCACCGAGACGACCTTGCCCACCACCATATTGACCGCGAACACCACACCCATCTGTTGCAGATTTTCCACCTCCGCGCGCACAATGTCCTTGGGCAGACGGAACTCCGGGATGCCGTACACCAGCACCCCGCCCGCGACATGCAGGGCTTCAAACACCGTGACGGCATAGCCCGCCCGTGCCAGGTCCCCCGCGCAGGCCAGCCCGGCGGGACCCGAGCCGATGACCGCCACACGGTGCCCGTTGGGGACGGGCATCTTGGGGGGCTGCCGGTGGTGCTGCAGGTGGTAGTCGGCGACAAAACGCTCCAGCCGGCCAATCCCCACCGGCTCACCTTTCAGGCCCCTGACGCACACGCGCTCGCACTGGCTCTCCTGCGGGCAAACCCTGCCGCAGACGGCGGGCAGGGAGTTGGTGGAGAGGATGATCTGGTATGCCTTTTCAAACTCGCCCGCCGCCACCGCCGCGATAAATTCCGGGATGTGCACATTGACAGGACAGCCCGCCACGCAGGGCTGGTGCCGGCAGTTCAGGCAGCGCCGGGCCTCCTCCATGGCCATCTCGGGGGTATACCCTGTGGCGACCTCATCAAAAGTTTGGGCGCGGAGGACGGGGTCAAGGTGCGGCATGGGGGTCTTGACAGGAGAATTATTTTTCATCGATGTTACCTTCTTTGAATAAGTTACAGGCTTCCCGGTGCTCCCTCTGCTCAAAGGGTCTGTACATATCGGAGCGCGCCATGGCGTCCGCAAAGTCCACTTCATGAGCATCAAAGTCGGGACCGTCCACACAGGCGAACTTTATCTTCCCGCCCACCAGCAGGCGGCAGCCGCCGCACATGCCGGTGCCGTCAATCATGACCGGGTTCATGCTGACTACGGTTTTGATGCCGTAGGATTTGGTCAGCGCCGCCACAAACTTCATCATCACCAGCGGTCCCACGGCAAACACCATGTCATACTGTTCGCCGCTGTCAATCAGCGCTTGCAGCGCATGGGTCACCAGCCCCTTCTCTCCGGCGCTGCCGTCGTCGGTCATGAGTTTCATACGGGTGGCAATCGCCTTGAAGTCCTCCGCCAAAATGACCAGCTCCTTGTTTCTGAACCCCACGATGGCGTGTACCTCACAGCCGCTCTGTGCCAGCTTTTTCGCCACGGGAAAGGCGATGGCACAGCCAACACCCCCACCGACAACCGCTACTTTGCGCAGTCCTTCGATTTCGGTGGCGCGTCCCAAGGGACCGACAAAGTCGGCGATGGCGTCCCCCACCTGCAGGTGGTTGAGCTTTTCGGTCGTCGCCCCCACCACCTGAAAAATGATGGTGACGGTGCCCGCCTCCCGGTCATAGTCGGCGATGGTCAGCGGGATGCGCTCTCCCTCGTCATCCACACGCAGGATGATAAACTGCCCGGGCTCGGCTTTGCGGGCGATCCGCGGGGCATCCACCACCATTTTGGTGACGGTCGGGTTGAGCGGGATTTTCTCTCGGATGGTAAACATTGTATACACCTCTTTACTATGGATGGGCGCAGGGAAACTCTGCGTTCGGGTACGGTAATGCCACATTGCAAATATCATACCATGTCGGGCGGCTTTTGTAAAGATTCATTCTTTACATATTTGCAAATGAGTGCTATACTATAGGGGCATGTAACGGAGGGCGCGTATGAGAGAGGTTTTTTGGAACACGGCGACAGGGGTGCTCCCTGCTTTTTTGGTGATATTCATCGGCGCGTTTCTCCATCGGCTGGGTTTTTTTGGGAAGCAGACCAAGGACGATATCATCAGGCTGATTTTTTATGTGGGCACACCCGCCCTCATTATCCGGCAACTGGTGGCCGCTGATTTCAGCCGGCTGTTCAACCCTCGGTTTCTCCTCTATCTGCTGCTGATCAGCTTGCTGCTGGTGGCGCTGGCCATCGCTCTTTCCTGGTTCATCAAAGATCCCCGCAAAAAGGGGGCAGTGGTGCAGATCGCTTTCCGCGCCAACATTGCCATTATCGGACTGCCCATCGCAGCCGGACTGATGGATGCCCAGGGCGTGTCGCTGATGGCGCTCTCGCTGGCACTGATGATTCCCCTCTATAACATTTTGGTAGTGATTATTCTCTCCCACTACGGCACGCCCGGGCAACGCCTGGGCCAAACGCTGCTGAACATTGCCCGCAACCCCCTGATCCTCGCGGTGGTCGTCGGCATCCTGCTGAAATGGTCGGGCATTCCCATGGGGGGAACGTCGGTGCAGTATCAGGTGCTGAATTATTTAGGGCAGATCGCGCAGGTCATGGGGCTGTTGGTCATCGGCACGGAGATCAAGCTCAGAGGGATGCGCGCAGACAGGGGCTATGTCCTTTACAGCATTTTTTTGCGGAACGTGCTGTCTCCCGTTTTGTTGCTGGTCCCTGCCATTTGGCTGGGCTTTCGGGGCAATGAGCTGCTGGTCCTCGCCGTCATCGGTGCCGCTCCGCCCGCCATCAACTGCTATGTGATGGCGAAACAGATGGGGGTTTGCACCAATGTGACCGCATACAGCATCTCTTTGTCAACTTTAGTATCCATTTTCAGCGTCTTTGTCTCTGTCTTTGTTCTGCATGCCGCCGGGTTGGCATAGCACCCCCAAAAAACCTGCCGCGGGCGGCCGTTCATAGCCCGAGCAGCGCGCTGGCGATCATAAAATACGTCAGCAGGGATACGGCGTCCACCACCGTGGTGATGAGGGGGCTGGCCATCACGGCGGGGTCAAGGTGCAGCTTTTGAGCCAGCAGGGGCAGGGTACAGCCGATCACTTTGGCGGCCAGTACGGTGAGCAGCAGGGTGAGACTGACCGACAGCACGACCGGCAGGGTGATTGCCGCACCAATGATCCAGCGGTCCAGCGTCAGCATTTTGATCGCGTTGACCGCGCCGAGCGTCACCCCGCACAGCAGCGAGACCCGCACCTCTTTCCACAGCACCGCCCAGACATCGGCGGGCTTGATCTCCTCTATGGATAAGGCGCGCACCACGGTGACCGAAGCTTGACTGCCCGAGTTGCCGCCCGTGCCCATCAGCATGGGGATAAAGGCGGTGAGCACCACCGACGCCGCCAGCGCCTGCTCAAAGGAGGCGATGATCATGCCTGTGAAGGTGGCGGAGACCATCAGTAACAGCAACCACGGAATGCGGCTTTTCCACAGCATCCCGACCGGTGAGCGCAGGTAGGGGGTTTCGGTGGGGGTGATGGCTGCCATCTTGGCAAAGTCCTCTTCCGCCTCCTCATGCAACACGTCCATGGCGTCGTCAAAAGTGACAATGCCCACCAGCCGGTTTTCCTTGTCCACCACCGGCAGCGCCATGAAGCCGTACCGTTCAAACATCTTGGCGACGGCTTCCTTGTCGTCAAGGGTATTCGCGCACACCACATGCTCGTTCATGATCCCCGACAGGATGTTGTCCGGGGGGGACAGCAGCAGGGACTTCACGTCCACCACGCCGAGCAGACGGCGGTTGTCGTCGGTGACATAGCAGGTATACACCGTTTCCTTATCCAGCGCCACCCGCCGGATGGTCGTAAAGGCATCCGTCACCGTCATATTCTGCCGCAGCCGCACATACTCGGTCGTCATCATACCCCCCGCACTATCGGGGGGGTATTGGAGCAATTCATTGATTTCCGCCCGGCTTTGCGGCGTACTGTTCGCCAAAATCCGTTTCACCACATTGGCGGGCATTTCTTCAATTAGGTCCACGGTATCGTCGACATACATCTCCTCCAGCACGACCGTCAGCTCTTTGTCGGTGAAGCCATGAATCAGTTGTTGCTGGACCTCCGTGTCCATTTCGGTGAACACCGCCGCCGCCACCTCTTTGGACAGCAGGCGAAACAGACGGGGGGCATAGATCGCGTCCAGCCCCTCAAACAGTTCGGCGACATCCACGGCGGTGTGCTCCCGCAGGGCTTGGCGCAGGGCGGGAATTTGTTTGGTCTCAAGCATCTCCGTGATGGCGGCGGGCGTGAGTGAGGTCATGGTGTGTGTCCTCCTTTGGGGGCGTGTCGGCTGCCGCAATGGACAAGCAGGGAGAGATAGGTTCCCCGGTTCGGTAGTGTCGAAAATACAATCATAAAAGTTAGGATATCACTCGTCCCGACCGGGACGAACAGGGTAGACACATGAATGGTTTGATGGCAAAAATTTTGCTCTTGGCAGTCGCCTTGTCCATGGACGCCTTTGCGGTGGCTGTCTGCAAGGGGCTGTCTCTGCAAAGGGCAGGCTCCAAAGAGATGGTGACGGTCGGGGCCTGGTTCGGAATCTTTCAGGGTGTCATGCCGCTCTGCGGCTTTTGGCTCGCGGGCTTGTTCGTCGGCAGGGTCATGGCGTACGGGCATTTCATCGCGTGCGGACTGCTCGCGCTGGTAGGGATCAACATGCTCCGGGAGGCGTTTGACAAAACCGAGGCGGGCTGTGACGCGTCCCTGGCCCCGGGCGGGATGCTGGTGCTGGCTGTCGCCACCAGTATTGACGCACTGGCCGCCGGGGTCACTCTGGCGTTTGACGAACATGTGCCGATGGCGGCCGTCGCCGCCATCATCGCGCTGACCACCTTTTTACTCTCCATGGCAGGGGTGAAAATCGGGGGTGTGTTCGGCAGCAAGTACAAGCGATATGCCACCCTGCTGGGGGGTTGCATCCTGATTTTCTTAGGAGGCTGGACCCTCTTTGAGGGGCTGGGCATCGTGTGAGTCTACACACTGAGCAGTGAAAGGAGCCGAGTATGCCGATAGCCTACCGGGAAGCGGGCGACGGATTCCCGCTGGTCATGCTGCATGGAAACGGGGAGGACGGGCGGATTTTTGAGCGTCAGGTGGCGTTTTTCTCCCGTTTCTACCGTGTGATTACCCCCGACACCCGCGGGCACGGGCAAAGCCCGAGAGGGGAGGGGGCGTTCACGCTGGCGCGCTTTGCCGAGGACCTGCACGTGCTGTTGCAGGCATTGGGGCTGGAGCGGGTGCATTTGTACGGCTTCAGCGACGGGGGCAACATCGCCCTCCTGCTCGCGCTCAAATACCCCACCGTCGTAGAGAAACTGGTGCTCGGCGGGGCGAATCTTTCCCCGGCCGGGCTGAAAAGTCGTTGCCTGTGGCAAGTGAAAAAAGAGTATCTGCGCTGGAGTATCAAAGAGCGGCTGCACCGATGCGCGCTCCGGCCGGGCAAGGCCGACCGTCGGGCAGCGTGGGAGGAGGCCCGGCGCCGGCGCGAGCTGTTCGGGCTGATGGCGAAGGAACCTCACCTCAGGCCCCGCGACTTAACCGGCATCCGGGCACCCACACTCGTGATGGCGGGGACCCGCGACCTGATCCGCCTCCGCCACTCTTTGGCGATTGCCCACGCGCTCCCCCACGCCGCTTTCTGCGAGTTGCCCGGCGGGCATCATGTCCACCAAACCAACAGCGAGTGGTTCAACCGGGTCCTGCTGGCCTTTTTGGAGGCCGACACGACCGGGCAGGAGAGACCGTAAACACAGGGCACAAGGGTGGCTATGCCCCGCCCTTTACAACAGTATATCCTCCAAACTGCGTTTAGGCACATAGTGGGTGCCGTCCTCGCCCCGGTAGTACTTGACCCCCGCTACCAGCGGCACCAGCACCACTTTTTCCATAGGCACCCCTACCGCGATGACCAGTTGGGGGACCAGCTGTGCGGGGTCAATGCCCAAAGCGTCGCACAGGGCGTTCTTTTGAAAGCTGCGGAACATACAGCCGCCAAAGCCCTGTTCGGTGGCAGAAAGCAAAATGGTCTGTGCGGCAATGCCGGTGTCAACGTCACAGCGAGCGGCGGGGTCGGCAAACAGCACCAGGTAGGCGGCAGGCCGTTCATGCGGCGGCGGACCGCCCCACTCGGGCAGGTAGCTCCTGGCCCAGCCCAACGAGGCGAACACCGCCTCACAAAGGGCCTCCTCCGTGACGATTTTGTAGCGCAAGGGCTGGAGGTTGTTGGCAGAGGGAGTGTTGCGCGCCAGGTCTACCCAGCCCCGCAGCGTCTGCTCACCGATCTTCCGGCTATGGTCGAAGCGCCGGTACGACCGGTTCCGTAACACAAGATTTTTGAACATGACAAATACCTCCTTGACTGTGGGTATTGTACCATAAAGCAGGGGCGAGCACAAGAGACACTTTGCTCTCTCAACGACAGGGACACTTTTGAGGCCAAAATTTCCGCGGGCGCCAAGAGGCTCCGCGGTAAGCCACACTATCAAGCAGCCAACTATGCGCTGCTCATCAAAGAAAAAACGGGAAAGGACGGGCAGATATGAACACAGGCACACCGACAGGGCGCGTGCTCGGGGTGGATTACGGCGACAGCTGGACGGGGCTGGCACTGTCCGACCCCGGCCGTTTTCTGGCGTCCGGCATCGGCTTCATCCGCGAGGGGGGCATGCGTCACACCGCCCGGCGGGTGGCGCAGGTCGCGCGTGAGCACGGGGCGGCTGTCATTGTGGTCGGGCTCCCCCGCAACATGGACGGCAGTGAGGGGCCACGCGCCCAGGCCGTTTATGCCTTCTGTGAGCTGTTGCAGGAGGCTTGCCGTGCCGAGGAGGCGGGTCATTTGCCCGAGATTGTCCTGTATGACGAGCGGATGAGCACCCTGCAGGCGCACCGCATCATGACCATGACCGAAACTTTCGGCAGGCGGCGGCGCGAGGCGGTGGATACCCTGTCCGCGCAAATCATCCTGCAGGATTGGCTGGACCGCGAGAAAAACCGGAGGGAGCAGCATTGATGTGGTTTGACTCAAAACGACGACTCAAGGAACATGCGGAACCGCCGCCGTCGCCCGAACCCACCGGGGCGCCATGGCAGACGGAGACACTGCCCCCCGAGCAACCCCCCCGTCAACAGGCGGAAAAACCGGGCAGACGGCAGATAGGCGCCTTGTTTTTAGCAGTGTGCATGCTGTGCTCGGCCCTGTCGGGGGCGGCGGGGATCTTGGCGGGTTTCGCCCTATACAGGCACTTCGGCGCGGAGGGCAAGCTGTTGCTCTTTCGCCCTGCCAACAATGAACGGGAGCTCGCCGACGGCACCATCGCAGCCGTGGTGGCCCGTGTCAATGATGCGGTCGTGGTCATCGAGTCCTCAAACGAGGAGGCCAACCTCACCAACTCCGCCAGCGGCGTGCTGGTCGGACAGGAGGACGGGTACAGCTATATCGTCACCAACCACCATGTGGTGCAGGGCTTTGTCCACCGCCGTGTACAGCTGACCACGGGGGAGTACTATGACGCGGAGCTGGTGGGGAGCGACTGGACCACCGACCTTGCGGTATTGCGCATAGAGAAAACCGGACTGCCCTCGGCGCACCTGGCGAGCAGTGCCGAGCTCATCCTGGGGGAGAGCGTGGTGGCGATCGGCAATCCGCTGGGCGGCGTGGGCAACTCGGTGACTTTCGGCATCGTGTCGGCTCTCGACTGCACCATCGCCATCAACGGCATCCCGTCCGCCCTGTTCAAAACCGACGCCGCGCTGAATGCCGGCAACTCGGGGGGCGGGGTATTCAACATGGACGGCGAGCTGGTGGGGATTGTCTCGGCGAAAATCAGCGAACTGGACGGCAGTCGGGTCGAGGGTGTGGGCTTTGCCATCCCCTCCGACACGGTCTACCTGGTGGCAGGCGAACTGATTGAACGGGGGTTTGTGTCCGGACGCCCTGAGTTGGGGTTGACATTTGCCCCGCCGGACGGGCTGTATGCGCCCTTGACCATAGCGGGGTTTGCCTACCCCGAGGAGCTGTCGCAGGGACAGCAGTTGCTGCCGGGCGATGTCATTGAGGCCGTCGGGAAAACCGAGTACACCCTGCAGGACACCCGGACCGGCACCGGTTTCGGCAGAACCCACAACGAGGCCAGGGCGGTGCTGCACCGGGTGCTTCATGAGTCAGCGGCGGGGGACACCCTCTACCTGAAGGTCCGGCGGTCGGGCAGCGCTACCTATACCTTAGTGCGGGTCGTGGTACATACCACCGACCAGACCGCCCAAAGGAACAGCGACTGAGCGGCGAGCCCTCCGCCTCACACCTTGATATCAAAAGAAAAGCGGCACCGGGGGCAGGACAGGTGGTGCGGGCCCTTGATTTTGGGCAGGCGCAGCACCGCCCTGCAGTGCGGGCACTTGCGAAAGACATGGGTCTTGCGGTCCCGCCACTTTTGCCTTTGCAGTTTGAAAAAGCGGCTGATTTTGTGGTAGGTTTGCTTGAAAAACCGCTCTACTTTTCGGACCAGCCGCAAAAAGCTCCGGTTTTCCGTCTGCCGCCGCCCGATATTGCGGGAGAAAAAGCGGAACAGGAGCAGTACCAGCACCAAACTTTCCGCCAGCCACAGCCAAAATTGGTGCGCAAACAGATTCACGACAGAGAGCAACACCAGCACCGCGAACGAAAACCAGTACAGCTCATCCGAGCCATACCGCCCGGCCATCAACCGACTCCAGAAATTTCTCATACAGTCTCCTTATCCTGAAGGGACGGCAGGGCGGCCGTCCCTTTTTTGCGTGGTATATCCGCACGGCATTGGGACACCCGTGCCGAGCTTATGCATAGGGTTACTCTTGCGTTGGCTGTTCCACCGGGCCCTCGACAAAGGGGGCGCACAGGCACTCCAGCGTCAGGCAGGCCTGCCGCAGTAAGGCCTCGTCCTGTCGCCGCTGGGCTTGTCTGACACGCCGCATGGCACCCTCCGTCCGCCGCCGTGCCGCCTTTGACATATGAGCGAGCAGTCCCTCGGCACGGCGCAGCAACGCCTGCGGGTCTGCCGTGGGACGGGCGTCCGCCCGCCGCCTGCAATCCAGCTCGGCAAAGGCCTTCGCGTGTCGGACCGACCGCTCAATGTCCTCCCGGCTCATATTGACCGACCCCGTGACGGTCATGTCCTGCTCCTGACCGCTCAGTTGGTCTTTGGCGGTGATGTGGACAATGCCATTGGCGTCCATCTCAAAACTGACTTCGATGAGCGTGCTTCCCCGCAGGGCGGGACGGAGCCCGCGCAGCTGAAAATTCCCCAGCCACTTATTCTCCCGGCATAGCCGGTGCTCGCCTTGGTAGACGCGGATTTCCACCGAGTCCTGGTAGTTTTTCGCTGTGGTATATACCTGGCTTTTCCTGATGGGCAGGACGGTGTTTCGGTCAATCATCCTTGAAAAGAAGCCGTCCGCCGTTTCCACTCCGAGGGAGAGCGGGGAGACATCCAGCAGCAGCATGCCCCGCAGCTCGCCGCTCAGCATCCCTGCCTGCAGGGCGGCCCCGATCGCCACGCACTCCTCGGGATTGATGCCCGGGTGGGGCTCTTTGCCGGTCAGTTGGGCGACCATCCGCCGCACGGCGGGCATATGGGTACTGCCGCCCACCAGCAGCACTTTGGACAGCCTCTCACAGCCGATCCCGGCGTCCTCCAGCACCTGCTTGGTCGGCCCCACCGTCGCCTCTACCAAATGCGCGGTCAGCCGCTCAAATTCCTCCCGGGTCAGGGTGTACTGCAAGTGACAGGGCCCCTTTTTGCCGGAGGCAAGAAAGGGCAGGGTGATGGTCGTCTCGGTCAGTCTGCTCAGCTCGATTTTGGCGGTCTCCGCCGCCTCCCGCAACCGCGCCATGGCTTGTATGTCGTCCTTGATCTCGCAGCCGGTCTGCCGGGTGAACTGCTGCGCCAGAAAACCGGCCAGACACAGATCAAAGTCGTCCCCGCCAAGGCGGTTGTTGCCGGCCGTCGCCAGCACCTGGGTGAGGCCGTCCGAGATGGACAGCACCGAGACATCAAAGGTGCCGCCGCCCAGGTCATACACCATGATGGTCTGGTCCGCCTGCCGGTGCATCCCATAGGCCAGTGCGGCGGCAGTGGGCTCGTTCAGAATTCGCTCCACCTTGAGCCCCGCAATGGTCCCCGCGTCTTTGGTGGCTTTTCGCTGGGCGTCGGTGAAGTAGGCGGGAACCGTGATGACTGCCTGTGTGACCGGCTCGCCGAGGTAGGCCTCGGCGTCGGATTTCAAACGCTGCAGGATCATGGCGGAGACCTCCTCCGGGGAGTAGTCACGCCCGTCTATCGACACCCGGTGCAGGCTGCCCATCTCCCGCTTGACGGAGGTGACGGTACGGGCAGGGTTGGCCACCGCCTGCCGCTTGGCAGCCGCCCCCACCAGCCACTCCCCGTCCTTTGAAAGCGCCACGACAGAGGGGGTGGTCCGCACCCCCTCGGTATTGGGAATGATCAGCCCCGCACCGCCCTCTATCACCGCCACACAGGAGTTGGTGGTGCCCAGGTCAATGCCGATGATTTTTGCCATAAGCGCTCCTTTGCTCGTGCTCACTGTTCGCCCGCGCGCATGCTTTCTCTGCCGTCCGCGCCCTCTCCGGAGGGATGCCCCTCCCGGCCGGACGGTAAAGGGCGGAAACGCTTTGTTTCCGCCCCGGTGTCAGGCGTTGACTTTCTTGAAGGTTTTTTTGCCCCGCTTGAAGAGGATACCGCCCTGTAACTGCTCCCGTGTGTAGCTTTGCCGGATATCGGTGACCCGCTCGCCGTCGGCGGTGACGCCCCCTTGCTCGACCGCGCGGCGCGCCTCCGAACGGGAGGGCGCCAGCCCCGCCCGCACCAATACGGTGAGGATGTCCACCACGCCGTCCGTGAAGTCTGCCTCGGAGAGTGTTTCGGAAGGCACCTCTCCCTCTCCGCCGCCAAACAGCGCTTGGCTGGCGGTCCGTGCCGCCTCGGCCTCGGCCGTCCCGTGCACCAGCTGGGTCAGCTCGTATGCCAAAATATCCTTTGCCTCGTTGAGTCGGCTGCCCTCCCATTTTGCCATCTCCTCAATCTCGGAGAGGGGCAGGAAGGTCAGCAGGCGGAGGCAGCGCAGCACATCCGCGTCAGCCACATTGCGCCAGTACTGGTAAAACTCAAAGGGTGAGGTCTTGTTCGGGTCGAGCCACACCGCACCCGACTGGGTCTTGCCCATCTTCTTGCCCTCGGAGTTGAGCAGCAGGGTGATGGTCATGGCGTAGGCGTCCTTGCCCAGCTTGCGGCGGATCAGGTCGGTGCCGCCCAGCATGTTCGACCACTGGTCGTCCCCGCCAAACTGCATGTTGCAACCATAGCGCTTGTACAGTTCGAGGAAATCATAGCTCTGCATGAGCATATAGTTGAATTCCAAGAAGGACAGCCCCTTTTCCATGCGCTGCTTGTAGCACTCGGCGGCGAGCATGCGGTTGACGCTGAAGCAACACCCCACCTCTCGCAGCATATCCACATAGTTGAGCGACAGCAGCCAGTCGGCGTTGTTCACCAGGATGGCCTTATCGTCCGAAAAGTCGATGAATCGGCTGATTTGCCGGCGAAAACACGCCACATTGTGCGCAAGCTCCTCCGGTGTCATCATCTGTCGCATATCGCTGCGGCCGGAGGGGTCACCGATCATGGCGGTCGCCCCGCCAATCAGCACAATGGGTTTGTTCCCCGCCATCTGCAGTCGTCGCATCAGGCACAGCGCCATGAAGTGCCCCACATGCAGGCTGTCGGCCGTGGGGTCAAAGCCGATGTAAAAAACGGCCTTCCCCTCATTGATGAGCGCTTTGATTTGCGCCTCGTCGGTCACCTGGGCGACCAGTCCCCGCGCAAGCAGTTCTTCATATACGGTCATATCCACTCTCCTATGTCATCTCTGCCGGCGCCGGGCGCGCCCGCTTCTTTACAGTTGTAAAATCGACGGCTGTTGCCAGCAGCACACCTCGGCGTCGGGCGCCAAACCCCTCACCCGCTCGGCGAAGTAAGCCGCCATATGCGCCTCGGTGCAGTCGTGCCCCGCCTCCATCAGCGACATGCCGAACCCCACCTCGTCAAGCAGGGTATGATAGCCCAGCTCGCCCGCCAGGTAGAGGTCCGCGCCCCAGGCGCGTGCCTCCTTCACAAAATCCCGCCCCGTCCCGCCGCAAACCGCCACGCGGGCAATCATACGCCCGCTGTCGACCGCGCGCAGCATGGGCGGTGGTGCCGGCGGAACATGCAGGCACTGCTTGACAAGCGCGGCAAACTCGGCGAGGGACAGCGGACGGGGGAGTCGTCCGCCCCTGACTAAAGAAGCCTCTCCCTCCCCGCAAATGGGCGTCACTTCGGTCAGCCCCACCAGGGCGGCCAGGCGGTCATTGGTCCCGCCCGCCACCGCGTCGGCGCGGGTGTGAAAGGACATGACCGAAATCCCGCCCGCCAGCAGTCGGATGAGCTTTCGCCCCAGCGGCTCGGCCTGGGTGAGGGAGGGGGCAGGGCGGTAGAGTAGCGGGTGGTGGGACAGAATGGTATCAAAGCCGCCCTGCAGTGCATACGCCACCGCCGCCTCGGTCACATCCAGCACGCACAGCACCCGCCGCACCTCACGGGAAGCGTCCGGGCAGACGGCGAGACCGTCGTTGTCCCCGGGGATGGACAGCGTCGGGGGGATGAGGGCGCTGAGTGTGTCATAAAGCGTGCGAACTGTCATGCAGTACCTCCGAAAGGGCGTCTGCCAGCGCGGCGTCCGCCGTGGTATCCAAGCCGCCTGCCAGCCGTCCCGCCACACGCCGCTTGGTGCGCTGCAGCGTTTGTCTCACCAGCAGCGGAAAGAGCGGGTCTTTGGGTGTCCGGGTCAGGTGGTAAGGTCCGAGCTCGGCCTCCACCGGGGTCAGCGTTTGGCACTGCCCTGTATAATGAACGCACAGGCAGGCGTATAACTTCCGCCCTGCCTGTGCCAAACTTTCGCTTTGAATGTCAAAGCCCTGTGCGGCTAAGTAGCGGCGCAGGACAGCCGCCCGGCTCATGGGCAGCAGCACCAACCGCACAGCCGGGTCCCGCACAAAGGGTGCCCGGTCAAGGATGTCGGCGATCAGTTCCCCGCCCATGCCGCAGATGGCGATGTCGGTCAGTCCCCGGTTCGCCAGCCCCTCCAGTCCGTCTGTTTGCAGGACCTGCACACAGCCGGACAGCCCTGCCGCCTCCACCGTACGGACGGCGCGACGACAGGGGCCCTCGGCGATGTCGGTGGCAAGAGCGGCGGAGAGCATCCCCTGTTGGCACAGATAAACAGGCAGGTAGGCGTGGTCAGTGCCGATGTCGGCAAAATACGCCCCCTGCCTGACATAATTGGCGGCTGCCAACAGCCTGTTATCCAGTGTGACGGGCGCCATCTGACACCCTTACTTGCCGGCCAAAAACTTGTTCAGCTTGTCCACCAGCGCGTCCGCATCGGCACCGTGCACGGCGCAGGCCTGCTCCAGCGTTTCGCTGCGCGAGGCGGGACAGCCTAAGCAGTGCATCCCGATTTCAAAGAAAAAGGGGGCTGTCTCTCTGTCCATCTCCAGAATTTCATGGACCAACATATCTTTGCTTACCTTCATTTTATCGCTCATATAGCGGTAGCACCGCACTCCTTTCAAGGGTACATTATCTTTCATTATAGCCCCCGCACTCTTTTTTGTCAAGAAAAATATTCGGGGGCCCCCCTTTACTTTTTTTGTGAAACATGATACAATAAAAACGAAAAAATCAGACAAAATCACGAAAGGGGCCGCGCTGCCGATGCACCGCAACGACATCGTCGGGCAGGGGCACTTTTCAGGCAGACCAGCCATTTATTTTCATGACGGAGGACCACACCTTTGATTATTGCCCTTGAAGAAGCCAAATATAAACTGATCGCCCTGAAGGATACGCTGGACGAACTCAGACAGGCGTTGCGCGTGGAAGAGTTGCAGGCACAGCTTGCCGAGCTCGAGGCCACCACGCTGGCCCCCGCTTTTTGGTCCGACGCCAACAGCTCGAAAACCCTGCAAACCATCAAACAGCTCAAGGACCGCATAGAGGCGTACGAGCAGCTTTGCCGTCGCCTGGACGACGCTTTGACGCTGGCGGAGATGGCGATTGAGGAAAACGACGAGGCCTCGGTGCCCGAAGTGGTCAGCGAGGCGGCGGATATTGAGAAGCAGGCGCAAAAAATGCGCCTGGAGACCCTGCTTTGCGGGGAGTACGACCAGCGCAATGTCATCATGTCCTTTCACCCCGGGGCGGGCGGCACCGAGGCGCAGGATTGGGCGCAGATGCTCTACCGCCTCTATACCCGATGGGGAGAGGCGCACGGCTACAAGGTCAAGCTCCTCGACTGGCTGGACGGCGAGGAGGCGGGCATCAAGAGCGCGACCATCGGCATCGAGGGGCCCAATGCCTATGGGTACCTGAAAAGCGAGCACGGGGTGCACCGGTTGGTGCGGATCTCCCCGTTTGACGGCTCGGGCCGCCGCCACACTTCCTTTGTGTCGGTCGAGGTCATGCCGGAGTTTGAAAATGACACGGGCGTGGAGATCCGAGAGGACGAAATCGAGGTCACTGCCCACCGCTCCAGCGGCGCCGGCGGCCAGCATGTCAACAAGACCGACTCAGCCATCCGCATCGTTCACCTGCCCACCGGGATTGTCGTGGGCTGTCAGACCGAGCGCAGTCAGCTGCAAAACAGAGAAACAGCCATGAAGATGCTCAAGAGCAAACTCATGGAAATCAAGCACCGCACCAACCAGGCCAAGTTAGAGGACATCCAGGGGACCAAGAACAACATTGAGTGGGGCTCACAGATTCGCAGCTATGTGTTCATGCCCTATACGCTGGCCAAGGATGCCCGCACCGGGTACGAGAACGGCAATATCGGCGCCGTGATGGACGGCGATATTGACGGCTTCATCAACGCTTACCTCATCATGCTCTCCAAGCAAAACAACACGAAGAAATAACCCTTCCCGCTTACCCCGCCGACAGGCAGAGCTGTCACGGTCACCGTGACAGCTCTTTTTTTATGGCCGCCCGCAAGGGTGGCTTTTTTGCGTTTTGGCGTGTATGACGTTTCATTGAAAAAACAGCGGGACGGCAAGGTCTGACAAAATCCGCACCCGGGCCGTGCTATGCTGAGGTTGTCCGCAAAGGACAAGTCTGACACAAACCGCGGAGGAAGTACCATGTCGCAAAAAAACGCCACTTTGCGCATCAGCTACCAGGACGACATCCTGCTGGCTGACCTGATCGGAGAGATGGACCACCACACCAGCCGCCAGTTGCGGGAGGTACTGGATGCCGAGCTGCACAAGTACCGCCCGACGACGCTGGTGCTGAATTTCGAGCAGCTCACCTTCATGGACAGCTCGGGGCTGGGGTTTGTCGTGGGACGCTTGCAACTGCTCGGGAGATTCGGCGGCCTGCTCCGGCTGGTCAATGTCGGCCGCCATATCATGAGGATTTTTAATTTGGCAGGATTGGAACGCCTGCCCAACTTACACATAGAAGGAGCTGCCGTATGAAACATACACCCATCAATAAGTTAAGCCTCACCCTGCCAGCCATCAGCATCAACGAATCGGTGAGCCGCGCGGTGGTCGGCGCATTTGTCGCCTGCCTGAACCCCACCATCAACGACATTGCCGACCTCAAGTGTGTGGTGTCCGAGGCGGTCACCAACTGCATCGTTCATGCCTACCCGCAACAGGACACGCCCCGCAAGCCGGGGGAGATTTACATAACGGTTGTCCTGTATGATGACCGCCGGGTAAAAATCATTGTGAGGGATTACGGCTGCGGCATTCCGGACATAGCCAAGGCCAAAACCCCACTCTTTACCACCGACCCCGGGGGAGAGCGCAGCGGGATGGGCTTTTCCGTGATGGAAAACTTCACCGACAAGCTGACCGTTCAGTCCTGGGTAGGGCGCGGCACCAAAATCACCATGTTCAAGCAACTGCATTGACACCGTTATGCAGGGGTGTGCCATGAGCGAAAGCAAAAAGTTTGACAACAACCCCCAACTGCTCGCACTCTCCCGCGGGGGGGATGAGTCTGCCACCGAGTCCCTGATTAAAAACAATGCGGGGCTGGTCAACAGCATTGCCGTCCGTTTTGTGGGGCGGGGCACCGACCTTGAGGATTTGATTCAGATAGGGAACATAGGGTTGCTCAAAGCCATCCGCACCTTTGACCCCGGGCGGGAATGCGCCTTTTCCACCTATGCGGTGCCGCTGATTTTCGGGGAAATCCGGCGTTTTTTGCGGGACGACGGCCCCGTCAAAATCTCACGCACCCAGAAGCGGCTGGGCGCGCGTCTGACCGCCGAGCGGGAGCGGGCGGCGGCGCAGGGACAGGAGCTGCGCATTGAGGAGCTGGCGCGGCGCTGTGAGGTCAGCCCCGCCGAGGCGGCCGCCGCGATGGAGGCGACCGCCCCCTTGCGCTCGCTCTCCGACTACCTGTACGGGGACGAGGAGGGCCCGACGGTGGAAAGCGCCGTTTGTGACGAGGAGGAGTCCGAGCGCAACCTGATGCGCCTGGCGCTGACCTCCGCCATTGACAAGCTGCCGGATATCCGCAAGAAAATCATCATGCTGCGCTACTACAAGGATTTGAGCCAGCAGCAAACCGCCGACCTGCTCGGACTGACCCAGGTGAAGGTCTCCCGCGAGGAGAAAAAAATCCTGGCGTTTTTGCAGCAGGAGCTTTCCTGAGGGAGACTGCCCGGGGAGACACGGGACTTGTTCGCCCCGGTGCGCTTGTCTGCCCCGAGTGCCACCCGAAAAGGGCGCGGGCGCCGGGGGACTGCGGCTTTTTTGTTAATAATATGTGAATAATGGAAAAAAGACTTGCATTTTCCGACCGGATAGGCTACAATGGTTTGGCACTCGAGAGTTGAGAGTGCTAATACGCCAAATGCATACGGAGGTAATGTTACATGACAATCAAACCACTTGCAGATCGTGTGGTTGTCAAGGCGGCTGAACTTGAGGAGACAACCAAATCAGGACTGATTCTTCCCGGCTCTGCCAAGGAAAAGCCACAGATCGCGGAAGTTGTCGCTGTCGGTCCCGGCGGGCTTGTTGACGGCAAGGAAGTCAAAATGACCGTGAAGGTTGGCCAGCGAGTGATCACCAGTAAGTACACGGGTACCGAGGTGAAGTGCGACGGTGTGGAGTACAGCATCGTTCGGCAAAGCGACATTTTAGCGATTGTAGAATAACAGGAGGAAGATAAAATGGCAAAAGAGATACTGCACGGGGTAGACGCCCGCAATGCCCTGCTTCGCGGGATTGACAAGCTGGCCGACACCGTGAAAATCACCTTGGGTCCCAAGGGCAGAAACGTAGTGCTGGATAAGAAGTACGGCATTCCTCTCATCACCAATGACGGCGTCACCATCGCCAAAGAGATTGAACTGACCGACCCGCAGGAGAACATGGGCGCTCAACTGGTCCGTGAGGTCGCCACCAAGACCAATGATGCGGCAGGCGACGGCACCACCACCGCCACCCTGCTCGCCCAGGTCATGATCCAGGAGGGCATGAAGAACGTGACCGCCGGCGCCAACCCCATGGTGCTGCGCAAGGGGATCCAGAAGGCAGTGGATGCCGCCCTGGGAGCGCTGATTGCCGAGTCCCAGAAGGTCAACGGCAAGGAAGACATCACCCGTGTCGGCACCGTCTCGGCAGGGGATGAGCTGATCGGCCAGCTGATTGCCGATGCCATGGAAAAGGTGACCGCCGACGGCGTCATCACCGTCGAGGAGTCCAAGAGCGCGGAGACCTACTGTGAGGTAGTCGAGGGGATGCAGTTTGACCGCGGTTATCTCTCCCCCTACATGGCGACCGACACCGACAAGATGGAAGCCGTGCTGGAAGACGCGCTGATTCTGATTACCGACAAGAAAATTTCCAACATTCAGGAGCTGTTGCCCCTGCTTGAGAAGATTGTCCAGACCGGCAAGAAACTGCTGGTCATCGCCGAGGACGTGGAAGGCGAGGCACTGACCACCCTCGTGTTGAACAAGCTGCGCGGCGTGTTCACCTGTGTGGCTGTCAAGGCGCCCGGTTTCGGCGACCGCCGCAAAGAGATGCTTCGTGACATTGCCGTTCTCACCGGCGGCACCGTCATCACCGAGGAACTGGGTCTGGAGCTGAAGGAAGCCACGCCCGACATGATGGGTCGCGCTCGCCAGATCAAGGTCAACAAGGACAACACCATCATCGTGGGCGGCACCGGAGGCGAGGCAGATATCAAGGCGCGTGTGGCACAGATCCGCGCCGAAATCGAGACGACCACCTCCGACTTTGACCGCGAAAAGCTACAGGAACGCCTGGCGAAACTCGCCGGCGGCGTGGCGGTGATCAAGGTTGGTGCCGCTACCGAGGCCGAGATGAAGGATAAGAAGCTCCGCATCGAGGACGCGCTCAACGCGACCAAGGCAGCCGTGCAGGAGGGCATCGTGGCGGGCGGCGGTACTGCCTACCTGGCAGTCATCCCTGCCGTGAAGAAGTTGCTGTCCGGCGTGGAGGGCGACGAAAAGACCGGTGTGCAGCTGGTGCTCAAGGCACTGGAGGCCCCCATGCGCCAGATTGCCGAGAATGCCGGCTTTGAGGGCTCTGTCGTGGTAGACAAAGTGCTCAACTCCCGCAAAGCTCACCTCGGGTTTGACGCCTACCATGAAAAGTATGTGGATATGATTGAGATCGGCATTGTGGACCCCACCAAGGTGGCGCGCTCCGCTCTGCAGAACGCCGCCTCTGTCGCCGCTATCGTACTGACCACCGAGGCCGTCGTATACGAGATCAAGGAAGAAACCCCTGCCCCCGCGCCCAACATGGGCGGCATGGGCGGCATGTATTGATCCCGCTCCCACACGCCGGCACATGCCGGTAAGGGTCAACATTTGGGCTGCTCCGGCCCAAACATAGGATACGCCCGACCTCAAAGTCAGTGCCCCCACAGGGATACGCCCGACTTCAAAATCGGCACGCCCCACAGGGATACGCCCGACCCGGTCATGGGCACCGAATGTGGCGCAACCAACCGAAAACCCCCGCAGATCGAATGGATCTTGCGGGGGTTTTTGTGCGAAAGAGGGAAATGGGATGAGCTTTGGGGAAAAAGAGAGGGGAGAGCTCTGACGGGCGCGGCGGATTATTTCTGAGTCTTGTTTTGGTACTCGCAGACGGTGGTGATGATACCCGACAGCAAGCCCGCCAAGGGGAACACCACCCACGTCGGATGCCAGAGATTCTTTGCCAGGCCGAAGAAGAGGTAGACGCCGACGGTGACCAACCACAACACCGAATGCAGCATCTCCTGCAGCCTTTGCTCGGCCCCCTCGGGGGTTGGCTCCGGCTCGCCGTATTTGGCTAGGCGGATAGAAAAGTTGACGATGAAAAAAGTGGCAATCCCAATCACCAGCATAAAGACAGCGGTGGCCCATGTCCCCGTGTCAGCCTCAGCCCCGACATGGTACAGTACCACAAACAACACATCCAGCAACAGCAAGGCCACCGAGCCCGCCAGAATCAGCGCATACCGCCGCCACTCGGCGCTTTTTTCCTCCTTGCTGTACAACACATGAAAGTGCTTGTTTTCCGGCCGTTGCATGAAAGCGTCATAGTTGATCGAGGAAAAAATAAAGAGGAAAACAGCCGCCGCCAGCAGGACGAAAAAGCCGGCAAAGCCGAGCAACTCATACCGGGCGGCCCCGCCCCCCCAAATGAGGAAGGCGACACCGAGCAAGACCAGAAACACCCCGCCGGCAATCGACAGAGCAAAGCGATGAACTCGCTGTGTAATGCTCTCTTTGTCACCCAGGCAGACAAGGCGTTCCTCCTCCGTCTGCTCCGCCTGCTCGCCCTCCGGCGGAACGCCGTTGACCAGATCATCCACCGAACAGCCAAAGTAAGTGGAAAGGGCACGCAGGTTTTCGATATTCGGAGAGGATATCTCCGATTCCCAGGTATAAATGGTCTGCCGCGACACCCCGAGCTTCTCTGCCAGCTCCTCCTGTGACAGGTGCCGCATTTTGCGCAACCGCGCTAAATTACTGCCGAAATTCATATGAAAACCTCCGTTGCTTTTGTCGCCATTATAGCGTACAATCAGGCACGAGTCTACCAAGGTTTCCATGAATTCATGTAAGGAACCCCTGACATTTGGGACAAATGCAAACAATTATTTTCTTTCATGGGACGCTATCCCGCTCCAAGGGTCCGTATCGGCGGAAGTGTCTACGACGGCACCTGCCCCAGCGGATCACCGGCAGGGGTGGTGTCGGGGCGGCGTGGCGTCAGTCCAGCAGCTCCTCTATGTCGGCGAATACCGCTTCCGCGGCGGAGCACCGGATGGTGACCACGGCTGCCGACAGCAGCTGCTCATACTGCCGGTGATAAGCGTCAATGCGATTTTGGTAGTTCGTCTGTTGCTGCTGCAGTTGTGCATAGACCGCCACCGCATCCGGACGCGTCTTGTCACTCACCGCCTCATAGCTCTCAAGGACAGCCTCCAGCGCGGCGTACCGGCCGGCCAGCGTGCCGCCGGTTGCCATGTTTGCCAGGGCCGCTTGCAACGCCTGCATTTCCGCCTCGTGCCGCACATCGGCGGGGTCCGGGGTAGGCTCTTGGTTTTCGGTGACGACAGAGCCAAAGGCCTGTGAGCGGATGAGTGTGCCGCTCTGCTCGGTGCCGTCATAGACGGCGACCTCTATCCGGTGACCGGCAAGGTCTGCCGGCAGACCCTCCCAGAGCACCGTGTGCGGCACGTCGCTCGGGAGATCGGGATACTCATACAGCATGGTGACGGTAAAGACCTCGCCGTTGAGATTTGCTTTTTCCTCGGTATAGCTGTTGGCGGTTGTGATATACTGACTGGATGACAGATTGCGGCGGATGCTCTCCTGGCTTCGGTTGGTCGATACCACATGGCCCTCTGCATCAAACAGCCGTAGCACCACCTCATAGTCCTGCTCGACATTGGTGTAGTTCGCCATGCTAATCAGCACCCCCACACTGTCGCCCGTGACGTCGTCAATGGACGCCATCCGTGCTCCGTCAAGGCCGCCGTCATAAAAGACCACGCTGCCTGCTGATAAGAGGGAAACCGAATGAATATTGCCGTCATACCCGCTCAGATCGTCAGAAGAAAAGGGAGTTGTACTGCCCCACGTCAGGGGGCCGAACGAACGGCCGCAGCCCGTCTGGTTGTTGGTGAAGTAGATGTGGTGCATGTTCTCACTGCCCAGATATCCGGAGGTGAGGTACACCGTATGTCCGCCGCCGTTCAGCCAGTTGCCGTCAATTTGAAGGTTGGAAACGATGGTGGCGTGCTTTTCGGGCTTGATGAAAATTGCTGCATTGGCGACATGTTCGTACCCCATGCCCGGCAGATCGAAGCGGTTGCCCACAATCCTCACGTTGTCGCAACTGCCCGAGAGCTGGATTCCGTCGGCATGGGAACCGGGGTTGCGGGTGCCGCCGTCCCTGATGTAGCAGGAGCGGACGGTCAGGTTGTTGTACGCCTTCATATGGTCTGCCATCACATCATGGCAGTAGATACGCTCCAGCAGCAGGTTGCCCGCGTTGAAGAAGGCGGAGCGCGACCCCACTGCCTCCCCGTCGGTCATCGTGACCAGCGGACAACCGTCGTTGGTCAGGCCGTAAAAGCTCGTGCCCGCGTCAATGTAGAAATCATGGATGTACACCGGAGAGGTGGCGGTCACCTTAATGCTGCCGTTCAGCCTGAAGTGGGAGAACTCGTAATTATACTCCGTTGCAAGAGCCTCTGTGATGGTGACTGCACCGCCTGGCTTGAAGCTCGGGTATTTGACATGAAAGTCAACCAAGTCCTCCTCCGCGCAGCGGTACCCGGTGTTGTACAGGTCAGGCATCACATACCCGCCCGCAGGCGGCTCCAGCAAGGGGAGCTCGGGCGGGATCGCCTCGGCTGCCGCGCTGAAAAGCCCCGACAGCGCCTCTGCCCGGAAGGGCATGGGTGTGAAGCTCACCAGTAAAGCGAGCGCCAGCAGCAGGGCAAACGGTTTGTTGTGTTTCATCATAAGACTCCTTCTGTGCATGCTGCACCGGTAGGGCAATCAACACGGTGCTCCCGGCCTGAAAGACTTCTTTCTCCGGGGTCGTGTGTCGCATCGGGTACGGGTTAGGGAAGTGTGGCGCCAATCTCGGCGAGCGCCGCCCGGGCCGCGCTGCAGTCTATGGTGGCGGCGGCGCCGAGGAGCGCCTGCTCATACTGCCGGTGATAGGCATCAATGAGGTCCTGGTAGTCTGCCTGGTATTGCGTCAGTTGCGCGTAGGCGTCCACTGCGTCTGCACGCGCCTTGTCACTCACCGCCTCATAGCCCTCCAGCGCGGCCTCCAGGGCGGCATAGCGGGCGGTCATAGAGTTGCTGGCCTCAAAAGCGTCCAGCAGGGCTTGCAGTGCCTGCATTTGCACGCGGTGCACCTCGTCGGGGTCCTCTTGCGGCTCGGGGTCCGGGGTCAGTGTCGGGTTTTCGGTCACGCTCTCGGCGAGGGCCGAGCTGCGGACCAGGCTCGCCTGTGTGCCGGTACCGTCATACACCCCCACCTCCACACGCAGCCCGGTGAGATCTGCCGGCAGGTCCTCCAGCGTGAGGGTGGTCATCTCATCGCTGGGCAGGTCAGGGTACTCGAGGAGCATGGTGACCGTCACCGGGTTGCCGTTCTTGTCCAGCACTTCGGCGGTATAGGTGTTATCGCTGCCCAAATAACTGCTGGTATGCATATTGCGACGAATGCTCTCTGTCTTTGTCGCGGTGCACACCACCTGTCCGGACTCATCCAGCAACCGTACCACGACAGTATACTCCCGCGCCACATTCGTATAGTTGGCGAGACTGACCAGCGTGGTCAGGGAGTCGCCGGTCAGCTCATCCAGCGAGCCGATGCGCGTCCCTGTCGTCCCACCGTCATAATAGAGGATACTGCCGACAGAGACGGTGGAGATTTGGCGGTTGTTCTCATAGGCCTTGAGGTCGGACACGCTCAGCCCGCCCATATTGATATCGGCATACCGTCTGCCGCAACCGTACTGGTTATCTGTATAGGTGATGTGGTGCATATTCGCCGCACCCACATACCCGGCCGTCAGGTAGACCGTATATCCGCCGCCGTTCAGCCAGTTGCCCGAGATTTGCAGGTTGGACACCCCCTGGGTGCCCTCCTCCGACTTGACGAAGATGGCGGCGTTGGCGGCGTGCTCATACGCCATAGGCGGCAGATCAAAGCGGTTGCCCAGAATCCGGATGTCATTTTCCAGCGTCTGAGAGTTCCCGGAGATTTGCAGGCCGTCCGCATGGGCGCCGGGGTTGCGTGTCCCGCCGTCTCTGATATAGCAGGACAGCAGGATCTGCCCGGAGCTGGTCTTGATATGGTCCGCCCGCGCATCGTGGCAAAAGATGCGTTCCATGGTCAGGTTTTTCCCCATGAAGAAAGCGGAGCCGGAACCGACCGCCTCCCCGTCGCTCACGGTCAGGCGCGCGGAGCCGTTGTTGACGATGCCGTATGTCCGCTCCGCCGCATCATGGTAGAAGTCGTGGATATGTACCGGCGAATGAGCGGTCACCCGGATGGTCGCGTTGGTCAGGGTAAAGTAGGAAAATTCGTAGTTGTATGCCTGGGCAATCGCCTCGGTGATGACAATGTCACCCCCGGAGAGCAGCGGGTATTTCGTATAGAAATTCACCAGCTCCTCCTCGGCGCAGCGGTACCCGGTGTTGTACCGGTCGGGCATGATATACCCGCCCTCGGGCGGCTCGATGAGCGGCAACTCCAGCGGTGCCGCCCCCTCAATGCCCATGGTGGAAAAGGAAAGCAGGGACTCGGGCAGCGCCCGACCGGTGATGTCCCGCACGCCCTCTCCCAAATCAATGTAATAATCGCTGTAAGTAGAGAGGGGGTTGCTTGCAAAGCTGATTTGCAGGCGGTCGGGTTGTTCGGGCGCGAAGGTAATGACAGCCGCGTGGTCCTCCCCAGTCCCGTCATAGACACGAACAGCCGTGCTGTCAAAGGTGGCGAGGTCTAAGTCATGGTTGAAGGCGATGGTAAAGACACCGTCAAGGCGGACATTTCGCGCACCGTCCTGGTAGTGCGGTACGGCGAGGGCGCCGGGCTGAAAATCCCCCACCCCGTACATGATGGTGTCATCCAGATAAAATCCGCCCTCCGAGGAAAACCCGACATCCGCCTCCTTCGGCATCGTGAAATTGATGATGAACTCTTTGGTGGTGTAGGAGAAGCCGCTTTGCGCATGTGTCAACACCGTGACCGGCTCCCCCGTCGCGTCGGTGAGCGCGCCCGCCGCCCCATAGACCCGTGTGAGCAGGCCGGTATTGCTGAATCCGCTCTCCGCGTCGGGTGCGCCGTAAATCATGATGCGCAACCAGGTGCCCGGGGCGTACTTTCCGGTCTGCGTCCCCAGTGTGTACTGATACTCCTCCGTCACCTCGTCGTAGTCAAAGCGCAAGAGCACGGCACTCGACAGAGTGATCTGCACGGGGGAAGGATAGGCCCCGCTCAAGGGCGGCGGGATGAGAAGGTCGGTCGCCACCACAAACTCCCCCGCGAAATCCAGCAAACTTTTGGTCGCCCCGGAGGAAGAGGCGGCAAAGAACCTGCCAATCTCGTTCTGGTCGTCCCAAGGGTCGTCGATCGTGTCCAGATAAGTTTTGGGGTGAAAACGGTTCCATTTGCTCGCGGTACCGCTGGAGAGGGGGACCCCGCTGCTGTAATCCAGCTGCATAATCACCGTATCCTCGACATAGACCGGTCCCTCCTCCTGCGGCTCCTCGTCCTCTCCCAGGACCTGAAAGGACAGTGCCGAACACAACAGGCAAATCATGAGGAACACCGCCAAGATTCTGCTCTTTTTCATCATTGACCCTCCTACTCTGTTTTGCGCGAACCGCGCCACTTTTGTCGTACGGCAAAGGCTTCAGCCGTGAATGGTGCGGTGTCGCCGTAAGCTGACAATGTATCGTATGCACAGGCGCCCTCAGATATTTGCGCATCATGTCCGGCGTCCGCCGGCGCTTATGGCAGGGCTATCATCCTGTCGGCATGCTTGCTCCAGTCGGCGTCGGTTTGGTAGGCCTCCAGCGACGCGGCAGGCACATAGATGACGACGGCGACATTGCCGAAGATAGAGACCCCGATGGCGGGGGGCTGCGGGGCGTGCAGGGTGAGCGACAGCGGAGCGAGGACAGCAAACGCACCCTCTCCGATCTGGGTGAGCGTGGCCGGAAGTTCCAGCTCGGTCAGCCGGTGGCACCATAAAAAAGCGTTTTGTTCGATATGCGTCAAAACGCTGCCCTCCCCGAATGTCACGCGTGCCAGGGCAACGCAATTATTGAAGGCGCCGGAGCCGATGCTCAAGACCCCGGCCGGAATCTCAATGTCGGTCAAAGCATGACAATTTGAGAAGATTCCGCTCTCGATACGGGTGAGCCCCGGCGGCAGCTCAATGCCGTTCAGCCGGGCGCATCCCCCAAAGGCGGCCGCTCCGATATGAAGGACACCTGTCGGAATCTCCATGCTGATCAGACTGGCACAGCCAAGAAAAGCCTGTTCGGCGATATGGGTCAGTTGGCTGCCCGGGGCGAAAGTCACGTTTGTCAGGCCGAAGCAGGCGGCAAAGGCGGACCGCCCGATCCGGGTGACACCTGCCGGAATCTCTATGCTGAGCAGATTGGGGCAGTCCTCAAAAGCCACAGAGTCGATATCGGTCAGTTGGCTACCCGGGGCGAAAGTCACGCTTGTTAGGGCGGGGCAGGCAAAAAAGGCGGCCGTCCCGATCTGGGTGACACTCGCCGGGATCTCTATGCTAAGCAGACCGACAGAGATGAAAGCGCTGCCCCCGATGCGCTCAAGTCCGCTGCCCTCCCCGAACACCACGCTTGTCAGGGCGGCGCAATTGGCGAAGGCGGAGGACCCGATCAGTTTGACCGCGTCGGGGATGAACACGCTTCCTGCTTTCCCCGCGGGACACTGTATCAGGGTTGTGCCTTCTTTGTTGTACAGGATGCCGTCAAGAGAGCGGTACGCCGTGTTGCTTTCGCTTACCGTTATGCTAAGCAAGCTGTCGCAAAGTAAAAACGCCCGCGCGCCGATATAGGTGACACTTGAGGGGATATGTATGGTGAGCAGGCTGGCGCAATGATGAAAGGCATCATCCCCGATATAGGTGAGATTATCGGGGAGCCGTACGCCGGTCAGCGCGGTACAGTTCTGGAAAGCATAGGGGTTGATTGTCGTCACGCTGTCCGGCAGAACAACGGTGCTCAGACTGACGCAGCCGTAGAAAGCCTCTCCTTGAATGCTCGTGACGCTTGCCGGTACCGCCACGCAGGTGAGGTGGACGCACCCCTTGAAAGCCCTTGTTTTGATACTGTCGCCCCCGGAAATGCTCACTGTTTTCAAACTGCTCGGCGCATAGGTGTTGCTTCCAAGCTGAATGCTTGTCGGCGTAAATATAAACCCAAACAGATCCTCGTTCTGATAAATGGGGTATGGTTTATTCAACCTATTGCCGACAAAGGGAATGACCATGCTCTCCAAAGCGGAACAGCCCTCAAAAGCCCCTTTCCCTATTTCGGTATAGCTGTCGGGGATATACGCCTGCTTGATGGCGGTGCCCGAAAAGGCGCCCGCCTCGATGGTTGTCACCGGTTTGCCTTGGTAGGTTTTTGGCAGGTAGAGCTGTTGGGGCAGCGTGACCCCGGACGCCATCCGAATGGCATACGCGTCGCCCTCAATCGGGGTAAAGACAAAGTAATAGTCGGGAGTGGGGACATCATATACCTGCCATTTTGCCGTCAGCGTCGCCGCGCCGGTGATGGTATAGGGATAGGCGGGGTTTTCGGACACCCGCGTCGTCCCAATGTACCAGCCCTCAAAGACATAGCCGGCGTTGGCATGGGCGGCAATCGTCACCGAAGTGCCATAGGCAAAGGTACCGCCGCCCTCCACGCGGCCCCCTATGGCGGGGTCGGCCTGTAGGGTGAGGGCATAGTGGTTCTGTGTCCAGCGTGCGGTAAGGACGCGCGCGCTTGTGAGGATGAAAGAATAGACAGCCGAACCGGATACCCTCACCCCGTCCTCGTGCCAGCCGTCAAAGGTGTAGCCGATATTAGCCATGGCGGTCACGGTCACAGAACTGCCGTGGGCATAGCTGCCCCCGCCCGCCACACTGCCCCCCGCCACGGGGTCGGTCTCTGTGGTCAGCACATAGTGGTTCTGTGTCCAGCGGGCGACAAGCGTCGTGTCGTTGCTGATGAACAGCTCACAGGTGAGGTCGCTTGAGCGCAGTTGCTCGCCCTCGTACCAGCCGTCAAAGGTGTAGCCCTCGTTTGTTTGGGCGGTCACGGTCACATAGCCATAGGGGAAAGTGCCGCCCCCGCTCACGCCGCCCCCCGCCGTGGGGTCGGCCTGCAGGGTGAGCTGGCATTGCTTCAATGTCCATGTTGCCGTGAGGGTGCGGGCTCCGGTCAGAGTAAAGGTGTAGACAGCCTCGTCCGACACCCTCACCCCGTCCTCGTGCCAGCCGTCAAAGGTGTAGCCGATATTAGCCATGGCGGTCACGGTCACAGAACTGCCGTGGGCATAGCTGCCCCCGCCCGCCACACTGCCCCCCGCCACGGGGTCGGTCTCTGTGGTCAGCACATAGTGGTTCTGTGTCCAGCGGGCGACAAGCGTCGTGTCGTTGCTGATGAACAGCTCACAGGTGAGGTCGCTTGAGCGCAGTTGCTCGCCCTCGTACCAGCCCGCAAAGGTGTACCCCTCGTTTGTTTGGGCGGTCACGGTCACATAGCCATAGGGGAAAGTGCCGCCCCCGCTCACGTTGCCCCCCGCCGTGGGGTCCGCCTGCAGGGTGAGCTGGCATTGCTTCAATGTCCATGTTGCCGTGAGGGTGCGGGCTCCGGTCAGGGTAAAGGTGTAGACAGCCTCGTCCGACACCCTCACCCCGTCCTCAAACCAGCCTGTGAAAAGATAGCCCGGGGTTGTCGCCTCCGCCGTCACGGTCACGGCGCTGCCATAGGCATAGGTGCCGCCGCCGCTGACCGTGCCCTCCGGGGTTGTCTGTACGGTGAGTGAGTAGTGGTTCTGTGTCCAGCGGGCGATCAGGGTGCGGGCAAAGGATAGATCCAGGGTGTAGGTCAGAGCGTCCGTGACCTTCGTCTGCCCCTCATACCAGCCGTCAAAGGTATAGCCCGGGGTGGTCACGGCGCTCACCGTCACGCTCGTGCCGTGGGCATAGGTGCCGCCGCCGCTCACCGTGCCCCCTGCCACAGGGTCTGCCTGGACGGTGAGGTCATAGTGGTTGCGTGTCCACTGAGCGACAAGGGTGCGCGCACTGGTGAGGAGGAAAGAATAGACAGCCGAATCGGATACCTGTACCCCGTCCTCATACCACCCGTCAAAAGTGTAGCCCGGGTTGGTCGTGGCAGTCACCGACACGCTCTCGCCGTGGGCATAGTGGCCTCCGTCGCTCACACTGCCCCCACCCGATTGACCTGCCTGTACGGTGAGGTCATAGTGGTTCTGCGTCCGGCGCATGACAAGGGTGCGTGCGCCTGTGATGATGAAAGAATAGGTTTCGGCATCGGATACTTTCACCTCGCCCTCATACCAGCCGTCAAAAGTGTATCCCCAAATATCGAGTGCCATAATCGTCACGAGCTCCCCATGGGCATAGGTCCCCGAACCGCTCCACGGAGTGCCTTCGGCAACATCAAGCAGCACCGTCAGTTCATAGCGGTTCAGCGTCCAGCGGGCGACAAGGGTGCGCGCACGCAAATAGAAAAAGTTAAAGGTGTAGGTCAGCTCGCTCGACACCCATACCCCGTCCTCATACCAACCGTCAAAGGTGTAGCCAGGGTTGGTCGTGGCAGTCACCGACACGCTCGTGCCATAGGCAAAGTTGCCCCCACCCTCCACGCTCCCCCCCGCCACAGGGTCTGCCTGTACCGTGAGGTCATAGTGGGGCAGCGTCCAACGGGCAATTAGCGTACGGTTCGCTAACAAGTCAAAGGTATAAGTAAGCTCATCTGACACCCACACCTCCCCCTCATACCATCCGTCAAAGATGTAAGCCCCAAGGGGATCGGCGGTAACAGACACGCGCGTTCCGTGGGGATGGAGGTTGCCGCTGCTGCTGACATTGCCCCCCTCTGCTGGGTCTGCCTGTACAGCCAGCTCATAGAGGTTCTGTGTCCAGTACGCAGCAAGGCTGCGGTCGGAGAAAATGGTGAAGGTATAGGCAAGCTCGTCCGATACCCACTCCCCCCGCTCATCATACCAGCCGTCAAAGGTGTAGCCCTCGCTGATCTGGGCGATCACCGTCACGCTCGCCCCGTAGGTATAGGTGCCGCCGCCGCTGAGACTGCCCCCCGCCATAGAGGTTGTGTATACAGTCAGCTTATAGAGGTTCTGTGTCCAGCGCGCGGTAAGGTTGCGGACAGAGACAAGGGAAAAGGTATAGGCAAGCTCGCCCGATACCCACGTCTCCCCCTCATACCAGCCGTCAAAGGTGTAGCCCTCGCTGATCTGGGCGATCACCGTGACGCTCTCCCCGTAGGCAAAGGTGCCGCCGCCGCTGACACTGCCTCCCACCGGGGAGTCTGCCTGTACGGTGAGTGAGTAGTGGTGCGGCGTCCATCTCGCCTGTAGCATGCGCGTGCCTGTGATCACAAAGGTATAGGTGAGTTCATCCGAGAGCTTTTCCTCCGTGTCCAGGTCATACCAGCCGTCAAAGGTGCAGCCCCCCTGGGCGTTCGTGGTGACGGTCACGCCCTCCCCGTGGAGGTAAGAGCCTTCACCGCTCCAAACGATCCCCTCACCGTTCCCAAAGACCTCTATCAGCACCTCATAGCTGTCGGGGATGAAGCGTGCTGTCAGCGTGAGATCGAGGTATAGGTAAAATGAATAGACAGGGTCACTTGATAAAAGGGTTGTGCCCTCATACCAGCCGTCAAAGGTGTACCCCTGATGGACTTGGGCGGTAATGGTCGTGTCCCCATGCGGCACAGTGCCGCCGCCGAGCAGGGTGCCGGCGGTCGGGATGTCGCTTTGCAGGGTGAGGGTATAGTGATTCAGTGTATACTTTGCCGTCAGGGTTTTATCGGAGGTCAGCACAAACGAATAGACGCTTTCCTCGCTTACCCGCACCTCTCCCTCATACCAGCCAAGAAAGGTGTAGCCCGACTTGCTGGTAAACGCGAGTTGCACAGGTCCGTGCGGTACCTGCCCGCCCCCGTACCAATGCTCCACCGCCTCCGGCGGGTCTGCCTGCAGGGTCAGCTCATACATTTTGAGTGCAAAGGTTGCCCACAGCTCGGTGTCGGTGTTCAGCGCAAACGTATAGGCAGGGTCGTCCGAAACCCACGCCCCGGTCTGCATATCGTACCAGCCGTCAAAGAGATAGCCCTCCTCAGGGGTGGCGACGGCAGTGACGGAGGTGCCAACGGGATACTCTCCCCCGCCGCTCACGCTCCCCCCCTGCATGCCCACATCCAGCCACAGGGTCAAGGGGGCGGGCGGGGTGCCCGTGATGGTGATGGTCTTGTTCTTGCTTGTGCCCTGCTCGTCTGTGGCGGTGATGGTCACAAGGTAGACCCTGCCCTCCGCCACCCGGAAGCGGTCTCCCTCAAGCGTAACAGGGGCGCCGTCCTCCGTGACCGTAACGGTCACCACCACCCCCAGCTCGGCTTGGTATGTAGCCAGATCTTCAATCGTATAGGGAATGGTATACAGCCCCTCCGGCACCTCCGCTTGGTCAGGGGCATGGATGATGAGGGAGTTGATGTTCCGTATAGGGTCGTCTGTATGCGGGGTGTCGGCACACGCCGCCAGTGTCCATGCAGCCAGTAGCAAAAGCAGTAGATACAAGCCCGAAATCCATCTTCTTGTCATGGTCGTTAGCCTCCGAAATATCTGGTATCAACAAGTGTGCAGCAGGGTCAGCTCAACCGGGGAGCGTCAGGGTTTGGGAGTTTCAATAAAGTAGGTGGCTTCGGTGTCGGCGATGGAGAGTGCCAGCGCCAGCGGGAACATTTCAAAGGCGGCCCCCACATTGCGCACATCCTCCTCGCCCGAAAAGCCCATATGGTAGCGGATGGCAAACGCCTCCTCACGGGTCAGCTTCATGTAACCGGAGATGATATAGACCGACTTTTCCCCGTGCCCGTAGGGCAACTGGTCGGCGAACTCATAGACGGGCACCGACTTCCACCGGCCGGTCTCGTCCTTGACATTGCGGCTGCCCACCTTGTAGATATTCACCTTGCACAAGTCGTGCAGGAGGGCGACGATGGCAATGCTTTCGTTTGTATAGGCAAGGCTGAAGTCCTCCTTGACCTTGGGACGACTCAGGTAGTCGGTCAGGCAGTCATACACATGCAGGCTGTGCTCCACCAGTCCCCCCTCATAGGCACTATGAAAACGAGTGGAGGCAGGCGCGGTAAAAAAATCACTGCTCGGACCGCACAGGTACTCCAGCAGCTGGTCTGCTCCCTCACGTGTGATGTTTTTTTTGTATAGGGCGATAAAGCGTTCTTTTGCGGTCATACCAGTCTCCATTCCTACATTGTTAGTTAAATTATACAGAAAATCCCTTGCGAATGCAACCCTTTTTCATCTTTTCAGCAAAATTTATGCCCAAAAGTAAGCGCCGCCAAGGGCCCCCTGTTCTCATAGCGAACGAGGGATCACCTCACGGCTTGCCCATGCCCGCTCCGCCAGCCCCTCAAAGTCCACCTTTTGCAGTTCTGCCAGCACCTGTTCGAGCTGCGGTCTGGTTTTCGGGTGCCGCGGAACAAACACGGTACAGCAGTCTTCATAGGGCAGAATGGAGGTCTCAAAGGTACCGATGGCGCGACTGATTTGCACAATCTCCTCTTTATCCATGCCGATGCAGGGACGAAAGACCGGGAGGGACACCGCGTCGTCGGTGACACACAGCGCTTCCATGGTCTGGCTGGCGACCTGCCCCAGCGACTCGCCGGTGATGAGCGCGCGGCAGCCGATCTGCCGGGCGGTACGCTCGGCAAGGTGCATCATGAAGCGGCGGAGCAAGAGGGTGAAGTACGCCTCGTCACAGCTTTTTTGCAGCACCTGCTGAATCTCGGTTAGCGAGATGATATGCACCCGCAAGCGGGAGCAGTACGCACACAGCTTGTCGGCCAAGGTCAACACCTTCTCCCTTGCCTGTTCACTGGTATAGGGAAAGGACTCAAAGTAGAGCGCCTCCAGTGCTACCCCCCGCTTGGCCATCATATACCCCGCCACCGGACTGTCAATCCCGCCCGAGAGCAAGAGCAGCGCGCGCCCGCTGCTGCCCCGCGGCAGTCCGCCCGCGCCCCGCTCCTGTGAGGCATGGATATAGGCGGCTTTTTCCCGCACTTCGACACGCACCAGTGCCTGCGGCTGGTGCAGGTCAACCCGGGCACCGGGCAATACGGAGAGCAAAACCCCACCCACTTCTGCCGCAATTTCGGGGGAGATCAGCGGAAATGACTTGTCCGCGCGCCGCGCGTCCACCCGAAAGGTACGCACCCCCTGCAGGCGGGCGGGCAGGTACGCCCGCACCTGCGCCAGAATGCTGTCCATGTTTTTTTCCGCCTCGACCGCACGGGTCAGCCCCACAAGGCCAAAGACCTTTTTAGCGGCCTCATACATCCCGTCAAGGTCGCACTGTTCATGGAGGGGTTCGATATAGAGCATACTCTGTCCGGGATAAATATGAAAGTCCCCATAGGCCGCCGCCCGCCGTTTCAGCTCCCGCAGTAGCCCGCCCTCAAAAGCCGAGCGATTGGCACCCTTCAGCACAATTTCCCCGTATTTACACAAAATGATTTCACGCATGGTCCAGCCATCCTCACAATCCGGAAACTTTATATTTTGACAACCTTACTTGACATCGTATCCCTGTTCCTCAATGGCTTCCCTGATGCGCGGGAGGGCGTCCGCCCCCATCTCATGGTCCACCGTCACGGTTTTCGCCGCCAGGTCTACCTTGACCTGTTTGACACCGGGCAGCGCCCCTACGGCTTGGCTGACCGCCTTGACACAGTGCTGGCAGGACATGCCCTCTACCTGTAAAACCAATTGTTTCATTTGATGCTCCTTTTCTGTATGCATGTTTGTGGTGGTAGCCTTGCGGCTTGCCGTCAAGCGTTTGTTTTGTGAGATGCAGGGGCACTTTTCGGCCGGAACCGTTTCAGACGCAGGGCGTTTGTCAGCACCGACACCGAGCTGAGGCTCATGGCAGCCGCCGCGACAATCGGGCTGAGCAAGGGCCCGCCAAACAAATGGAGCACCCCTGCCGCGATGGGAATCCCCAGGACATTGTACCCAAACGCCCAGAACAGGTTTTGCTTGATATTGCGGATGGTCCTTTGGCTCAGCTCAATGGCGGTCGGCACGTCCCGCAGGTCCGAGCGCATCAGCACAATGTCTGCCGACTCCATCGCCACATCGGTGCCCGAACCAATCGCGATACCGATATCCGCCTGTACCAGGGCGGGCGCGTCATTGATGCCGTCCCCCACCATGGCGACCCGCCGCCCCTCCGCCTGCAGTTTTTTGACCTCGTTTGCCTTGTCCTGCGGCAGCACTTCGGCGAGCACACGACTGACTCCCACCTGTCGTGCGATGGCATGGGCGGTTTTGGGATTGTCCCCGGTAATCATGGCGACCTCTATCCCCCTCCGGTAGAGGGCGGCAATGGCAGCCGCACTGCCGGGCTTCACCACGTCCGCCACGGCTACAATCCCGGCCGCCCTGCCGTCTGTCGCGATATACATGGGGGTTTTGCCCTCCTGCGCCAGTTTGTCGGCAGTTTCTTCCCACTCGGACAGGGCAATCCCCCGCTCCGCCATGAGTTGGCGGTTGCCCGCCAGCACCGCCTGGCCCCGAATGGTAGCGGCAATCCCCCGTCCGGTCAGCGACTCAAAGTGTTCCGGGGCAACCGGTGCCAGCCCCCGTTCCTGCGCCCCCCGCACAATGGCTTGTCCCAAGGGGTGCTCCGAGTTGCTTTCCGCAGAGGCGGCAAGTTCCAGCAAGTTCTCCTCGCTCATATTCGCCACACTCAAAACGTCGGTCAGTGCGGGCTTGCCTTCGGTCACCGTCCCGGTTTTGTCCAGCACGACGGTGTCTACTTTGTGGGCGCTCTCCAGCGCCTCCCCGCCCTTGAACAGGATGCCGTGCTCCGCGCCCCGCCCCGTGCCCACCATGATGGCGGTGGGGGTGGCCAACCCCAGCGCGCAGGGGCAGGCGATGACCAGCACGGCAATGAAAATCTCCAGCGCAAAGGTCAGACTGCGCGTGCCGAGAAACCAGGCCGCACCCGCCAGCAGCGCAATGACCACCACCACCGGGACAAAGTACCCGGATACCACATCCGCCAGGGCGGCGATAGGGGCTTTTGACCCCTGTGCCTCCTCCACCAGGCGGATGATTTGGGAGAGCGCCGTGTCCCGCCCCACCTTCTCCGCTCGGAAGCGGATAGAGCCGGTGGTGTTGAGGGTGGCGGCATAGACGGGGTCCCCCTCTTTTTTGTCCACCGGGAGGCTTTCCCCCGTGAGCATGGACTCATCCACGGCGGTGTGTCCGCCCGTGACCACACCGTCCACCGGGATTTTCGCTCCCGGCTTCACGACTAAAATATCGCCGACCAGCACCTCGTCAATGGGGAGCTCGGTCTCCACGCCCCCCTGCAACACAAAGGCGGTTTTGGGGGACAGCCCCATCAGCTTTTTGATCGCCTCGCTCGTCCGCCCCTTAGACACCGCCTCCAGCGACTTGCCCAGCAAAATCAGGGTGATGATCATGCCGGCCGTTTCGTAGTACAGTTCGTGCACTGCTTCATGGTGCCCCTGCAGGATGCGGAAGGTTTGAGACAGGCTGTACAGGACGGCGGCTGTCGTCCCGATGGCGATCAGGGAGTCCATATTGGGGCTCCGCGCCACCAACGCCCGAAAGCCCACCGTGTAAAAGCGATATCCCACCACGATGACGGGGATCACCAGCAAGAGCTGGGTCACGGCATAGGCCAGCGGGTGTTGCATGGGCGCCAGAGCGGCAGGGAAAGGCAGCCTGACAAAGCCGATCATGGGGGCCATGGCAAGATAGAGCAGGGGCACCGCGAACAGAGCGGCGATGATACACTTGGTCCACAGCGACCGCACCGCGGCTTGCCGTCGCCGTGCGTCCGCCTCCGCCGCGTCCTCTGTTTGCACCTCGAGCACACGGTAGCCGATCTTCTCGATCGCCTGTCTGAGAGCGGAGAGGCGCACCTGCTGCGGGTCGTAGGCGACGGTCGCCTTTTCGGTGGCCGGGTTGACGGCGGCCTCCGTGACCCCGGGCACCTTTCGCAGCGCTTTTTCCACCCGCACGGCACAGGCCGCGCAGGTCATGCCTCCGATAGGGAGGCTCACGCGCGTGTCGCGGCTTGGCTCCAGCGCCTCATACCCGAGCCTCGCCACCGACGCTTTGATTGTCTCCGGCGACAGGAGATGCTCGTCATACTCGACAAGCAACCGCTCACTTGCCAGGTTCACAGTCGCCTGTCCGACACCGTCCAGCTTGCCGAGCACCTTTTCAATCCGCGCCGCGCAAGCCGCACAGGTCATCCCCTTGATTTCAAACAAACGACTCTCCACGATGCCTCTCCCTTTTATTTTCCTGTCCTACATCAGGACATGCTTCCTCAGTAGTATTGTACCACAAAAACCACCGCCATACAAGCATGGAATTTTCAGGTGCACCCCCCTGCTCTCGCAACAAAAAAGGACAGGGCCGGTTGTCGCCCTGTCCTTGCTCAAACTTCATTGATTGTTTTTCTTGTCGGCACTTTTCCGCTTGCGGCACACGAGTGCCACCAGCAGCACCGCGCACAGGCCGAGGGCCGCCCCGGCCGCATCCAGCCATATATCGGACACCTGCGCACCCCTGTCCGTAAAAATCTGAATACTCTCGTCGCACAGTGCCACCAGCAGGGCGGCCAACAGCGCGTGGCCGACAGCCCGCCACCGCACACGGCGGCGCACCAGCAGCAGACACGCCAGGTTCGCGCCCAGGCAGGCAAACTCCGTGACATGCGCCAACTTGCGGACCAGGTGCTCGGTGGCATTTCCTTCTCCCACCACTACCTCCAGCACAGGCTCAATCACCTCGGTGACCTGTTCGCTTTTTTGAGCGGAAACCGAGCTGCTTTCCAGCGAATTTCCCCAGATCCACGCCAGGTTCAGTACCAGCAGCAGGAGCACCGCCACCGTCAGCAGCGGCCGATCACTCGCCCTTTTCATCTGCTTATCTTGTGTTTCCAAGCGCTCCTCCCCTCTCTGTCCATTACATGGTCCTGCCCCTGTACCGACCTCCTCAATCCTCCAGCGGGAAGGTCTGGGGCGCGTAGCCATAGGTGCAGGTGGTGCCCATCGTGCCAAAGGAGGTGTTGGCCACCAGGCCGAGGGACACCAGCCGCCCTTCTTCGGCTTCCAGTTGTACCACCAGGGCAGTGCCCGCGAAGCTGAATCCCAAAAAGTCCGAGACAAACTCATTATGGATCGCCATGTAGACCGAACGCACGCTTTGATCCTCGGCATACTCAATCTCAAACTGCGAGAAATATTCCGCCTGCAACTGCATCCCAAGGAAGGTCAGCTCGCCGGTATCGGGCAGCGCCTCCTCACGCACGATCGTCACACCCGTCTCCGTGGTGAAGGGGGTGTCGGAGCCCACGGGGTTGGCACGCTCATAGGCGTATGCCACCCGGGCAAAGGTCCCGCTTTCGGTCTCCATCAACTGCAGCGTCACCTGAGAGGCGAGGGTTTTCGCGTAGGCGGTGTAGCAGGAGGAGGTGAGAGCTTCCACCAGCGTCGGCCGTGAGGCTTGTAACAGCTCCGTGACCAGTGCGACCTCTTCCAGGAAGGGTTGGACCGTCCCGGTGGTGGTCGTGGTGAGGGTCGTTGTCGTGGTGACGCCGGACGGCGGCGTCGTTGTGGTGTGGGGCGGCGTCGTTGTCGTGACGACGGGCGGTGTGGTCGTGGTGCCGCTGGTGGTCGTGGTGACGTGCGGCACGGTGGTGATGTCGGTCGGTTTGCCCTTTTGACAAGAGGCTGTCAGCAACACCACCAGAAGCAGCAGGAGCAATCTCCCGTAGAATCTCATCTGTTTCATTGGACTTCTTCCTCCTGTTCCCCGCGCAGGCAGTCGGCGAGCCACGCTGCCCATCCGGCAGACGGCAGCAAGGGGGCCTGAACTGCCGCCGTGAGTCCTGCTTGCAGCACCCTCGTGTCGCTGGCCATTTCGTTCCAGTGGGTCATATCGGCCAAGAGTTGGCGCACGGCGGAAAAGACAGACTCGGAGGAGGAGACATCCACCCACTCCAGCAGTGCCAGCGCCTCCGACATGGCGGCAAAATGTGCCGCTATCTCTGTCCCGGGCACCGACACCTGCGCGAGGAAGTCCGCTCTTACCTGTTCTCTGTCTATGGGGTCGGTCGGCGGCACATACCAGTGGTCACTCGGGTTACGGACGAGCGCCGCAGGGGAGGGCAGGGACAGGTCCCCTACCGTTACCACCTGCCACTGCGCATGACCGGCCGACCCCTGCGCGTCCACCCAGGCGTTCAGCGCGTTTGCTACCGAGGCATAGGCGGCGTATTCGGTCCCGATGAGGCTTGACGACGTGCCGTTCAGCTGCCCTTCATCAATGCCGAAGAAAGTCCCTGTCGCCCCCGTTTCCGTATAAAATCCCGGCAGTCCCGGATTGGCCGTGGTGAGGTAGTAGAGGTAACTCGGGACCGGGTCCTGATTGCCTTTGAGCAGGTTGCCGACCACAGCCGCCGTATACGAGGCGGGCGAGGCGCTGCAGGTGACCTGCCCCACACTGAGGGTGTTGGCAGCGCTCGCAAACCTGTTGCCCCCCATGCGGCCGGCAATGCCTCCCACCAAGGAAGCCCCCGTGATATGACCGGCATTGAGGCAGTTCCGCACGTAAATGACCCGCCCCGAGGAATTGGAGAACATATCGCCGATGATCCCGCCGGCATAGTTCCCGCTCGCCGTCACATCACCGTAGTTCGCGCAGTCATAGATGCGCAGTCTGTCATCATTTTTACCGATCGGGCTGCCCTTGCCCACAATGCCGCCCGCATAGTCCACCGCCTCTACCGTCCCGAAATTCACACAGCGCCGGATCTCAGTCCCTTCGTTGGAGGTATACACCCCCGCAATCCCGCCGGCGGCACTGCCCAGGTTGGTGACCGAGCCGGAAAAAGAGCAGTCGGACAGGGGGGTCGAGAGGGCATAGCCCACAATACCCCCCACATGATCGCCTCCCTGCAGCTCACCCTCGACATGCAGCCCCGTGATGGACCCGGAGGTGACATACCCGAACACGCCGATATGCCAGCTGATGCGCTTGATAGAGACGCCGGAGAGGGTATGTCCCTGCCCGTCAAAATGGCCGGAAAAGGGGTGCAGGGCCGTGCCCACCGGGTCCTGACGCTGGAGCACGGACAGGTCCATACTACAGGTCAGCACAAAGGTCAGACCTGCCCCGGTATTGCCTTTGCCCACCCAGTGCACAAAGTCTACCCATTCATCGGGCGAGGAGATGGTGATGCGGTCGCCCTCGGCGGGCAGAGCCGCGCCGGCTGCCACCGCCGACATGGTATGGTCGCCCGCCTCTCCCGGAGTGCCGTAGTCGGGCGGAGAGGGCGGGGGCACTTCTATGGGCGAGCGAAAGAGGTGCACCGTGCCCCGGTCGGGCACCGCGTCCACCATGAGGTAGGTGCCGTCCTCCCGCTGGAGGATTTCACAGCGGATGGGCTGCCCGTCCTGGGTCGCGTAGACATACTCCCAGCTCTCATCCACCCGGATTTTCACCGACAGCGGGTAGTTAAACAAGCGGTCATTCATCAGGTCGGACAGCTCAAAGCTGATGAGGTCGGGCGCCACCGTCAGCTTTTGCAACGTGGCGGAGTCGCGCTCCTGGGCGTACATCGCCGCCTCCGCAAAGGTCGCCGCCCATAGCTCCCCCGCTTCCATGGCGGGCAGGATGGTGCTTTGAATCATGCTTTCGAGGTAAGCCGCCGAGCCGGTGGAGCTCTCGTTTTTGTCAAACTGATGCATATGGATGGAGTACCAGCCGGCATAGTATGTATCGTTGGGATTGGTGATTTGCTGCACCCGGGCGGGAATGTTCGCCAGACCGCCGCTGTAGGAGCTGAGAGAGTTGTAGTTGATGGAGGTGGCGCGGTTCAGCAAACCGGTCGTCCCGCGCCCGGCGATGAACGCCTTGGAGGAATAGGTCGCGTTGTTCCACCCGTAGGAGTAGCCGATGACGCGGGAGGTAGTGTCAATATGCTCTTCCAGCTTGGCAACACTGCCATAAAAGTCCATCCAAATCTGCGCGGAGGACATGGCCTGATAGACCTCATCGGAGTGGTGCCCGTCCGTGTGGGACTGCATCTCCACCCCCAGCAGGATCTCCTGCTGCCAGAAGTCGGTATAGCGTGCGCCGCTCGCCGACGTATCGTAACGGCTGGTGGCGACAAAGAGCGTGACCGGCACGCCATACTGCTCCAAAAACCGGTTCCAGTGGTGGAAGTCGTAGGTGATGCTGTCGTCGCAGGTCAGGGTGAGCACCGCCGTGCGATTGTCCCACCACTGGGCGATGATGGCGTCGCCGTAAGCCGTCGGCCAGGCCAGGCGCTGCTTGACGGTGGCCATACCGGTACTCACCGAGCCCAGCGTGATGAGCTGGTCGGGGGCGGGTGTCTGGTCGGGGAGCACATTGACCTTCACCGCGCCAGACACCGCGCCGGAGCCGTCGGTAGCCATCGCGCTCACATAGGTCACCCCGACCGAGAGCGGCACGATATTGCCCCCCTCCGCCGTCGCCACGGCGGGGTCGGACGACACCCAAATCAAGGGTTGCTCGGGATACTCTCCCTCGACGGTGACAGCCAGCTTGCACTCTGCGCCAAAGTTCACCCACAACTCCACAAAGGACGGTTTCAGGGTGATGCGGGTGGCCGCCGCCCCCACCATCAGGGAAAGGGGCAACAGCGTCACCGCCAACAAGAGCGCCAACAGACAGGCCACCCCACGCAGACAGAGTTTTCTCATAGATACCACCTCTCGATTTATGCTAATTCATGCTACATTTCAGTCAGTATCGCCGTGAGAGAATTCTTGAAAACATCCTCTATTCTTTGGCAAGCAAGCCCATCGCCGTAAGGATTTCTTGCATTTGCCATTTTATTATCTCTGCTTTGTTATAAAGCAATGGCGCAAAACTCGCATATATTGCTTTCTCGTCAGTGTCGACCAGTGTAAGCGTTCCCGCTTCTATTCCCTCCGGCCTTTCTGTGGTATCGCGCATCTGCGGAAGTTCGTCCGGCGAAGTCTTGCGCAGGCATTTGCCGACCCTTGTTATGTATTGCTCCGGGTTCTTTAGCAGATGTGTTGGTGTGTCGTGTGGGGTGCTCATTTTCATGCTGCAAAATTTCAATATTTCAAACAGCCGCCTCTGCTTTCAGCCTCGTTTTTGTTTGAAAAAAACAGCTCCCGGACCATCTATGAAAATGGCGAGTGCGATCAGGCGCAAGAGCCACGACAGAAAAACGATGGCGAGCAAAGAGAGAAAGATCAAAAAATCGCTTTTGAAAAAGCTCGATACATCATCAGAAACCACGCAAATTATGTAGATATCAGTGCATTCAGCCCCTGACTATTGAGCATCCGGGACAAAGTGAACATCAATTGTTCCGCAGCAAACTTTTCTCGCCTGCCGACACAGTGACTGCCGCGGTTACCTCTGCCAACACCTCTCCCGGGGCACTGTCGGGCGCTTTGTATGTCAGGACAATGCGGCGGAGATAATCGCGGATGTTCTCGGCATCGTCCTCGGCGGCGCGCTTCAACTCTTGCAGCAAGGCGACAAACTCATTTTCATCATATTCGATGGGGCGGGCGATGTAAATCTTGCTGTTCGCCGTCCGTCTCATGCCCTCTTCCGCCAGGAGCAACTCTTCAAACAGCTTCTCCCCCGGGCGCAAGCCGGTGATTTTGATTTCAATCTCGTCCTCACTTTTGCCCGATAGGCGGATCATATTTTTCGCCAAATCCAGGATTTTCACGGGTTGTCCCATGTCGAGCACAAAAACTTCTCCGCCCCGCGCCATTTTTCCGGCCTCCAGTATCAGGGAGACCGCCTCGGGAATGGTCATGAAATACCGCATCACTTCGGCATGAGTGACCGTCACCGGCCCCCCCGCCTCAATCTGCTTTTTGAACAGAGGAATCACGCTGCCGTTGCTGCCCAACACATTCCCGAACCGCACCGCCACAAACTCGGTGTCATAGTGATGGTCCATCATCTGCACAATCATCTCGCAGATGCGCTTGGATGCCCCCATCACATTGGTGGGATTGACCGCCTTGTCGGTCGAGATGAGCACAAACCGCTTCACCCCGCGCCGGGCGGCCGCCATCGCCGTTTCATAGGTGCCGAACACATTGTTTTTGATGGCCTCGTTGGGACTCTCCTCCATGAGCGGCACATGCTTGTGTGCCGCCGCATGAAAGACAATCTCGGGGCGATAGGTCTCAAAGATATGATTGATACGCTTGGCGTTTCGCACCGAGGCAATCAGCACCACCAGGTCAAGGGCAGGGTACTTGCCCGCCAATTCCTGCTGGATATCGTAGGCGTTGTTTTCATAAATATCCACAATCACCAGTTGCCTGGGTTGCAGCCGAGCCAGTTGGCGGCAAAGCTCACTGCCAATCGAACCGCCCCCGCCGGTCACCAGCACGGTTTTGCCGGTGATGTACTCGAGGGTGCTGTCCAAGCTGACAGGCTCGCGCCCCAGCAACTCCTCCACCTGCACCTGCCGCAAATCCGTCACGCACACCTCGTCATTGATGAGCTGGTAGAGTCCCGGCACAGTTTTCAGCCGGCACTTGGTTTGCTTGCAGATCTGCAGGATTTCCCGACGCTGCTTGGCAGCCACAGAGGGCAGCGCCATGATGATTTCGTCCACCCGATACTTTTCGGCGCTCTCGACAATCACCTCTCTGCCGCCTAAAATCTTCACCCCGTTGATGTATTGCGCCTTTTTGGCAGGGTCATCATCAATAATCCCCACCACTCGGTAGCCGAATCTCGGCACATTGGCAAACTCACGCAACAGCATTTGCCCGGCAGAACCGCCGCCAATGACCATGACCCGCGTTTCGCCCTGCCCGCGCTGCTTGCTTTTGAGCACCCGTAAAAAACGATAGAAAAACCGCACCAATGTACAACCAAGCGCCATGACCATGGTATATAGGAAGTAATATCCCAACGGCATGCTCAGCTTGAGGGCAGTCATCGCGAGCAACTTGAGGATAAAAGAAATGCCCCCTACCATCATGATATTGATCAGTTCGTCCGCTCCCGCAAATTTCCACACACTGCTATAGAGGTGAAACAGCCACAGCAAAACAACCACACCAACCACATCGATCGGGGCAAACCAAAGGACATTGCGCACCAGCTCGGGCGGGACGCTGGACGGCGATAAATCAAACCTTGCCAGTAGCGCAAAGGCAGATGAAAACAGAACCACCAGCACGTCACAAAGCAAAATCCATACCTTGCGCGATATGGATCCCATGACATGACGGTGTGCGGGGGTGATACTTATCATAGTGCTCACACAAGTCCTTTACAGTTTTCTACCAAAACAGTGTCTGCCTGTGCCATAAAGTTATCCACATGCCGGTGGATATACGAGATGGCACGCTGAAAGTCGGCATACGCTCTTTTTCCGTCCCCATGGGCATCGCTGCCCAAAAAATGAATCATTCCCTCACGGATGTAGTGCATCATTCGACGGCGCGTGGCGCGGTGCCTGAACGCCGAGGCATTCACCTGCGCCAGCGGCCCCATCGCCAGCAACCGCTCCAGCTGAGCGGTCTCATACCTGTCGATATGGGCAATGATGGGCAACAGTTGGTGGGTGGACTGAATCTCATACACCGCCTGATACACCCAGTCTGTCCAGTACACCATGGGCAACTCCAAGAGGATATACCGCGTGTCGCCAATACAGAGCTTCGACAGATCCTCCCCCAGCAAGTCCACATACAGCGTGACCTCCGCCGCGGGGATGATATGCAATGGGGTCCCCGTTGCCTGCAAGTGTTCGTCAAGCAAGCGGGAAGCCTCCTCCCGGCGCGCCAGAAAATCAGTGATGCTCTCGTGCTCTAAGTAGAAATGCGATGTGGCCACGATGGTTTCCACTCCGGCGGAGAGGGCATGCTCCGCTTGCTCCAGGGAGTGCTGCCACGTGATTGCCCCGTGGTCGAGTAGCGGTAATATATGCGAATGAAAATCAACGAAACCCTTCCCCATGTGCAGCCATCTCCCCAAGCGCAGCTCATCACTCATTTATATTCGTACTTATAGTCGTAGCGATAGCGATAGCCACTATACTTGTAGGATTTGCGGGAGGGTACGACGCCGTTGAGCATGTGCGCCAAAGGACGTGCGCCGGCTTGCTCCAATGCCTGCACCGCCTTTTTCAGGGCAGGCTTGTTGGTGATGCCCTGTCTGGAGACGATGACCGCTCCGAGCGTCTTGTTGCCGATGATGGCGGCATCGGTCACAATGCCGATGGGCGGCGTATCAATGAAGATATACTCGAAATCAGCCTCCGCCGCCCGCAGGAGCTCTTCCAGCGCGTCCGAGAGCAGCAGTTCGGCAGGGTTGGGCGGGATGGTCCCCACCGTCAGGACCTTCAGGTGCGGGAACTGGGTATCTTTGATTTTTTGGGGCAGGGTGGAAACGTCCAGTAACGCGTCTGTCAGCCCGTCCGCCATAGGCAAGTGCATGATGGCATGCACCTGGGGCTTGCGCATATCGGCGTCAATGATCAGCACCCGCGTCCCCGCCTGGGCAAAAGCAATCGCCATATTGACACAGGTGGTGGTTTTGCCGTCCCGCATCAAAGGGCTGGTAAACACCACGGCCTTGCCACCCGTATGCTTTTGCAGCATGAAACGAAGGTTGGTTCTGGCGGCTTTATAGGCCTCCTTGATGGGAAAAGGCACGGTGTCATGCATGATGACATGCTCGCGGCGTTCCTGTTTTTTCTTGATCATACGTCCTCCGAATAACTTCATGATACCGTACCGTAGCTCGCCGCTTTGTGGTCGGGCTTGTCAATATAGGGTATGACGCCGATAATGGGAATATTCGATATCTCAACCAAGTCGTTTTCGGTTTTGATGCGCGTATCAAACACATCTGCCAGCACGAGCAGTCCCACAGAAAGCATCAAGCCCAAGAGCGCACCCAGGACGCTGTTTTTGGCTGTATGGGGGGCGGTCTTGGGGGAGGCATGCGCCTCTTCCACGACCTCTACCGACCCCGCCTTGACGATCCGCAAAATTTCGGGCGTGCCGTACGTGGCAACCGCGTTGGCAATCAGGATCGCGTCCTCGGGCGAGGCGCAGGTGACTGTGATTTGAAAGACCTCGGTCTGATTCACCGCCGAGGCTGAAATCATTTTTTTAATTTCCTCTATCGAGTAGTCCACCGACACATTGTCTTTCACCTCCGACAACACCGTGCGGCTGGTCAGAATGACCGCATAGGTATTGATGAGTTTTTGGGAGATGGTGAGGTCACTGGCGGACAAGGGCTGGTCTTCTTTTTGGTTGGATACATAGAGCAAGGTACTGGCGGAATACTGGGGGGTGATCAGGTAGCGGCTGATGCCAAAGGCACCGGCAGCGCAAACGAGGGTAGCCAGGGCAATGATCCACCACCATCTCCAGATGAGCTTGACAATTTGTTGCAGGGTGATTTCCATTCTGCGTTCTCCTTCGTGTTCTTCATGAGAAACTATGCGCGGGGCAAAGCTGATATTGAAAAATATCCCGTGAACACGAAAAGGCCAGCCAAGCACGCCAAATTTTCGGAACAGGGATACAAACAAATTAGGAAAGGAATCAGTGGAGGGAGTGCTTTCCCCGCACATCGCAAAAGTCATTGGTCATTCAATAGATAATAGCAAATTTTGCGGTGAAAGTCAAGCCCCGTTCATTTCACGGAAGAGCCCTTTCGCCGTCGCACACATCGGGCTCGGGCTTGTCCGCCCCGTGCGCATACGCGCCCCCGGTAAGCAAGACAAACAGGCGATGCATGAGGGGACAGCACCTGCCGGGTGGTCTACACGCAACGGCTGACAATCTCGCACATTTGCCCGTATTTCTCCATCATATCCTTGCACAGGCGAATCTGGCAGCGCGCCCGATCCAGATTATGCCCCTCGCGGTGGATGCGGAAGTAACGGTCACCGTTGATATAGTCGGTCAAAAAGCGGAGCGCCACCTCAAAGGTCATGGTCGGCGCCCCCAGCGCCATATAGGTGATCTCCGCCTCGGTCAGGGAGGTCCCCACCGCTTCCATGAAGCCCTCGGTGAAGGCGCGGTAGTAGTCGAGGCTCAGGGAGACGCGGCTCAAATCCGTCTCGTCCTCTGCCGCCGTATTGGCAGCATACCGTATCGCGTCTCCATAATCATGCGCGACCAATCCCGGCATGACGGTATCCAGGTCAATGACAGCCAGCGGCTCACCACTGTCCCGGTCAAACAGAATATTATTGCATTTGGTGTCGTTATGCGTAATGCGCAGGGGCAGCTTCCCGGCATCCTGCAGCTCCCCCAGCACGGCGAAGTGGTCTCGGTAGCGTTCAAAAAAACGAATTTCCTCGGTCAGGCCCGCCGCCCGTCCGTGCGGGTCGTTGGCCACCGCCTCAAAGAAGGCGGCTGTGCGCTTTCTCGTATGGTGAAAATCAGGGATGGTCTCCTTGAGCTCGTCAGCCGGCATCCCCGCGAGCATCTGCTGAAAGTTTCCGAAAGCGAACCCCGCCCTTTTCAGCATATCGGCGTCTTTCGCCGTCTCATAGGTGACCGAGTTGCGGACAAATTCCGACACCCGCCAAAAGCTGCCATCCTCCAGGACGGTGTAATTTTGTTGGTCTTTGTTGCAAATGAACTTGACCAGCGAACAGCCCCCCCCGGCTCCGGGTCGGGCCGGGCCGGACGGCCCGTCCAGCCAATCGCTCAGGCGCTGGATGTTCTGCATAATCTGGAGCGGGTCTTTGAACACATAGCGATTCAGGTTTTGAAAGACATACATCCCGTCTTCCCGTCCGGCGGCGGAGACGGTCACCAGAAAGGTTTCGTTGATATGTCCGTTGAGGACAGGCTCGGCTGTGAGGGCATCCCCCTGCAGGCGATAGGCTTCACATACGGCGAGCAGGGCGCGCATGGTTGCCGGGGCAATACCTGATGCTGTCATTCGCATGAAACAGAGTCCTCTCGTGGATGGTGTGATCCTGTGTTGTCAGGTGCCGAATTTTTGTCGTGTCAATCAGGCGTTAAAAGAGCGCGGCGGGGCGACACCGGGGAGGTGTCATGCCGCCGTCGTTCTTGACTACACCGATTATATCACCTCAACTTCGATTATGCAACAAGTTTTGCGAAAATTAAACCATTCCACCAAGAAAATCTGCCCATTCGAGCCGAGACGATAAAGCAAAACAGAGCGATAGCACCTTAACCCCCGGGGAAAAGCCCGCCCATCGGCAGGCACTCACCCACCGCTATCAGTGTATGCAGCCGTTACCCGAGGTGCGCCGCCGGGCGCCATATTCGCACATTTTCTGACAAAAAGTCATATTCTATCAACAGGAGGTGATAGATATGGAAAAAGGAAAATGCATTTGTTTTAACTGCTCAAAAGCCGCCATCATTGCCGCCATTGTGGTCGGCATTTTGTTGGGCGTTGTCGCATCGCTGGGGCTGCTGGTCGTCCCGGTGGTCGCATGGGCTCTGTTGGTCGTGGGCTTACTTGCCCTCTTCGTCTCTCTCTTTATTGCGGTCATGGTCCGCGACTTCAACCAGAGAGAGTGCCTGTGCAGGTATGTGACGCTGCTGCTGGCGGGTATTATCGCGGCCATCGCATCGGCTGTCATCCTATTGGTGATCGGCATCATTATAGATCCTGTGCTGGTCGCCATTCTGGTAGGGATCGGCAGCGCCGCTTTGACGCTGGTCATCGGGGCGATGCTCTGCCTCATTCGTTGCGTCGCCGGTTGCATGGAGTAGTCTCCGGCTGCCGTAGCCCCGTGACAGAACGGCACCCGCGCCGCCGGGCCACCACCACCCCGCCCGGCACACGGGTGCCGCTCATTTTTCAGCCTATGTATGCCCCACTCACCCGTGAACATAGAGAACCCCCCCGTTCCGCCGCTTTCAGACCCACTCCCCGACGGGTAGTTCCTGTTGCCGTACCCGCCCCCGGGCGCAGTCAAACCGATACGCTTTTTTTCGGGGATCCGACTTGATGATGTGCCCCCTGCCATGCTCCCACACCAGCGCCACCCCATTTTCCAGTGCCACGCCCGCGCGCCGTTGTCCCCGCATACACGCGGCAAAACCGGCCCGTTCCGGCTCGTCAAAATGCGGGCAGTGCAAGAGGGGGATCAGCCCCAACCCCCGCACCCACCCGTACTGCGGCAGCCGGACGGCAGGGCGGTGAAACTCGCTGTCGCTGTACCCCGCCTCAAAGTAGCAGATCGAGCCGGCACTCAGCCCGCTGAGCACCACCCCGCGCCGATAGGCGGCGCGCAGGCAGTGGTCTACCCCATGGGCTGCCCATACCGCCATCATGCCGGCAGTATCTCCTCCCCCCACATAAATGAGGTCGGCGGACAACATCCTGTCCCGAATCTCCCCGCGCTCAAAGACCCCTTCGTACAGGCACAGCGTCTCCACACGGCAGCCCAAGTGCCCGTACACCCGCCGCACCGCTTCGATATACCCGGGCGAATCCCGGCTGGCAGTGGGCAGGAACAACAGCCGCGGATTGCCCTTGCCGCACAGCGACACAATGTATCGGTCAATGGCCAGGGTCTCTCCCCGCCCCAGATCCCCCCCGCCAATCGCCACAATCTGCCCCACCGCACCCGCCTCCTATCCAATGACTGCTTCCTTGCTCCGCACAAGCGACAACTCCCCGCCGGGCAACCGCCGCTGCCCCGGTTTCTTTTTCAGCTGCCGCCCCTCCTTTCGGGCGCCGCTTCGGGGCGCCTTTTGGGTGCGTTCTGTCCGCTCGGAAGTCCCCGCCGCCAAAAAAAACAGCAAATCTCTTGTATTTGCGCCCTGTTTTTGTTATGATATGAAAAAAGGCCCTGACGCGCCACCCATGCCTAAGAGGCAGACCGGTGCGCTCATTTGTCCGGAAAGGAGGTTTCACCGTGCCGTCAGCCAGGCCCCCCAAGAAAGTCAAAGTCCCCCGCACCAAGGGCAAGCAACCCGGGCGGCGAAAGCTCTCCGGCCGTGTCCTGACCCCCGAGGGGCAGCTCTACCGCATCATGCCCTACATACTCCTGGTCGCCGCCCTCTTTTGCGCCATTTGTCTGGTCCTGTACCATCTCCGCGCCGACACGGGCGGCGGCCTTGTCGGACAGGCTCTGGTGAATGTTTGCACCGGGCTGTTCGCCGGCGGCGTGTACGCCATCCCCGTTCTGTTGGCACTGCAGGCGCTGTCCTTTCGACGGGATGTCCGCAACCGCAGTGTCCGGGCGCGGGTGGTCTACTCGACACTGACCCTGATCCTGGTGGCTGCCGTGCTGGAGACCTTTTCCGGCTCCCTGCCCGCGCTCACCTTCGACCTGCCCGCGTTTTACGCCGGCGGGCAGGCGCTGTCGGGCGGCGGGGTCTTTGGGGGCAGTGTCGCCTATCTTCTGTATCACCTGTTTGATATGATCGGGCTGGTGCTGATTGTCACCTTAGGGTTTTTCCTGTATATCATCACCTTCATTGACTTTGCCGGCCTCCGCTTGCGCCGTGCCGAACGCCGCGCCGCGCGGCAGGCGGGTCCACCGACAGAGGCGGTCCCCCCGACAGAGCCCCTGCAACCCACCTTAGTCGATGCTTCTCCTCCGCAACTCAGCCGCGCCCAGCGCCGCCTGCTTAGGCGTAACGAACAGGCGCTCCGGCAGGGCTATTTTGAGGCGGGCGAGGAGGAGAGCTTTGCCGCCATTCGCGCCAGCATGGAAAGGGAGTTGGGTGCGGAGCCCTCCACCCAGACCCCCTCTGCCGCCCTGCTCAACCGCCATCGCGCGCGAAAATTCGACCCCAACATCACCATTGAGGAGTCCCCGTTGCGGCCGGCCGCCGGCAATGCCCGTCCAGCCCCCCCACCGCGCGCCTCTTACATCCCCGCGGGCACTCCTGTCGCCCGCACCGCGCAGGTGCCCCCTTCCGCGTACTACATCACCTCAAACACGCCCCCCGCGGGCAGCGCGGCGCGTGAGTATCCGCCCGCCGGCCAACCGCCCGCAGGGCAACCGTCCGCCGCGCAAGCGTTCGCCGAACCCCAGCCCGCGCAGCAGACGGCGTTCGACCGCTCAGCCGCCGCTCCGGCTACCGACACCCCCCCTGTCCCACCCCCGGCGCCCGCCTCCGCCCCCCACACCCCTCAGACCGGCGGCGCTTTTTCGGGCACCCCCACCGCTCCCGCCTCCTCTACCGCCCCTCTCCGGGCCGCGGCACGGACCGCCGAGCCCCCCGCTCCGAGTGGCGGCGCCGTTTACCACTTTCCCCCGCTGGCACTTTTGCGGCCGGGCACGACGGCCATCATGGATACCGCAGTGCAGGAGGAGATTGAGCGCAACTCCGAAAAACTCGTGCAAACGCTGGACAGCTTCAAGGTAGGCACCCATATCGTCGGTACCTCCCGCGGGCCCCGCGTCACCCGCTATGAGCTCATGCCCAACCCCGGTGTGCGCATCAGCTCGATTGTCAGCCGGATTGACGACATTTCCCTGAACCTGGCGTCGGGCGGCATTCGAATTGAAGCGCCCATCCCCGGCATGTCGGCGGTGGGTGTGGAGGTCCCCAACCGCCACTCGGCCATCGTTCGCCTGCGGGACATGCTGTCTTCCCACGAATTTGTCACCGCTCCCGCCAAAACCACGGTGTGCGTGGGGTCGGACGTCACGGGCAACCCGGTGTATGCCGACGTTGCCAAGATGCCCCACCTGCTCATTGCCGGCGCCACCGGCATGGGCAAGTCGGTTTGTATGAATGCCATCATCATGAGCATCCTATATAAGGCAAGGCCGGACGAGGTCAAGCTCATGATGATTGACCCCAAGCGGGTGGAGCTGAACATTTACAACGGCATCCCCCACCTCTTGGTGCCCGTCGTCACCGAACCGCAAAATGCCGCGGGCGCCCTGATTTGGGCGGTGGGCGAGATGGAACGCCGCTTCACCCTCATCGAGTCGGTGGGGGTGCGTGACATTAGCGGCTACAACAAGGCGGTGAGCGCCCGTCCCTCCCTCGGGGAAGCGTTGCCCAAGATTGTCATCATCATCGACGAGCTCAACGACCTGATGATGAATGCGCGGGACGCCGTCGAGGACGCCATTTGCCGCATTGCCCAAAAGGCGCGCGCCGCCGGAATCCACCTCATTGTCGGCACCCAGCGCCCCTCGGTGGATGTTATCACCGGGCTGATCAAGGCGAACATTCCCACCCGTATTTCCTTCCGCGTCTCCTCTCAGGTGGACTCCCGCACCATTTTGGACATGGCGGGCGCCGAAAAGCTGCTGGACAAGGGGGACATGCTCTTCAACCTGGTCGGGCTCTCCGAGCCCAAGCGTGTGCAGGGAGCGTTTGTCGAGGAAGATGAGGTGGAGAAGGTCACCTCCTACCTGAAGCGCAACGCCGCCGGCGACCTGTATGATGATGCCGCCGTCGAGGGCATCCGGATGGAAACCGACAGGTACAAAATCAGCACCATCAAGCCCTCTGACCGGCCGGAGGACGAGGATTTCAACGGACAGGATATGCTCGACGACGAGAAGTTCCGGCAGGCCATCGAGCTGGCGCTCGAATTCGGCAAGATTTCCACCTCCCTCATCCAGCGCAAGCTCTCCATCGGCTACGGCAGGGCGGCCAAGTACATTGACGCCATGGAGGAGATGCGGGTGGTCTCCCCGCCCGACGGCCAGAAGCCGCGGGATGTCCTCATCACACGGGATATGTACCTCGAGATGTTATCCCGGGAGTGATGATGTCCCCTTTGTATAGCCGTTCCCCCTCCGACAGAGGACACTACCCACCCCACAGAAACGTCAGGGTCGAAGGACCCGTCAGGAGTGAAACATCCCATGATTTATCTGTTATTAGCCGATGGATTTGAAGAGGTCGAGGCGATCTGCCCGCTGGACATTCTGCGCCGCGGCGGCCTTTCGGTGCAGACGGTGGGCATAACGGGCAAGTTTGTCACCGGCTCTCACGGCATCACCCTGGAAGCCGACATTCTGCCCGAGCAGGCCGGCGATGAGATTGAGTTGCTCATGTTCCCCGGCGGTATGCCCGGCGCGACGAATTTAGACCAAAGCGCCCATACCGATCGGTTGCTCAACGCCGTCATGCACCACGGCGGCCGTGTTGCCGCCATTTGCGCCGCCCCCATGATTCTGGGCAAGCGCGGCCTGTTGCAGGGCAAGCGCGCCATTGCCTATCCCGGCTATGAAAAATACCTGACAGGCGCCATCGTGACGCCCGACAGCCGCGTGGTCACCGACGGGCCGTTTACCACCGCCGTGGGCATGGGGGCGTCCGCCGAGTTCGGCTTCGCCCTGTTAGGGCTGATGGCAGGCAGGGAAAAGGCGGAGGAGGTCTTTCGCTCCGCCCGCTTCCAATGACCCATTCGCCCACCCCGCCCCGCTTTTCGGCAGAGCCGCCCTCCGAGGCGCTTGCCCCTCTTTGGCAGGCCTGCTTTGGGGAGGACCCCGCGTCCGCAGAGGCGTTTCGCCTGGCCCTTGCTTGTGCCGATGTTGCCATGACCTTACGGGAGGGGGACGAGGTGGTCGGTGCCTTCTTTGCCTTTGCGTATCGGCTGGCGGACGAGCAGGGCTATTATATCTATGGCCTCGGCACCCGTCCCGACCGGCAGGGCAGGGGCTATATGCGCCGCCTGCTCACCCTTGCCCGGCAGTGGCAGTCCGACCGGGGGAAAACCTTTGCCCTGCTCATCCCCGCCACCCCGCAGTTGGCGCACACCTATACCCGCTTGGGCTTTCTCACCCGGCTGCCCCTGGGCGCCGCCGCGGACCCTGCCTGTGCACAGGATTTTTACGGCACGCTGCTTGACGGGCTGCCCCGCGTCCCCTTTGATTCCGACTACCGCCGACTCTACGGGCTTTCCGCCCGACACATCAGCGAGGCGGCTTTCCGCATGTCCCTGTGTACCCTGTCGGAGAAAATTCACATAGACTATATAACAAACGGGGCAGACATCGACGGCTATCTCATCACCGCCGCCACCGACCCCACCCGCTGTTTCGACTGCTCTCCCCGTTACCGGAGCCATGTGCGCGTGAGCTCACCCACGCACGCCCTGTTACAGCACTTTACCGGCAAGCAGTTGACGCTGCCCTTTACAGCAGACCCCCTACCCCGATAGGTCATGAACGGTGAACTTATGGATGTACAAACACAAAAAGACAGACTGCGCGCCGAGTGCCAGCGCCTGCGCGGCAACCTGACCCACAGTGACAAGGTGCGGGCGGAAGCCGCCATTTGCAACGCCATTGTGACCCTTCCCGCCTTTGACGGGGCGCATCAGCTATTGGCGTACTACCCCGTGCGGGGCGAGCTGTCCCTGTTGTCGGTGGCAGGGGTTGCCTTGGAGGCGGGCAAGCGCGTGGCGTTCCCCGCCTGTCTGGACGACGGGCGCATGGTCTTTCGCTATGTCACCGCCCTCAGCCAGCTCCGGCGCGGCAAGTACGGCATCCCCGAGCCGCCCCCCGAGGCACCCGTCTTTGTCCCCCATCCTCTGACCATTTGCCTGGTCCCCGGTCTTGCCTTTGACCGGCAGGGGTATCGGGTAGGGTACGGCATGGGCTACTATGACCGCTTTTTAGCCGACTTTTCGGGGGTCTCCATGGGCATCGTGTTCAAAAACTGTCTGTTCCGGGATGTCCCCCGGAGCGATGATGACCGGGCGGTGGATATCGTGGTCAGTGAGACAGGGTTGCTCGTCACCCCTAAAAAAAGGTCCCCGCGCTCCTCTGAAAAAGAGAAAACATGAAATCAAAACAAGTGGCATGACCGGTCAGCACGCGCCCGGGGACCGGCCTTCAAACGGCTGCCACTTCCGGAGACAAAGAAAATATGATACTCGAAAACAAACAAACGCACATCACCTACCGCTGTCCCGACTGCGGCGATGCCATTTTCGGGCTGGTAGGCGCTTTTTCTCTGCGTGCGGAGATGGTAAAGCTCAAATGCCCCTGCGGTAAGAGCAGTCTGCACATCCAGCCCACCAAGGACAAAAAAGCACGCTTGTCCGTCCCTTGCCTATTCTGCGGGAAACCGCATCATTATATGATCTCCCAGTCCCTGCTGTACGGGCGGGAGCTGTTTTTACTCAACTGCCCCTACACCAACATGGACATTTGCTTCACGGGCACCAAGGAGAAGATTGACGGGGCTCTTTCGCAATCGGCGGGGGAGCTTGAGCGCCTCTTTGCCTCGCTGGATATGGAGCCCATGCCCGCCGCCGCCCGCCCTTACCTGCCGGATGCCAGCATTCACGATATTGTCCGCTTTGTGGTGCGGGAACTGGAGGAGGAGGGCAAAATTTATTGCCCTTGTCAGAACGGTACCTATGATTTGCGCTTGACCCAGGAGGGTATTTGCGTCTTTTGCACCGCCTGCGGAGCCTCCGCCCTGTTCCCGGCAGACAGCGTCGCGGCCGCCGAGGACTTTTTACACTGTGAGGAGCTGCACTTGGCTCATACCCCGTAGTACTCCGCCAGCCCGTCATACAGCCCGGAGACAAACAACTCCGGGCTCTGACTCATCAGCGCCGCGTCATGCGGGTTGGTGATGAACCCCAGCTCGAGCAGCACCGCCGGCATGGCGGTGCGCGCCAGTACATAGAGGGAGGGACGCGCCAGCACCCCGCGGTTGCGCAGTCCGGTCGTCCGGTTCAGGTTGCGCAGCAGCACCACCGCGACATCGTGCGCCCGGGAGTTGGTACGGTACACAATGGCCTCGGAGCCGCTGGCAGACGGGTCGGCCGCGGCGTTGGTATGTAGGCTGAGAAAGAGGTCGGCCGGCCACGCGTTGGCGGCCATGGTGCGCACCCGCAGGCTGGACGCGTTGCTGGTGCCCAGCTGGGTTTCGGGGGTGGGTCGGGACACCCGCGCCTCAAAGTTGGGGTTGGCGTTCAGCGCCTGTGCGAGCAGGATGCCGATGCGAAACACAAGATCCTGCTCCCGCAGTCCCTGTCCCTCCGCCCCGGCATTCGGGCTTTGGGGATTATGTCCCTGGTCGATGTAAATTTTAATTGCCATATGAATTTCCTTTATTGATCAATCGTATTTTCGATGGAAGACAAACTATGAAAGAAATGCAGCGCATCCTGAGCTTCACCCGACGCGCCCTGTCGGACTATGAGATGATCCGCCCGCACGACAAAATCGCCGTGGGCCTGTCGGGCGGCAAGGATTCCCTGACCCTCCTCACCGCTTTGGCAGCGCTTCGCCGCTTTTACCCCGTCCCTTTTGAGCTGTGCGCCATTACCGTCAACGTGGGCTTCCCGGACAGCGATTTTTCACGCCTGACCGCTTATTGCGAGTCGCTCGGGGTGCCGCTGCGTGTGGTGGATACCGATATCGCGCGGGTGGTCTTTGACATCCGGCGGGAGCCGAACCCCTGCGCGCTGTGCGCCAAGATGCGGCGGGGCGCGTTGCACCGGGCCGCGCGGGAGATGGGTTGCACCCGGGTTGCCCTGGGGCATCATTTTGACGATGTGGTGGTGACCTTCATGCTCAACCTCTTTTTTGAGGGGCGGCTGGGGTGTTTTTCGCCCGTCACTTACCTGTCAAACACCGAACTATACCTCATCCGTCCGCTACTGTACGCCAAGGAGAAGGATATCCGGCAGTATGTCAGGCAGGCCGGTTTGCCCGTCACCCCTTCCTGCTGCCCCGAGGATAAGCACACCGAGCGGGAGCGCATGACACAGCTGCTGCATGAACTGGAGAAAAGTTACCCGGGCCTGCGCCACCGCCTGTACACCGCCCTTTGCAAGGGCAACATCGACGGCTTTCGCCTCTTCGGCGAACTCTCCGGCGACCTCTGACCGGCACACGCTCCGCGCCGCCAACCGCTTCGAGAGGCAACCCACGGGCCATTTCTTTGCTATCATTATATGTCATTCTTCCGGTCTTGACAGATTCGACCGGCCCCCTGCGCACACGCTTCCCCCCTTTGCGGGGGTTTTTTTGCAAAAAAAAAATTCGATATACCTATTGACATTGACGCAGCGTCATGGTTTATCATAGGTGCAGAGGAGGACAACGCCATGGAATATACCATTAACCAACTGGCAAAAATGGCGGGGGTCAGCACGCGGACCCTGCGCTACTATGACCAATGCGGGCTGTTGCCGCCCAAAGCCATCCGCTCGAACGGGTATCGCATCTACGGGCAAGCCGAAATTGACCGCCTGCAGCAGATTTTATTTTACCGAGAGCTGGGCGTCGAACTGGCGGAGGTCGGACGCATTCTTTCGGACAAAGACTTTGACGGGCAGGCCGCCCTGGAACACCATCTGGTAGCCCTGCGCGAGCGACGCGCGCGGCTGGATGCGCTGATTCGCAATGTGGAACAAAGCATTAAAGCCATGAAAGGAGAGCTTGAGATGAGCCATCACGAGAAATTTGAGGGCTTCAAACAGAAAATGATCGAGGAGAACGAGCAGCGGTATGGCACGGAAATCCGCCAAAAATACGGGAGCGGGACCATCGACCGCGCCAATGCCCGAGTGCGGGGCATGACCCCGGAGCAATATGAGGCGATAGAGCGACTGACGCAGACATTGAACGACACCCTGAAAGCGGCATGCGAACAGGGCGACCCGGGCAGCGAGTTGGCGCAGAAAGCCTGTGAGCTGCACAAACAGTGGCTGTGTTTTTATTGGGACTCGTACAGCAAGGAAGCCCATCTGGGCGTTGCCCAACTGTATGTGGAGGACCCCCGCTTCAGCGCTTACTATGACAAGATCGCGCCCGGCTGCGCCCGCTTCCTGTGCGATGCGGTCCGGATTTTCTGCTCATAAACGCCGCTTTGTATAGTGCCAAACATCTTTTTTCAAAAGAAACGGCTGCCAAGCCCCGTTCTGGTGCTTGGCAGCCGTTTTCGATGTTTTGCTTTTCAAACCATTTTTTGAAAGGGAAGAACCCGTTTGCTTTCCGTATCTTTTGCACTCAGGTGCGCACCGACCACCCTGTCACACCAGCATCTGCAGGAAAGCCGCCTCATCAATCACCGCAACCCCCAGCGCCTGCGCCCGGGTCAGCTTGGAACCTGCCGCCTCCCCCGCCAGCACATAGTCGGTGTTTTTGGAGACCGAGGAGGAGACGCGCCCCCCCGCCGCCATGATTTTTTCTGTCGCCTGCTCCCTGGTCAGGGTGGGCAGTGTGCCGGTCAGCACAAAGGTTTTACCTGCCAGCACCGACCCCGTCCGCACCACCGCGTCCGCCGCGGTGCGCACCCCCGCCGCCTCTAATTTATCGGTCAGGAGTCTGGTTTGCGGGTCGGCAAAAAACTCCGTTAAGTTGGCGGCAGTCACCTCGCCCACATCGGGCACCGACGCGAAATCCTCTGTGGAGGCCTCATACAGCGCCTGCAAAGTGCCGAATCGCCGGGCAATGGCGGCGGCAGCCACCGCCCCCACCTGGCGCACGCCCAGGGCAAACAGCAGTCGCGCCAGCCCCCTGTCCCTCGAGGCGGCGATGGCATCCACTAAGTTTTGCGCCGACTTTTGCCCCATCCGCTCCAGGTCCTCCATGTCGGACACCCGCAGGGCGTAGAGGTCGGCCGCGTCTTTGATCTTGCCGTTTGCCAGCAACAGCTCCACCACCCGGGGTCCCAGCCCGTCAATATCCATCGCCCCCTTGGAGGCAAAGTGGAGGATCCCCCGCGCCCGTTGCGCGGGACAGCCCGTATACACGCAGCGCACGGCAGCTCCCGCACCCCCGTCGTCCCGCACCACCGCGTGGCCGCAGGAGGGACAGTGCGTGGGCATCTCAAAAAAAGTCTCCGCCCCCGTCCGCCGCTCTTTTCGCACCGATACAATCTCCGGGATGATTTCCCCCGCCTTTTGCACCACCACCGTATCCCCCAGCCGCACATCCAGCTCGCGGATATACTGATCATTATGCAGGGTCGCGCGGGCGACCGTACTGCCCGCCAAGTTGACGGGCGAAAGCTCCGCCGTCGGGGTCAGCACTCCGGTGCGCCCTACCTGTACGGTGATGTCCAGTAGCTTAGTTTCCTTTTGTTCGGGGGGGTATTTGTAGGCAATCGCCCATTTGGGTCGTCCGGACAGCTCTCCCAGGCGTCCCCGCAGGGCAAAGTCATCCACCTTGACCACCGCCCCGTCCATATCAAAGGGCAGGGCAGGGCGCAACTGTTCCAGGTGCGCAATATGCGCCGTCATGGCCTCATACCCCCGCACGCAGGCGCGGTGCGACAGCACGGGCAAGCCCAGCGCCGCCAGCCGCTCCAGAGACTCGGTGTGACGCTCGGGCACCCGGCCGTCCGCCGAGACAGCCCCGCTTTGCCAGTTGAAGACCAACAAATCCAGCCGGCGCGCCGCCGTGACCGCCGAGTTGAGCTGCCGCAGGGACCCCGCCGCCGCGTTGCGCGGGTTGGCAAAGAGGGCTTCCCCCCGTGCCTCTCTGTCCGCATTGAGAGCGGCAAACACCTCCCGCGGCATGAACACCTCTCCCCGCACACACAGGAAGGGCACCGCTTCGGCGAGCCGCAGGGGCAGCGAGCGGATGGTGCGCAGGTTGGCGGTCACATCCTCCCCCGTGATCCCGTCTCCCCGGGTCGCTCCCCGCACGAACACACCGTTTTCATACACCAGCGACACAGACAACCCGTCAATTTTCGGCTCCACCGAGTACCGTATCTCATCGGTCGTCCCTGTCGCGGCGGCGGTGCGCGCCAGAAAGGCCGCCAGCTCCTCATAGGAAAACACATCGTTCAGGCTCCCCATGCGCACCTCGTGCGTCACTGCCTCGAACTTGTCCGACACTACTCCGCCTACCCTCACCGTGGGGGAGGTTTTGTCGAAAAACTCCGGATAGGCAGCCTCCAGCTCCTGCAATTCGCGAAACAGCCTGTCATAGGCCGCGTCACTGATCACCGGGGCATCCTGCTCATAGTAGAGCGCCGCATGGTAGCGCAGCTCCTCCCGCAACGCCGAAATCCGCACTTTCGCCTCTTCCCGATTCACGCAACCCACCTCCGTACTTTGATAACCCTATTCCCCCCTATTTTATCACCAACTGCCCCGTTCGTCAATGCGCCCCCACAACAAAATCCGTGCCGGACAGCCGGCGCGCCCCCGCAGCACAAAACAAACCCCCGCAAGCAAAACGCCGGCAGGGGTTTGACAGTCGGAAAAACGGTTATCTCTTGGAGAACTGAGGCGCGCGGCGCGCAGCCTTGAGACCGTATTTCTTTCTTTCTTTCATACGAGGGTCGCGGGTGAGCAGACCGGCCTTCTTGAGCGGGGCTTTGAAGGTTTCGTCGGCGAGCACCAAGGCGCGGGCCACCCCGTGGCGAATGGCACCGGCTTGACCGGAGAAACCGCCGCCCTTGACATTGGCGACAATATCAAACTTGCCGATCGTCTCGGTGATGGCAAAAGGCTGGTTGACAATCAGCTTGAGTGTCTCCAGACCAAAATACTGGTCAATGGCTTTGCCGTTGATGGTCACATTGCCCGTGCCGGGGTACACACGCACGCGGGCCACTGATTTCTTTCTTCTCCCTGTTCCGTAGAAGTAGGGTTTCGCACTGGTATAAGTCATATTCTCTCTCCTCAATCAATGGCGATTGGCTGCTGAGCCTGCTGCTTGTGTGCCTCGCCTGCATACACTTTCAGGCGGGTAAAGGACTTGGCGCCGACCGAGTTGTGGGGCAGCATCCCTTTGACCGCCAGCTCCATGGCCAGTTCCGGGCGGGTAGCCATCAGGTGGGCATAGCTCACTTCTTTGAGGCCTCCGATATAGCCGGAATGACGGCGGTAAAACTTTTGGGTGAGCTTATTGCCCGTCAGCACCGCCTTGCCGGCGTTGATGATGATGACAAACTCGCCGCAGTCAACGTGGGGAGTGAACTCGGGTCTGTGTTTGCCGCGCAAAATGTTGGCGGCGATGACAGCGGTTTTGCCCAGCGGCTTGCCGGCTGCATCAATGAGAAACCACCTGCGCTCAAGGGTTTCTGCTTTGGCCATAAAAGTGGACATGTTACTCTTCCTCCGAAATGATATCAGGGTCGCGTGACCCTTCTGGTGTCAGGGCATCGGGTGCCCTTGTTTAGCAGGGCTCATTATAGCACAGCTCTTCCGGCTTGTCAAGTCCTCCTCCGAAATATTTTCGGTTATGATAATATACTGCCCCCATTTCTGCAGTTATCTCTTGTTTTCTCTCGTTTTCTCTGCCTTCCTCATAGGCGGGGAACAAAAAACAGGGTCCGCCCCCCCCGCCATTCCTCAAAAACGACATTTTTCCGCCCGGCGGCACATAAATCAGATAGAAGACTTGAAAAACTTCGCTTCCCGTGGTATAATCTGAAAGATATTCCCTATAGACCGCTTGCCCCGGGACGCTTTTGCCTCATCGCATACGATTTTTTCATGAGCCGGCGGTCAAAACGCATGACCATGCGTTCATGCAGATCACCAGGCCTATCGCAAGTATCAACAGGAGCACTTATGAAAAATTACCTGAACAGCTCGGTTCGTATGCTGTCGTTGCTTGTCGGAGTGTTCATTTTCGGCATCACGTGGCTGTTGCTCTCCCTGTTCTCTGTCTCCCAAAGCGGGGCGTGGGCAGTCATGGCAGCGGTGGCCGCGGCGGTGGCGTGCGCGGTGTTTCTCGCCCTTTCGGTGCGGGCCCGCCTCCGGCGTTACGCCGGCATTGAAAAGAGCATCCCCGAGCAGGTCCTGCTCGCCGCCAGCGCCAGCGTCTCCACCCGGCAACACAGCAGAAACGGCTTTTTATACCTGACGGCCGATGTCCTTTACGGCTTTTTCCGCGACCGGGAGCCCTATACCCAGATCGCCATCAACCGCTTCCGGGTGCGCCGCGTGAAAACCCTCTCCCCCCTCAGTTTTGAGATCAGCATGGATGCCGCCTACACCTTTGAGGTCGTCTGTTCCGAGACCGAAAACAT
>JBBAEK010000003.1:0-110158 GCA_041655935.1 Eubacteriales bacterium
TGCAACCTCACCAACCACTGCACCCCGCAGGACTTCCTCGGCTCGGTCACCGTCAATCCGCACTTTTTATACAGTGCGCTCCACCGACTCTCCCCCGCCGACACCATGGCACTGTTTGAGTCGCTGGGACTGCCGCTGAAGACCGAGCGCGGGCAGCGTGTCTTCCCTGCCTCCGACACCTCGTCGGATGTGCTGGCAGCCCTGCTGCGCTATGCCGCCGGGACTACCTTTGTCCACGCCCATGTCAGCCGCCTGCAGGTGACAGAGGGCCGCGTGGCAGGCCTGGTCGCGGACGGCAAGGCCTGCGCCTTTGACGCCGTCATCCTTGCCACCGGCGGCATGTCCTACCCGCTGACCGGTTCGGACGGCTCGGGCTACGCCTTGGCAGAAGAGCTCGGTCATACCCTCATGCCCCGCGCCCCCTCGCTGGTCCCCATCAACAGCGACTGCCCCGACTGCCTCCGCATGCAGGGGCTCTCCCTCAAAAATGTGGCACTGCGTATTAAGGATCAACAGGGCAACATTCTCTACCGGGATTTCGGGGAGATGCTTTTCACCCATTTCGGACTGAGCGGTCCCATGGTCCTCAGCGCCACCGCCCACCTGCACCGGCAGGACATTGCCTCCCTCACCGCCGAGATTGATCTCAAGCCCGCGCTGGACGACAAAACGCTGGACCGCCGCCTGCTCTCCGACCTTGCCGGGCACACCAACAAGGACTTTGCCAACATCTTAGGCGGGCTGGTGCCCCTCAAAATGATTGGTGTAATCCTCGACAGGACCGGCATTGACCCGCACACCAAGTGCCACTCGGTCACCCGTGAGCAGCGGGAACGCCTGCTTCGCTCGCTCAAGTCGTTTGAAGTTCCCCTTGCCTCCCTGCGCCCCATTGAGGAAGCCATTGTCACCCGCGGCGGCGTGTCGGTCAAGGAGATTCACCCCTCCACCATGATGTCAAAGCTGGTAGAGGGACTCTGCTTCGCCGGGGAAATGATCGATGTCGACGCCTACACGGGCGGCTTCAATTTGCAGATCGCCTTTTCCACCGGCTACACCGCCGGCAACGGCGCCGCCGAATATGTCAACGAATCCGGCATATAACTCAAACGAAAGGTTGTTTTATGATTAAAATCGCACTGGACGGGCCGGGAGGCGCCGGAAAAAGCAGTTTGGCCAAGGCGTTGGCAAAAGCCTATCAGTTTGTGTATGTGGATACCGGCGCCCTGTACCGCACCGTCGGCCTCTATGTCCGCCGCCGGGAGACAGACCCCCACGACGAGGACGCCGTGGCCGCCCTGTTGCCCGACATTACCCTGACCATGGACTTTGTGGCGGGTGAGCAGCACATCTATCTGTGCGGGGAAGATGTGGGGGATCAGATCCGCACGCCCGAAATGTCGCTCTATGCCTCGGCGGTGTCGGCTCTGCCGCCGGTACGCCAATTTTTACTGCAAACACAGCGCCGGATCGCGCAGCGCCACCATGTGGTAATGGACGGCAGGGACATTGGCACGGTCATCTTTCCCGATGCCGATGTGAAAATCTTTTTGACCGCCCGACCGGAGGACCGCGCCCAACGCCGCTACCTGGAACTTCGCGCCAAGGGGATGGATGTGAGCTATGAACAGGTCCTCTCCGAGATGCTGCTACGGGACAGGAACGACTCCGGCCGCAGCATCGCCCCCCTCAAACCCGCTCCCGACGCGGTGATTTTAGATAACACGGGTTTTGAGCCGGCAGAGACCTTTGCCGCCGCCTGTGCCATCATTGACCAAAAACTTGGAAAACACTATGTGCGCCAAACCCGATAACAACACGAGCCCCTCAAAAGAGCCCTCCGCTACCTGCAAAAAGCCGAAACGGCCCCGCAACCAAGGGCGGCTGTATACCTTTTTGCACTTTTTGCTTGCCCTGCCCTTCCGTTTGGTCTTTTGCGTCAAACGCCGCGGGCTGGAACATGTCCCGCGTGAGGGCGGCTATCTGCTGTGCGCCAACCACATTGCCATGGCGGATGTCATCGTCATCGCCGCCTCCCTTCCCCGCCAGGTGCACTTCCTTGCCAAGTCCGAGCTGTTTCGGGTCCCTCTGGTGGCCCCCCTCATCACCGCCCTGGGCGCGGTCAGCCTGGACAGGTCGGGACGGGACGTGGACGCCATTAAAAAATCGGTGCAAACCGTGCAGGCAGGCAAGCTGTTGGCGATGTTTCCCCAGGGGACCCGTCGCCCGGAGCAGAACCCGGCAGACACCCCGCTCCGCGGCGGCGCCGGCATGATTACCTGCCGCGCCCAATCCCCTGTTCTGCCGGTCTGCCTTAAGATAAAGCGCCAAAAATATGCCCTTTTCCGCAGAGTGGAGGTCATTTTCGGCGCCCCCATCCCCTATGAAGCCTTTGCCTTCGAGCGGGGGTCCAGCGCAGAATACATGACGGCCACCAAACAAATTTTTGCCGCCATTTGTGCACTGGGCGGCTATACCCCCACCCCCTCCGAACCCCCTGCAACCCCTTAAAAACAGCGGTTTTCGCCTGACGAAACAACCGCTTGACAGGAGAATGCCCTTGCCTATTACCATTGCCGAAAACGCCGGCTTTTGCTTTGGCGTCAAACGAGCCACAGATTTCATCGAAAAACTGCTGGACACCGCGGCCGACACCCGGGTCTATACCTTGGGCCAGCTCATCCACCACCCCGACTACATCCGGCGCCTCGAGGCGCGGGGGGTGCGGGCGGTGGATTTTGCCGAGGCCTGCCGCATCGCCGAAGCCGCGCCGGACGGCTACCGCCACGTGCTGGTGGTCCGCACCCACGGCGTTGTCGCCGAACAGGAGGCGGTACTGCGCGCCTATGAGCAAACCAACCCGCACTTTTCGGTGGTGGATATGACCTGCCCCTTTGTCAAGCGCATCCACCAAATTGCCCAAAAGAACACCCATGAGGGCACCTTATTTGTGATGCTGGGCAAGGCAGACCACCCCGAGGTCCGGGGGGTGCTCAGCTATGCTGCCGGTGAGCGCGCGGCCATTTCCGACTGCGAGGCGTTGCTGGCGTACCTGAAAGAGAAGATGCCCACTGATAAGCAGCTTGTTTTGGTCGCCCAGACCACACAAAACACCGCCGAATGGGAGAAATCCGAAAAAAATATTAAAAAACTATATACAAACTCGATTTTTTTTGATACAATATGTGATGTGACTGAAAAGAGACAAGCTGAAGTGAAAGCTTTGGCGAGAAACTCGGATGTCATGGTGATCATCGGCGGGAAGAACAGCGCCAACACACGCGAGCTGTACGAGATCGGCCGTTCGCTGTGTGAGAGGACCCTATGGATTGAAACGGCACGAGAGCTGCCGCCCATCCCCTCTGTCGAGCGGATTTCAATTGCCGCGGGCGCATCAACCCCTGGTGATATAATTATGGAGGTATATAGAAAGATGAGCTTTCAAGAGCAAACCATGAGCTTTGAAGAAATGATTGATGGAGCCCTCAAAACATTACATACAGGAGAAATTGTCACAGGTATCGTCACTGAAATTACCGACACCGGTATTTATTTAGATATCGGTACCAAAGTGACCGGCTACATTGCGGCCGCCGAGGTCTCTGACGACCCGTCGGTGAAGTTGCGCGAAGTGTTTCACTATGGCGATGCAGTCCAGGCTAAGGTCCTGCGCGTCAATGACGGCGAGGGCATGGCAAACTTGTCCAAAAAGGCGGTAGACCAGGATAAAGACTGGCTGACCTTTATCGACTATTATGAGAAAGGCACCATTTTGGAGGGTACCGTCACCCAAACGGTCAAGGGCGGCGTCCTCATGAACATCGCCAACCGTTCGGTCTTTGTCCCCGCTTCCCACACCGACCTGCCCAAGGAGGCAGATCTTTCGACGCTGCTCGGCACCACCCAGCGCGTCAAGCTGATTGACCTGGACAAGCAGCGCCGCCGTGCGCTGGCGTCCATTCGCCTGGTGAAGAAAGAGGACCGCAAGGCAGAGCTGGAGCAGATCTGGAGTCGCCTGGAGCTGGGTCAGCAGTTCACCGGCACGGTGAAGAACCTCACCAGCTACGGCGCCTTTGTCGATATCGGCGGCGTGGACGGCATGGTGCACAACAGCGAGCTGTCCTGGAAGCGCATCAAACACCCCTCCCAGGTGGTCAAAGTCGGCGAGGAAATCCAGGTGTATATCAAGGAGCTGGACCGCGAGAGAAAGCGCATTTCCCTTGGCTACAAAACCGAGGAGATGGATACCTGGTCTGCCTTTGTGAAGGAATATCACGCGGGCGATGTGCTCGAGGGGAAGATCACCGGTATCATGCCCTTTGGCGCGTTCGCCGAAGTATATGACGGCGTGGAGGGCCTCATTCATATTTCACGCATCTCCCTGGACAAGATTGCCAAGCCCGAGGACGCCTTGTCACTGGGGCAAACCGTGACCGTGAAGATCACCGAGATTGACCTGGAGAACCGCAAGCTGTCGCTCTCCATCCGTGCGTTGCTTGAAGAGCAGGCCCGCGCCGAGGCGGAAGCCCAGCGCAAGGCAGAAAAAGAAGAGCGCATGAAGGCATACGAGGAAGAGCGCGCCAAGCTGGAGCAGGAACGCGCGGAAATGGCGCCCTACATTGTCGGCAGCATCGACTGACCTCCCCGCCCGACCCACTCTCCGAATTAAAAAGGCAGCAGAATCGCACGATTCTGCTGCCTTTTTGAGGTGTTCCGTCAACGGATGCGCCAAGCAGACACAAAGCCGTCACTCCAGGGCAATCACCACGTCCACGTCCATCGACCGAACGCCCGGACAGTTCACCGTATCATCGCCCACCTGCATGGCAAAGTAGCCACCCCGCAGGTCAATGACCTGATCGGCCTGCAACCCGTCGTCCTCCGCGGTAATCTGGAAACTGCCGCCGGCAATATAGAGATACCCCTTCTGTGCGTCTATGTCGTTTTCGGTCTTGAAGCCGTCATTGCCCGCCGTAATGGTAAAGGTGCCGCTTTGGATGGCAATGCTGTCGTTGCCCTTGATCGCATTGTTTGCCGCGGTCACCGTATAGGTACCGCTGAGAATTTTGAGGTCGTTTTTGGTGCCGATACCGTTATTGTAGTTGGCGTTGATGATCAGGCTGCCCGTCCCGTTAAGGGTGAGGTCATCCTGCGAATAGAGGCAAGCTTTGGGCATGGGGTCAGCCACCGTGTACACTGCGGCATCGGTCAGCGTGTTGACCGTCCCCGCTTTCAGGGTGATCACCGCCTTGTCGACACTCTGAATCCAGACCGGCGCGCTGTCGGAGCAAGTCAGGGTCAGCCCGTCAAAGATCAGGTGCACCTGCTCGGTCTTGAGCACCGACACCACCAGTTGTCCATCGCTGCTGCTCCCGCTGATGAGGTACTTTCCGGGCTGGTTGATGGTCGCCTTTTTGCCGCTCACCACCACCCCTTTGCCTACCACAGACGGGGCGCCCTCCGAAAAGGTGATGGCCGCTCTCGCGCCCTCCACGGAAGTCTCCTGGTCAAAGCGGGTGAACCGCCCTTCAATATACTCGCTGTCAAAGTAAATGGAATTCTCGTCCACCTTTTGCGTTGTGGTCGTGGCACCCGGCGGGGTGGTGGTGTTCCCCGTAGGCGTCGTGGTGGTGTCCCCGCTCCCCGAATCGCAAGCCACGAGTCCGAACAAGCTGACAACCAATAGCAACAAGCAAAGTTTTTTCATAGCGACACCTTAAAAATCATCAGGTTTGCAAAGAAAAGTAGTCATCCCGAAAGCGGCTCTTCCTCCTCTTTGTCATCCTTCAAATTGTACCACAAAAAATACCTTTGGTCAAGTGTTTTCGTCTCGATGGGGTAATCGGGCTTTTCCCCTCTCAACAGTGCGATGGGAATTGTGAAGATCCCGCCAAACTGCCCCTCGCTCACCTCGCCCGTCACCAGATGATAGCTGACCAGGGCATGGCGATCGCAACTGCCGTGCGGGAGATTGTCAGGTGTAAAATACCCGCTCGCCGTTCGGTTCCGACGCAAATCAAGCTGACAGAATGCCCCCGGAGCCCTGCCCGAATCCTTACAGTACGCTCGCCGCACCACCCCCGCCGGGCGCTCAAAGCTCCGAATCTCCGCCGCGCTAAAATACTTTTTGTGCAGCCGCGTCATCACCTCGTCCCACACCTGCAGGTGCGACTTGCCCGCATTCCCCACTGCCCTGTTTTGCGTGTCGTGCCCGATGTGAACCCCCGCCAGCAGGTAGGGCGTGTATCCGACAAACCAGCGGTCGTAGTCCTCACCCGAGGTGCCGGTTTTCCCCGCTGTGTCCACGGTGTATTTGAGGGTGAGCGGCTTGCCCGTCCCATACTCCACCACCTCCGAGAGCATCATGGTCATGATATAGGCCGTCTCCGGGCTCCAGCGTCTTTCCTTTTTGGTCTGGTTGTCAAGGAGCAGCTTCCCCGCCTTGTCATACACCGCCAGATAGGAGCGGCTCTCCCGATACAGCCCCCCGTTCGCAAAGGGCGCAAAGGCGGCGCTCAGCTCCCGCACCGTCACCCCGTGACTGAGCTGCCCCAGCGCCAACGGCGAGGGGGCTAAGTCGCTCACCACACCGCCGCCGCTGCCGGGCGCCGAGCGCACCAGCGTGGAGATGCCGAGGTCCTGCAGTGTCCGGTAAACTTTTTCGGCCCCTAACTTTTTGTAGAGCTGAACCGCCACGGTGTTTTTCGAGTAGGCAAGCGCCTCATGCGCGCCAATCAGGCCGTGGTAAATCTCCGGGTAGTTGTGCGGCCACTTCACAAACTTGCCCCCCGCCGTCTGCCGGAATTCCGGCACATCCGTGAACACCGTGGCATAGTGAATCAGTTTGGCTTCCAAAGCGGGCGCATACAGTGCCAGCGGTTTCAGGGCGGAGCCGGGCGGGGCGGTCGTGTCGTTGCCCCGGTGCAGCACCCTGTTGGCGGTTTTCTCCCCAATGCCCCCCGTCGTCGCCAGCAGATCCCCCGAGTAGGGGTCAATGAGGGTCATGGCATAGTTGGGCAACCCCTGTGCCGCATACCCGTAGAAGGTTTTTTCATTGGCAAAATACGCCTCCATGATGCCCTGCGCCTCGCTGTCCACCAGCGCATAAATCTCCAGCCCGCCCCCGTACACCATGCGGCTCGCTGTTTCATACCCATAGTGCAGCTTTTCCTGCAGGTCGCGGATGACATCGGTCAGCACCGCCTCGGTGTACCAGTCATAGATCTCGTGCTTTTTGGCGGCGGCATCCTCGGCGAGGCGCAGCGTCTCCTGTTTCGCCGCCTCACAAGCCGCCTCGTCAATTTTCCCGTACAGCCGCATCTGGTCTAACACCAAATTGCGCCGGGCACGATTGTTTTCAGGGAATCGAATGGGGTCATAGTAGGAGGGCGCGTTGGTGATTGCCGCCAGTGCCGCGCACTCCGCCAGCGAAAGCTCCAGGGGCTTTTTATCGAAATAGTATGCCGCCGCCGCCCCCACGCCAAGGCAGTTTTGCGCCATCGGCACCACATTCAGGTAGTAGGTCAGTATCTCCTCTTTCTCATAGTGCTTTTCCAGCTTGAGCGCCCGCAGCATCTCCTTCAGCTTCCGCCGGGCGCTGACCTCATACTCCCCGCTCAGATTCTTCACCAACTGCTGGGTGATACTCGAGCCCCCGAAATGCTCGTCAAAATGAAAGAGGTAGTTGAACGCCGCCTTGGCAGTCCGACGCCAGTCAACCCCGTCATGCTCATAAAACCGATGGTCCTCAATCGAGACAAACGCGTCTTTCAGCATTTGCGGTAGCTCGTCCTCCTCCGCCCAGACGCAGTTTTCGTCGGCGTAAACACGGCGGTACTCCCGCGGTACATATGTCTGCAACGTCACATCCTCGCCAAAGGTACGCGCCGCCGCGTTTTCATAGATCCGTGTGGTCGTGGAGCCCTTGAGCGAGTCATAGAGCTCAAGCTCACGCTCAAAATCAATCTGCCCCTCCGCCCACACATAGACCCACACCAAAGCGCCCACCACCAGCACCGAGCTGACCAGCACAAAACAAAGCAGCGCATTCAGCCACGCCATCCCGCGACGCTTTGCCCGCCCGTTTCCGTTCCCTCTGCTCTCTCCGGCGTCCCGTTTTTTCTTCATGCTCTCATCTCCAGCTACACTGACACTCTTTGCTTTCTCTTTTCAGTATGCGGCGCACCCTTTGATTCTATGTTGAAAAACAAAAACTTTCAGCTGCCGCCCGCCCTTCCGGGTACCTCTCAAAAAAAACAAAAAAGCGTGCCGATTCTCCGAGAGAATCGGCACGCTTCAGAACACCGCATCACATGGCGCTGTCCGGTATGATATCCCATGGGTAAAACACCCGGTTGAGGTACAGCCCGTCGGGCGGCGCCGTTTCGCCGGCGCGCTCGCGCCGGTGCGAGGCAACGATATCCGGAAGTTCGTCCGGCTCCAGTCTCCCCAGCGCGACATCCACCAAGGTCCCCACGATGATGCGCACCATATTGTACAGGAAACCGTCGGCGGTGATCCTCACCCGGGTCATGCCGTCCTCCTGCGCCACCGTAAGAGAAAACACCTCCCGCGTCGTGTCCCGCACCGTCGAGCCTGCGGACATGAAGGCGGCATAGTCCTGCCTGCCCACGAGGTACCCCGCCGCCTGCCGCATACGTAAAAGTCCGTCCGGCAACAGCGGATAGGGCACATGCCACGCCCGCCCCACCCAGAAAGGGTTGTGGTGCGGCGCATGGTACACCAGGTACACATATTCTTTTTTGACCACATCGTAGCGCACATGAAAGCTGTCCGGCACCTCCCGCGCCTCAAACAGCGACAAGTCATAGGGCAAAAAAGGAGCCATGGCATAGGGGAGCTTGTCGGGCGGGATGCATGCCCCGCCCGCCCCGGGCACGAGGCTCACACAGCTTTGGTTGGCATGTACCCCGCTGTCGGTGCGGCTGCAGCCGCTCACCGCTGTGGGGACGCCAAAGAGCGTCTCGGCGGCGTGTGTCAGCACCCCCTGTACCGTGCGCAACTTCGGCTGGAACTGAAAGCCGCAGAAGTCCACCCCCAAATACCTGATTTTCGCAAGATACTTCATGGCATGTAATACCCCACACCCAGCCGCAGGAAAAAGCCATTCCCCACCAGCACCGCCGCCAGCAGTCCCGCGCACAGCACCATGGCAAGGTAGTCCCGACCGCCGTAGCGCAGTTCGGTCATTTTGGTCCTGCCCTGCCCGCCCCGATAGCAGCGGCACTCCATGGCAATTGCCAAATCATTGGCGTGGTTAAAAGAGGAGATAAACAGTGGAATCAGGATGGGAATGAGCGCCTTGGCACGCCGCAGCAGCCCCCCGCTGGTAAAGTCCGCCCCCCTTGCTTTTTGGGCGTTCATAATCTTCTCGGTTTCCTCCACCAGAGTGGGAATAAAGCGCAGGGCAATGCTCATCATCATGGCAAAATCATGCACCGGCACCTTGATGAGCTTCAGCGGCGCCAGCAACCGCTCAATCGCGTCTGTCAGGGCGATGGGCGAGGTGGTATAAGTGAGCAGCACGCTCACCCCCGTCACCAGCAAACTCACCCGCACCACCATCAGCAGCGCGCGCCAGAGGCCCTCCGTATAGATCCGGATGCGCCAGAAGGACAGTAGCGGCTCTCCCTCCCCCGTGGTGAAAAACACGTTCAGAATCGAGGTGAACAGGAAAATGAACAGCAGCGGTTTCAGACTTTTCAGGATGACCTTGCCCGAGATTCCGCTCAGCGCAATCATCAAAACCGTCACCGCGATCATCCAGGCATACAGAAACACATGCTTGGCGGCAAAGACAGCCACCATGTAGAGCACCGACAAAATAACCTTGGTACGGGGGTCCAGCCGGTGCAGCAGCGATTTTCCGGGGAAAAACTGCCCCAGTGTGATATCGGAAAGCATCAGTTTTTCACACCTCCGATATACTTCAAAATGGCTTCCTCCACGCCCTCAACGGTGTAGAGCGTGCCCTGTAGCGCGATCCCCTCTTTTTGCAGCAGGGCGGCGACACGGGCAATTTGCGGCACATCCAGTCCGATGGCGACCAGCTCCTGCGTGCGGGTGAAAATGTCGGCAACCTGCCCTCGGGCATAGACCTGCCCGCCCTTCATCACCACCGCCTCGTCGCAGTACGTCGCCAAATCCTCCATGCTGTGACTGACCAGAATCACGGTTGCGCCGGTTTCCCGGTTATACCGGCGGATTCCGGACAGCACGGTCTTGCGCCCCCTCGGGTCAAGCCCCGCCGCCGGCTCGTCCAAAATCAGCACCTCCGGCTTCATGGCGAGCACGCCCGCGATGGCAACCCGCCGCTTCTCCCCCCCCGACAGTTCAAAGGGGGACTTGTCAAACAGGCTCGGGTGGACACCCGCAAAGGCCGCCGCCTCCAAGCAGCGCTGCCTGATCTCCTGCGCGTCCAGCCCCATATTTTTCGGCCCGAACCCAATGTCCGCCATCACCGTCTCATCAAAAAGCTGGTATTCGGGGTACTGCATCACCAGCCCCACGCGAAAACGCACCTGCCGGATCTCCTTCGGGTTTTCCCAAATATCCAGACCGTCCAGATACACCTTCCCCTGCATGGGCCGGAGCAAGCCGTTGAGCATCTGCACCAGCGTGGACTTCCCGCTGCCCGTATGCCCGATCAGCCCGGTGATGCGTCCCGCGGCAAACCCCACGCTCACATCCGACAGCGCCTCTTTTTCAAAGGGCGTGTTCGCACTGTACGTGTAGGTGACATTTTGCAGTTGCACTTTATCCTGTCGTTGCAATCTATCCATGGGTTATTCCTTATCTGCCCCGTTTTTTCTCTCTTTTTCTATCAACTCCTGCAGGGCTTCCGCGCATTCCTCAGGTGACAGACACCCGCCCGGCAACTCGTACCCGCGCCCGGACAGCCGGTGTAGCAGCTCGGTCCCCTGCGGCACTTCCAGTCCGATGGCGCGTAGCGCCTCCACCCGCCCAAAGACCTCCTTGGGCGTGCCGTCCATATAGACCTCGCCGTCATTCAGCACGATCACCCGTCCCGCCCGTACCGCCTCGCTCATATGGTGGGTGATATGCAGCACGGTCATTCCCTCCACGCGGTTCAGCCGTTCCATCGTGTCTAAAATCTCCCCGCGGCCTTTCGGGTCCAGCATCGCGGTCGATTCGTCGAAAATGACGCAGCGCGGCTTCATCGCCAGTACCCCCGCGATGGCCACCCGCTGCTTCTGCCCGCCCGAGAGCTTGTGCGGCGCATGCAGGGCATAGGCGCGCATATCCACCGTATCCAGCGCCTCGTCCACCCGGCGGCGGATCTCCTCACTAGGCAGACCGAGGTTCTCCGGCCCAAATGCCACGTCCTCCTCCACCACATTGGCGACCAGTTGGTTGTCGGGGTTTTGAAAGACCATGCCGATCCTTTTCCGCACCTCAAACACCTCGTCGTCGGTCAGCGTCGCGGATTTGTCGGCGAGCTTGTCCGCGTCAATGGTATGCCCGTCAATACTCATCTGCCCGCCGTTCGGAATCAGAATCAAATTGAGCAGTTTGGCCAGGGTGGATTTGCCCGAGCCGTTATGCCCGATGATGGCGACATACTCCCCCGTGCGGATGGTGATATGCACATTGCGAATAGCCGCCAGCTCCTCCGAGCAGCTCTCACTGCCGTAGGCGAAGCAAAGGCCTTGAATCTTAATCAGTTCATCTTTCATCATACGTCAAATGTATACCGGACACTGCTCCCGCAGGGCAGCACCAGTCCGCTTTCTTTCACGGGCAGCCCTAATTCTTCTGCCTCACATTTTCCTTTGTGTTTTTTCGGTATTCGCTGCAGCATCACATATTTCATGGTGGAGGGAGAGAGCCCCGCCGTATAGGCGTTCAGGAGAAAGAACAGGGGTCGCTCACTGAGCAGTTGCACGGCAAGGGCCAAAAAACCGTCAAGGGACTCCTCCAGCTTCCACACCTCACCGCCCGGCCCCCGTCCGTAGGAGGGCGGGTCCATGATGATGGCGTCATAGCGGTTGCCCCGCCGGAGCTCCCGCTCAATAAACTTGCGGCAGTCGTCCACCATGTACCGAATGGGCGCCTCTGTGAGGCCCGAGAGCGCGGCGTTTTCTTTGGCTTGCGCCACCATGCCGCGGGCCGCGTCCACATGGCAGACCGCCGCCCCGGCAGCCGCCGCCGCCACTGTTGCCCCGCCCGTATAAGCAAACAAGTTCAGCACCTTCACCGCACGTCCGGCACCGGCAATCAGCTCGCTCATCCAGTCCCAGTTCACCGCCTGTTCGGGAAACAGCCCCGTATGCTTGAATCCCATGGGTCGCACCGCAAAGGTCAGCCGGCCGTACGAGACTGTCCACCTGTCGGGCAGGCGGTGTTCGGTCCACGCGCCGCCTCCGCTCTCGGAGCGGCGGTAGACGGCGTCCGCCCGCCGCCACAGCGGCGATTTTTTCTCGCTTTGCCAAATCACCTGGGGGTCGGGTCGGACCAGCGTATAGTCCCCCCAACGCTCCAGCCGCTGCCCGTCCGAGGTGTCGAGCAGCTCATAGTCTGTCCATTTGTCGCTGATCCACATAGGCTTCGTTCTTTCGTTGTTTTCTGTCCGCAGATTGGTTGCCTTCGCATAGGCGCCGCTTGTCATTTGCCTATGTACCCCATCAGGGGGGAGGGAGCGCTTTGGCCGTGGCATAGCGCAATGGCAAGCGCGTCGGCCGTATCATCCGGCTTGGGTGGCTGTCTGAGCCCCAAGAGAGAGGTCACCATCGCCATCACCTGCCGCTTGTCTGCCCGCCCGTAGCCCACCACCGCCTGCTTCACCTGCAGGGGCGTGTATTCACCAAGGTTCAGGCCGTGCTGCCGCGCGCAGAGCAAAATCACCCCCCGCGCCTCCGCCACCGCAATGCCGGTCGTCTGGTTGGAGTTGAAGAACAATTCCTCCACCGCCATCTCGTCCGGCCGGTACTTTTCAATCAGGCGCCCCAGCTCTTCATAGATCATCTCCAGCCGCGTCTCCACCGCTGTTTTCGGCGGCGTTCGGATGGCGCCGTACGCCACCGGGCAAAAACGGTACCCCCGTTTTTCAATCACGCCCCATCCCACCAGCGCCAGGCCGGGGTCTATCCCTAAAATCACCATCGAGCCTTTTCCCTCTCTCACGCTATCCGCCGCAATCCCCGCGGTGCTCGCTCCCGGGATTGCGAGAGCCATACCGTTCGCCTGTATGATACCATGAGTAAAAATGCTTGCTTGCAAGGGTGCTTGCAAGGGTGCTTGCAAGGGTGCTTGCAAGGGTGCTTGCAAGGGTGCTTGCAAGGGCATTTTTACGAAGCCGTCAATCAGGCACCCGCACCGCGTGCGGGGAGGAGCGTCAGCTCCCGGGATTGCGAGACCATACCGATTGCCTGTATTATACCACATCTTTCCCCGCCCGTCAAAAAAATTATCATTTTTCTTGATTGACCCACTTCTCCGTCACAGAGTCTCCTTTTTTTTGCGAAACATTTTGCCCATGGACAAGGCCAAGTGCCTGACGCATACCCCCGCAAAATCTCCGCACACGAAGGCTCCCGAAAAAATAGCCCTCCCTCATTTTTTCAATCTTTTTCCAGAAAAATTTGAATTCTTTACAGAATGTAGGTTTACAAAGCAATTTTCCCATGTTATACTATAGAATCAGAGTGAGACGACCTTTTGGGGGTCGTGCTCGGTTGCCGCTTTTGGATGATACTGGCATCAGCCATACTACTTTTGCAAAGGAAGCTGTCATGAATTCCGAACTCACCAGACAAGAAAGCACAAACGCCTCTGCCGGCGAGCGCCAGACGATGGCCCTGCCTCTGCTGTTATCTTTCGGACTGTCCGTCCTCTGCCTTTTGCTCACTTTCTGGGGGCGCGGCTTGCTGTTGCGCGGAGACGCGTCATTGCTCTCCCTGGACATGCAGTCGCTCGCCGCCAAAATCGCCGCCCTGAAAACCGACGGCTTCCCCCGCTCCCTCTTTGTCTATTTGGGTGATTTTTCGCAGGGGCTTCCCTCCCCGTTTACCCTGCTGGCGGCGTGGCTGCCCTTTTCGGTCACCACCTCGCTGCTGTTTGTCCTGATCCTTCGCGGCGGACTGCTCGGCGTTGCCTTTGCCCTGTATCTTTGGCAGCGGGGGGTGCGCCAACCCCTTTCCCTCTCTGCTTTTGCCGTGCTGTATGCCCTGTCCGCCTATGCGTTGCTCGGCGGCTACTATCCTGCGGCGGCAGACCTCTTGCTCTTCCTCCCGCTCGTTTGTGTCGGCATTGATGCCCTCATCACCCGCCGCCGTTTTCTGCTGCTCACCCTCTCGCTGGGTGCCTCTTTGCTGCTCTACTGTCCCGGCGGCTATGTGCTCCTGCTTGCTGCCCTTGCCTATTTCCTGTACGCCTACATCGGCGTGTACCACCCCACACCCAAAAAGTTTGGTCTCACCGCATTGCTCTTTGGCGGCTCACTACTGGGCGGGGTGCTCATCGGGTTGCCCGCCTGGCTGCCCCGGCTACAAGACTTCTCCTTTGACCCCGTTGCCACCGGAAATGTTGAATTTGACCTGCTCTCCCTGCTGGCCAAGCTCATGCCCGGTGCGTATGACGGCCTCGGTACCGACAGCGCCCCGTGGGTCTATTGCGGGATGGCGGTGTTGCTGCTGGTCCCCGTCTTTTTCGCGGCAAAGCAGGTCAGCCTGCGTGAAAAAATCACCTCCGCCATTTTGCTGGTGCTCTTGATTTGGTCCATGCAGCTCACCATTCTCAACCAGTTTATCCATATTTTCGGGACAGACGGCGCGCCGGTCTTCCTGCAAACTCCCTTTTTCTGCTTTCTGCTGCTCACCCTTGCCTGCCGGGGCCTGTGCGCCGCCGAGGGGCAGGAAAATCGCTATGTCTTTCTCTCCGCGGGTTTTGTAACTCTGCTCCTCGTATTCATGCAAAAGATGGAGTACACCTACCTGAACCGTCAAAACCAGCCCGTCGCCGTCCTGTCCGACACCGCGAGCATTTGGCCTGCGCTGTTCATCCTGCTCGGGCTGACCTTTTTCCTCTCCGGCGTCATTGAACGAAAGGCGGACGGAAAAACCCGCCGCACCTTCGCCGTGGCGCTGTTGCTGGTGGTGGCGTTTGAGTCCTCCTTTGCCGGCTTCAAGCTCATCAAGCACCTGTATGAGCAGGAGGGGTATGTGGCCCGTCAAACCTATGAGCGCATTTTTGACAGCTACCGCTCCGGCATCGCCTACATCCGAGAGTCCGACGACGGCCTTTACCGCATTGAAAAGGGGCGGGTCCTCACCTCCGATGACCCCTACCTGTTTGGTACTTATGACGTCGCCTCCGCCGCCTCCGCCGCACTGGCAGAGCAGGTGTGGGGCAAGCTGGGGTATGCCGGCAGCACGAATACCGTTCATTTCAGCGCAGCGCTCGACTCCCTGCTCGGTGTCAAGTATCTGGTGCTCGACAAGGATCCCGCGCCCGACACCGAACAGCCGCCCGAGTCAAACAAGAAACAACACGCTTTCATCAAACAAATGAAGCAGATGATAGAGTTCAAAAGCTACGCGCAGAATATCACGCCCCGCCCCGTTGTCGTGTCTCCGCTCTATGAGCTGGTGCATGAGACCGACACTTACCTTATTTACGAGAACCCCTATGCCCAGCCCCTCTTGTTCACCGTGCCCGACTCCCTCTCCGAGTTCGACTTTTCCGTGCCGAGTGAGGACGACATTGTGTATGACCCGACCACCGGCGAGTTCGCGCTCTCTGCCGAATGGGCGGACAGAGCCTACTATATCCGTGCCGTGGAGCGCATCAACGCACTCTTTGCCGCCCTGTCGGGCGAGGCGTCTGTCAGCCTTTTCACCCCCATTCATAAAACCCTCACCCTTCAAAATACGCAAGACACCGTCGACGAGTTCGGCCAAATCAAGTACAGCGTGTTTTCCGAGGCCATGAAGGCGTCCTCCACGGTCAGTTTTTCCTTTGCCATCACCGCTGCGACCCAGGTAGTCTGCGACTTTTCCGCCCTCATCCCGCGGGAAGCTGAGGTACACCTGAACTATCAGAAAGTCGGCACCCTGCACGAGGGCGGGACCCACGGGCACGGCTTGCTCAATTTGGGGACGCTGTCCCCCGGCGGCTACCGCATCGACATTTATTACGGCACCAACCCGGACGGTACCTTTTACCTCATGGACGGCACCGATTATATCTTCGCGGTCAACGAAACCGCCTTTGCCTCCCTCCTGCCCTCCCCTCCGCAGGAGGAGACCGGCATGGTCCTGCACTCCCTTGACCGCCGCCACATCAACCTCACCCTGACCGCCGAGGCGGACAGGCTCACCGTGATGAGCACCATCCCCTATGACGAGGGCTGGCAGGTCACGGTGGACGGAGAGGCCGTGCCGAGTTATGCCGCACTCGATGCCCTGCTGGCATTCGACCTCCCCGGGGCGGGCGAGTACGAGATCGCCCTGTCCTACCGTCCCCCCCGCCATCTGACCCCCTTCCTCGCCCCGCTGCTCACTTCCCTTGTGGCCATCGCCCTCTGTGCCGTCCTGCGATTCCTCGAGAAAAAAGCCAACCCAACGATGCAAAGCCAACAAACTAAGGAGTAAGCCATGCCCGTGATTCGCTTTGCCGTAGGAGACACTCTGGAACTCAAAAAGAAACACCCCTGCGGCTCCGCCCTGTTCCGCGTCGAGCAAACCGGCAGTCTCCCCACCATCACCTGCCTGGGTTGCCGCCATACCCTGACCATCGACCGCATCAAGCTGGAAAAGTCCATCAAAAAAATTCTCCCTACCCCGTCACCATAAACCGCCCTGTGTGCGGAAGGCTCACAGCCACTTCCCGCAAATGTTGCCCCCACGCACCCCGCTTTTCTTGCTTGTGCAAACTCCCCCGGCTGCCTCTTAACACCGCCGCCAAAAACTCGTAAAGGGTCTACGCAAATCATGAATGAATTTCAAGACAAGCCAATGACTGAAAATCAAACTGCCCCTCAGCCCGAGCCTCCCTCCGACAACCGGCCCCAGCCAAACGATCGGAGCCTTTCGGCACTCGCCAAGCGGGTTTGGCAGTTCCTTCGTGCGCTGTATGAACGGTTGGTAGCGCTGGACCGCCGGCACCCCAACCTGCTTTACGCCTGGTGTTTTTTGCTGCCCGCCGGCATCATCACCCTCAACCACTTTTTCGCCGGCGTCTGGCCCATCGGCGAAATGTCGGTGCTCACCTTGGACCTGAACGGGCAATATGTCTTTTTCTTTGAGGCACTCCGGGACTGGGTGTATGGCGAGGGGTCGTTGCTGTACTCGTTCTCCCGCAGTTTGGGCGGGGAGTTTTTGGGCATCTATGCCTACTATCTGGCAAGCCCTCTTTCCTACATCGTCGCCCTGTTTCCGAAACAGCACATCACCGAAGCGCTGTTTTTCATGTTCGTCCTTAAAACCGGTTTGTGCGGGTTCACCTTTTCGTACTTTTTACGAAAAAACGGGGGTGCTAACCGCTATGTTACCGTCACCTTCAGCACCCTATACGCCCTCATAGCCTATGGGGTAGTCATGCAACACAACACCATGTGGATTGACTGCATGTACCTGCTCCCGCTCATTGCCCTTGGTATCAACGAACTGATTGTTCATAAAAAATATAAGCTCTACACCCTTTGCCTGGCGCTGGCGATCTTCTCAAACTTCTACATCGGCTACATGATGTGCTTTTTTGTCGCCCTGTACTTCTTCTGCGCCTATTTTTCCATGACCCCCGAACAGCGCAACCCCAACCGCAACCGCTGCCACTTCCCCCGTGCCCTCGCACGAATGGCCATCTTTTCCGCCATTGCCCTCCTGATGGCGTGCATTATCGTGATTCCTGCCTACTATGGTTTACAATTTGGAAAAACAGAGTTTACCAGACCCAACTATGCGTTCAGAATCAAGTTTGACCTGCTCGACTTTTTCTTCAAACTGCTGATTGGTTCTTTTGACACCGTCCGCCCCGAAGGGCTGCCCACCGTGTATAGCGGGATGCTGACCCTGCTCCTGCTCCCCTTCTACTTCCTCTGCCGCAAAATCAATCTCCGCGAACGTTTTGCCCACGGACTGCTCGCCCTGTTTTTGGTGTTCTCTTTCACCATCAATACGCTGGACATGGTCTGGCACGGGCTGCAGGCGCCCAACTGGCTCAACTACCGCTACAGCTTCATGTTTTGCTTCCTGATTGTATATATGGCGGCGCGGGCATTCCTGTATGTGCGGCACATCAAGCCGAGCTTCCTGGTGGGCACGGCGGCATCTTTGATTTTGCTGATCGCGGTGGCGCAGTATTTCCAGCCCCCCGCCCTCAACACGCAGCGCGAACACCTGCCCCCCGTGCTCGCCGTGTACCTGTCGGCGCTATTGCTGATTCTCTATGCGGGGCTGCTCCTTGGCTATCTGAAGCGGCCGGGACGGGGCAGGCGGCTGTTCAAAAAGGTGCTGTTGCTCGTGGTGATTGCAGAGGCTTTTACGGGCAGTATGCTCAACCTGGTCAGTCTGTACCTGGATGTGGGGTACAGTTCCCGGGGCTCTTATGTGGACTACCTGCAACGGTGGCAGGGGATCATTGACGAGGTGAAGGAGAGCGACCCCGACTTTTACCGTATGGAGAAGCTACCCTATCGCCGCATGAATGACCCCTCTGCCTTGGGATATCGGGGCGTCACCGCCTCCACATCCACCCTGCATGCCAAGACAATTGCCTTTTTGGAGTACATGGGGATTTCCGCCGACTCCCACTGGTCAGAGTATGCCGGCTCCTCCCCGGTGACCGACTCGATCCTGGGCATTCGCTATGTCATGGACTACATGGAAAATGACCGGGTGACCCACCTGTATAACACCTATCTGGCCAGGGACGGCTTGGTCATTTATCGAAACAGCTATGCGTTGCCCATCGCTTTCTGTGTGTCAAACGACATCAACAGCATCAGTTTCAGGGGGCGGTACCTGGATGAGGACGGCAATTTCATTGAGGACGGCCGCACCTACCTGACCGATGTGCACTCTGTGTTTGACCGGATGAACCGCCTGTTGGCGGTCATGCTGGGTGAGGACGAGCCTGTTCAGGTGTATGTGCCCGTAGCCTATGAGCGCCAGCTCAGCGGGGTCAGAGCCAACACGACCGCCTCCCATACCAACTACCAGCTCTCGGTGACGGGCGAACCGGGGACGATCACTTTCACGGTAGAGAGCGCAGGAGATAAAGAGGTGTTTCTGCACTTCCCCTCCGACTATATGCGGGACGGCAACACCATGACCATCAACGGCACCTATACCACGCCCTGGTTTTCCAACAGCTATTTCGGAACGGCTTATATCGGCGTGATTCCCGAGGGGGAGACTGCCACCGTAACCATCACCACAGGGGAAAAGGGATGCCTGATATACACCCATGTGCCCTCCTACTTCTATGCGTTTGACCCCGACGCTTTCACCTCTGCTTTTGAGCGGCTGCTGGAGGGCGGGATTGAGCTTTCGGCTTATACCGAGGATTCCTTCCGGGGCACCCTGACCTCGCCCGCCGGGATGAGTACCGTGATGACCACCATCCCCTATGACAAGGGCTGGCAGGTCACGGTGGACGGGCAGGCAATAGAGACCTACGAAACGCTGGATGCGCTCATGGCGTTTGACGTGTCGGAGGGGCCCCATACCATTGAGATGAAATACATGCCCAAGGAGTACCGGTACGCCCTGGGGTTGTTCCTGGTTGGGGTAGGCCTGTTTGGCAGTGCCGTACTGGCGGAGTATGTCTTTCGTCTGGTCAAAAGCCGCCGGGGGGCGGCGGTAGTACCGAGGGAGGACGGCTAAACGGATCGAGCACGGGCAGGACGGCGCACCACGAAAAGTGGCCCGGGAGTCTTTGACAGGCAATGCCGCTGGCCGGCGGCGAAAACCAGAAAGATAGGAAGTGTCATATGTTTTATTACATCTGTGGCGAGCTGGTGCACCGTGAGCCCACCATGGCGGTGCTGGACTGCGGCGGGGTGGGATACCAATTGACGGTCAGTCTGCTGACCTCGGATGCTTTGGCGGACAGGATGGGTGGGAAAGTGCGGCTGTATACCTACCTGAATGTTAGGGAGGACGGGGTGGACTTGCTGGGCTTTCTGACCCTGGAGGAGCTGGAAACATACAAGCTGCTGCGGGGCGTGTCGGGGGTGGGGCCGAAGGTGGCCATGTCGGTCCTGTCTTTCATGCCGTCTGACCGCTTTGCCTATGTGGTGTGCACGGAGGACGTGAAGGGGCTTTCAAAAGTTCCGGGCATCGGCGCGAAAACAGCGGCGCGCATCGTGCTGGAGCTGAAAGACAAGCTCTCAAACGAGATGTTTACAGGCCATGCGGCACCGGAGGGTGTGCCCGGCGGCAAGGAAAAAGCCCCGCGGAAGAACGGCAAGCTGGGCGAGGCGACCGAGGCGCTGCTGGCGCTGGGGTATGACCGGAGCGATGTGCTCGGGGCGTTGCAGGGGATTGACCCGGAACGGCTGTCCGTGGAGCAAGTCATCACGCAGGCTTTGAAGAAATTTACCTGACGGTAAAAGGGGAAAAGAATGGACAGAGAGCTGGATTTTGAAAATCGGTTTGTTTCTACCGAATACACGCCGGGGGATGCTGAAAACGAGCTCAGCCTGCGTCCCAAACGACTGAACGAATATATCGGACAGGAAAAGGTCAAGGAAAATCTGAAAATTTACATTGAGTCCGCCAAAATCCGCGGGGAGGCACTGGACCATGTGCTGCTGTACGGCCCGCCCGGACTTGGGAAAACCACCCTGGCGACCATCATTGCCAACGAGATGGGGGTCAACATCCGCACGACCTCCGGCCCCGCGATTGAGAAGCCCGGGGACCTGGCGGCGATTCTGACCAACTTAGCGGAAAATGACGTGCTGTTTATTGATGAAATTCATCGGCTGCCGCGCACCATCGAGGAAATTCTGTACCCTGCGATGGAGGACTATGCCCTGGACATCATCATTGGCAAAGGGCCGAGCGCGCGGAGCATTCGCCTGCCCCTGCCGCACTATACCCTCATCGGGGCGACCACCCGCGCCGGACAGATGACCACGCCGCTGCGTGACCGGTTCGGGGTACTGTTCAAGCTGGATATTTATAAGCCTGAAGAACTGGCCGCCATTGTGCACCGGAGTGCCTCTATCCTCGGCGTATCGGTCACGGCGGAGGGAGCATGGGAGATTGCCACCCGTGCAAGAGGTACCCCCCGTGTGGCCAACCGCCTGCTCAAGCGGATGCGGGACTTTGCGGTGGTCAAAGGCGAGGGCAAAGTGACGGCGGAAGTTGCCAAATACTCGCTGGATATGCTGGAAATCGACGCGCTGGGGCTGGACAATACCGACCGGCGGATGCTCTCGGCCATCATCAACTTCTATGGCGGCGGCCCTGTCGGCCTGGACACGCTGGCGGCGACCACCGGGGAGGAGGCGGTGACCATTGAGGATGTGTACGAGCCCTACCTGATGCAAATCGGCTTTTTGAGCCGAACACCGCGAGGACGCTGCGCCACCAGGCTGGCCTACGAGCACTTGGGACTTCCCTACCCGGAAACCAGAACCGCCCTTGACGGACAGGCGAGCTTCTTTGCGCCGGAGACGTAATGCGCGGGACGCGTTTTGACCTCTGAGCGACTTTTCCAGCTCGTTGCCGGCGTATGGCGGCCGGTCGTGAGGAGATGCCCATGATATTGCAGGATTTTCCCCCTTTGGTGAATATGACACCAGAGGGGGCATTTTTTTGTGTGACATGGGGAGGATTTGGTAATTGTCAACAAATCTCGGCTGATTATTTCTCTGTTTTTACTATTTACAGTTTTTTTGTGTGATGTAGGAAACGAAAAAAATAATTGCTATTGGGACGTCTGTTGCTTCATCAGATAGGGTTGCTTGGATGTGATGATAGGGACCCGGAAACCAAAATCATTAACGAAAGATTTTGCGTGACGAGGTCGGTGTGAAGGAAGTGGCACTCATCAAGGGGGTGAGGGTGAACTTGATGAGGACGAAGTCATCATATCGAAAAATTTTGTCGCTTACAATGTCATTTTCGACTATGTAGTTTTATGCGAGGGAAACACGAATGAAAACCAGGAGAAAAGCAATGTGTTTTGGAGCTTTGATTTGAAAAGAGAAACTTTACTTGACTATGATCATATAGACGACCTGCTTGATGGCGTGGGGGTTGATTCCTTGGCGTGGCAGCCATGATGGGTCAGGATCTTTCGGTTGGCTGATGAAGGTGGCGTGCAACAAACTGTGTGGTTGGCAGGGGTGCAGGAACTCTCTGCGCATGAAAAGGGCGGCTTTTTCAACCGGTGAAGGATTGAAAAAGCCGCCTGTTTTGTCTGGGGAAAAAGGAGGGCGGACTACCGTTCCTCCCGGAAGTAGGAGAGGCCGAGGGCGGTGGGAGCTTGATTTTCCCTCTTTTTGCGGAGGCTGATGACGACCAGCACGAGAATGGTCACCACGTAGGGGATCATCTTGAAGATGGATTGTGAGCTTCTGTTCAGGCCGGGAATGATGTAATGCATCCAGTAGAGAAAGCCGAACAGGTACGCGCCCCAGATGGCGTTGACCGGTTTCCAGGTTGTGAAAATGACCAGGGCGACTGCCAGCCAGCCCAAGCGCTCGATGGTGCCGTCGTTGGCCCAAGTGCCCTTGATGTAGTCCATGACATAGAACAGGCCGCCCAGGCCGGAAATGCCCGCGCCGAGCGTCACGGACAGGTACTTGTAGCGATTGACACGGATACCGGCGGCATCGGCGGTAGCGGGGTTCTCACCCACGGCGCGCAGGTTCAGCCCAACCCGGGTGCGGTGGAGCAACACTTGCAGCACCACGGCAATGAGAAGCGCCGTATAGACCAAAAAGCCGTGGGAGAACAAGAGGCGCCCGACCGAGCCCAGGGATGTGGGCAAGGGGAGGGTCTGCCGAAAGGCGGCGGAGGTGATGGGGACGGAAATCTGCCCCACGCCGCCCGCCAGCGTGTTCAGAGAGCCGCCAAAGAAGTTGGCGACGCCCGAACCGAAGATGGTGAGGGTGAGGCCGGCGACATTCTGATTGGCGCGCAGGGTGATGGTGAGAAAGCTGAAAATCAGCCCGCCAAAGGCGGCCGCGGCAAAGGCGCTGAGCAGCGCCAGCACGACACAAACCCACGGCAGGGGGGCGGCGGTGCGCTCGTAGAAAAAGGTGGCGGCAAGGCCTGCGATCCCCCCCAAGTACATGATGCCGGGGACACCTAAGTTGAGGCTGCCTGACTTTTCAGCCAGAATCTCACCCAAAGCGCCAAAGATGATGATGGTGCCGAAGGCAATGGCACTGAACAGAAGCGAAATGATGGGTGCCATATTATACTGCCTCCTTTTGACTTCTTCTGCTGCGGAAAATCAATTTGTAATTGAGAAAAAACTCACTGCCGATGATGAAAAAGAGGAAAATGCCGGTGATGATTTCATACGCCTGCATGGTCAGGTTGTACGCCGAGGCAATTTCAGCCCCACCCTTCTTCAGAAAGATGATAAAAAAGGAGACAAGGAGCATGACAAATGCGTTAAAGTGAGACATCCACGCCACAATGATGGCGGTGAAGCCCTGCCCGCCGGCGGTGTTGGTCGAGATGGTGTGGGACGAGCCGCTGACCAGGAGAAACCCCGCGAAGCCGCAAATCAGCCCGGAGAGCACCGAGGTTCGGATGATCACCTTTTTCACATTGATACCGGCATAGCGGGCGGTGTTCAGCGACTCGCCGACCACGGCAATTTCATAACCGTGCTTGGTGTGCTTCAGGTACACATACATGCAGACCATCAGGCAAAGGACAATGATTAGGCTCCAGCCGGCGTTCTGCTCAAACAGCCGGGGCAACCAGCCCTCCTTGGTGCGCGCATTGATAATGCCCACGGCATTGGAGCCGGGGGGGCGCTCCCACTTGGTGACGAGATAGGAGACCAGCTGCATGGCGACATAGTTCATCATGAGCGTGAACAGCGTTTCATTGGTGTTCCAGAGCGCCTTAAAAGTCGCCGGTAGCAGGCTCCACAGACCGCCCGCCACAGAGCTGCCCACAATCATCAGCAAAAACAGTAGCACGGGGGAGAGGTGCGGGAAGTAAATCATGCAGGCGGCGGTGACGGTGGCGCCCACGAGCACCTGCCCCTCCGCGCCAATGTTCCAATACCGCATCTTGAAAACCGGTGCCAGCGCCAAACTGATGAGCAACAGGGGCATCGCGTCCAAAACGGTGATTTTAGCGCGGGTGGGGGTTTTGAAGGCACCCTCAAACATGGTGGCGTACATATCAAACGGGTTCATTTTGGTAAGGCCGTAAATGATCAGGGCGCACACCAGCATGGCGGCAAAAATGGCCGAGAAGCGAACCAGCCACGCGCGCCACCCCGGCAGGGGATCCCGCCGGGCGATGCGGACGAGGGGGACTTTAAGCTTGGGTGTGGGTCGTGTCATGTCCTTCTCCCTTCCGCAACTTGGTCATTAAATAGCCGATCTCTTCCTTGGTGGTGTGTCTGCCCTCTACCATGCCGCTGACCTGCCCGCCGCACAGGACCATGATACGGTCGCAAAGGGCGATGAGGACATCCAGGTCCTCCCCGACATAAATGACCGCCACCCCTTTTTGTTTCTGCTCGTTCAGCAGGCGGTAAATGGTCAGGGAGGTGTTGATGTCCAGCCCTCTGACCGCATACACGGTCATGAGCACAGCCGGCTCTGCCGCCAGCTCGCGGCCGACCAGCACCTTTTGCACATTGCCCCCCGAGAGGCGGGAGACGGGGGTCTGGACGCCGGGGGTGACGATGGCAAGCTGCTCTTTGATCTGCTCGGCTTTTTGCCTGGGCTGTGCGCGGCGGATAAAGAATGAGGGGGCGGCATCATAATCCTTGACCATCATGTTTCCGGTCATGCCCATGGAGGCGACCAGTCCCATACCCAGCCTGTCCTCCGGGACAAAGGAAAGGGCGATGCCCAGGTCCCTGATCTGCCGAGGAGACTTCCCTATCAGCTCTTTGGGAGACTCTCCCCCCGGCGGGTAGTACAAAATGCTGCTGCCGGCGTCGGGGATTTGCAGACCGGCGATCGCCTCCAGCAGTTCCTTCTGGCCGTTGCCGGAGATGCCGGCAATACCCAGGATCTCGCCCCCTTTCGCCGTGAAGGTGATGTCGCGCAGGATTTGCGCCCCCTCGTGGTTGTGGCAGCTCAGGTGTTGCACCACAATACGGTCGGTCGTGTGTGGGGGGGCGGGGCGGTCGATATCCAGGGCCACTTTCTTGCCCACCATCATCTCGGTCAACGAGAGCTCGGTCGCCTCTGCGGTGGGGACGGTAGCGACATGCTCCCCCTTGCGGAGGATGGCAACCTTGTCCGACACCGAGAGCACCTCGTGAAGCTTATGGGTGATGATCACAATGGACTTGCCGTGCGTCTTCATGTTTTTGAGGATGGCAAACAGCTTCTCGGTTTCCGCGGGGGTGAGCACGGCGGTGGGCTCGTCCAAAATCAAAATCTCCGCGCCCCGATACAGTACCTTCATGATCTCGAGGGTCTGTTTCTGGGAGACGGTCATATTGTATACTTTCTGGTTCGGATCTATGTCAAAGCCGTATAGCCGGCAGATGTCTCTGATTTTTTGTGCGGTCGCCTTTTTGTCGAACTTGCCCTTTTCGGAAAGTCCTAACATCACATTTTCCGTGGCCGTAAAAATGTCCACCAACTTGAAATGCTGGTGAACCATGCCAATGCCCAGGTCAATGGCATCCTTGGGAGAACGAATGGAGACCTCATGTCCATTGACAAAAATCTGCCCCTCATCGGGGTAGTAAATGCCGGCGAGCATGTTCATCAGAGTGGTCTTTCCACTCCCGTTTTCCCCTAACAGCGCCAAAATCTCGCCGCGATGGATGTCCAGTGAGAGTTGATGGTTCGCCCTCACGGAGCCAAAGGACTTGGTGATATTTTTCATGCGAATGGCAATCTGCTCCAACGCTTTTCCCTCCTGTGTGTACCCTAACGAGAAAAAGCGAAAATCACGGATTTTCGCTTTTTCCCATCGGTCGTTCTTTGCGTTTCCGGTCGGTTTGCCTTTAGTCGATCAGCACAGTCACGCCGTCAATGATGATGTCAAAAGAGGGAGCGGAACGGAGCTCGGACTCGTGGAAATAGCCGCCCCAAATGGCGTTCTCGTCATCCGGAGAATTGGTCTGGAAGTCGTTGGTCAGGTCAATGACATACTCGGTCAGGGTTGCGCCGTCGACCGTCCAGGTGGAGGTATCGAACACATGGAGCGTGCCGGCCTTGAGCTGGTTAATCACCGTCTGAATATACGCAGCGGTGCCCTCGGCGCAAGCGGTGCCCAACTCGGAAACCATCACGGCATCTTCTGCGTACCCGGCAGCCCAATCCGTGTCGATGGCTTCTTTTTTCATGGCTTTGTCAATGGCATAGGTGTAGTAGACACCCCAGTTGTTCTGAGCGGAGGTCAGCGCTACATCGGGTGCCACATCCAGCATGGAAACGTTATAGCCAACGCTGTACACATGCTTGCCATTTTCGGACTGTGCCTGCACCTCGGCGGGGGCGCCGTTGGAGTCGGCATGCTGGCTGATGACGACACAGTCGTGGTTTTCAATCAAAGTCTTGGCGGCCTCTTTTTCTGCTGTCGGGTCAAACCAGGAGTTGGTGTACAAGACTTTCATGGTCGCCTCGGGCACAATGGAGCGCACCCCGAGGAAGAAGGAGGTAAAGCCCGAGATGACCTCGGCGAAAGGAAATGCGCCGACATAGCCGATCTTGGCTTCCTCTGCGGTGATGATTTCGTCATCGATCATCTCTTGCAGCTTCAGTCCTGCCACCACGCCGGAGATATAGCGGGATTCGTACACATAGGTGAAGTAGTTGTGCAGGTTGGCAAGCCCGGAGGTGGCAGCCTGGGTGCCGGTGGCGTGGCAGAAGATAATGTCGGGGTAATCTTCCGCAACGGCCATCACATAGTCCTCGAAGTTAAAGCTGTTGGCAAAAATGATGTCACAGCCCTGCTCGGCTAAGTCACGGGCGGCATCTTCACAAGCCTCGTCTTCCGTAACGCCGTATTTCCAAATGACTTGGCTTTCCTCAATGTCCAAGGCCTCCATGGCTGCCTCGATGCCCTGGATGTGAGCATAGGAATACCCTTCGTTTCTGTCGCCGATGAGAATCACGCCGACCTTAAATCCGGATGATTTTCCTCCCCCGCAGGCAACCAGCGAAGCTGACAGACCCACGCAAAGAGACAGGACGATGAACAGAGATACAAGTTTCTTCATGCTTTCGACTCCTTTTGTTTGTTTCGTGATTTTGTCAATTTTCGACAAAAAAGGTTTATAATGTAGCACCCTTCCATAAGTCATATGATGAACAAAATGCGCAAAAACATGTACAAAACATTGTATCGATTGTCTGATCACATGGTTTTTGACAAGCTGAACATCCCTGATGGCTCATGTTTGGGCGCGCATTATACAGTAGGCAATCAGTCCCCTGCGGGCGGGTAAATGTTGATTTGCGGCACCGTCGGCGCGGTCACATCCTTGTTCTGCAGGTAGCCCTCCTCAAACCGGATATGGGTGTAGCCGTCGGAGGCGGCGGGATAAATGCAAAACAGGTTGCCTGTGTGACGGATATTCATATCGTATGTATAGGGGGCGTCGGCAATCTTGGTGATGGTCTGGTTTTCCACATCCACGGTGTAGGTGACGTCCCGCACCCCATACTGCAAAATAGTGTGCAATTCCGCACTGGTGTTCAGCTCGTAAATGATCTCCATGGCGCGGTCAGCATTCGCCGTATAAGCGGAGATGCAGAACATGGAGGAGACAATTTCTTTGTAAGTCAGCTCGGGCTTTTTGATGATGGTGACATAGTACTCACTGCTGTCATATTGATGACGGGTGCCATAATCCCCCGTCACCTCCTGGATGTAGTCGGCAACGGTGAGCTTCTGGTTGGTGAGGAAAGTGGTCAGTTGCGTCCGGGCGGCCGTCACGGCGGTGAGGTTGGCTGTCCCGTCAAGGGGGAAACTGTTTTCAAGGTAGCACAAATCCGCCTGCGCCTTGTCCACCACCAAGTAGGTGTACTCGCCGATGATGGTGTTGTTGGGCACGCCGTAGTGCTGCTGCACAATGGTGGGGTTGGCGTCCTCGGCGCTGATGTAAGTCGCAATTTTGGTGTAGGAGTTGTTGTACAGCACGGGGGCGATGGAAGTGGGAGTCTTATCCCGCGAGAGGTTATGGTAAGTACCGGTCATGTAGGCGGTGAGGTCGGTGAGACGCCCCTTCAGAACATTGTCACGCAACATTTCATCGCTGATATTCAGGAAAATATCCAGTTGTCCGTCCAGCAGCTCCGGGTAGGCATCGGTGGCGGCAGGGAGGGTATCGGGCATACCGGCGTCTTCCACCGCGGTAAACTTACTCTGCAACGCGGCGGCATACGCCTCGGGCGAATAAATGAAAAACTTCACGCGGGTACGATACTTTGCCTCGGTGTAAATGTTAAATCGCTCCTCCATGGCTCGTACAGCCGTCTCGGAAATTTCGGAGGCGGACATGATGTAAAAATTCAAAGTCACCTTGTTGCGTTCGGTGGTGGGTCTGTTGTTTTGGAGATGGTCTTTTGCCTGCTCAATCTCATCTTCGGTACATCCGACCAGCATCAGTCCCAGCAGGGACAGACAGATTAGCAGCAGAATGGATCTTTTCAGCATCCGGGGATCCTCCTCATGACATTCATACTTAATTATTTTACTACAAATCGTGCCGAAAGTCAATGCATGAAATGCAAATAAAAGAGTTAATAGTCAAGATAATCGCGCAAAGGCTTCGAGCGGGAGGGATGTCTCAGTTTCCGAAGGGCTTTTGCCTCGATTTGGCGGATGCGCTCGCGGGTAATATTGAACTGTTTTCCCACTTCTTCCAGTGTGCGGGGACGTCCGTCCTCCAAGCCGAAACGAAGCTTGAGCACCTGTTCCTCCCGTGAGGTCAGGGTGTGCAACACCGCGCAAAGCTGCTCACGCAGCAGAGCGTACGAGGCGGTCTCGGAGGGGGCGGGAGAGTCGTTGTCCTCCACGAAATCGCCAAGATGGCTGTCCTCCTCCTCGCCGATGGGGGTCTCGAGCGACACGGGGTCCTGCGCGATCTTCATAATCTCGCGCACTTTGTCCGCACTCATGTTGAGCTCCTGCCCGATCTCGTCGGTGGTGGGTTCCCTGCCGTACTCCTGCAACAGCTTGCGCGCAGTGCGGGACACCTTATGGATGGTCTCCACCATGTGCACGGGGATACGGATGGTGCGCGCCTGGTCGGCGATGGCACGGGTGATGGCCTGCCGAATCCACCAGGTGGCATAGGTGGAAAACTTGAAGCCCTTGCTGGGGTCAAACTTCTCCACCGCTTTCATCAGCCCAAGGTTGCCCTCCTGGATGAGGTCTAAAAAGTACATGCCCTTGCCCACATGGCGCTTGGCGATGGAGACGACCAGTCGCAAGTTGGCCTCAACCAGCTCGTCTTTGGCTTCCTTGGAGCCCAGCGCGATCTGTTCCGCCAAATAGAGCTCTCTGTCCGCGTCCAAGAGGGGGATTTTTCCAATCTCCTTCAGGTACATCCGCACGGGGTCATCAATCGCCAACCCCTCGGACTCGAGCATCTTCTCCATCTTGAGAGCGGTCTCGAAATGCGCAAGATCGTTGTCGGCTTCCTTGAGCTGTTCGCCGTCTACATAGTCATGGATGGCAATGCCGTTGGACTCCAGCGTTTCGTATATTTTCTCCATCTGTTCGATATCGTAATCGATATCTTCCAGCGCTTTCATGATATCGCTGCTGGTGATGCCGGAATCGAACTTGGAGCTTTCAATCAATTCATTGATATCTAATTTCTTTTCGGTGCTCATGGCATTCCTTCCTTTATGTATAATCGTCCGTATTTCGCTTGCGGGTGATAATCTGTGAGATCAGCTCAAGCTGGTTGCCCTCATCTTTGTTACGTCTGAGTGAAACGGCGTTTTTCAGCGCATCGACGCTCTCCACAAAAACATCATTTCCATTTTCAGTCAGGCGCATGCGTGAAATTTTCATTTTTGTAATTCTGCTCACCTCTTCCGGGGTAAAATATGCATTGAAATTCACATTTTCCTCATTTTCATCCATTAAATGTTCGAAAATATAGGTGAATACGCGTTTGCCGAAATCGGTGAAAAAGTCGGACTCGGACACCAGGTTTCTGTGGCGATGCTCGGGATAGAGCAGGAGCAGTCCCAACACCGTCTCCTCATAGCGTGCTAGGGCGGGGTCTTTCGCAAAATCGGGGTTGACGGGGTCCCGGTAGCCCATGGTCTGCTGGTACAGGGCCTGCTTTTTTTTCTGCTTGTATTCTGCCGCTTTTTTGGAGAGGATGCGGGAGACATACTCTTCAATACTTTTGGCATCCACATTCAATTTATGCGCCACTTCCTGAATATAGATGCTTCTTTCCACGGAAGCGGAAATATTGGCGATCATTTGACAGATTTCAACCGTAGCGTCTATTTTTTGCTGCGGGACGGAGAGGTCATACTTGGATAGGATCCGCCCCGTATTGTACTCAAACCTGCTCGCGCTACCCAGCAATAAGGAGCGGAACTTGTCCGCGCCAAAACGCCGGATATACTCGTCAGGGTCCTTGGCCTCGGTCAGGGTCAACAGCCTGATGTTCAGGCCAACCTCCTCCAGCAGCTTCATGGCTTTGTCGGCGGCGCGGCGCCCCGCATCGTCCATGTCATAAGAAATAATCACCTGCTTGGTGTAGCGGCTGATGAGGCGCGCCTGCTCGGAGGTGATGGCGGTGCCCAGCGTCGCCACCGCGTTTTCAAAGCCCGCCGCATGCATGGCGATGACATCCATGTAGCCCTCGCAAAGCAACAGGGACTCGGCGCAAGAGGTACGGGCAAAATTCAGCGCGTAGAGCTGCCGGCTTTTCTTGAAGATGGGGGTATCGGAGGAGTTCTTGTATTTGGGCAGGCTGTCGTCCATGACCCGCCCGCCAAAGGCGATGACATTCCCGGTGACGTCAATGATGGGGAACATCACACGGTTGCGAAAGGAGTCGGACAGGGTGCCCCTGTTGTTCCGAAACGACAAATAGCTCTCCACAAGTTCAACTTCGGTGTACCCCAGCGACAGGCAATGGCGGGTCAGGGACTCATACGAATTACGGGCAAAACCCAGTCCGAAATGCTTGATGGTGGCGTGGCTGAAGCCGCGCTTTTCGGTCAGGTAGTGTAGCGCCGGCTCCCCCTCCTTGTCATACAAATTGCGGTGGAAAAACAGCGCGGCCTCCCGATGGAGCGCCAACAGGCGCTTGCGGTCCACCTTGGGCTTTTGGGTCCGGCGCGTCCCGTCGTCCTCGGGAATGGTGATACCCGCGCGCTTCGCCAAAAATGCCACGGCATCGGGGTAGTCCAGGTTCTCGATCTTCCGCACAAAGGTGATGGCATCCCCGCCCACCCCACAACCGAAACAGTAAAAGTTGTTGGCGCCGGTAAAGACGGTGAAGGAAGGGGTTTTCTCGCTGTGAAAGGGGCACAGGCCGTTCATGTTGGAGCCCGCCCGTTTGAGGGTGACATAGCCGCCAATCAGGTGCTCAATATTGGTACGACGCAGGATCTCGTCAATCACTGCCTGCGGTATCATCTGCATCCCCTCCATCCGGTAGGGATGAACAGGTCGCGATACGTGTCCATCGCAAAACGATCGGTCATGCCCGCCACATAGTCGCACACGCAGCGCGGGAGGCCGTCCCGCTCGATGTTGCGCACAAAGAGTGCCGGCATCTGCTCGGGGTACTTGAGAAAGTAATTGAAAATCAACACCAGCATGTCCTTTGCCTTCTCATCGTCGGCTTTGGCGGAGGAGTTGGTGTAGACGTGGGCATACAGGTACGCCCGCAGCTCCATGGTGGCTTGTCCGATCTCCGGCTCCATCTGAATGGTGTCGCGGTCGGTGCTGGCGGTAATGACCGAGGAGACCATGCGGTTGATGCGCTCGCTGTGCCCTCTGCCCAGCGTGTCAAGCAGGGGCTTTGGGATGTCCGCCGGACTCAGAATGCCGGCGCGGCAGGCATCGTCAATGTCGTGGTTGATGTAGGCAATGCGGTCGGCAAACTTGACAATGACCCCCTCGAGTGTGCTCGCCATATGCTCCCCGGTGTGGTGGAGGATGCCGTCCCGCACTTCATACGTGAGGTTCAGCCCCTCGCCGTCGTTCTCCAGATAATCCACCACCCGCAAACTCTGCTCAAAATGCGAAAAGTTCGGGTCAAAGCACTTGCGCATGGCCTCCTCCCCCGCATGGCCGAAGGGGGTGTGGCCGATGTCGTGCCCGAGGGCGATCGCCTCCGCCAAATCCTCGTTGAGGCGCAGTGCGCGGGCGATGATGCGGGCGATCTGGGACACCTCCAGCGTGTGGGTCATCCGGGTGCGGTAATGTTCCTCCACGGGGGAGAAAAAAACCTGTGTTTTGTGCATTAGACGGCGAAAAGCCTTGGCGTGGATGATGCGGTCACGGTCACGCTGAAACTCGGTGCGGTTGGGACAAGGGGTGTAGGGGTGTTCCCTGCCCCGGGTATTTTTGGTCAAAAAGGCATGGGGAGAGAGCGTGAGTGTCTCTCGCTCCAAGAACATGTCGCAAATACGGCTCATCGGCTCCTCCTTTCGGTCTGCAATAGTAATATACGCGCAAAAGCTGAAAAAAACTTTTTTTTCGCACGGAAAGCAAAAAAAATGAAGGCGAACCCGCACCCTGCTTGTCGTGCGGATACGCCGACCCTTTTTCCGTCAATAGATACAAATGAACGTCGGGATAGCGGTACCTACGGCAAGAGAATTTGTCAGATATGACGAAAAGGCGCAGATGGGCAACAAAGCTGTCTCTACGCGTGGGGCCACGAATGGGTGACAGCAGCGGCGGTTTAACGGCAATCAAAACTGCGCTTTTGCAGTGTCACGGTCGCACGGGCGGCGGTCACTTCCCTGAGTGTCTCTAAGAAAGCTGCTTCCTCGGCGGCGGGCAGGGACACGAGCAGGGCTACCTGCTCCGCAAAGCTCTCCGACTCCCGATGGACAAAGGGTAAAGAGAGAGGGGCGAGCAGCTTCTGATAATCGGGATAGGTGCAGACAATATGTAGGTAGGAGTAGGTGTCATAGGTGATGGTGCCGGCCAGCGAAAGGGCTTCCTTCGCCGCGGCGGCATAGGCGTGTACCAGCCCGCCCGTGCCCAGCAGCACACCGCCGAAATAGCGGCTCACCACCACGGCGCAATCAAAGAGCTGCTGCTTTTGGATGGCGGCAAGCACGGGAAGACCGGCTGTGCCCTGCGGCTCCCGGTCGTCGCTGTAACGGACAGTATGGTTTTCGCGCAGAACATACGCATAGACATGATGCTTCGCGTCCGGATACTGTTGTTTGACGGATTTGATAAAGCTGAGTGCGGCTTGTTCGGTGTCCACAGGGGTCGCCTGCGCGATGAACACCGACTTTTTGACGGTGTGGGTAGCGGCGGCTGCTTGCCGGAGGCTACGGTACGCATCGCCGGTCATGACTGCACATACGGGCGGAGCTGGCCTCTCAATCTTTCGTCCAGTACCGCCTCTACCACAATCGCATCATCCTCATAGTGAAGCTCCTCAATGGTGGCGCTGCCGTATAGCAACTGCAGCCGTGACTGCTCGGCATAGGGGAAGCGTAGCCTGACCCGAGACTTGCGGGCGGAGGTGATCTCCTCAATCGCCTGCACCAAAGACTCAATGCCGAATCCTGTGGCGGCAGAAATAAATACCTCGTGAGGACGGCTGTGCAGGGAGGCGGGCAGCTCGGGTGCCCGGTCGCACTTGTTGTAGGCATAGATGATGGGTTTGTCGGCGGCATGAAGCTCTGCCAATACCTGCAACGTCACCGACAACTGGTTTTCCATCTCGGGGTCGGACAGGTCGGCGACAATGAGCAAAATGTCGCTGTAGGTCACCTCGTCCAAGGTGGACTTAAACGCCCGGACCAGGTGATGGGGCAGGTTGCGGATGAAACCGACCGTATCGGTGAGCAGCACGGCCGACCCGCCCGGAAGCTCTAACCGCCGTGTGGTGGCGTCCAAGGTGGCAAACAGCTTGTTTTCCGCCAAAACCCCCGCCTCTGTCAGGCGGTTAAGAAGGGTAGACTTGCCGGAGTTGGTGTAGCCGACGATAGCGACTTTCGGGATGGCGCTGCGGTCCCGCGCCGTTCTCATGACCGCGCGTTTGGCCTCCAGCTCCTCCAGTTGTCTTTGTAGCGCATACACTCTGCTTTTCAGATGGCGGCGGTCACTCTCCAGCTTGGATTCGCCGGGACCGCGAGTGCCGATGCGCCCCTCCAGCCGTGACAGTTCCTTGCCCTTGCCGATCAGTCGGGGCGCGGTATACTTGAGCTGCGCCAGTTCGACCTGCAGCTTGCCCTCTCCGCTCTTGGCGTGCAGCGCGAAAATGTCCAGTATCAGCATACTGCGGTCAATGACCTCCACCCCGCCGCCGAGGTCCTCCTCCAAGTTGCGGATCTGAGAGGGGGAGAGCTCAAAGTCAAAGACGACCAGGGTGATCCCGTTGTTTTCGCACAGGGTGCGCAACTCCTCGACCTTGCCGCTGCCGATACAGGTGCGCGGGTCAAAGCTGTCCTTCACCTGGATCAGTGTGGCAAAGCAGGTGCCCCCCGCGGTCTCGAGCAGCCTTTTCAGCTCCTCTAAACTGATCTCTGTGTCGGGCAGGCGGTCGGTACCGGGGGCGATAGACACCAAAACGGCTGATTGGGTGAGTTGTTCCATAGATTCCTTTCTATAACAAATACGCGCGGAGCCTTTGGTCGGCCTCCACGCGCGCATTCGATACAGCTTTATTTTGCGGATTTTTCCAAACGCTTCTTGAACTTATCCACGCGCCCGCCTGCATCCACAAACTTTTGCTTGCCCGTAAAGAACGGATGGCACTTCGAACAAATGTCCACGGTCATGTCACCATGTGTGGAACGAGTCTCGACCGTCTCGCCGCACGCACACTTGATGGTGGCATTTTTATATACGGGATGAATCGTTGCCTTCATTTTGCACCTCTTTTAGTTGTTTAATTTATCATCGGTCATTATACCACGCTTTTCGTGAAATTGCAAGGGTTTTATGAAATATTATGAGTTTTTTGGCAGATCAGATATATTGCATCATTTCCCGACGGAGTCGGTCGATGATTCTCTTTTCCAGCCGGGAGATATAGGATTGGGAAATCCCCAACAGATCGGCGACTTCCTTTTGGGTCATTTCTCGGTTGCCCAGTAAGCCGAAACGCAACTCAATGATGGTGCGCTCTCTGCCCGCCAGCATGGCGACCGTGCGGCGCACGATGCTGCGCTCCTCCATCTCCTCAATGTCCCGGCACACCGCGTCGGCGTCGCTGCCGAGAATGTCCGAGAGCAAAAGCTCATTCCCGTCCCAGTCGACATTGAGCGGCTCGTCAATGGAAATCTCCCGGCGCTGGGAGGCGTTTTTGCGGATATACATTAAAATCTCGTTTTCAATGCAGCGTGAGGCATAGGTGGCGAGCTTGATATTTTTCTCGGGGCAAAACGTGTTGATCGCCTTCATCAAGCCCATGGTGCCAATCGAGATCAGGTCCTCAATGTTGATGCCCGTGTTCTCGAACTTTTTGGCTATGTACACCACCAGCCGCAGGTTGTGCTCGATGAGTTGTGATTTCATGGACTCATTGGTCGGGGCCCCCTCAATGAGCATGTGCTCCTCCTCGCTGGACAGCGGGGGCGGGAGAACGTCGGCGCCGTTGATGTAAAAAACGGATGTCGGATCAAGTAGTAACATTTTTTTCACCTTCATTTTTTTGAACATAATGGTACAAATCAAATGGAAGATGTGCATCTGTCTCACCCTACCAGTGAAGCGGGGATCAGCCCGTCACTCTCCTCAAAGCATTGATCCTTTGACGAAATTCCGATGATGGCATCCACATCCTTGGTCTGTTTGTTCTCATGGATTTTGGTGTAGTCCGGTAAAATACCGATCATCATATGCTCTCCCTGTACCGTGCGGTAAGGAATCAGGCGGACCCGCCGCTGTACCGGCAGTGACAGCCCTTGAAAGTCCCGATGCGGGTGGCTGAGCAGTTGTAAGTCCTGCGGCTGCACCAGTCCGCTGAGCTTGAGGCGGTCCACGATGATCACAGGCCTGCCGCTGATGGGTTCGCGCACCCCGTTGCCTGTGTCCACAAACAAGTGCATGTGGGCCTCCTTGCCCGAGAGCCCCACCCGCGCTTCCACATAGCGGCTGCGGGCGGTGCCGGAGAGCAGGCGGGAGGAGAGACGAATCAGACCGGTGCTGAGCAAGGCAAGCAGGATGAACACCCATACTTTGTTGGACGAGATGGCGGTGCTGTCGGGTGCGGGCAACATCTGTGCCAGCAGGCGGTACAGCCACGCGATCAGTGCCCCCAGCATCAGTGAGATGCCCGCGAACAGCAGCATGAGCTGCAACATGCGGCGGGGCGGCTGGCGGCCGTACCCGAGCGCCGTCATCAGATAGAGTGCCAAGGACACTGTCCCCGCCAGCAGCCATACCGAGCGGCAGTAGACCAACGCCCAAACGCCGTACAGCGCCCCTATGCCGGCCGCCGACAAAAAGCGAAGGGTGCGGTGCGGGGTGCTGGTGATGCGGGCGACCACATACAGCACCAGCAAATTCATGGCAAAATTGATGAGGAAAAGCACATCAATGTAGATAACGGGCATCAAACCGCCTCCTTTGCTCCCCAGTATAGCGCATGTGGTTGTCTCTTTTTTGTCGCTATCGGTCACAAAAAAGAATCCATTGAAAAAAAGCACCGGGGGACATGCCTATCTCAGCCGGGACAGGCACTGAATTCCGGTGCTTTCATACTATTATTTGTTGAAACAGTCGGTTTTGCCGACTGTTACTGAAAGAACTAGTATCATCTCATGATGTACCCGACGGTACGGGGGGAGGGGGCGCGGGCTTCCCTGCTCCGGCAAAAAAGAAAAAAGCCGATGTCAGCTTTGACATCGGCTTTTTTGCCGGGTTATGAAGTCGGGGCTTACAGGCCGCGCTTCACATAAGAAGTGTGCAGAATCTGGTGGGCGAGATGACTGCCCGGTTTGCCTAAGAAGTCGTCATACAGCGCTTTGACGGACGAGTTGGCGTGGGAGGTGCGCACATCCAGGTGGGCATCGGCACGATAGAGAACAGCGGCTCTCTTGGCGCGCAGGTCCACATTATTGCGAACCACTGCCGGCTGCAGAGGCTGGCCGCCGCCGTTGATACAGCCGCCGGGGCAACCCATGACCTCAATAAACTGCACATCCACCTCGCCGTTTTGGACAGCGCGCAAAAGTTTCTTGGCGTTCTTGGTGCCGCTGGTGACAGCTACCTTCAGGTTGATATCACCCAGCTTGTACTCACCGAATTTGATGCCTTCCAGACCGCGGATAGCGGTGTAGTCCAGCTTCTCGAAGGGGACATCCGCCACGAGCTCGGCCGCCGTTCTGATGGCCGCCTCCATCACCCCGCCGGTGGCACCGAAAATCACGCCCGCACCCGACCCCAGTCCGATGGGGTTGTCATAGGCTTCATTGGGCAGAGCGCGGAAGTCGATACCGGCGCGTTGAATCATGCGCGCCAACTCGCGGGTGGTGATGGCGTAATCCACGTCCGGCATACCGGCGGCGTTTTGGTCCGCCCGCTGCACCTCAAACTTTTTGGCAGTGCAGGGGATGCAGGACACCATGACCACATCCTCGGGCTTGTAACCCAGCTTCTTGGCATAGTAGGTCTTGTAAATGGCGCCGAACATCTGCTGGGGGGATTTGCAGGTGGACAGATTCTCGGTCATCTCGGGGAAATAATGCTCGCAAAACTTGATCCAGCCGGGGGAGCAAGAGGTGATGAGCGGGAGAGTGCCGCCGTTTTGCAGGCGGTGGACCAGCTCGGTTGCCTCCTCCATGATGGTCAGGTCGGCGGCAAAGTTCAGGTCGTACACGGCATGGAAGCCCAGTCGCTTGCCGGCTGCCACCAGCTGTCCCTCACAGTCGGTGCCCGGCTCGTAGCCAAAGCTCTCGCCAATGGTGGCGCGGACGGAGGGCGCCATACTGATGACCACATGCTTGCCCGGCGTGTTGAGCGCCTCAAAGACCGGCTCGGTCTCGTCCTTCTCGGACAGGGCACCCACGGGGCAGGCGACAATACACTGGCCGCAGTTGATGCAGGAGGTGTCCTTCAGCTCCTTGTGAAACTCGCTGCCGACATAGGTGTCAAAGCCGCGATTCAGCGCGTTGATGACCCCGACGCTCTGGTTTGCGCAGGCACCGATGCAGCGGCGGCAAAGGATGCACTTGTTGTTGTCGCGGACGATGGAGGTGCCGCTGATCTCCTTTTGGTGGTCCTCGGTTCTGCCCGTGAAATAGGAAGCCTCCACACCGTACTCAAAGCTGAGCTTTTGCAGCTCGCAGTTGGTGGAACGAATGCAGGAGAGACACTTTTTATCGTGGGCGGACAGAATCAGTTGCAGGTTCATTTTTCGGGCGTCCAGCACTCGTTGGGAGTTGGTGGTGATCTCCATGCCCTCGTTGACGGGGTAGACGCAGGAGGTGACCATGCCGCGGGCGCCCTTGACCTCGACCAGACACATACGACAAGCGCCGATTTCATTGATGCCCTTGAGGTAACACAGGGTGGGGATGTGGATGCCTGCCGCGCGGGCAGCCTCTAAAATCGTGCTGTCTTTCGGCACCGAATAGTCTCTTCCGTTGATTTTGACTTGTACCATATCCATTCTGGCGGCTCCTTTCTTATTTCTTATAGATGGCGTCAAATTTGCATTTGGAGATGCAGGCGCCGCACTTGATACACTTTGATTGGTCGATGCAGAGGTAGGGGAGTTTCTTGCCGGGCTTCACCTCGTCGGTGATAAAAATGGCGCTGGTGGGGCAGACCTTCATGCACATTTTGCAGCCGACGCATTTGTCGGGGTTGATGTTGATGGTCAAGAGGTCCTTGCAGACGCCGGCAGGACATTTTTTGTCCACTACGTGCGCCATATATTCATCCCGGAAGTAACGCAGGGTGGAGAGAACTGGGTTGGGGGCCGTCTGTCCCAGTCCGCACAATGAGCCCGCCTTGATGAAGTTCGACAGCTCCTCAAGTTTGTCCACGTCCTCTAAGGTGCCCTGCCCCTTGGTAATCTTGTCTAAGATCTCGAGCAGGCGCAGGGTGCCGATACGGCAGGGGGCGCACTTGCCGCAAGACTCATCCACGGTGAACTCCAAAAAGAACTTGGCGATGTCCACCATGCAGTTGTCCTCGTCCATGACAATCAGGCCGCCCGAGCCCATCATGGAGCCGATCGCCAGCAGGTTGTCGTAGTCGATGGGTGTGTCGATGAGTGAGGCGGGGATACAGCCGCCGGAGGGGCCGCCGGTCTGGGCTGCCTTGAACTTCTTGCCGCCCGGCACGCCGCCGCCAATCTCCTCCACCACCTCACGGAGGGTGGTGCCCATGGGGATTTCCACCAGTCCCGTGTTGGTGATCTTGCCGCCGAGGGCAAAGACCTTCGTGCCCTTGGACTTTTCACTGCCCATGGAGGCAAACCATTCGGGCCCCCTCAGGATAATCTGGGCGACGTTGGCGTAGGTCTCCACGTTATTGATGATGGTGGGTTTGCCGAACAGCCCCTTGACCGCCGGGAAGGGGGGACGGGGACGGGGCTCGCCGCGATGTCCCTCGATGGAGGTGAGCAGCGCGGTTTCCTCGCCGCACACGAAAGCGCCGGCGCCGAGGCGGATATGTAAATCAAAGCAGAAATCGGTGTCGAAAATACGCTTGCCCAAGAGGCCGTACGCCCGGGCCTGGTCGATCGCCAGTTGCAGACGGGAGACGGCAATGGGGTACTCTGCCCGAACATAGATGAAGCCCTCGTCCGCGCCGATGGCATAGGCGGCAATCGCCATCGCCTCAATGATGGCATGGGGGTCGCCCTCCAGTAGCGAACGGTCCATGAACGCGCCGGGGTCACCCTCGTCGGCGTTGCAGACCACATACTTCTTGTCGGAGACGCTGTTGGCGGCAAACTGCCACTTGTTGCCGGTGGGGAACCCGCCGCCGCCTCTGCCGCGCAGACCCGATGCCTTGATGGTGTCAATCACCTGTTGGGGTTTCATTTCGGTCAGCACCTTGCCTAGGGCGGCATAGCCGTCCATGGCAATGTACTCATCAATCTGCTCGGGGTTGATGAGTCCGCAGTTGCGCAGGGCAACGCGCTTTTGCTTTTTATAAAAGTTGGTGTCATTCAGCGAATGTACCGCCTGGTGGGTCTTGGTTTCCTTATACACCAGCCGCTCTACCACGCGTCCCTTGAGCAGGTGCTCGCTCACAATCTCGGCGACATCTGCCTGGTGTATGCTGGAGTAAAATGTCCCCTCGGGATAAATGACCATAATCGGACCTAAGGCGCAAAGACCAAAGCACCCTGTCTGGACCACCTGTACCTCATTTGCCAGACCGGCTTTCTCTATCTCTGCCTTCATGGTATCAATGACGGCCTGGCTGCCGGATGCGTGACAACCGGTGCCGCCGCAAACCAATACATGAGAACGAACCATGTTTTTTCCTCCTGCTCTTGTCTCAAAGGTTGGACGCGTCGATCGTATACTCGGTCAAGACTGCCCCGCCCTTGATATGTTTTTGAACCACTTCTGCCGCCCGCTCGGGTGTCATCTTCACATAAGTCACCTTCTCCTGCCCGTCGGTGTAGACCTCCACGACCGGTTCATACTGACAAATGCCGATGCAGCCTGTTTGGGTGATGGTGACACGGTCAGCCAAGCCCTCGCGGCTGACCGCCTCCATGAAAGCGCTCAGCACCGGTCGGGCACCGGCGGCAATGCCGCAGGTCGCCATGCCGATGACAATGCGGATGTCGCCGGAGCCTTCGCGAATGGCGATTTTATCCTTCATGCGGTCTCTGATAGCGGCAAGTTCTGCTAAAGATTTCATCACGAAAATCCTTTCTGGATGTTTGTATTTTCAAATTACTTGAAATTGTGGTATGCCTCGCACAGCGACGATTTGACCCAGTCGAGTACCTCGGGGGTGTTCAGCGGCACATCGCCCAGCACCTGCCGCAGCTCTCGGGTATCGAGCTCGGCGGTGTGCGCTCCACAGATGTGGGTGAAGACAAAATCAATCTGCGGCCTGCCCTGAAGCAAGGTGCAAACAGTCTCCGCCATGTTGCCCAGCGGGACATAGTCAATGCTGGTCTTGTCAAAGTCGGCGCACAGGGTGGTACCGTGGTCGGGGTGCTCGGAGATGTGTCGGGAGGTGATGCGCAAGCTGCCGCCGCTCTGTTCCGCCGCCAGTTTCAGTAGGGGAATGCCCAGTCCGACGCTGCGGGTGGTGCGGGTGGTGGCAAAGGGGTCTATGACGGTCCGCAAGAAGTCCTCTGTCATGCCATGCCCGTTGTCACGGACCGTGAAGGTCAGTCGGTGCTCGGTTTCGCGAATGTCAATGTCAATGCGGGTGGCATTGGCGCGCACCGAATTTTCGGCGATATCTAAAATGTGAAGTGATAGCTCTTTCATGGGTGCCTTAACCACTCAAGCACCAACTCGGGGGTGACGCTCGTGGCTCCTTCCCTGTCAAAAAAATGTTCTGCCTCGGAAATGTTCTCCAAAAGGTGCGCATCGGAGTTGAACAGGGGGCGAAGGTGGGACAGGTCGTGCCGGCTTTGCCAGTGGGCGACGGTGTCCGGGTGCCGGTACTCGGCACAGGTGAAGCCGTATGCCCGCGGAACGGTGCCCAGCACACTGATCATGCTGTGGGCTTGTCGGTCCAGGTGCGCCGGAAAGATGACCCCGCCGCGGTCGCGCACCGCCGGCACCGCCATATCCAGCGACAGCGCGGTGGCGGCAGAAAGCAGGTGCGGCAAGTCTCCGATATAGTGGTCCTCACCGTCGTACAGCCGTTGTTCCCCGAATATCTCGGGGCGGTTGGTGAGCGGGAGGCGGAAGGCGTCCAGATACCGGTCAAAGTCGCCGGCGGCCTCTACCGTGGGGAACAGGCACACCATGTGCACCTCCTCGGCGGTGGTCAGCTCCATACCGGCCAAGGGTAGGATGGGATAGGGTCTGACCGCTTCAAAGAAAGCAGCACAGTTGCCGGTGGTGTTGTGGTCGGTCAGCGCCACGACCTGTAGTCCCTTGAGGGCTGCCATGCCCGCGATGTTGGCGGGGGTCATGTCATTATCGGCACAGGGGGACAGGCAGGAGTGTATGTGCAGGTCGTAATAGACGCGCTTCATATGCCTAACCGGTGCAGGCGGCCGCACAGCTCATACACGGGCTGCCGGGACAGCAGCAGGTTGACCCCCCTGGCCTCTGCCGCCTCCAGCACCGCCGGCTCCGGCAGCGCGTTGTCGCACAGGATGACGGCGGACAGCTCCAGCAGTGAGGCGACCGCCACCACATTGATATTGGTCATAATAGTGACCCAAGCCTGACCCGCGGCGGCGCGCCCCATCACCCAACTGAGCAGGTCTCCCGCATACGCCCCGTTCACCTTCCTGTCGGGAGCGGGCGCGGTTAGGAGGCGGGCATCCAGGGCGGTTGCCAATTCACTGACTGTCATCCGCTGGCTCCTTTTTGAGCGGCTCGCCGCGGAGGTAGGTAAAGCAATCCTCTACCTTTGCCTGTCCCTTGACCACATCTGCCGCAAAGGCGGCGCAGGTGGGGGAGCCGCAGAAACCGCAGTCGTTGCCGGGCAACATTTTCTTTAACTTCTCAATCCGGTTCATCATCTCAATGGCCGTTTCCCGGTCCTGATCGAGTACGCTGACCGGATGATACTCATACTCTGCCTCATCAAGATATTCGGCGGGAACCTCAGCGTCGTCATTGTTCGCCCAGTTCTGGGAGATGGGCAGGTAGTGGCGCAGGGTATGCAGGCGCGCCTTGGCAATGTACGGGTTGATCACGGTCAGCACGCCGCCGACACAGCCGCCGTTGCAGGCGTCCAGCTCAATGAAGTCGAGGTTCTCCAGCAAGCCGTTGTCAATCTCGTCCAGCACTCGAATGACATTTTCAATGCCGTCCGCCGCTAAATACTTATCGTTCATGATGGCGGTCGCCTCGCCGCCGATAGACGCCCAGCCGATGCCAATCCGGCCGCTGCCGGAAAGTTCGGCGGGCTGTTTGTCCTTTTTCATGACGGCGAGCAGCTCTAAGTAGATCTCACGAATGGAAAAAACATAGTCAATGTTAGTGCTGGAATCGGCACCCTCGCTGCGGATATAGCTGACCTTGGCGGGACAGGGGGAGATGAACGCCACCACAATGTCCTCTGCTTTCAGCTCGGGGTGGCGCTGCATGGCGCGTTTTCTTGCCTCGATGGCCGCCACCTCCATGGGTTGCTTGATGGGCAGGATATGTTCACCGAGGAACGGATAGCGCAGCATAATCAGGCGGGAAACGACCGGGCAGGCGGTGGAGATGACCGGCTTCGGAATGTCGGTGCGCCGCAGGTAGCGGCGAGTGTAATCCGAGACCAGCTCTGCCGCCGCCGCGACCTCATACACATCGTCAAAACCGATATCCAGCAATCCCTGCAGCACATAGTTGACGTCGTCCAAATTCTCAAACTGGCCGTACAGGGCGGGCGCGGGCAGGGCGATTTTATACTTGTCCTTGGGCAGGGACTCGAACTTGTCAAAGACGGCTTTCTTTGCCTTGTGCGGGCAGATGCGGATGCAAACGCCGCAGTCAATGCAGCGCTCCGGGATGATGTACGCATGGCCGTCCCGAATGCGGATGGCCTCGGTCGGGCAGCGTTTGATACAGTTGGTACAGCCGATGCATTTGCTTTTATCAAGCGATACGGAGTGGTGGAACAAAGCCATCCTTCGCACCTCCTTACACGGACTTTGGGATATACACCACCATCGTGATGGTGGTTCCTTCTCCTACTTTGGTTTCAATACGCATCTCGTCGGTGTAGCGTTTCATGTTGGGCAGACCCATCCCGGCGCCAAAGCCCAGGTTGCGGATGCGCTCGGGGGCGGTGGAGTAGCCCTCCTTCATCGCCAGCTCGACATTTTCGATACCCGGACCGTGGTCTGTCAGCACCATCACAATTTTGTCGGGTTGGACGGTGAGGGTTGCCTGCCCGCCGCCGGCGTGAATGACCATATTGATCTCACCTTCATACATGGCGATGGACACGCGGCGAATGATGTCGGGGGAGAACCCGAGCCAACGCAGTTGCTTTTTCACCGCGCTGGATGCCTCGCCGGCACAGGTAAAATTGTCGCCGTCCACCACATAGGAAAAGGTCAAATCTTCACTCATGTCGCTGTCTCATTTCTCTGATTCAGTCCGCTTTGGTAAAGGATGCCGCAAGACTCGAACATGTGCTTTTTGGTGGTCATGAGCACAATCTCCCTGTCCGCCGCCAGAGCGATCATATCGTCCGTGGGGACTTTGTTGCGGACAAAAACGATGCAGTGGATATCCATCATCTCAGCGGTGCGGATCACCTGAGAATTGATCAGCCCGGTGAGTAGCACCGCCTGGTCCTTGACAAAGGCAAGCACATCACTCATCATATCGCTGCCACAGGCGGCATGAACCTCGCAGATCAGTTTGTCGTGGCAGCTCAGCACCTCGGCTTGCAGGGCGGCAGCTACTTCTTGAATTTTCATACTTTCACCCATATGTATGCAGAGTTAAATATGCTTCTTGAGAATCTCAGCCGTCTCAGCCACGGTCAGCCTGCCGTACACCTCGTTGTTAATGGTCATCACGGGCGCCAGCCCGCACGCGCCGATACAGCGGGTGGCATCCAGACTATACTTGCCGTCGGAAGAGGTCTCACCCGGTTTGACACCGATGAGCTCGGAGACCTTGTTCAAAATGTCCCCCGACCCCTTCACATAGCAGGCGGTGCCCAAACACACGGCAATGGCCGTCGCCCCCTTGGGGTTGAGGGTGAACATGGAGTAAAAGGACGCCACGCCGAACACCTCGGCGCTCGAGATATCCATCTCCCGTGCAATCTTTTTCTGCACCTCGGTGGGAAGGTAGCCGTAAATCTCCTGCGCCTCTTGCAGAATGGGCATGAGCGCGCCCTCGGTTCCCTTATGTTTGGCAATGGCAGCCATGAGTGCCGCATCCTGCTCTGCCGTGCCTCTGAAAGCGACTGTGGTCAGCTTCTTTTTCATACGATTTATCTCCTCATTGTGTTTTCATCATCAAAGAAATCTCATCCAACATCCATTATACTATACTTGTCGTGAAATGTCCAGTACTTTATTAAATTTTTAACAAAGGGATTCTGTGGTTTTTTTGTCGCACGATGCGGCTCAGGCGGCACAAAAAAGTGCCTCCCAACCGACAATGCCGGTTCGGAGGCAATGGCTTTGTCAGGAAGGCGGTAGCGGCTCAAAGCAGACTTTCCAATTTCTTTGCTGCCGCTTCCATGTAGTCGTTTTCCATCAGCTCGATGATGCCCTTGTCACACAGGGCCGCCAGCTTGGGGTCCAGGGGCACTCGGGCAAGGGTGGGCAGGGAGTGCTTTTGGGAGAGGGCTTCCGCCCGGCCCTCGCCGAACAGGGGATGTTCGTGTCCGCAATCGGGACAAACAAAGTAACTGTAGTTTTCCACCAGGCCCAGCACCGGAATATGCATCATCTGCGCCATGTGCAGCGCCTTGCCGACAATCATGGAGACCAGCTCCTGCGGACTGGTAACCAGGATGATGCCGTCCAGCGGGAGGCTCTGAAAGACGGTGAGGGGGACATCACCCGTGCCCGGGGGCATATCCACAAACATGAAGTCCACCTTGCCCCAGAACACCTCTGTCCAAAACTGTTTGACCGTGCCCGCGATGATGGGGCCCCGCCATACCACGGGGGCGTCCTCCTGCTGCATCAGCAAATTCACGCTCATCACTTCGATGCCGGTTTTAGTTTTGGGCGGGACCATGCCGAACTGACTGCCCTCTACCGTGCCGCCGGCAAGGCCGAAAATCCGCGGGATGGAAGGGCCGGTGATATCCGCGTCTAAAATGGCGGTGCGATAGCCCCGCCGCTGCATGGTGACCGCCAACATGGAGGTAACCAGTGACTTCCCTACCCCGCCCTTGCCGCTGATGACGCCGATGACGCGGCCAATCTCGCTGCCCTCATTGGCGGGGGCCAGCAGTGAGCGGCTCGCCTCCCGGTCGGCGCATTTTTCCGCGCATTGGCTGCAGTCGTGTGTACATTCTGACATACTGTCTCCTTCTCGACATACCTCCCCCTGCCCACGGACAGGGGGAGGCGTTTTGTATTTTTCTTAAGACAAAGAGGCTACCTGCAGCTCGTTGTCCCGCACAAATACCGACACGCCAAAGAGGGGTCGGTGGTGATGGGCAATGATGAGGCCGGCGATCCGGTCCTCCAGCGTCCGCTCGATATACCGCCGCATGTTGCGCGCGCCGAACTTGATGGAGAAGGACTCGCGGGCGATGAAGTCGGGGACCTCCTCTGTCCAGGTGAGCTTCACATTCTTGCGCGAGAGCGTCTCGGAGAGCTGCCCTAACATAATCCCGGCAATCCTCGAAAAGTCCGAGAGACTGAGGGCACGGAAGGTGATAACGCTGTCAATGCGGTTGAGGAACTCGGGGCGCAGGAAGGTGAGCAGCGCCTTTTCGGTCTTTTCCTTGCCCTCCTTCGCCATATCCTCGCCAAAGCCGGAAACCCGGGTGTTGCGGTCGGAGCCGGCGTTGGTGGTCATGATGATGACGGTGTTTTCAAAGTTGACCTGCCGGCCTGAGGCGTCGGTGATTTTCCCGTCGTCCAGCACCTGCAGCAGGATGTTCAACACATCGGGGTGCGCCTTCTCAATCTCGTCGAAAAGAATGACGGAGTAGGGGCGGCGCCTGATTTTCTCGGTGAGCTGGCCTGCCTCGTCATAGCCCACATAGCCCGGAGGGGCGCCGATGATACGGGAGACCGAATGTTTCTCCATAAACTCGGACATATCCAGGCGAATGAGGGTCTCGGGTTGTTTGAACAGGTCCTGTGCCAGCACCTTGACCAGCTCGGTTTTGCCCACGCCGGTAGGGCCTGCAAAAATCATGGAGATGGGGCTGCGGCGGTAGGACACGCCGGCGCGCTTGCGCTTGATGGCACGCGCAATGGCGTCCACTGCCTCGTCCTGCCCGACAATGTGGGTTTTGATGCGCTCCGCCAAGGTGTCAAGCTGGGCGAACTCGCTGCGGCTGATGTCGGTGGCGGGAATGCCCGTCCAGATCTCTATCACCTGCGCCAGGTCGTCCACGGTCAGCGCGACCTGTTCACAGTGCGCCACCAGTTCGGCATGCCGCTTGGAAAGCTGATCTTCCCTGACCTTCAGGTCCGCCAGCTCCCGGTAGAACTTATCGGTGTCGGCATCGCCGGCAAGGGAGGCGATCTTGCCCTCCATGGCGACTCTTTCCTCCCGCACATCCGCCAACTGCCTTTCCACCCGCCGCTTTTCGTTGATCTCAAGGGTGGACAGCGACACATGCGCCGCCGCCTCGTCTAACAGGTCGATGGCCTTGTCGGGCAGAAAACGGTCGGTGATATACCGCTCCGACAGGTAGGCTGCCTCATACAGCACCTCGTCGGGAATGCGGATCTGGTGGTAGTCCTCATAGTAGCCCTTGATGCCGAGCAGCATCTGCTCGGTTTCCTGCACCGAGGGTTCATTGACCATGACGGGCTGAAAGCGGCGCTCGAGCGCGCTGTCTTTTTCAATATGTTTGCGGTACTCCTTGAGGGTGGTCGCGCCAATCACCTGAATCTCGCCCCGGGACAGGGCGGGCTTTAAGATATTGGCGGCGTTCATGCTGCCCTCGGCGTCGCCCGCACCCACAATGTTGTGCACCTCGTCAATGACCAAAATGATGTTGCCTGCCGCCTTTACCTCATTGATCAGGCCCAGCACCCGAGACTCAAACTGGCCTCTGAACTGAGTGCCCGCCACCAGTGCCGTCAGATCCACCAAATGGATCTCACAGTCCGCCAGCTTTTCGGGCACCTGCCCATTGACAATGCGCAGGGCGAGGGCTTCTGCAATGGCGGTCTTACCCACGCCGGGCTCCCCGATCAGGCAGGGGTTGTTTTTCTGCCGTCTGCACAAAATCTGAGTCACCCGCTCCAGTTCCCTGTCGCGGCCAATAATTCTGTCCAGCTTGCCCTCGGCGGCTTTCTGGGTGAGGTCCTGGCAATAGGTGGTCAGAAACTTGCGCTTTTGCGATTTGTCATCGGGTTTGGTCTTCTTGTTTTTGCTGTTTCGCTTGGAGCTGACATAGTCGCTGAAAATCTTGGGAAGCTCAATGGCGGGGGCGCCGCCCTCCTCCTCGTCGTCGTCCTTGGAGTCGGGCAAAGACTCGCTGAGCATGGCCCGCATCTCATTGGCCGCGTTATCCAAATCCTCCTCGGAAATGCCGATTTTGGACAGCATGTCATTGACAGGCTTAATACCGAGCTGACGGGCGCATTGCAGACAAAGCCCCTCATTGTACGGCTTATTATTTTCTATGCGCGTGATAAACACAACCGCAAAGCGCTTGTGACACTTCGCACACATTTGCATATCCATTCAAATACTCACTAACTTTCAAATAATAGGGGTGGGAGGTCCCTCAAAAAGACAAAATCCATTTCAGGGGGTCAAACTGGTACACATAGCGCGCTATGTAGGTTTTGGTGATGTCGAAGTCGGCAAGAAAGGCGATGTCGGAGCCGCCGGCAAGACCGATGCCGAACACAAGCAGCTTGCAGGCGATCCAGGCAAACACGGCGTAAAAAGCCAGGCCAAAGACGGCACCGAGTATTTTGTTGACCTGCTTGAGTCCGGGAAGCTGAAAGAGCTTGTCAATGATGAAGCCCAGGATGCGAATGACAATCAAGCCGACAAAATACAGCGCAATGAATGCCGCCACAATGGCGAGTGCCCGCGCGATGGGGTCGGTGGCGGCGTCCAGAAAGGTGTCAATGGCATTTTGCCCGGACGAGAGCGCCTCATCCGCCATGGCGTTCAGTTCGGCGCCAAATAGCCCTGCCAAACCCTTGATGACGGTGGGGACCTGCCCGACCAGCTCCTCGGAGGTGTTGATGCCGACGCTCTCCCCGATGTAGTCCCGCAGCAGTCCCTTGAGCGGCTCGGCAATCAGATACTGAAAGCGCTCGCCCAGCGGTTTCGCCAAAAAGAAGGCGCAGACCAGCGATGCCACCCGTCTCAAATGATGAAAAACAAGTTTAATAAAACCGCGTCTGATGCCGATCAGCAAGCCAAACACGACAAAGGCGACCATTAAGACATCCAGCACTAATTGAGACCAAATCATACCGCACCTCTTTCTCACGAATTGTGTGTTCAAACGGGCAAATACGGTCTTCCGATTGTATTATACAACAGATTTTGGGGGCTGTCAACCGAGCGGCACTTAATAATTGTAGAGAATTTTCCCGCGTGCCATCGCCATGGTGTGCACCTCTCCGACCAGCAGCAAATGGCGGCCGAAAAAGGCCAGGCAAAGGGGGCGCGCCTCTGGGACGACGACCCTCGCCAGCTGTCCCTGGCTGCGGGTATCCACCCAGACCGTCTCGGTGAACGCCGCCCCCTCGAGCACCGCCCTGCCCGTCACCGCCAAGGTGCGGCCTTCGGAGGAGAGGGCAAGATGGGTGAGCGGGGTGTCGGTTTGGTAACTCATCGTCAGCCTGCCCGACCGTCCGTACACCTGTACGGCTGAGGCATGCGTGGGGTCGTCGGTGAGGACGGCACACGCGCCCGTGTCGGCGGCGCAAAGGGCATACACCGCCCCCTCTGTCTCTACATGCCGGACGAGCCGGCGGCGACTGTACACCGAAAAGGCAGGCGTCCCTGTCTCATACAGGTAAAAATAATCTCCCGACAGGACAAGATGGGCTTGGTGGTAGGGGGTGTCAAAGGTTGCCTCCGGCTCACCGCTGCTACCGTACAGGGTGAGTTGGCCTGCGTCAAAAGAAAGGGTGAGACTGCCAAAGGGCAGCGTAAAAGTCGCACCCTCGGCATGGGTTTGCCCCTGCTCTGCGAGCAGACGCGTCCGCATGTTTTCATAGAAGCGCGGGCGGTACCACCGCACCCCTGCCAAAACCGTCCGCGGCAGGGCGTACAGCACGCAACAGAGCAGCAGGCAAATAGACAGCCCGCGGCATGCCGCTTTTGTGAAGGCGGCTATTTTGCTTCGTGTCGACTCTCCCATGACGGTCATCTCCTCATTGCAGTGCCACCGCCGCCTCCCCCAGCAACTCTTTCAGGGCGGCCAGTAAATCGGCGGTCGGCCGGATCATGTACCCTGCCGCCAGCGAATACCTGTGCGTCAGGCTGTCAAAGAAGACCACCGGCACCCTGCCCGGATGCCCCGACAGCAACTGCAGCGTTTGCTGACAGAGGGGGGAGGTCAGGGAGGGCAGCTTGAGATAGAGCTTCTGCTCGCCTGCCCTCTCCTGCGGGGCGGAGGCGGTGGAGACGGGGGCAACGGCGGGGTGGTTGCCGTCTACCCGCCCGCGCGGGGCGGGCGAAGCCGCCGGTTTTGTTCCCGTGACGGCGTTGGTGAGCAGCGGCAGTACCCGGCTCACCATCACCTTCACCTTTTCGCCCTCCCGAACCGAGAGGTTTCCCTCCACGCACAGGGCGGCGTCCACTTCCAGCAGCGGGGCGTAGCGGTCATACTGCGCGGGGAAAACAATGAGCTCGATGTCGCCGCTTTTGTCCATCAGGGTCAAAAACGCCATTACCCCCCCTTTTTTGGTGTGTTTGACCGACTTGGCGGTAATCATGCCGCAGAGGGTGACGGCCTGTCGGTCGGCATACTCGTCCAGCGCCTCCCCGGTTTCCTCATGGAAAGCGGCAGTCAGAGTAGCAATTCTGTCATGGGGGATGGTGTCAAGGTGCCGGCTGTAGCTGTCCAGTAGGTGCCCCGAGAAGTACATGCCGGTGGCCTCCTTCTCAAAGGTCAACAGCTCCTTGACGGTGTATTCGGGGATTTGCGGATACTCGATGGTCGGCAAGTGCGCCGCTGCCGTCTCCTCAGTGCTGAAAAAGTCCATCTGCCCCGTCAGGTTGGCGCGCGCACGGGCCTGGGCGTCGGCGATGACCCGCTCGTACACCGCCATCAGACGGCTCCGGTACACCCCCAGGCTGTCAAAGGCACCGCACTTGATGAGTGCCTCAATCTGCCGCTTGTTCAGGTCGGTTTTTGCCATACGCTCCACAAAATCCTCAAAGCCGGCAAAGGGGCGATGGGTGCGCTCGGCGATCATCGCCTCGATGAACTGCCGTCCCACGTTTTTGACGGCAAGCAGGCTGAAGCGAATCCCGCCGTCTGCCACCGAAAAGTGCAGCCCGCTTTGGTTGACATCGGGCGGCAGCAGTTTCACGCCGAACTTGCCCAGGTCGGCGGTCTGCTGACTGGACAGCAATGCCGCGACATACTGGGCGGGGTAATGGCACTTCATGTAGGCGGTGCGGTAGGCAATCATGGCATAGGCGGTGGAGTGGCTCTTGTTGAAGGCATACTTCGCAAAACCCGCCATATCGTCAAAGATGCGGCCCGCGCTCTCCCGGTCAATGCCGCCCGCGACAGCCCCCTCAATGAATGCCCCCCGCTCCGCCTCCATGGCCTCTGCTTTCTTTTTGGACATGGCGCGGCGCACCAGGTCGGCCCGGGCATAGGAATAGCCCGCCAGCCGCCTGAAAATCTGCATGACCTGCTCCTGGTAGACAATGCAGCCGTAGGTATTGCTTAAAATATCCTCTAAGGCGGGGGTCGCATACACAATGGGTTCCGCCCCGGTTTTGCGGGCGATGAAGGTATGGATGGACTCCATCGGTCCCGGTCGGTACAGGGCAATGCAGGCGATGATGTCCTCTAATCTGCTGGGTTTTAACTGCTGTAATACCTGCTTCATGCCGGCAGACTCAAGCTGAAACACGCCGTCGGTGTCGGCTGCGGACAGCAGTCCATAGGTATCGGGGTCGGTGAAAGGGACCTTGGAGAGCAGAAAATCCGGCTCCCGCTCACGCACCGACCGTTCCGCCTCGGCCAGCACGGTCAGGTAGCGCAGTCCCAAAAAGTCGAACTTGACCAGCCCTAAATCGGCAATGGTGTTCATGTCATAGGCGGTGACGCGCAGCCCGTTGTTCACCGACAGGGGGACATACTCCCACAGCGGGCGCTCGGTGATGAGCAGGCCGGCGGCGTGGGTGGAGGCGTGGCGAGGCATGCCCTCAAGGGCGGCGGCGACATCGATGAGCTCCTTGATGTCGTCCGAGCTGTCATACAGAGCCCGGAACCCCTTGTCCTGCAATGCGTCGGCAATGGTGATGCCGAGGACACCCGGGACGGCCTTTGCCACCCGGTCCACCTGCGCGTAGGGCATGCCCAGCGCGCGTCCGACATCCCGCACGGCGGCCTTGGCCGCCATGGTACCGAAAGTGATGATCTGGGCGACATGCTCCTCCCCGTACTTCTCGCGCACGTACTCCATCACCCTGTCGCGCTGTTCGTAACAAAAATCGATGTCAAAGTCGGGCAGAGAGATGCGCTCGGGGTTGAGAAAGCGTTCAAACAGCAACTCATACGCCAGGGAGTCCACGTCGGTGATGGACAGGCAGTAGGCGACCAGACTGCCCGCCCCCGAGCCTCGTCCCGGGCCGACGGCGATGCCGTTTCGTTTGGCAAACCGCACAAAGTCCTGCACAATGAGAAAATACTCGTTAAATCCCATTTGGTCAATGACCGACAGCTCATGGCGCAGGCGTTCTATGTAGGCGGACCTGGGGTGTTTGCCGTCAAAGGTGATGTGCCCCTCCCGCACTTTCTCCTCAAAGCCCGTCATGGTATAGTCGATGAGTGTCTGCGCATGGGTTTTGCCCTTTTCGGGGGGGAAGGTGGGCAGGTAGAAGGTGCCGAAAGTGAAGGAGAACTGACAGCGATCGGCGATTTTGACGGTATTGGCCAGCGCGTCCTTGTCCGCGCCGAACAGTGCCGCCATCTCCGCGGTGCTTTTCAGGTAGTACTCGTCGGTTTCAAAGCCGATGGGGCGACCGTCGGTGATGACATTGTTGGTCTGAATACACATCAGGATGGCTTGGGTGCGGGCATCCTCTTTTTTCAGGTAGTGCACGTCGTTGGTGGCCACCAGCGGGATGCCGGTCTGCGCCGCAATCATGCGGATGCCGCCGCAGACACGGTCATCGTCCGCCATCTTGTGGTGCTGCAGTTCCAGATAAAAGCGGTCACGCCCGAACAGCTCGGAGAGCTGTTTGGCGTAGCGAACAGCCTCCTGCATGTCCCCCGCCAAAATCATGGACGGGATATAGCCTGCCATGCACGCCGACAGCGCAATGAGTCCCTCGTGGTACTCCGTGAGCAACTCGAGGTCAATGCGGGGCTTGCTGTAAAACCCCTCAATATAGCCGAGCGAGACCAGCTTGCACAGGTTTTTGTAGCCCGTCTCGTTTTCAACCAGCAACACCAGGTGATACCCGGCGGCGTCCGCGCGCCCTTCCTTCAGATGGCGGGAGCGGGGCGCGACATAGACCTCACAACCGATGATGGGCTTGACCCCCGCCTCCGTGCAGGCACGCCAAAAAGCCACCGCCCCATACAGGGAACCGTGGTCGGTGAGGGCGACAGCGCTTTGTCCCGCCGCTTTGACCGCCGCCGCTATGTCTCTCAGGCGGCAGGCGCCGTCCAGCAGGCTGTACTCGCTGTGTAGGTGCAGGTGGACGAATGCTTGGTTGTTGTTCATCTTACTTTTCTTCGCTCAGCAATTGGTGGGCTTGTTTCATGATTTTATACAGGCGGTGGTTAAGCCCCGACTTGGTGAGGGAGGGGGTCATGAGCGCCGCCAGTTGCCCCAGCGACAGGTCCCGGTGCTGCAGGCGCAGCAGGGCGGTCTCCTTTAACTCGGGGGGCAGGAGAGACAGTTTATGCTCGGCAATCAGCCGCTCAATGACCTCAATCTGCTTCATGGAGGCGGACACGGCGCGGGTGATGTTGTTGGTCTCGCAGTTGGTGACCCGGTTGGCATTGTTACGGAACTCCCGTTCAATCTTGGCATCCATCAGGCCAAATGCCGCCTGGTTCAGCCCCACCAGCACAAAAAAATCCTCCAAAGACCCGCTGTCCTTGAAATAGAGCAACTGTTCGCCCCGCCGGGTGATGCGTTTGGGAAACAGGCGGCAACTGTGCAAAAAGGCTTCGATGGCAAGCAGCCTGTCCCCGCAGGAAAACTCCAAATGGTAGGTGAGGGCTGGGTCGGAGACCCGCCCGCACGCCAAAAAAACGCCTTGCAAAAATGCGCCCTTGCAGCCGTTGCAATGCGCGGTGTCGGGCAGGGTTTGCCCGAGGGCTTCTATGTACCGCCGGGCGGAAGGAGCGGACAAGGTGAGGGTGTAGGCGGCACGGCCCTGCCCGGAACGCACCAGGGTAGGCTCGGTGCCATACAGGTCCCGCACCAGTGCGCGGACAAACTCCGCCTGCGTAGTGCCTGACAGAGGCAACCGCACCCCCTCATCGGTGCTTGTCCCCCGCGCCAGCAACATGCCGTGGAGCAACGAGCGTTTACAGCACTTGGACTTCCACTCTCTTTGGCAGAGGCTGTTTTTGATGGTTTGTGTGAACGAGATGGAGACTCCCTCCTTTGCCGTGTCCTTGATGTGCGACAATCCTGCAACCGTTCGCCGCCAAAACTGTCTTACAAAAGGCGAATTTCAAATTCCAGCAGCACGCCGAAGGTTGCCATCACTTTTTCTTTGACCAGATCCACCAGTGCCCGCACGTCCGCGGCCGTGGCGCCGCCGCGGTTGATGATGAAACCGGCGTGTTTTTCGGATACCTGCGCCCCCCCGACCGACATGCCCCGCAGGCCCGCCGCGTCAATCAGTCGGCTGGCATAGTCGCCCACCGGTCGCTTGAACACGCTGCCCGCGCTCGAACATTCGAGGGGCTGTTTCTGCTCCCGCCGCGCCAGTACCTCCGCCATCCTTGCCTGGATGGCCGCCCGCTCCCCGTGCTGCAAGGCAAAGGCGGCCTGCAAGACGACATACCCTTTCTCCATGAACACGCTGTGGCGGTAGGCAAAGTGGCAATCCTCCCGCAACAGGCGGCGGACGGTGCCGGTGTCCGGGTCATAGATATCGGCATAGAGCAAAATATCCTTGATTTCCGTCTGGAAGGCTCCTGCGTTCATATAAACGCCGCCCCCCACCGTTCCGGGGATGCCGTACAGCGGCTCCATGCCGGACAGGCAGCCCCGCGCGGCTTCCTCCGCCGTCTGCATGAGGGGTGCGCCGCAATCCGCCACCAGCAGGTTGCCGAAGCGGCGGACAGCGCGCAAGTGTCGGGTGACAATCACCGCGCCGTCATACCCCTGGTCGGAAGCTAAGATATTGGTGCCGCCGCCCAAAATGCAGAAGGGTACCTGAAAGTCCTGCACGGCATGCAGCAGCAAGAGCAGTTGCAAAATATCGGCAGGGTACACCACGGCGGCAGCCGCGCCGCCGATATGAAAGCTGGTCAGGCGCGCAAGAGGTACCCCGCACTCAAACGAAAGGGTTTGCTCTGCCTGTAAAAATGTCAAAAAATCGCTTTCCATGCTTGATACCGCCGAATACTGGTTTGCCGCCGATGGCGAGCCTGATACAGTATATGACGGTGGGCGCGGATTTATGACAGAAGAGCGGCGCGGCGGGCGATGTTACACCCGGCGATCCGCCAACATTTCAAGGGCGGCTGCCCGTTGGGCGTCGGTCACATGGATGCCGCCGATGATGCGGGAGAGCTCGTCCACACGCCCCTGCTCGGTCAGTTCGGTCAGGGTGGTGTGGGTGCGCTGTCCCTGCTCCTGCTTGCTGATGAGCAGGTGTGTGTCCGCCAAAGAGGCGACCTGCGCGGAATGCGTGACGCAGAGCAGCTGCACGGAGCGCGATAAATCCAACAGCTTGAGGCCGACCTTGCGGGTGGTCTTGCCGGAGATGCCCGTGTCAATCTCATCAAAAATGAGGGTGGGAGTGTCGTCTGCCGCCGCGGTGACATGTTTGAGCGCCAGCAGGATTCTGGACAGCTCGCCGCCCGAGGCGATTTTGGAGAGCGGACGCAACTCCTCCCCCTTATTGGCACTGATCAGGCACTCCACCGCATCGCACCCATGCTCGGAAAACTTGGATTGCCCGTTTTCTGACAGAGGGGTGACGGTGATGAGCAGGCGGACATTTTCCATATCCAAATACCGCAGGGTGTCCACCACCGCCGCAGAAAGGGCGCGGGCGGCCCGCTGCCGGCTCTCGTGCAGCCGCTCGGCGGCGGCCGACAGCTCTGTCTCCAGTGCCTGTTTGCGAGCGGTCAGCTCACCGATACGCTCGTCCGCATGGCGCAACTGCTCCAGCTGTTCGGCGGCGCGGGTGCGGAAGGCAAGAATGTCGGCGACCGTTTCGCCATACTTGCGCTTCAGCTTCTCGATGGCGGCCAGGCGCGCCTGTATCCGGTCAATGGCCTCAGTGGGATCTTCCTCAATATCTTCCGTATATTTCGAGACGCGCTCGGCAATATCCTCGATGCGATACAGGCAGTCGCGCAGGGTCTCCACCATATCCGGCGCCTCCTCCACCACATCGGTCAGGGATACCAGCGCGGCGATGCTGCGGTCAATGGTGTAGGCGGCACTTGCTTTTTCCGCCCCCTTCAAAGCCCGCCAGACAAAGTCGGTCTGCCGCGCCAGGCGTTCGCTGTTCCGAAGCCGCTTTTCCTTGGCGGCCAGCGCCACATCCTCCCCGGCGCGCAGGGAGAGCGCGTCAATGTCCTTGATCTGGTAGGACAGCATGTCGGTCATACGGATGCGGTCGCTCTCGCTCTCGGTAGTCTGGCGAAGTTCTGCCGATACTTTTGTGTAGGATTTGTACAGTTGCTGGTACGCTTGCAACAACTCCTGATTCTTGGCGTATCCGTCCAGCAGGCGGCGGTAGGCGACGGGGTCGCGCAACTGCAACTGGTCTGTCTGCCCCACAATGCCGATCAGATACTTGGCCGCTTCCTTGAGGGTGGCGGCCGTGGCGGGGACACCGCTCACCTTGATGCGGGACTTGCCGTCCTCCGACAGGCGGCGGCTGACCAGCAGGCACCCGTCCTCGTCGGGGGTGATGTCCAGCTCTGCCAGATGCGCCAGAACAGGCGGCGAAAAGCCGCCGAACAGGCCGCTGACAAACGCCTCCTGCTCGCCGTGACGGATGAGGCTTTTGTCTGCCTTCTCCCCCAGCAAAAGTCCGATGCTGTCAATCAAAATGGACTTGCCTGCCCCTGTCTCACCGGTCAGGACGGTGAAACCTTTCGAAAAATCAATGTCCAGCCGGGCGATCAGCGCGACATTTTCAATATGCAAAGACAACAGCATGTCTACACCTCCCTTCCCTGTTCCTTGGTGATAGCGGCCTGTCGCCGGTTCTGCCTTGGCGAGACCGCTCTCTTTCGGCTTACAGCGTCCGGATGAGGGTGCGCAGCTTGTCGCACAGCTCAGCCGCCGCCTCGGGGGTGTTGACAACCACCAAAATAGCGTCGTCCCCTGCCACGCAACCGATGATCTCCTCCACCGGCAGCGAGTCGATGCAGGTCGCCACTGCCTGCGCCATGCCGGCATAGGTTTTGACCACCAGCAAATTGGAGGCGTGGTCCACCTTGGTGATGGACTCGGTCAGGGCACTGTTGAATTTGGGCAGGACGAAATCCGACTTGCCCGCGACCACGTACTTATAGCCGCCGCTGGCGGTCATACCCTTCAGCAACTTCAGCTCCCTGATGTCCCTGGAAATGGTGGCTTGGGTCACGAAGAAATCGGCTTCCTTGAGCTTTTCAAGCAACTCCTCTTGGGTTTCAATGTTGTGCTTTTCAATGATCTCAAGGATTTTTTCTTGTCTGGCTGATTTCATGGGGTGTTTCTCCTCATTCAAAATATTACTCTGGTTTGATGATATCTGCAGCGTCCATTTTTCGGCGCAGGGTGTTGAGCATACAGTCCGGGGTGAACGCCAGCATTTTCAGGCGTTTGGGGTGCAGGGTGAGCCGGGCGGTCTCGTCCGGCAACAGGGGGCCAAAAGGTCTGCCGTCCACCCAGATAAACATGCTCTGTGCGCGGGTGGAGGTGTTCTTCACGCAGATGACGGCGGCAGGGTTAAACAAAATCGAGCGGTTAAAAAAGGAATGCGGGCAAATGGGGGTGACGCAGATGGTCTCCACCGACGCGTCCACAAGCGGGCCGCCCGCCGAAAGTGAGTAGGCGCTGGAGCCTGCCGAGGTGGCGACAATCACGCCGTCGGCACGGTAGCTCACGGCGTTGCCGCAGTTGTCGGAGAGCCGGAACTCGGCGATGCCGAAATTGTCCTCCCGACAAATGACCACGTCGTTGACCGCCGGCCGGTCGCAGGTGCGCAAGCCCCCCGCGCCGTCGATGGCCAGCGAGAGCATGGTGCGCTCGCGAATCTCATACTCCCCGCTCGCCAGTCTGCCGAGCACCGAAAGGTTGCCGGTTTCCACGGTTGCCAGGTACCCCAGCCGCCCGAGATTGATGCCGCAAATCGGGACATCGAGGGCCATGGCGGTGGGCGCCATGTCCAGCACCGTGCCATCCCCGCCAATCACCAGAATCAGGTCGGTGTCGGGGGGCGGGGACTGACAAGGTACGCTGGATGCAGGCGGGGGGAGCTCCCCCTCGACGACATACACGGTCATGCCGAGGGAGGACAGCCGTGCCGCCACTTCGCCGGCGATGCGATACCCCTCGTCTTTCAGTGGGTTGGAGTCTAACAGAACGGACTTCATGGTTGCTCCTCTCTTTGAGGTTGCTTTTGGTTGTGACAATACATGAGATATTCTCGGTTGCCGTCCCCGCCGGTAAGGGGGGAATCAATGACGCGGATATCTGAAAAGCCGCACAGGGCGGCGGCAGCTTTCACTTTTTCCACGGCAGAGCGCCGGGCTGCCTCGTCCCTGACAATCCCCTTTTTGGAGAGATGCGCCCTGCCGAGTTCAAACTGCGGTTTGATGAGGGTGACGATCGCAGCGGAGGGCGCGGCCACGGCGGCAATGCGCGGCAGCAGATAGGTCTGAGAGATGAAGGAGACATCCATCACCACCAGCGAGGGGGCGGACGGGAAGTCGTCGGGCTGCATGTAGCGGGCGTTATAGTTTTCATAGACCCTCACCCGACTGTCCCCGCGAAGCGCCTCCGCCAACTGACCGCTACCCGCGTCCACGGCGTACACCATGGCGGCCCCGTGTTGGAGCAGGCAATCGGTAAAGCCGCCGCTGGAAGCGCCGATATCCAGACAGGTCTTCCCCGCCGCGGATACGGAAAAGACTTCCAGCGCGTGCGCCAGCTTGAACCCGCCCCGGCTGACATAGCGACCGCCGGTACGGTCTACCGTGACGGTGGGCGGCACGGCGGGGTCCACCTCATGGGCGGGTTTGTCTACCACCTGCCCGTTGAGCGAGACGAAAGAGGAGAGAATCAGTTCCTTGGCCTCGCTGCGGCTTTTCGCCCACCCTGTCTGGTGCAAAAACCGGTCCAGCCGCATCTCAGGCTACCAGCAACGGGTACACCACGCCGACCGCAACCCCCACGAGCGCCCCCATCACGACCTGCGAGGGCGTGTGGCCGACCAGTTCCTTGAAGGCTTTGGTTCGGAATTCATGGTTGGGGCTGAACATGTCGGCAAGGATCATATTGAGGGCTTTTGCCTGTTCGCCGGTCTCCCGGCGGACGCCCGCGGCATCATACATCACAATCATCGCCAGCACGGCGGCAATGGCAAACTGGGGAGAGTCAAAACCGCCCTGAATCATGGCAATGGAGGCGGCCAGCGCGCATACGGTGGCGGCGTGAGAGCTGGGCATCCCGCCCGATGCCACAAAGTTGGCAAGGCTGAAGGCCTTCCAGGTGCGGTCCTTGATGCAGACAATGATCATTTTGATCAGCTCGGCAAAAAACCAAGCTATGGCGGCGGAAATCAGGGGGGCATTTTGGATCAGTTGAATCAGTTTCATGCTTCCTCGCTACTTGTTGCGGTGTAATAGCCGGTGCGCCAAATCGTAGAGCACTCCGTGGTTAGGGTAAGGCAACAGGCAGGCCTGTGCCTGCTCGGTGAGCTGCCTGGCATACGCAAAGGCATCCTCGGGCCGGTCGTAATAGGCGACAATGGTGCGCTTCCCTGCCTTTTTGTCCTGAGCGGTGTCCTTGCCCATCAGGGCGGCCTCGCCGTACACGTCCAGCAGGTCGTCCACGATCTGGAAGGCAAGCCCGATGTGTCGCGCGTAAGTCACCATGTGTTCGGTGGCGGCGGCATCGGTCACACCGGCGGCCAGCAGTCCCAGCCGGACGGCGGCGCACATCATGGCACCCGTCTTTTTCTCATGCATTTTGAGCAGGCCGGGCAGCGTTATTTGGCCTGTCATATCCATCACCTGCCCGCCAATCATGGCACGGGCGTCGGCGGCGTCGGTGAGCACGGCGATGGCCGCCAGTGCCCGTTCCGGCGGGAGCGGGGCATGAGACAGCAAGGCAAATGCCGCCGTCAAGAGCCCGTCACCCGCCAGCAATGCCACCGCCTCGCCATAGACCTTGTGGTTGGTGGGCTTGCCCCGCCGGAAATCGTCGTTGTCCATCAAGGGCAGGTCGTCATGGATGAGGGAGTAGGTATGCACCATCTCCAGCGCGGTGCCAAAGAGGAGCGCCTGCTCCTCGTCCCCTCCAAACATCTCGCACACAGACAGGCACAGAAAAGGGCGGATGCGCTTGCCGCCCGCCAGCGCACTGTAACGCATGGCGTCGAAAATCAGTCGGGTGTCGGGGTCGTCGGAGGTAAGGTATCGGTCCAGACACTGTGTGACTGCCTCGGCGACCTGCTCTAATTTTTGCGCAATACGGTCTTTTTCCATCTTACTGAAAGGGGACCTCCGTCATCCCGTCCTGCCCCTGTACCAGCTTGGCGACCCTGGCCTCCGCCCGGGAGAGTTGTTCATTGCAAAAACTGACCAGCGAAATGCCCTCCTCAAAAAGCTTGAGGGAATCCTCCAGGGCGGTTTTGCCATCGCCAAGGAGCTTCACCACCTCGCCGAGGCGTTTCATGGCGGCTTCAAATGATAGGCTTTGTTGTTCTGACATATTACTCTCCTCTGTGGGGTTTGGTGACGCGGGCAGGCAGTGAGCCGTCGGCAAAAGTGAGGGTCAGCTGCTCCTGCGCGCGGGCCTGTGCGGCGCTGACCACCGAATGCCCCGCCTCGTCCCGCACCAGCGCATACCCGCGGGCTAACACCGACAGGGGGCTGAGACCGTCCAGACGGGCGGCGAGGGTGGCGAGGGCGCTCTTGTGCTCTGCCAGTGTGCGCTCCCCCGCGCGGCACAGGGCCTCTGTGAGATAGGCCAGCGCTTGCTTTTGGTCACGGAACAGGCGATGCGTGCTGGTCAGGGCTGACTGGGCGGCTGCCTGCTCCAGCTGCTCCCGATAGGCGGCAAGGCGGGCGGTCACTTGGTGCGTCAGGCTGCTTTTGACCGTCGAAAGGTAACGGAACAGCTCCATACGGTCGGGTGTGGCCGCCTCGGCGGCGGCGGAAGGGGTGGGGGCGCGGAAGTCGGCGACAAAGTCGCACAGGGTATAGTCGGTCTCATGCCCGACGGCGGAAATGACCGGGATGGCGGAGGCCGCAATGGCGCGCACCAGTCCCTCGTGGTTAAACGCCCACAGGTCCTCCATGGAGCCGCCGCCCCGTCCGATGATGAGGAGGTCGACCGCACGGGTTTGGTTAAAGTACCGGATCCCTGCCATGAGCTGAGGGGGGGCATCCTCTCCCTGCACCAACGCAGGGTAGAGCACAATCCGCGCCAAGAGGTAACGGCGGGTCAGCACGCGGACAATGTCCGCAATGGCGGCGCCGGAGTCGGAAGTGACCACGCCGATTGCGGTGGGATAGCGGGGCAACGGCTTTTTGCGGGACTCGTCAAAGAGCCCCTCCGCCGCCAGCTTGGCGCGCAGTTGCTCATACGCCACAAAGAGCGCCCCCACGCCGTCCGGCTCCAGCGCCCTGACATACAGTTGATACTGACCGTCCCGCACATAAACGCCGATGGTGCCGCGCGCAACCAGTTTCATGCCGTTTTCAGGCACGAAAAGCAGACGCGCGGCATCTGAGCGGAACATCACGCAACGGAGCAGCGCGCCCTCGTCCTTGAGGGAAAAATACAGGTGCCCCGAGCGATGACGGGTGAAGCCCGACAGCTCGCCCCGCACGGCCGCCTGGCCAAGCAGTTGGTTGGACTCCAGCAGGGTTTTGATATACTCGCTGAGCTGGGAGACCGACAGGATCTCCGCAGGACGGGGTTGAGCGGACAAAGAATTCATAGGTGCCCCTCCGCTTCTGTTTGATACCTCTGCGCCGCCAATAGCGCGATGCCCACCGCGTTGTCGGAGGACAGGTCGGGTTCGGCAAAAAAGGCGTCATAGCGGCGGCTGAGTTCCCCCCGAATGAGGCGGTTGCCCATCACGCCGCCGGCGAACAGCAGGGGCATGACGCCATAGGCAGCCGTGAACGCCTCGCTCATGACCAGCAGCGCCCGCTCCACCACGGCAAGGACAAAGGCGGCGACGAGCGGGACATGGCCGGTTTGGTCATACAGTTGTTTGGCTTTGTTCTCCAGTCCGGAAAGGTTGACATAGCAGCCCCGGTGACTGATGCTCACCGCAGGCACCGGGTCACGGTTTTGCGCCGCCGCCCGCTCCAGCGCCGCCCCGCAGGGGAAAGGCAGCCCCATATACACGCCCGCGCGATCGAGCAGCTGCCCGGCGCTGATGTCCAGCGTGCCACCGACGAGCTCGCCGGCAAAGTGGCCGTCCGCATAGGAGGCGCGCAACAGCTCGGTGGTACCGCCTGAAATATGAAAAGCCCCAAAGGGCCTGTGAAGCAATGTCTCTGCTCGGGCGGAATGAATGGCAGCCATCAGGTGGCCGCATTGGTGAGAAAAATGAAAGAGCGGCAGTCGGGCGGTGGCGGCGGCTGCCGCGGCGGCGGAAACACCCGCTAAAAAACAGGGCATATAGGAACCCGCCCGGTCTCTGGGTTTATCGGAGACACCCACGGCGAGGAGAGTAGCATCGGTCAAGTACTCGCCGAGGTCAGCAAAAAGCAGGGGGAGGGACTTGGTGTGGGCGAACAGCGCGTCGGACTGGCGCAGGCCGCAACTGCCGTCGGGCACGGGTAAGGGGCGCTTGCAGCCCGCAAGTACTTCCCCTTGCGGGCTGACCAGTGCGACCGAGGTGGTATAGTTGCTGGTGTCGATGCCCAAAATGCAGTGCTTCATGGGAGCTCTGCCGCGCGCGGATCGTCCTTGGCGGCATTCAAGAGGCCGTTGACAAAGCCGTAGGCTTTCTCGTCGTCGTACTTCTTGGATAGCTCCACCGCCTCGTTGAGTGAGACCCGCAACGGAATCTCGGGCAAGTAAAACATTTCAAAAAGAGCGATCTTGATGAGCGCACGGGAAACGGGTGAGATACGGGTGCGCTTCCAGCCGACCGCATAGGTATCAATGGCGGTGTGCAACTCGTCGAGGTGCTCCCCCACGCCCGCCAGCAGCACCCGCGTGTAGGGGGCGCCCTGCTCATCCTGCGGCAGGGAGGACTCGTATATTTGCAGGGGGGTGAATTCTTGGTTGAATTCCCAGGCAAACATCGCAAGAAAGGCGGCTTCTCTGGATTCTCTTCTATTCATGTTTGGTTGTTTCCTTTGGCTGTGAGGGGGTGTCTGTCTCGTGGGGGCATAGGATGAGCTTGCCTGTGATAGGCAAAATCAACGCCGTCCGAACCGCGCCCCGCCGCTTTTCCTTGGCGGTTGGGAGGGGTTCGGTGGACAGTAATTATTATACATTTTTAATTCATGTTTGTCAACTTGTTACATTAAATAATTTCATTGACAGGATGAAAAGCCAAGGGGGCGCACAAAATAGAAATAAGCATTTTTGACGAGGTTAGAACATGAAGCGTTTCTTAGCGTTGGTGGTCGGCTTCTGCTTGCTGGTGGCCCCCTGCTCTTTTTTTTGCGCCGCCACGGAAGACTGTGATGAAAACCCTGATGAGGCCAGCTATATCAAGTGGGTGGACTTTGGCGTGTCCGCCAAGGCGCTCGCCGATACGGCGGCGGCGGATATTGCGCTGCACGAGAGCGACAGACCGCTTAGCTGGATTGAGATGCTGGCGTATTTAGCCGCGCGATATGGGGGCAAATTCGCTTCGTATCAAAAGGCAGACCTGACGGCCTACCTGGAGAAACGAAAAACCGAAACCCCCGAGACGCTGGTGAAAAACCGGAAACTGTATGATTATTACTATGAGGCGTATGAGGCGATTTTGAGCGGCCTGTTGGGGCCCTACTGGCTGGAGACGCTCGACGAGGCGGGTCATGCCCACCTGGAGCGTCAATACGGGGTCAAGGCCTTTCACCCCATTGCCCGGGGGTACTCGTTCAGTGAATACGACGATTTCGGCAACGCGCGCAACTACGGCTACCGCCGCAACCATCTCGGACACGATATGATGGGTTCCGTGGGGACACCGATTATCGCGGTGGAAAGCGGCGTGGTGGAGGCGCTTGGCTGGAATCGGTTTGGCGGCTGGCGGGTGGGGATCCGCTCTTTTGACGGCAAGCGCTACTATTACTATGCACACATGCGCAAAGGGCATCCCTATGCGGACATGTACGAGGGCAAAGTGGTGTCTGCGGGTGAGGTCATCGGTTACTTAGGCATGACCGGTTACAGCAGTAAAAAGGATGTCAACAACATCAATGTGCCGCACCTGCATATCGGACTGCAACTGATTTTCAACCCCAAGCAAAAGGAAGGGGTCAACCAGGTATGGGTGGATTTCCTGCCCCTGTCCTCCTTTTTATCCAAGTACCGCAACAAGGCGTATCAAAAACCGGACGGGAGCGATTTCACGGCAAAAACACGGGTGATTGACCTGAATATGCCCGACTGAGGAGCAGAATTTTTCTCTTCTTTCTTGCTTTTTGAGCCGGCATATGGTATGCTGTTGCCATCAAAACGGAGGCTTGGCATGAAAAGAATTGTCGCAGTTCTGAAAAACACCTGTCTGTTTTCGACCGTAGTGTTGCTGTTTTTTTATTCGTTTATGGCATTCTCTGAGCTGTCCGACCAGCTCTCACTCAACGCGAAGCAGTTCCTGGTGATTCTCCTTTTTGCGTTTGTCATTGCCGTTGCCAATGAATTGCTCGCTCTCTCTCCCCTGCCCCGCGCCCTTGGCGTGCTGCTGCACTACCTGGTGCTTGCCACCGCCTATTTTGTCCTTTTCCTGCTCTCGGGCAATATTAAGGTGCAGGGACCTGCCACCATCTTTGTGCACCTCGTGCTGTTCAGCCTGCTGTACGCCCTGTGCCGCGGGATTGGCTGGCTGTTTCGCAGACTGTCGGGTGATACGAAGCCCGCCGAAAAATCCGACGAAAGCCGGGATGAGTACCGGCAGCGCTTTCAGTAATCCCTCTCCGACACGCTCCCCGTCCGCCGTCTCGGTTGCCCCGGGGAAAAAGCGCCCGCTTCTTTCCGCCGCCTGCTTGGGTATAAGCCCCTGCGGGCGGTTTTTCACTCTCAACAGAGATGGTCCGGGCCACCCCGATGTGAGCGGTTTCTGCTTGACAAAAAGGGCTCTCTGTGCTATGATGATGGACATGCGGGTGTGGCGGAATTGGCAGACGCGCTGGATTTAGGTTCCAGTGGTTATCCGTGCAGGTTCAAGTCCTGTCACCCGCACCAGAAGTCAGCGAAAATGACACTCTCATAACGAACAAACTTGTGTTCAGTGGATGTCGGGAGGTTTTGATGTTCGCAATCAAAAACGGGAAAATCATTCTAAAGGACACCATCGTCCATCACAAGGCATTGCTGTATTCGGATAAAATCGAGGGGATTGTTGATGAAAATGACATTCCCGAGGGCTGTGAAATCATGGATGCCAAAGGGGGCTATGTGGCCCCAGGATTGATTGATTTGCATGTGCACGGCTATCTTGGCAAGGATGTGTGCGATGCCGACGAGGAAAGCATCAGGGTCATTTCCAAAGGTATTCTCGCCAACGGTATCACAGGATACCTTGCCACCACCATGACGGTTGATCTGCGCACCATACAAAAGTCACTGGATGTTTGCCGTTCGCTGATGCATGAAAGCCTTGACTGGGACGGCGCCAGAATTCTCGGTGTGCATGCCGAAGGGCCGTTCATCTCCGCCTCCAAAAAGGGCGCGCAGGACCCAACGTATATCCTGAAACCGAATGCGGAATTTGTGAGGAAAAATGCGGATGTCATCAGGATTATTACCCTGGCGCCCGAAGAGGATACCGAGGATTTTGAGGCGATCCGAGAGATAGCCGGAAACACGGATGTAGTGGTGTCCATGGGACACACCTCCGCTGATTATGCAACTGCAATCAAGAGTATTGACGCAGGGGTGAAACATGCGACTCACCTCTTTAATGCCATGTCGCCGCTGTCTCATCGGGCCCCCGGCGTGGTGGGCGCGGCACTGAACCGCGATATCAGCTGTGAGCTGATTGTCGACACTTTCCATGTTGACGCAAGTCTTTACAATATGGTTTACAAACTAAAGGGCAGAAAACTCTGCTTTATTACCGACTGTCTCCCTGCGGGAGGACTGCCCGAAGGAGAATACATGCTCGGCGGAGCCAAGGTCATTTATCGCGGTGTCGTTTGTCGTTTGGAGGACGGCACGATTGCGGGTAGCGTGCTTCACTTAAATCAGGGCATCTGGAATGCCTATCAGCACTCCGATATTCCGCTGTACGAATGTGTCAACTGTGCCTCTCTGAATCCTGCCACCACACTTGGGATTCAACACAAAAAGGGCTCGCTGGAAGTGGGAAAAGACGCCGATATAATCATTTTAGATGAAGAATTCAATGTAAAAAATACGATTATCGGAGGGAAAATCAAGTATGAAGCTTAAAGTCAAAACGGCACTCGATACAGGCTTTATGCCCATGGCGCTCGTTTGCAGAGAAATGAGAGAGGGTACGAAAGAGAACGGTCAAGACGTCCTGTTTTGTGTCGAAAGAAACCAGGGGTATCAAACCGTCTACAAAACAAGAATTTACAAGGACGGCACGGGGCACGACCAGGAAAACTGCCGCTTCGCAGACAGAATTGTCAAAACGCTGCTTTGGTCGGCCGGCGGGTATCGGATCACCATCGTAGGCAGCGATGTCGTTTATCAGTACATCAAAAGCACTTTCTGTTACGGCGGCGCCAGAGAATTCGACGTTCGCTTTATGGAAAGAGTGTATGAGGATAAGTTTGAAGTCCTTTCCTCCGACCATGCGCACGCACCCGAAAACAAATCCTCCGCCGCACCCGTAGGGCGGCACCTTGACGGTTGCCGCATAGGCTTTGATGCGGGCGGGTCCGACAGAAAAGTGTCTGCCGTGATTGACGGTGAGTGCGTCTTTTCCGAGGAGGTTGTCTGGTTCCCGAAGATCAACTCCGACCCGAACTATCATTATGAGGGGATCCTGAACGCCTTCAAAACCGCGGCCTCTCATCTGCCGAGGGTCGATGCGATCGGTGTGTCCAGTGCCGGTATCTATATTGACAACAAAATCATGGCGGCCTCGCTTTTCTTGCAAGTCAGCGATGAAGATTTCGCGAAGACAGTCAAAACCATGTATATAGACATCGCGCGCGAAATCGGCGACGACATTCCGCTCTTAGTGGCCAATGACGGCGATGTGACGGCTCTTGCCGGTGCGATGAACCTGAATGAGAACGGCGTTTTAGGCATTGCCATGGGTACGTCCGAGGCGGCGGGCTATATCGATATGGACGGCAACCTGACGGGCGGGCTGAATGAGCTTGCGTTTACTCCGTGTGACATCGGTGAAAATGCGCCGCTTGACGAATGGTCCGGGGACTATGGTTGCGGTGGGAAGTATTTCTCTCAGGACGGCGTCATTTTCCTGGCTCCCTATGCGCACATTGAGCTTGACGAAAACCTCTCCCCGGCCGAAAAGCTGAAGGCCGTACAAAAATTGATGGCGCAGGGCGACCAAAGAGCCAGAGATATTTATGAAACGATCGGCGCCTATTTCGGCTACGCCATCGCATATTACAGCGAGTTCTATGACATCAAGCATGTGTTGGTGATGGGACGAGTCACCTCCGGCGAAGGCGGTGTGATCCTTTTGGCAAAAGCACAGGAAGTGCTCGATACAGAGTTCCCCGAGCTTGCAAAGAAAATTCAGCTGAACATTCCCGATGAAAAGGCAAGACGTGTCGGTCAGAGCGTGGCTGCCGCCAGTTTGCCGGAAATTAAGTAGGTTTTCGCCATCTGACTGATCATGGCTCGAAAGAAGCTGCGAATCGTAGGTTGCGGGTAGCCATCAATGAAAAAACTGTATTTGGTCGGCGGCACTATGGGTGTCGGGAAAACAACGGTGTGTCAGCAACTGAAACGCAAATTGGACCGCAGTGTTTTTCTGGACGGGGACTGGTGCCGGGACGCGCATCCCTTTCAGGTCACCGAAGAAACGAAATATATGGTCATGCGGAATATCTGCTTTTTGCTGAATCAGTTTATTCGCTGCTCCGCCTATGACCATATCGTCTTTTGCTGGGTCATGCATGAACAGTCCATCATTGACACCATCCTGAACAGCCTTGACCTGACCCAGTGCGAAGTGCGGTCGATTTCCTTGCTCTGTGATGAAAAGGACCTGCGCGCACGGCTGCAACAGGATATCAACGCCGGCAAAAGAACGCCGGACGTGATCGGCAGAAGTCTTGCCCGAGTTCCGCTGTACCGTCAGTTAAAAACGCTCAAGGTCGATACCACCGGCAAGACCGTGCGCGAAATTGCTGACGAACTGGTTCGCATCTAACTTCCTGTTTTTGAATTCATACCGTTTTTATGGACGGCTTTGTCAAGTGGGTATGGGGCCTCCCCTTCCCTGCACCAAAACCGACGAGCAAAAGCGGGCTCCCGCGGTCATGCCGTTTTGGCCGCTGGAGCCCGTTTTATTTTTTGGGGATACACTGTCCCCTGCAACATTTTCTTGAAAACGTCTTGACAAAACACCGTCGGTTTGGTATACTGAATACCGCTGTTGTGTTTGTACCTTTAGCTCAGTCGGATAGAGCAACTGCCTTCTAAGCAGTAGGTCGGGGGTTCGAATCCCTCAAGGTACGCCATCATGACGGAGGATGTAGCTCAGATGGTGGTAGCGTCAGGTTGTGGCCCTGAAGGTCGTGGGTTCGAGTCCCATCATTCTCCCCAGAAAAAAACCGGTTGGAAAAATCCAGCCGGTCTTTTTTTGTTCTTGAAACGCTGCGGGGCAAAGTTACTGAGGCTGTGCCAACGGCTCGGGCTTGGGTTCGGCGGTGTAGACCACTTTCCCGTCCTTGACGGACGCCAGCACCTCGGCGCCGGGGTGGATGCTGCCGCGCAGCATCTCGCCGGAAAAACTGTCCTCGACCATGTGGACAATGGCGCGGCGGAGCGGGCGGGCACCGTAGACAGGGTCAAAGCCCTGCTCTGTCACCAAATCAATGACCGACTCGTCAAAGGTCACGGTGATGCCCAGCTCGGAAATCCGCTTTTGCACCTCGGAGAGCATGTTTTTCGCAATGGCGTTGATGTGCGCCCTCTGCAGCTTGCGGAAGATGATGATCTCATCCAGACGGTTCAGGAATTCGGGGCGGAAGGTATTTTTCAGGGCGTCGGTCACCGCCTTGGCAGCCTTTTTCTCGGTTTCCTCCGCGGTCGTGTCGGGCGTCGAGAAGCCCAGTGTTTTCGGCTCGGCAATGCTGCCCGCCCCCACGTTGGAGGTCATGATGAGCACCGTGTTTTTGAAGTCCACCCGCCGTCCCTGTGAGTCGGTCAGGATGCCGTCCTCAAAAATTTGCAGCAGGATGTTGAAGACATCGGGGTGCGCCTTTTCTATCTCGTCAAACAGCACGACCGAGTAGGGCTTGCGGCGGATGCGCTCGGTGAGCTGTCCGCCCTCCTCAAACCCGACATAGCCGGGCGGGGAGCCGATCAGCTTGGAGACGCTGTGCTTTTCCATATATTCAGACATATCCACACGCACCATGGCGTTTTCATCCCCGAACATCACGGCGGCGAGCGCCTTGGTCAGCTCGGTTTTGCCCACACCGGTGGGGCCTAAGAAGATGAAGGAACCGATGGGGCGGCGGGGATCCTTCAGACCCATTCTGCCGCGCTTGATGGCCTGCGCCAGCTTTTCCACCGCCTCGTCCTGGCCGATGATGCGCTCTTTCAGAATGCTGTCCAGGTTGGCAAGGCGCATGCCCTCCTCCTCCGCCAGTTTCTTGACGGGGATACCTGTCCACAGCGTCACCACCTCGGCAATGTCGTCGGCGGTCACCGTCCCCTCGATGCGCTCGGAGCGGGCATTCCAGTCGTTCTTTTTCGTCTCATATTCGGCGCGCAGCGCTTTCTCCTTGTCGCGAAGCCGGGCGGCATCCTCGAAGTTTTGCGCCTTGATGGCCTCCTCTTTTTCCCGCTCTGCCGCCTTAATGGCTTCCTCCAACTTGCGCACACCATCGGGAGAGGTGCAGTGCTGGATACGCAGTTTGGCGGCGGCCTCGTCCACCAGATCGATGGCCTTGTCGGGCAGGTAGCGGTCGTTGATGTAGCGGTGGGACAACTTGACCGACGCCTCGATGGCCTCGTCGGAAATTTTCAGCTTGTGGTGCGCCTCGTACTTGTCGCGCAGGCCGTAGAGGATTTTGATGGCCTCCTCGGGGGTGGGCTCGCCCACCATGACCGACTGGAAACGCCGCTCGAGTGCCGCGTCCTTTTCAATGTGCTTGCGGTATTCGCTGATGGTGGTGGCACCGATGACCTGCATCTCGCCGCGCGCCAGAGCCGGCTTGAGGATATTGGCGGCGTCCACCGCTCCCTCGGCCGCACCTGCGCCCACAATGGTATGAATTTCGTCAATGAACAGAATGATGGCGGGGTTTTTGACCACCTCCTCCATCACGCCTTTCAGGCGTTCCTCAAACTCGCCCCTGTACTTGGCGCCGGCGATCATCGCCGAGATGTCCAGCGTGACGATGAGCTTATCCTTGAGCAGGTCGGGGATGTTGCCGTCAACAATGCGCTGCGCCAGCCCCTCTACCACCGCCGTCTTGCCCACACCGGGCTCGCCGATGAGGCAGGGGTTGTTCTTGGTGCGGCGGCACAGGATCTGGATGAGGCGGGAGGTCTCCTCCTCACGGCCGATGATGGGGTCGATTTTCCCCCGACGCGCCGCGTCGGTCAGGTCACGGCCATAGTTGCCGAGGTTGGGCATGTCTGCCAGCGCCGCCGACTTGACGCGCTCGCTCCCCGTGTTCTGCTCCGCGCTGCCGGCATTGGTGGCGAGGAAAGTGGTCAGCTCGTTCCTCACCTCGCCGACATTGACCCCGAGCGAGTTCAGCAGTTTGACCGCCACACAGTCCCGCTCCTCCAAAATCGCCAGGAGCAGGTGCTCGGTGCCGATATAGCCCGAGGTGTTCTGCATGGACAGGGCGGCGGAGCCCTCGATGATTTTTTTGGTGCGGGGGGTCATGTCGGTGGGGGAGATGTTGGTTTTGGTGCCCACACCGGTGATGCGGGCAATCGCCTCTTTGATTTTATTGACACTCACCCCGCGCGCCTCCAGCAGGCGGGAGGCGGTGCTGTCCGACTCCTCCGCCAACCCCAGCAAAATATGTTCGCTGCCGATGTAGGTATGCCCGAACTCACTGGCGGCGCTCAAAGCGCGGTTCAGCGCATGTTGCGCTTTGGGTGTAAAACGATTGGTCATGAGATGATACCTCCTTGATACGATGATAAGGCAGTCGCTTTGACTGCGTCAAACGTCCCCTTTGCAGCGGGCAAAGCTCACCAAAAGTGAGCATGTTTAGGGCGTTATCATTTTTCGGATGATTTGCGCCCGCGTGATGTCCCGCTGCATCTCGTCGGGCAACTTGTCGTCGGTGCGTCCGGACTGTTGCAGGGAGACGGTGGCGGGCATGGCCTCAAAAATCATTTTGTCCAATTTCACCAAATCCATATCGGTGCTCATCCCCAGCGCCAGCCCCAAGCGCAGGTCGGCGTAGAGCGGGATGCACTCACCGGAGGAGACCATCTCCGCATGGCGCAGCACTCCCTCCGCCCGTGCGGCGCGGTCCTTCAGCCGGATCTGCATAGGCTTGTCAAACGAGGCGCGGAGCTTGCGCTCCTGCTCGGCTATCTGCCGCACAATATCAATGACTTTGCGCAGGGTGTTGTCCTCGGTGATGCCCATGGTTTCCTGGTTTGAAATCTGGTACAGACTGCCCGACGCCCGCGACCCCTCGCCGCCCATGCCCCGAATCACCAACCCCACCTTTTGCAATTGGGTGCTGAGTGCTTCCATACGGTTCAGCAGGGTAAAGGCAGGTAAAAACATCATGACCGACACACGCATCCCCGTCCCTAAATTGGTCGGGCAATGGGTGAGGTAGCCCCACTTTTCATCAAAAGCAAAGGGGAGCTTGCGGCTGAGCATGGCCTCGGTTTCACTGACGGTTTTATAACACTCCCTGAGGGAGAGGCCGCCGGAGAGGCACTGGATGCGCAGGTGGTCCTCCTCGCAAATCATCAGGGACAGCCCGGTTTGGTCTTGTAATACCAGGGCGTGCGGCGATTTTTTGACCGCAAACTCGCGGCTGATATAGTGCCGCTCGTAGTAGGAGAGCGCCTCTATGTCATTGATTTTGGACATATCAATGAATTTGTATGCATCCCCTGCCGGGAAGGCATCTCTTACGGCGGCAATGATCTCCTTGGCCTGCTCGGGCGACAGCTTCCCCTCAAAGGGAAAGTCCTCGAGGTTTCGTGCCAGCCGTACACGGCTGCTGACAAACACGTCCTTTTCCGGACCGCTGTGATCATACCACGACATGTCATTCACCTCCGCTTTCCATGGTGCGTATCTGATCGCGCAACACGGCTGCTTTTTCATAATTTTCTTCTTTGATGGCTTCCTCCAGCTCTTTGCGAAGTTGGGTGAGCTTCTGTTTTGCCTTTTTGCTCTCGGAGGCACTCTCGGGCAGCTTGCCGACATGCGTCCGCCCACCGTGAATGGCATTGACGGTCGGGGTCAGCTCCTCCCTGAACGCCTCGTAGCAGTGCGGACAGCCGACACGGCCGGCCTTGGCAATGTCGGAAAAACGCATACCGCAGACATCGCATCGCACCTCATGCGGCATCATTTTGGGCTGGTTGGCAAACAGAGAGGTAAAAATCCCCTCGTCGGTTAAAGCAAAGGGGAACGCAGACTGCTGGTACCACTGGGACACCGCGTCCTGAAACTCCCCGCTGTTTTGCAGCTCTTTGAGACACGCCGGACAAAGGGCGTATTTTTTCACTGCCCCGTTGATATTTTCCTCATAAAAGAAGGAGGCGGGGTTCTTTTGACAATGTTGGCACACCATAGCAAACTCCTTTCTCAATCATTCCTCTATAGACGCACAACTGTTTGATGAGACCGAAAATGGTGGGGCGGCACCGCCCTGCCCCCCGCGCTTAGCGCATCAGGGCGAGCATCATCTGTCTCATGAGCGACGCCCGCACCATATCCCGCAGCGCCTTGTCGGGGATGTCCGCCAGTGCGGTGTTTGACAGAGGGGCGCTCAGCACCCCGGCGACAGACGGCTCGACCACCCGCCTGTCCGCTAAACTGCGGAGAAAGGCATAGGCCTCCGCCTCGCTGAGAGAGTCCCCCACCGCCTGGAAAAAATGCATCAGGCATTCGTTCACGTGCATTTGCTTGCGCACGATGCGAATGTACCCGCCGCCGCCTCGCTGGCTCTCCACGATATACCCCTGCTGGGGGGTGAAACGCGACGTGATGACATAGCTAATCTGGCTGGGCGCACAGCCCAGTTCCTCTGCCATATCGTTGCGCTTGAGTTCAAGCACGCCTTGATTTTGCTCCAGCATCGTATGAATCAGTTTGGCAATGTAATCAGCAATCGACACGTGTTTTTACCTTCTTTGTTGTTGGCTTCATTATACATTAAAAGTCAAAGAAAGTCAAAGTCAAAGAAAGTCAAATAAAAACGGGCATAACCAAGTACACTTAATTATGCCCGAAAAAAAGGTGGTTTCCTCTCAAAATCATGGTTTTTCTTGATTTTTCAAAATCGGGGGCGCGCATTGGAAGGGCACGCCCACCGCCCTGTCTCCACAAGCCCCCGGCACTATGGCACAGGGGGGGCGGTGCGCGCCCTCGCCTCCGCCATTTTGAAGCGGGTGTGCAGGTCGCGGTGGATACGATTCCATGTCTCCATATCCACGACGCCGCTCGCCTCCATGAGGTACGCCTTCTGCAACTGGCGCACGGCGTCGGCGGTGGTGTACTGGTAGATGCCGCTGATGGGTTGCAGGGGCAAGTCCGGGTAGTATGTGCGCAGCTCATTCAGCGCGGCGCGCAGGATGATCACCGGATACCCCCGACTGCCCAGCGTCAGTGGGAAGGCACTCTTTGGCACCGTGGGCTGCGCGCTCATGAGCCGCCTCTCCTTGCATTCCGCATACCTTTGATACAGACGCTGCCAGGTGTGGTAATCCACCTCGCCTGTCTGCGGCAAATGTTCGAGCAACTGAAAGCAGCGTACCGCCTCTCGGGTTTCTTCCCCATAGATGCCGTCGGGGTAGAGGACGGGGATGCGCTCGCTCTCGCAATGCAGTTCGTAGAGGAATTCCTGCACCAGACAGACGGCGTTGGCGGGGTCAAGGATATCATAAAACTGTTCGTGCATCTCACACCTCCTTAAGAGATGGTATTGCCGGGGAATTGGCCGGTGGATGCCTGGCTGCCCCGGAACAAATCGTCATAAATTCTGGTCAGCGAATGCCACAGCGCCGCATCCACCACCCCCGGCGTGCCCGCCAGCCCAAACGTGTTCTGAAAGGCCTCCACCGCGCCCTGCGTCTGGTTGCCAAAGTAACCGGTGGCGGGAATGGTGGGAATCTCGGGGTAAATGCGCGCGATGTAGTTCAGGTAATTTTGCAGCAGCAGGACATCCGCTCCTTCCATGCCAAACCGCAGCACATTGCCCGGAAAGGGCACCACCACGCCCTCCCGATACGCCAGAGGAACGGTGGTCAGCAGACTCAGATATACCTGGTAGATTCTGTCCCAGGTCGCCTCATTGACCACGCCTGTGACAGGCAGTCCGTACAAAGCCTGAAAATCCTTGACGCTCTGGGTGGTGTTCGGGCCAAAAGAACCGTCAATGTCAAGGGGACGAACGGCGGACAGAAACTGTGCAATGTAGGACAGGTAGTATTGCAGCACGATCACATCCAAGCCCGCGTCACCCTCCCGCAGTGTTCTGGTGAACTGGCGGGGCAAGTCCTCAATCAGCAGTCCCTCGGAGCCCAGATCCCCGAGCCGTTTGACCGCGTTATAGATATAGAGGATGCGGTACCAGGTCGCATCGCCGACAATGCCGTCCGGAGTCAGCCCGAAAATCTCCTGAAAGGCAGTGACCGCCGCCTTGGTGGCAGGGCCATAGAGGCCGTCCACGGGATTGATTTTCGGGATGGCGGGGTAGTTGTTGGAGATGCGGTTTAAGCGAATTTGCACCGTGCGCACCGGGTCTCCCCGGCTGCCGACGGTCAGCGGGGCGATGGGCGTGGACTCCAGCAGCCCCTGCACCGGCGCATCTCTGACCAGCTCGATGTTGTCTCCGTAATATCGTGTCAGAATATCATAGGGCCCCAGCCCCTGGTTTGCCAGCTCGGTGGTGCCCCACTGGGAGAGCCCTTCGCATGCCACCTCTACCCCGTCGCAATACAGGGCAAACAAAGGCTCGACAAATTGCTGCCGCTTGATGTAGTCCGAAAAAATTTCGTCCACGATCTGAGAGATGTTATCGTAAATCTGACGCCCATGCACATACGCCTGGTCAATGCTGGTGTCATTGGTGATTTGAAAGGGGTACCCTTGGCTGGTGTAAAACTCGGTATACACCCGGTTGAGCGCCACGGAATTTTGCGCTAAAATATTGGCGCGGATGGCAGCCTCCGGCCAGGTCGGAAAGATCTCGCTGGAGGCGACATTCTTGATATAGTCAATGTAGGGGATGGTGACATTCGGCGCGTCGCTGTCCGGCGGGCCTAAATGAACGGTGATAAATTCCGGAATGTACGGTAAAGCCGGCATAATTTCGCCCTCGCTCTTCGGTATAACTGACGTCAGGAGATAGACCGTCTCTTTCTTTTGTCACGACCCCGGTTCAAATACTTCGGTGGGGACCATGTTGGCGAACTGAATGGAGGTGATGTCACTGAACACCGGAATGTCAATTTTTTCTTCCAAGCGGTAGCCTTCCTTGAAGATGGACACATTGTATTTGGCATAGGGAGAGGGGTTCCCGGGCGTCAAAGACAGCTCCTTGGGGGGTGTCGGCAGGGGAATTTTATCGGTTTTCCCGCTTTGGTCGGTTCTGAGGACGAGGTGGATATCCGAGTTTTGTGGGTCAACACCGTTAATGGTGACAACCGCGTCGATGACAGGGAACGCCCCTCCTGCCGATACGGCCTGCACAATCATGAAACCGGTGCTGTTGTAAGGCTGCAATTGATTCACAAGTGATGCTCTCCTTTTCATGTGGTGTGGGATGGCAGAAAGGCACAGTACATCCTATGACGCTCCGCTCAAATTGATACCTGTCGAGGGGGCCGGCGACAGCTTTTTGTCCTCCTTGCTCTTGACTTCTCGGACGGGTGTGCTATAATAGAAGTGCAAGCTGGGGATAGAGGTGGTTTTGATGAAAATCAGGGTGACAATCTGGAATGAGTTTCTCCACGAGCAACGAGCCCCGGAAGTGAAGGCCCTGTACCCAAGCGGCATTCACGGGTACCTGCAGTCGGTTTTGGCAGACTGTCCGGACATGGAAGTGCGCCTGGCCGATTTGAGCGAGCCGGACTGCGGACTGCCTGAGGAAGTACTCGCCGCAACCGATGTCCTGCTCTGGTGGGGACATATGGCACACCAGCAAGTGTCTGATACGGTGGTCGAGCGGGTGCGTGCCAGGGTGCTGGCAGGCATGGGCTTTCTTCCGCTCCACTCGGCTCACCACAGCAAACCCTTCCGACAGATTGTCGGCGCCACCGGCAACCTCCGCTGGGGCAGAGAGCAACGGGCGATTGTGTGGAACCTGATGCCCTCCCACCCCATCGCCGCCGGCATCCCTTCCCACTTTGAGCTGTTCGAGGAAATGTACGGGGAGCCGTTTTTCATCCCCCCACCCGACGAGCTGATTTTCGCCACCTGGTTTGAGGACGGAAACCTGCTCCGGGGCGGGGCGACTTTTCGTCGGGGGCTGGGGCGCATTTTCTACTTCCATCCCGGCCATGAAAGCTGCCGTTCCTTCTTTGACCCTCATGTGCAGCAGATTATCAAAAACGGCATCCGTTGGGCTGCCCCTACCCGCATGGGCGCGGACATTCAGGATCTGTGTATTCATCAGAAAACACCGGTAGTACAAAATCAATGAAGCAGGGAGAAAAACATGAGCGCAGAGATTTTTGGAGAACTCAGTGTCATCGGTATGCAGGGTTGCGAAGATTTTGTCTCGCAAGTGGACGCCTTCTTACAGGAATGGCGCCGCCATAACAGCGATGGAACCTTTATCTCCGACGCGGCGTGCCCCCGGTTCGGCACCGGCGAGGCGAAGGGGATCCTCCGCGACTCCCAGCGCGGCAAGGACATTTACATTATCTGCGACTGCTTTAACCACGGGGTCACGTACAACATGTACGGCAAGACCGTGCCCATGAGTCCTGACGACCACTTCCAGGATCTGAAGCGCATTATCGGCGCCATTGCCGGCAAGGCGCGGCGAATTTCGGTCATTATGCCCATGTTATACGAGGGCAGACAACACAAACGCTCGGGCAGAGAGTCGCTGGACTGCGCCCTCGCCCTGCAGGAACTGATGAATATGGGCGTCGCCAACCTGCTCACCTTTGACGCCCACGACCCCCGCGTACAGAACGCCATCCCGCTGGGCGGCTTTGACAACTGCCGGTCCAGCTATCAGATGCTCAAGGCCATGGTACGCGAGTACCCGGATATCAAAATCGAGCCCGACGAGATGGTCATCATCTCCCCCGACGAGGGCGGTATGAGCAAGTGTATGTACTACTCATCCATCTTGGGACTCGACCTCGGCATGTTCTACAAGCGCCGCAACTATTCGGTGATTATCAACGGCAAGAACCCCATTGAGGCGCACGAGTACTTGGGCAGAGATGTCAAGGGGAAAGATGTGGTCGTGGTGGACGACATGATCTCCTCCGGCGACTCGATTCTGGACGTGGCACAGCAACTCAAGGAGAAGGGTGCCCGCCGTATTTTCGTCTTTGCCACTTTCGGCCTGTTCTGCAATGGGCTTGACAATATGGACAAGGCGTTTGCCGACGGCATCATCACCCGCATTTTCACCACCAACCTGATTTACCGCACCCCCGAGCTACTCTCACGGGAATGGTATGTCGAGGTCAACATGTGCAAGTTTGTCGCCTACATCATCGACACCCTGAACCATGACCAGACCACCAGCGGGCTGTTAGACCAGTCCAAACGCATCCGCAAGCTGCTCACCGAACACCGAGCCAAACAGCAAGCGAAATAACGGGCGAGTCGCTGTCGCCTGCAACACTGCGTGAAAACTCCCCTTGCGCCGCTGCGGCGCAAGGGGAGTTTTCTGTGGACGGGCACCAGGCATCACCACGCTTGCACTGCCGCGGCGCATCCGCACGGCCACAGGGCACGGTGAAGTCTTAAATCAGAATTTCAAACTTATACCCCACACCCCAGACGGTCTTCAGGGTCCATTTGTTGGAGGCCCCCTCCAGCTTTTCACGCAGACGCTTGACATGCACATCCACGGTTCTCGAGTCCCCTAAGTAGTCAAAGCCCCAGACCTTGTCCAGCAACTGGTCGCGGGTGAAAACGCGGTTGCAGTTGGAGGCTAAAAAATAGAGTAGCTCCAGCTCTTTGGGCGGGATGTCCACCGGCTTGCCTTTGAGCTTCAGCTCGTACTTTTGCAGGCTGATTTCAATGTTCTCAAACTTCACTACCTCGTTGTCATTGCTCTTGCTGTGCGCATGATAGCGGCGCAGGACCGCCTTGATGCGGGCGGACAGCTCCTTCATGTCAAAGGGCTTGACGATGAAGTCGTCTGCCCCGAGTTCCAGCCCCAGCACCTTGTCAAAAACCTCGCCCTTCGCGGTGATCATGATGACTGGTTTGGGGGAGATTTCCCGGATTTCCCGGCAGACCTGCCAGCCGTCCTTCTTAGGCATCATAATGTCCAGCAGGACCAAATCGGGCTCATAGATTTTGAAAAAGTGGACCCCCTCGGCCCCATCAGCGGCGGTGATGACCTTGTAGCCCTTGTTATCAAAATAAATGCGCAGCAACTCACAAATGTTGGGGTCGTCGTCTACCACCAGCAGTTTGGTATCCATATGCGCCACCTCACTTTCTTGATTTTCTTTAATTGTGAAATTTGTTATTTTATAAACTATGTTCATTATATACCCATTTCGGCACAAAGTCAAGTCTTTTTTTGCAAATCGGAGCATGATTTCCTGCAACTTTTGCTGTGTCAATTGACAATCCCCTGAAATCTTGGTATAATCCATACAAACCCAGGCACCCGCAAGCGGTGCAGCTTAGGAGAGCATATGCAGGGACTGATTATACCGGACGGGTACCGTTCAACATTGCCGCTCAGAGAGACGCAAAAGGCGATCAAGCTCATCAAGGATACCGTACAACACCAGTTGGCGGAGGCGCTGCACCTTGACCGCATCACCGCCCCCATTGTGGTACATGCCAACAGCGGCATCAACGACGACCTGAACGGCGTGGAGCGCAAGGTGTCCTTTTCAGTGCGGGCGCTGGGCAGTGACGCCGAGATTGTGCAGTCGCTGGCCAAGTGGAAGCGGCAGGCGCTGTGGCGGTACGGCTACCGGGCGGGCGAGGGCATTTACACCGATATGAACGCCATCCGCCGCGACGACGACATGGACAACCTGCATTCTGTTTTTGTTGACCAGTGGGACTGGGAGCTGGTGATTGAAGCACACCAGCGCACCCCCGAATTCCTGCAGGGGGTGGTCCAGCAGATTGTCTCCGCCTTTGTCCGCACACAGCAGCAACTGCAGGCGGCGTATCCCGTCCTGACACATACGCTGAAAGAGCCGGTCTACTTCATCACCTCGCAGGAGTTAGAGGACGCCTACCCCGACCTCTCTCCCAAAGAGCGGGAGCATGAGATCACGCGCCTGCATCGCACGGTGTTTATCCGGCAAATCGGCGCCCCGCTCAAAAGCGGCATCCCGCACGACGGCAGAGCACCGGACTATGACGACTGGGCGCTCAACGGCGATATTTTGTTCTGGAGTGAGGTGCTGCAGCAACCCATGGAAATCAGTTCCATGGGCATTCGGGTAGACAGCCGCTCGCTCGAGGCGCAGCTGCGTGCCAGAGGGTGCGAGGATCGCTTGCGGTACGACTATCATCGCGGGATCCTCGAAGGTGCACTCCCGCTCACCATCGGCGGCGGCATCGGTCAGTCCCGCCTCTGCATGTTGCTCCTCCAAAAGGCGCATATCGGCGAGGTCCAGGTATCGGTCTGGGATAAGGAAATGGTCAACCTGTGCAAACAGCACAACATCTTTATTCTGTAACATCCCCCACGCTCGTAAAGAAAAGGGATTGGGCACTGTATGCCTCACGGCATACAGTGCCCAAGTTGTTTTGATCGAATACGCTGAATCAACGGTGAGGATGTACCCATCATCCCTGCCATATGCGGCGGCGATTGCCGGCGGCAGACGGCGGGTGTTCCCTTCAGTCAACAAAGAGGACGCACAGGGGCGCGGGCGCTTTGAGGGTTTGAGCGGTCCCGGTGATACGGCCGTCCGCAAGGGTGAAGGCGGTGATGTTATCGCTTTTTTCATTGGTACACAAAAGCAGCCTGCCACTTAGGTGAAAGTCCCGGGGCGAGTCGCCCCCGCAGGGGTGCTTTTGCAGCAGTTGCAGAGCGGCTTGGCGCACCCGGTACACATACAGGGCGTTTTCTTCCCGCACGCTGACATACAAATACCGTCCGTCCTCCGAGCGCCGGATGGCGGCGCCGTTCGCCCGTGGGTGCGTACAGGGCACTGTCTCGGTGAGAAGATGAGAAAGCCCGCCCGCCTCGTAGCGAAAAACGCTGACAGAGGGAACCAGTTCATTCACCGCATAGACATACTCCCCGCCAGCCGAAAAGACAAAGTGCCGTATCCCATAGCCTGCAGGGACCTTGGCCGAGCCTTTGACATGCATCTCGCGGTCAAGGACATAAAGCGTATCGGTGCCAAGGTCGGTGGCAAGCACATAGGCGCCGTCGGGGCTGAAGCCGACACAGTGCGTATGGGGTGCCTCCTGCCTGTCGGGACGACAGCCCTGCCCGCTCAGGCGCAGCTCTTGGCTCTCCCCCCGCACGATATTGCCGCTGAGGTAGTTGACAATGTAGCGCTCGCCGCTTTGCACCGCCAGGTGGCAGGCGACCTGTCCCTTAGTGGAGCGCAGTGCGGAGGGGTTCCGAAACGCAGGGTCTACCGTGAACACGCCGCTGTCGGCCGAGCCGGCGAAGGGGGCGTTCAGCAGTACATGCAGCAAGCCCTCCGCGTACACGGCATACATGGGCTCCGGGCAAGGAAAGTATCCTGTCTCCTGCAACTGTCCGGTCGGTAAAAGGGTGTACCGATAAAGTCCCCCGCCCGCAGCCACCGGGGCGCAGGCTGATACAAAAATATCCATGCTTGATTCCTTTGCGGCATTTTTCCTGCCGCTTTCCGGCCTTGCCGTGTGTGGGCACCCCGTTTATGTGATTATTTGCAGATTAACTTCACGCCCTCCACGGCCACCACGGTGACCATATCCCCCGGCTCGAAAGTAAGCCCTTCCGAGACCGAACGGGCAGCCCACTCCTGCCCCCGAATTTTCACCGCGCCGCAGCCGGACAGGTTGTCAATCCGCTCGCTGACCGTCACCCGCTCGCCGACAATGGCTTCCACGCCGGTACCGGCGTGTTTCGGGCGGAAAAGACCGGTCAGACGAAGTAATATATTTCGCATAGTCGCACCTTTTGTCGTGTATGTTTTGCTCATTATAGCATGAAATAAAAACAATGTAAAGGACTTAGGGGTAAAAGGGCAGAAAAGTGCATATACATAAACTGTGAGAGTGGACAAACCCGCTGTTTTCACCTTTTTAGCGATTATACTTGACAAAACGACAGTTTTGAATTAAAATGAATACTTGTAGTGCAAAGCTCGTCCGGTTGCGGATGAGCTGCTGAACAAATCCATCATGTATATTTGGAGGAATTTCCATGTTTGAAAAGGTAAAAAAATTGTTGATTGACGAGCTGAACGTCGAGCCCGGCAAGGTGACGCTGCAAGCGGAACTCGCAAACGACCTGGGGGTCAACTCGCTGGAACTGGCGGATTTGATTTTACTTTGTGAGGAAAAATTCAACATCATCATTGACGACGAGGACCTGCACACATTTATCACTGTGGGGGATGTCGTCAAGTATCTGGAAAAGGTTGCCTAACCCGCACCCTACATAGAGGCGGCGTGACCTACCCTGCCTCTTGCATCGCGACGACAAAAAGAGAACCTGTGCTCACTCGGTTTGCCGAATCAGCACAGGTTTCGTATACTATAAGCACACCACAACGATGTGTCGGTTGCCGGCATTCCAGTCGGGGTCGGTGCTCACAAAGGGAAACTTGTCCTGCACATACCGACTGGCCTCATCCTGTGGTCCGAAGGACTCACCCGGGATGAAAAACTGGATGCGTCCCTCCTTTTTCAGCCGGCGCAGATACCGGAGCATCGCATTTTGCAGCGACGAACTCCCTGCTCCGCCCTCCGCGGGACATACCATTTTGAGCAAATGGCCGCCGCGGGCGCGGACAGAAGCAATAAAAAAAGATGTTTGTTTCAGGGCAGATTTGGCAGTGACGCCGCCGGGCGTCCCGTCCGGGGCACTGCCCACAGCCACAGCATACATACGCTCATCCATGGTTTTCGTCCTCCTGTTTACATGATAGCAGACAAAGCCGGAAATGTAAAGGGTGCGGGAGAAAACAACTCAAAAGATGCCCCCGGTGTGAGGGGCCTGTGATTGTGTGAGAAGGGAGGGTGGGATGACCCGACTGTTGATTGCTTTGTTTGTGCGCGACCGCACAAACACCAGGGAGGCGGCGGTTCGCCGCAGGTACGGCACTTTGGCGGGTGTGGTGGGCCTTGTGGTCAATGTGTTGCTCTTTGCCGGCAAGTTTGCGGTGGGGACTGTCACGGGCTCGATTGCCATCGGAGCAGATGCCTTCAACAACCTCTCCGACGCGGGTACCTCGCTGGTCTCTTTGTTGAGTTTCAAGCTTTCCACCAAACCGCCCGACCGCGACCACCCGTTCGGACACGGGCGTATCGAGCAGGTGACCTCCCTGTTGGTCTCGGTGCTGGTGATCGGGGTGGGGGGCAAGTTGCTGTTTGACTCTGTCGCCAAAATGATCACGCCCACACAAACCACCTTCAGCCTGTGGTCGCTGCTGGTACTGTCGGTCTCTATAGCCGCCAAGCTCTGGCTGGCGCTGTTCTACCGCACCATCGGCCGCACGATTGACTCCGCCGTACTGCGCGCCACCACCCTCGACAGCCTGACCGACATGCTCGCCACGGCAGGGGTACTGCTCTCCGGCGTCCTCTTGCGCTTGACCGGCTTTGACAGCGACGCGTACATGGGGCTGCTGGTTGCGGGGCTGATTGTTGTGGCAGGAGTCAAGCTGTTCAGAGAAACACAAAGCCACCTGCTGGGAACCGCCCCTGTCAAGGAAGTGGTGCGGAGCATTGAGGCGATTGTCGCGCAATACCCACAGGTGCTGGGTATCCACGACCTGATCATACACAACTATGGGCCGGGGCAGGTCATCGCTTCCCTGCACGCGGAGGTGGACGGTGCCGCCGATGTTTTTGACTCCCACGACACCATCGACGCCATTGAAAAGCGCTTGTTTCGGGAGCTCGCCGTGCGGTGTACCATTCATATGGACCCGGTGGTCACCGACAATGCGTGGGTAGACTCCCTGCGGGACACGGTGGCGGAGCTGACGGCGGAGGTGGAGGAGGGCCTGGGCATCCATGACTTCCGCTTGGTACAGGGGGATGTCCATCCCGCCCTCATTTTTGAGATTAACGCGCCCTTTGAGCTGCCCCTGACCGACGACGCCATCAAGGAAGCGGTGGAACACAAAATCATGGAGCTCTACCCCGCCTACCAAACGTTCATCTCCATCGACCGTATCTAAAACTTATTTCGAGAAGCAAAAGACGCGTGCGTCTGTGTAGCCCCGGGGCTTTCACAGACGCACGCGCTGCATAGACGGTAGCGGAGTCACTCCTGCTCGCTGTGGTCGGCAGAGCAATCGCACGTGCCGCCGCAGCAGTCGCCGCCGCAACCGGCCTCCCACTCCAGCTTCTGACCGCAATGCGGGCAGGAGAGCTCATCGGGATCCAGGCTGGAGTCGTCAAAACAAACTACCTTGCCACAGGAGGGACAGGTGGCTTCGAAAAAGTCCACCTCGTCGTACTCGTCGTCCTGCGCGTCCTCCTCGTCCTCTGTATCATCATAGAACTCGTTTTCGAGCAGTGCCAGATCGTCGTCGATTTCCTCCACATAGTCGTTGACTTCCTGTATCTTCTCTTTCAGGGTCGTCAGCTCTTGCGCAAAGAGCGAGACGGTGTCCAGCATGGCGGTGAACAGCTTGCCCTCGGGGGTGGTTTTGTCTATGTCAAGACCTTCAAATAAGCCTTGCAGATAGGCTGCCTTTTCGTTTGGTTTCATGTGTTTCCCTCCCAGTATTTTTGATAAGGCCCCCCGCTCGGGGCGGTGAATACCACGCTTGCCGGCAGGAGACGGCTTGCAGCGGCAGAATGGTACAAGGATGCTTTGGATACGGTCCCCCCGCACACAGCAAACCCCTGCCGGATGTTTGCCTCGGGAGCTAAGGATTAGGCGCGCTCGAGGTAGGAGCCGCCTTCGCGGGTGTCGATTCTGATGAGGTCGCCCTCATTGATGAAGATGGGCACTTTGATGGTGGCGCCGGTTTCCAGCGTGGCACTCTTTTGCACGTTGGTGGCGGTGTTGCCGCGCACGCCCGGCTCGGTTTCCACGACCTTCAGGGTAACAAAAGTGGGAGGCTCGATCTGAAAGACCTCGCCCTTCCAGGAGGAAATCTTGCACATCGTCTCTTCCTTCACAAAGCGGAAGTTGTCCCCCAGCTTGTCGGCGGAAATGGGCTGCTGGTCATACGTCTCCATATCCATAAAGAAATACAGCTCGCCGTCCTTATAGACATACTGCATCTCTTTTCTTTCGATATACGCCTGTTCAAATTTCGCTGTGGGGTTGAAGGAAGTCTCCACCACCGAACCGGTGATGACATTTTTCATCTTGGTGCGGACAAATGCCGCGCCCTTGCCGGGCTTGACATGCTGGAATTCCACAATCTGCATCAGACTGCCTTCGTACTCAAATGTGATGCCGTTTCTGAAGTCGCCCGCGGATATTGTTGCCATAAAACACACCTGTCTCTCAGCGGTCACGTTCGGTTTGTCGGAGAAAGCAGCCTGTCCACCCGCTGCATAGACAGTTTCCCCAAAAGAGCAGCACTCTGCTCATGTATCATTATTTTACTACAAAATCCCTCTGTTTGCAATAGAAATTGAAAAGAATTTCAGTCGCCTCTCCAGCAATTCGGCAAAAATACGCCAAACCTTCAAAAAGCGCACTCAGAACAGCTCGATCAGCTCCTTGCTGCTTTGCGTGAAATTCTTCACCCCGTCTTCGGTGATGAGTACCATGTCCTCGATGCGGCAGCCGTACCGTCCCGGCAGGTAAATGCCGGGTTCCACCGTGACGACATGGCCGGGCTCGAGTAGTACGTCCCGGGCGCTGGCGGCCAGCCGGGGGGACTCGTGAATGTACAGCCCCACACCGTGCCCTAAACTATGCCCAAAGCTCCCCGGGTAGGGGGAGGCGTCAATGATGTCACGGGCGGCCTTGTCGGCGGTGTAGCCGTCAATGCCTGCCTGCAGGATGGACAATCCCGCCTGCTGTGCCGCCAGTACGGTGCGGTATACCGCCCGCATCTCGGCGTCTGCCCGCCCGATGACCACGGTTCTGGTCATGTCCGCGCAGTACCCCTCGTACACCGCGCCGAAGTCCATGGTCAGAAAACCCGCCTGCAGCGGAAGATCGCGGGGCTTGCCGTGCGGCAGGGCGCTGGCCGTCCCGGAGACGGCGATGATATCAAATGCCGCCCGCTCCGCCCCGTTTTGCCGCATGAAAAACTCCAGCTCCAGCGCCACCTCCCGCTCGGTCATCTCCGGCCGCAAGACGGACAGGATATGGGTGAACGCACGGTCGGTGATGGCCTGGGCGCGGGCGATATGCGCAAGCTCCGACTCATCCTTCACCATGCGGAGCGCGGCAACCAGCTTGCTCGCCGCCACCAGCGTAAAAGCGCTGTATTGACGGCACAGCAGCTCATGGGCGTCCACGGTCAATGTATCGCTCTCAAAGCCCACATTGCGCACCCCTGCCCCCTGCAGTACCTCGATGACATACCCTACCCTGTCGGCGGGCATCGCCACGGTGAAGGCGGGATCTGCCTGCGCGCACGCCTCCTCATAGTAGCGGAAGTCGGTGAGCATATACGCCCCCTCTCCGGTGACAACGACCAGCCCGCTGGTGCTCTCATAGGACAACAGGTAGCGCTGGTTCAGCTCGGAGGTGACCAAGAGGGCATCCAGGCCTGCCGCCCGCATGGCCTCTCTGACTTTTTGCAGTTTCAGACTCATACGGCGGCAATCCTTTCATAGTAAGTTTTCATAGCCAGCGCGTCCTCCGCCATGCTGCCGGCCGACTCGCAGATGATGGTGGGGGTCAGGTTTTCGCGGCAGATCGTTTCCATCAGCGGTTCAAAATCCGGCCCGTAGGTTTTGTCCGCAAAGGTCAGGTGCCGCTTTTCCCCCGCCCCTGTCCACTCCAGGCGGGAAAAGTGACAGTGCAGGTTGCGGGCCACCGAGTCGCCAAGCTGACTGCCAATGCGGTCAAACACCCGCCTGTAGTCGTCGCCATCAAGGAAAGCAGTGCCGCCCTCCCGCGCATGCATATGCCCAAAGTCCACCACAGGTACCAGCCGCGGGTCTATGACGCACAGCTTCAGCACCTCGTCCAGGGTGCCCAGCTGATTGACCTTGCCCATGGTCTCCAGCCCGATGCTCACCCCGCCCGTGTCCAGCTTCGCCAGCGTCTGACAGAGGGTGTCCGCCGCCAATGCCATGGCTTCCTCCCGGCTGATTTTGGCGGCGCTGCCGGTGTGCACCACAATCACCCGGGCACCCAGCAGTTTGGCAGCCCACAGGCTTTTCTCAATATAGTCGATGCTTTTCAGGCGTTTGTCGGGCTCCACGCCCGACAGGGAAATATAGTAGGGGGCGTGCAGGGACAGGTGAATGCCCCGCGTCGCGGCGGCCGCCCCGATCTCCCGCAGGGTCGCCTCGCCCGCCGTGATGCCGCTGCCCCCCTGATATTCATACGCATTGAGCCCAAGGGACGCCAGGAAGGCGGGCGCATCCACCGTCCGCTTAAAACCGGCGGCGTAGAAACTCTCGCTGTTGCCGGCCGGACCGAACCAGGGACTCTTTCTGTTACTTTCCATGTTTTTTCTTCTCTTCCCTTTTGTGATAGGCTGCCAGGATGGGGCGCTCAAACAGCCGCTTGAGGCGTGTGAAGCAGTCGGTCTTGTCCTTGAGCGGCGAGACCAGAATGGTGCGCACCCCTGCCCACTTCCCCGCCAACACGTCGGTAAAAATCTGGTCACCCATCACCGCCGTGTTCTCGCGGTGGCTCTCAAGGACACGCATGGCTTCCTTCATGGAGCGGATAAACGGCTTTTTGCTGGCGGCAAAAATCGGGATGGCAAGCTTTCGGTTGAAGAGCTCTACCCGCGCCGCCTTGTTGTTGGAGACAAAGGCGGTACGCACCCCCGCCTCATGCAGTCCGGCAAACCAAGCCAGCACCTCGTCCGACGGCTCGGCGTCCTCATAGCGCGCGATGGTGTTGTCCAGGTCCAGCACCAGCGCCCGCACCCCCAGCGCCGCCAAAAAGTCGGGTGTGACCTCTCTGAAATGCTCAAAATAATAGTCGGGCTGTAAAAAACTCATGATCCGCCATCCCTTGCTTGGAGTTGTTGTGTCCATTGTACCACATTCTTCCCTCCTGCACAAGGCTTTTGTTGGTTTCCTCCTGCCTCGCCCGGGTGAAAAAGTCATGCCGTCGCAGGTAGCCTTCCGCCGTCCACTCTGCGGAAAAAGCGGCTTTGCGCCGACGGAAAAGAATTTTCTTTTTTTAGCGGTTCGGGCTTGACAAAGAAATGCGCTTGTATTATAATATAAAAGCTGCTGAAGAATCGAGGTACCATTGAAAGGACTGCTTTTTCGGTACGCACGGGTCAAACTGCTGAACGAACGCGGGTGTAGTTCAATGGTAGAATTCCAGCCTTCCAAGCTGGTTGCGTGGGTTCGATTCCCATCACCCGCTCCAAGCAGCCATATGCGCCCTTAGCTCAGTGGATAGAGTTCCCGGCTACGAACCGGTAGGTCGCAAGTTCGAATCCTGCAGGGCGCGCCATAAAAGAAACGTCTTTTGTCTACCAAGACAAGAGGCGTTTTTTCTTGCTTTTCAGGGCAAATATGCGAAAAATCGGGCAAAAATAAGGGAAAATGGGCTTCGGAACGGTCGATCGGCTGTTCCGGAGCCCGTTTTTTGTTTGCAGCAGGCAGAAAACGCGGCAAAAATGCTGGTACACTTTTGGGTAGTCTTTACGCCTGCAAAGACTACCCAAAGAAGTTGCCCCACTCGGATTTGAACCTTCCTCCGAAGAAAATTTACAAAGAAAAATTCAGAAGTAACGAAAAAGTGTATGCTAACCCCTTCCATTTTTCGACGATATGTGCTATACTATAAGGTGAATATTTGTAGTTTACGGAGGCGGCCATGGGAAATGAAAGCTCACAAAAAATAAAATTACTTAAACTCATGGAGATGCTACGCCGCGAGACCGATGAACAACATCCGATGCGCCGCAAAGAAATATGCGAACGTCTGGAAGCGATGGGTATCAGCTGCGACATCCGCACGTTGTCAAAAGACATGAAGGCACTCAACGATTATGGCTTCGAGGTAATGAGTTATTTCGTTGACCACGAAAAATGCTACTATGTGCCGGAAGATAATTTCTCGGATGCAGAGCTCAAGATTTTGATCGACGCAATTCAGGCAGCGAGCTTCATAACCGATAAGAAAACGGCGGAACTCATCGATAAGGTCGCGGCGCTTGGCGGCAGCCACAAAGCAGAGCTGCTGAAGGACAATATGGTTTGCTTCAACACGCGGAAGCACCACAACGAAATGATCTATTACGCGGTCGATCGCATTGAAACAGCGATAAAGGCGAACAAGAAGATCATCTTCTATTATTATGATCTGGATGAGAACGGACAGAAGCACTATCGCCGCGATAAGCACCACTATCAAGCAGAGCCGGTTGCGTTGGTATTTCACGAAGACAACTACTACCTCGTTTCGTATTTTCCGCAAAAGGATTGCACCGTGAATTATCGGCTTGATCGCATGGAACAGGTCGAAGTCAAGGACGAGGACATTTCGGATAAAGCAAAAGAACTGCGCAGCAGCATTGCCGGATACACAGAATCGGCGTTCAAAATGTACGGCGGGGATCCACTCGACGTGACGCTGCAGTTCGAGGACAAATTGATAGGTGTCGTCTACGATAAATTCGGCGAGGACACAAAGATGCTTCGCATCAACGATACGACGATCATCGCGGCCGTGAAGGTACAGGTCAGTCCGACGTTCTGGGGCTGGATGTTCCAGTTCGGCGGAAAGATGACGATCAACTCGCCGGATGAACTGAAAGAGGAATACAAGAAGCAGGTAGAGGCTTTGCTTTTCAAAGGAGACAATTTAGTTCCGTTTTACAATAATGAAAGGACAAAAGAATGAAAACGATGCAAAAAAGTATTACGACAGAAAAAGAGAATGGTCGTTTTTACACACCAATCTTTATTGTTGATAATATTCTTGATTTGGCTGGGTATTATGGTGCGAAAATACTAAAAAAGCACGTGATTGATAATAGCTGTGGCGATGGAGCATTTTTGACTCAAATTGTTCGTAGATATTGCACAGAAGCAATTAGTCAAGGGTATAGTATTGATGATTTAAGATCAGATTTGGCAACATATATACACGGAATAGAATTAGAAATAGTTGAGCAGAAAAAATGCATAGAAAACATTAGTCGCGTAGCGGAACAGTTCGATGTATTTGAGGTTGAATGGAATATTCTTTGTGGAGACGCATTAGCGATAAAAAGTTTTGATGGGAAAATGGATTATGTTTTAGGTAATCCGCCGTATGTTCGTGTGCATAATTTGGGAGACTCGTTCGATGAAATAAAGAAGTTTTCTTTTGCACAGAACGGGATGACAGATCTTTTTATCGTGTTTTATGAGCTTGGGATCAAAATGCTGAACGAAACCGGAACGCTCGGATATATTACCCCGAGTTCATACTTCAATAGTATTGCGGGTGCATACATGCGGAAGTATTTGGCGCAAGAAAAGCTTCTCACGACGGTTGTTGATTTGAGACACTTTCAAGCATTTGATGCCACTACGTACACTGCAATTACAATACTAAAAAAAGGTGAAGAAAATCAAAGCGTAGATTATTACCGTTTTGACGAAAAGAACAGGGTTCCGTATTATGTGGAAACTGTAGAGCCAGACGATTATCAAATAGCCGGTAATTATTATTTTGCAAAGAAAGAGGAATTGCATCTTCTACACAAAATTCTTTTCAACTTGGGGAAAAGTGACGTAGCGGTTAAGAACGGATATGCAACGCTTTGTGATGGCGTTTTTATTAACGAATTCGATTTTCAATCAAAATATATTATTCCCGTGATAAAGTCTTCAAAAGGGGTAGAGCAGAGGATTTTCTATCCGTATGATCATAAGGGAAATTTAATTTTGGAAGACGAGTTACAAAAAGATGAAAAACTGTATCGTTATCTTGTGGATAACAAAGCTCAATTAACTAAGCGTAGTAATGAAAAAGATGCAGCAGTTTACTGGTATGCATTTGGACGTAGCCAAGCAATTAGTGATACATACAAAAACAAACTGGCAATTAATTCTTTGCTTCGTTCAAAAGAGGACTTTAAGTTTACGGAGGCACCGCCCGGAACGGGAGTCTATGGTGGATTGTATATTGTAAGCGATACCATTAACATGAAAGAAATTATTGCGGTGTTGAAAACGGATGAGTTTATATCATATATAGAGTTATTAGGAAAATATAAAAGTGGTGGTTATTATACTTTTTCATCAAAAGACGTAAAAGCATATCTTGATTACAAATTTTCATACGACGGAGGAATATTTTCATGTTAAACAATCAACAATTTTTGGAAGTAGTAAGGGAGTCATTTAAGACTTATCTGAGTGTAGACACATCAAGAAGCACAGCAAAACTCAAAAGCTTACACGGGCATATAGCAAGGGATATAAAGGAGCTCTTTGGTCCCGAATATACAGTGCTGGCACAAGGAATTGGAAACGATAAAGAAGGAAGCATCCAAGGAAGGTATTACCCTAAAAATGTTGACATAACGGTGAGCAAGCGCGGAAAACCGGTTGCGGGTTATGCTGTAAAGTTTGTCATGAGAAATTATTCTCAAAATAGCAACAACTATTTTGAAAACATGCTTGGGGAGACTGCGAATATTAGGTCGAATTCGATCCCGTATTTTCAGATTTTTATTATTTTCGAGCAAGTGCCATATTATAAAAACGGTGGCGCTTTTCAGAAATACGATGTGTTGACCGAACATAATTTGGATAAGTATTTTGCGCTTTCAAAAGACGATCCGGCTTCGTATTTTCACACGCCGGATAAAACGCTTATTGTCATACTGCATTTGAAAGAAAAAAGTCCAGCATACAGCTTTATTGATTCCAAAGATTATGCAGATTATTACAATAGCGTAATAAACGATACTGATTTAATGCGTTACTCGACAAAAATTCGTGATACATTTGATGACAGCGTTGTTCTGAATGATTATGAAAAGTTTATTAAAAAAACATATTTTATAGCAGAGGGTAAAACAAAATAAGACATAACATAAAAATGCCTCGCACCAGAACGGTACGAGGCATTTTGCGTTACAGTTAGAATTTGAGGACATGGCGCACGGCGACACCGTGCTTCTCGGCGTACACGATCGTATTGCGCGTTCCGCCAGATTCGCCATTATATGCAGCGATCACACGAGCGGAGTGATCGACCATCCACTCGTTGCGGATTTGGAAGCAGGCACGGCTGTAAGACGGGCAGATGTACCGGACGAGATCCGCAGCGGCAAGGATGTTGTTATAACGGCGCTGCCAATCCGGCGACCATGAACGCTCGAATCCTTCATACGGGCTTGCGCAGATCAGGTGGAGAGGGCGGCCAGCCGCTTTCAGCTCGAGCACAATTTCCGCTGCCCAGATGTCAACGCCTCGAGCCATGCCGGTGATGAAAGTAATAAAGCCATCATCGGCGGCAACAATGATCTCACGACGCAGCGCGGCGATCACTTCTTTTTCGGGAACATTCAGTTTTTCGGGACGATGCCCGGTAAAGCAGCAACGATGCTGCAGGAGTTCGGCTTCTGATGCAGGCACAGCGAACACCTCCTGTCAAGATAATAATCGTGTTCTATAACGGCGCGGAATACACCCGCGCATACTCGAACGGGCAGCCCGGAAACAAGCCCGGTTGGAACAAGAAGGAGGAAGCATAATGGCAACGGCAACAACGGCAAGACGAATCGTGCGTGAGATCCCGCGTATCAACCTCTTCGATACGACAGCGACGCAGACACAAAGACGGTTGCTTCAGGTAGCAGCATACGCGCGAGTATCGACCGAAAAGGAAGAACAGGAAGACAATTTCGAGCGGCAGGTTGAGCACTACACGCAGATGATCGCCAGCAACAAAGACTGGGAGAAGGTTGACATCTATGCAGACCCCGGCATCAGCGGCACGAGAGCAGAAAAACGACCGAACTTCATGCGCATGATAAACGACTGCCGCGCGGGCAAGATCGAAAAGGTGCTCGTCAAGAGCATCAGCCGATTCGCCAGAAATACGGTCGACGCGCTGCAGTACATACGCGAACTCAAAGACCTCGGCATCAGCGTGTACTTCGAGAGTGAGAACATCGATACACTGACGCCCGGCGGCGAGGTGCTCATCACGATCCTTGCAGCGATGGCCGAGCAGGAATCGCGGACGATCAGTACGAACATCAAGTGGGCATGGCAGCGGAAATTCCAGAACGGCGAAATCATCCTGAACACCGGACTGATGCTCGGATATAAGAAAAACGGAAAAGACGAAAACTGTCTGACGGTCTACGTAATCGACGAGGCGGAGGCCGAGATCGTGCGGCGAATATACAGAGAGTTCATCGAAGGGATAACGGTGACGCGAATCTGCAAAAGACTCGAGGCGGACGGAATCCTTACGCCGCTCGGGAAAACGCACTGGCAGCACAACGTGGTCGAAAGCATCCTGACAAACGAAAAATACACGGGCAACGCCATCCTCGGAAAGACATATAAACCGGATGTCCTGACAAAACACCGGAAGAAGAATGACGGCGAAAAAGCACCGATGTACTACGTAGAAAATACGCATCCGGCGATCATCGACAAAGAGATGTTCGAGATGGCGCAGGCGGAAATGAAGAACCGGCGTGAAGCAGGAACGAGGGCTGTCGGAAACAGCCGCTTCACCAGCAAGTACCCGTTCAGCGGGCTGCTGGTATGCGGTGAGTGCGGAGCAATGTTACGCAGACAGGTACGCACGATGGGTACCGGCGAACGGGTAGCAAGCTGGGGCTGCAGTTACAGAATCGTGAACGGGCGAGCGGCATGCGACAGTCACCATGTGCGTGAGGACGTCATGGAAAAGACCTACGCAGCCGCGATCAAGCAGATGGCGGACAACGCAGCAGAGGTCATCGAGGCAGTGCGGGAAGGGACGCAGCTGGCGATGCAGCCGGACAATGCAGAGGAGCGCGAGGTGGTCGAACAGGAAATCATCGAGCTGCAGGAGACGGCGCTCACACTCCACAAGAACAAGCAAAGCGGACTCATCGCGGCAGAGGCATACGATACGGAGATCCGCGCATGCAGCGAGCGAATGAAAGAGCTCGAAGCGCGGCAGGCCGAGATGAAAACGGCAGCAACCAGATACGCCGAAGTCAAGACATGGATCGACGCCTTCGAGCAGGGACTGCAGGACGGCAGCATAGCGGAAACGGACGACGCCGGATTGATGAAGACACTGGTAGAACGCATCACCGTGAACAGCGACGGAATCGAGGTCGAGTTCAAATGCGGAGCCCGCGTGCAGCAGAAATATGTCAGATAAGAGGAAGCCCTCGGCAACCGGCAGCAGTCGGAAGCCGAGGGCTTTTTTGCGTCCCGTGCAGGCGGTTTTCAGATGTATCTTTTGGGTAGTCTTACCTCCGAAATGTATCTTTTGGGTAGTCTTTGACAAGAAAAAGCAGAGGTTTGTTTAACAACAAATCTCTGCTTTATTATTGAAATCCACCCTTGCAACCGGGCGAAATCGCTTCACGGTGAAATCCCGCTTCGCGGTGAGAAAGCCGCCTCGACGGCGGGTGAGCGGGGGGTCAGGAGGGATCGGCGGGCGGGCAGGCTTGGCAGGACAGGATATCGGGGCCGTTTGAGGGCCGGATAGTCTCGCCCGGCGGTACCACCAAAAAGCGGTCCGGATCCCACTGCCCCGCCAGCATATCCGCCAGCAGTCGGGAGCTGCCGGTCAATCGCTCAAACTGCCAGTGCAGGAAATCGGCACATGCCTCGGTGTACGCCGCCGCGCTCTCAAAGGGCAGCTCTTTCCATTCAATGTATTTGCAGTGTTGGTATCTGGTGAGCCAGCTTTGTTCTTCTGCCAGAAGATAAGTGGCGTTATCTTCTCCGTATTGCTCGCAATACTCCTTGAAAAGCTGGTCGTATCTTTCCTTTGAGGGCATGGGGGCGTTTTCCAGCCAGCCCTTTGAGTACCAGTAAATGCCGCCGTGGCAGGCGTCAAAGTAGTCCCGGTAGCGCTCCTTGCTGCCCAAAAGCAGCGTGATGCAGTCGTGTGCCCTCGGGACAACCAGCGTATGCCGTGCGGAGTGCAACCCCACAATGCCGTTGCTGCATAGCCCGTAGCCCAGCAGAATGGCGTCGAAGTACATCTCCTTGCTATGGGTGTCGCACTCTGCATCAATGGCGTCAATTTCCGCCTGCAGCAACTCGCGCAAACGCGCGGGGGTGTTGTGAAACCCCTGTCTTAGGTAGGTGATGTCAATGAAGTTGTCACTTTGGGCGCACAGATGCGAGCATTCCCTTTGCAGGACCTTGCAGGCGAGTAATTTATAATTCATAGAGGACCTCAAGGACAGGCGCACTGCGGACAGTGTAAAAAAACCTGTTCTTTTTGTTTGTTTTATGCTATACTAAGGTAACAAGCGGTGTCGGGAAAAGGACGAAAGCGAGGTGGGGTGATTGAATACGCCAAACGAAGCAAAAAGGCTAACCCAGACCATTCACGAGCAGATGGAGTACTTTTCGATGGCCACAGGGATCCCCTGTTGCAGCATCCCTCAGGACGAGACGGGGTACCGGGCGCGGCAGAACTGCCGGTTCTGCCAAACAGTCTGTGAGCTTGCCGGGCAATCGGTGGCGTGTCAGCGGACGCTGCGTTACGCCGCCTACCAAGCCGAGCGCTTTGGCGGCAAATATATTTTTTACTGTCCGATGGGACTGGTGCATTTCGCCTCTCCCGTCTATACCGACGGCGCGATTGTGGCACTGGCCATCGGCGGACCTGTGCTGCTCATTGACCGTGAGGAGTACCTCTCCGAAGATGTGATGCAAAAGTACCGGCTGGACGAAGCACACAAAGAACGCCTGCGCGCGGAGATGAGCCACATACCGGAACTGTCCCCCGAGCGGGTGACCGCCCTGTCAGAGATGCTCTTTTCGGTGTGCGCCTTCATCAGCGGTGCGGCGCAACTGCAGTACATCGGTGATGAGGAAACGGTGGGGCGCGATATGGAAAAGTATCTCGACTACATCAACACCATGGGCAGTGACAACGCCGCCCCCTCCTACCCGATCGAAAAGGAACGGGAGCTCCTCGCACTCATTGCCTTAGGCGAAAAGGAAGAATCCATCCGGATCCTGGACGAGATTTTGCGCCACATTATCAACAGCTCCAACAAGGATTTTGAACGGGTGAAAGCAAGGATTTTGGAGCTGGTCGTGCTGCTGTCCCGGGCGGCGCTGGAGGGTGGGGCGGATCTGGAGCAGATTTTCGGTCTGAACTACAAATTTCTCGACCAGATCAACCACTACCAGACGGTGGAAGGACTGGCAAGCTGGCTGTCGGGCATCATGGTCCGTTTCACCGACTGTGTCTTTACCATCAAAAATGTCAAGCACATGGATACCATCTACAAGGCGGTGGACTATATCAAGCGCCACTACCGCGAAAAAATCACGCTGGAGGATGTCGCCAAGGCGGTCTACCTGAGCCCCGCTTACTTTTCCAAAGTGTTCAAAGAGGGCATGAGCGTCAGCTTCAGCCAATACCTCAACCAAGTCCGGATTGAAAACAGCAAACGATACCTCATGAACAAGGAGCTGGACATGATTCAAATCGCGGAGATGCTGGGGTTTGAGGACCAGAGCTATTTTTCCAAAGTTTTCAAGAAAATCACGGGGGTCACCCCGAGCAGGTACCGTCAGCGGCACAGAGGGTAGGTCCGTGCTTACAGGCTTTCCAAGAAGCCCTTGAGCCGGGACGCCAGCAGGGCGTGCCCCTTGCTGTTGGGGTGCAGGCCGTCCGGCATGTACTGCTTCCGGTTAGTGGGCACATTGGGCTGCATTCCGCTGGTGCGGTACAGGTCCAGCACGGGAATGGCGTACGCCTCCGCCACCTCCTTGATGATGTCTGCATAGGCGGAGAGGGGGAGATTGTTGCCCTTGCTCGGCTTGTGGTCATCCAGCCGATGCAGGGGGGTCATGAAGACAATGGTGGCAAGAGGGTACTTGACCATGAGGCCCTCCATGAGCAGGTGCAGCGCGCCGTAAAAGGTGCACTCAGTGCGGTCCTCAAAGCTGCCGATGGGGGCGTCTCCGTGCCCGTAGTCATTGGTGCCGCCAAAGACCACCACCACATCTGCCTGCTCGTCCATCCCCTTGTAGCGGTCAACAAAGGGAAACCCCAGGTCGAGAGGGCTGTTTTGCCGAGCGATGCGGGAGCCGCTCACCCCGTAATTGCGCGCCTCTTTTAAGTGCAGCTCGCGCTTGAGGCAGCTGACATACGAGCGGGCGGGCAGTGCCCCGAAACCAAAGGTGATGCTGTCGCCTAAAAAGTTGATCGAAAGTCCTTCGCAGTTCATATTCCCCTCCTGAAAAGCAGACGCAGCCATAGGATGTGTCTGCTTTTGGTTTGCTTTTTATTTCACGACAATATTGAGGATTTTATTGGGCACCCATATTTCCTTGACCACCGTCTTGCCCTGCATGGCGGCGCTGACGCGTGTGTCTGCCAGGGCCTGCGCCAGCACGCTTTCCTTGGCGGCGTCCACGGGCAGTGCCAGCACGGCGCGCACTTTGCCGTTGACCTGTACCGCCACCTCCACCGTGTCATCCACGGTTTTCGCCTCGTCATGCGTCGGCCACGGGGCCAGCGATACATACCCCCGGTTGCCGAGTGCCTCCCAGACCTCCTCGGCAATATGGGGCGCAAAGGGGGAGAGCAGGCGCGCGAACACCGACAGGTCAGCCGCACCCACGCTGCCGTGGTCGTAAATCTCGTTGAGCAGGGTCATCATGGCGGCAATCGCCGTATTGAACTTCATCTCGGCAATGTCGGCGGTGACCTTCTTGATGGTTTTATGCAGGCTCTTTTCCAGCCGGGCGCTCGTCCCTGCCCCGCCTGTCATCTCGGTCAGTGCGGCAAACCGCTCAAGAAATCTCTTGCAGCCCTTGATGCTCTGGGGGTTCCACGGGGCGGACTTTTCAAAGTCGCCGATGAACATTTCATACAGACGCAAGGTGTCGGCGCCATACTCGGCGACAATGTCGTCAGGGTTGACCACGTTGCCTCTGGTCTTGGACATCTTCTCGCCGTTTCCCCCCAAAATCATGCCGTGGGAGGTGCGTTTGAGGTACGGCTCTTTCGTGGGCAACACGCCGAGGTCAAAGAGGAACTTCGCCCAGAAGCGGGAGTAGAGCAGGTGCAGTGTGGTGTGCTCCATGCCGCCGTTGTACCAGTCCACCGGCATCCAGTACGCCAGCGCTTCCTTGGAGGCAACCTCGCGGTCGTTGTGGGGGTCGCAGTAGCGCATGAAGTACCAGGAGGAGCCTGCCCACTGGGGCATGGTGTCGGTTTCACGCTTGGCCGCGCCGCCACAGCGCGGGCAGGCGCAGTTGACCCAGTCGGTCACGAGCGACAGCGGCGACTCGCCCGTATCGGTGGGCTCGTAAGCAGACAGTTCGGGCAGGGTCAGGGGCAGCTCTGCCTCCGGCACCGGCACAAAGCCGCAAGCGGGACAGTTGACCAGCGGAATGGGCTCGCCCCAGTACCGCTGCCTGGAGAACACCCAGTCACGGAGTTTGAAGTTGACCTTCTCCTGCCCGATGCCCTCGCTTTGCAAAAAGTCAATCATCTTTTGCTTTGCCGCAGGCACGGCCAGGCCGTTGAGAAAGCCGGAGCTGACCAGCACGCCGTTTGCCGTGTCGGTATAGGCAGCCTGCTTTACGTCTCCGCCCGCGACCACCTCCACAATGGGAAGATCAAACTTCCGGGCAAACTCCCAGTCGCGTTCATCATGTGCCGGCACCGCCATGATGGCACCGGTGCCGTACCCTACCAGCACATAGTCGGAGATGAAAATGGGCATCTGCTCGCCGCTGGCGGGGTTGACGGCATACACGCCGTCCAGGCGCACTCCGCTCTTGTCCTTGGCAAGCTCGGTGCGCTCAAAGTCCGACTTCTTGCTCGCCTCCGTGCGGTAGGCTCGGACGGCATCGAGGTTCTTTAATTGCCCCTCCCACTTGGCAAGCAGGGGATGTTCGGGCGCCATGACCATATATGTAGCGCCGAACAGGGTATCGGGACGGGTCGTAAAGACGGTCAGACTGTCGCCGGTATTGGTACGGAAAGTGATCTCCGCGCCGATGGAACGGCCGATCCAGTTGGTCTGCTGGGTCTTGACCTTTTCGATGAAGTCCACCTCCGCCAAGTCGTCAATCAGGCGGTCGGCGTAGGCGGTAATTTTCAGCATCCACTGCTCTTTTTCCTTGTGGATGACCTCACCCTTGCAGCGTTCGCAGCCGCCGTCCACCACTTCCTCATTGGCCAGCACCACTTTGCAGCTGGTGCAGAAGTTGACCGCCATTTTCTTCTTATACGCCAGCCCCGCCTCAAACAGCTTGAGGAAAATCCACTGGGTCCACTTGTAGTATGCGGGGTCGGTGGTGTTGATTTCACGGCTCCAGTCAAAGGACAGCCCCAAGGCCTGCAGTTGCTTCTTGAAGCGGGCGACATTTTTTTCCGTCACTGTTTTGGGGTGGATTTTATGCTGCATGGCGTAGTTTTCGGTGGGCAGGCCAAAGGCGTCCCAGCCCATGGCATACAGCACATTGTACCCCTGCATCCGCTTCTGGCGCGCCACAATGTCAAGCGCTGTATAGGGGCGGGGATGCCCCACGTGCAGTCCCTGCCCCGACGGATAGGGAAACTCCACCAAGGGGTAGTACTTGGGTTTTGTATAGTCGTTGGCAGCCGCAAAGACATGGTCGCGTTCCCATCTGCCCTGCCATTTTGCTTCGATGGTTTGAAAATCGTGTTTCATGACTCTTTTTCCTCTGTTTCTCTTGCGTTGTTTGTTTGTATGTCCTGTAGCAGGTGGTGAATGCCGACCTGTAGCTCAGCGCCGAGCAGCCGTTCCAGCCGGTAGTAATCCCGGGAAGCACTGTCAAACAGATGTACCAGCGCAGAGCCAAAGTCAAGCAGAATCCATGACGCGCCCTCTCGCCCCTCCACGCGGTCGGCGTTGACCTGGTGCAGGCTCATTTCATAGAGCAGCTCATCGGCAAGGGCCTTGACATGGGTGGATGAGCGCCCGGTCCCAATGACATAGTAGTCGGCGATGATGGTCACATCCCGCACCAGATACAGCTCTAACTTCTCCGCCTTTTTCCGGTCCAGAATCGACACCATGCGCTCCGCTAAGGTCTGGGGGCCGGCGCCTTGCAGGTTGGCGTGTGCTTGTGTTTCTTGCATCGTTGTCTCTCCGTCTATCCTTTTGTTTTGATATGCATGTCTTGCAGCTCTTCTTTGGTGAAAATATGGTAGGGCATCTGTTGCCGCTCGTAGACCTGCCGCATCGATACGCTCCCCGGTCTCACCAGGGCACGCCGGGGGTCAAAGTCAGCCGCGCGGTAAGTGTCCGGACGGGGGCTGAAATAGCGCCCCAGCAGCTCTGCGGACGCCGCCCGATTGGCGGCGTAGTAGGAAATCTGCCGCTCTGTCACTGCCTCTCCCGGCAGGTTCATGAACGTGAGCTTGGTGTGCCGGTAGTCCTTGAGAAAATGCGCCAGATAGGTCAGCGCCTCGCTCGCCCCCACGTCGGTCACCATATGCTCCCGCATCTCGGTGAAAACGACGCCCATCACGCTGATGTTCATCTCCCCGGCCTTGTCAAGCAAAGCGGCGATGAGCAGCTTTTGCGCGTCTATGCGGCCAAGGTCCCCCTCCGCGTACCCCCGGCGAAAACGGACAAACTGCTCCGCCATGCGGCCGTTTAATGTCTGTTTTCCCGCCTTCAGCGCCACCGTGCGCTGCCGCGCCTCGTCCCAATAGCTCATATCAAAGGGGAGGGTCACCTCCACCCCGCCCATGCGGTCAATCATCTGCACAAAGTCCTGCAGTGAAACGGCTATATAGTGGTCAATCGGCACGCCGAAGGTCTCACAGATCGTGCGTTGCAGGAGACTCATGGCTTCCCGCTTGCCTTGCAGGGAATCCTCTCGCGCGGCGCAGGCGGCGGCAAACACCGCGTTGATCTTATGGGGATACGGGGCAGAGCTGAGATAGGTATCACGGGGAATTTGCATGACGCTGACCGTATGGGCCGCCGCGTCATAGGAGACCAGGGCGAGCACATCGGTGTTGCAGGCCGCCTCGTCATACCCGGCAATCAGGAAATTGTGCAGCTTTTTTTCGGCCTGCGGGGGAGTTTCCGCCGATAGACAGCCGCAACCGGCGAAAATCAGCAAAAAAATCGCGAGCAATAAGAGGGGCAGGGTCAACCATCGCTTGTGTTTCATAGGGCCTCCGTTACAACCAGTGTATACGGAGTAGTATCGCCCATGAAAGCGGGGGCTATGCGACATCTCAGCGCAACGCTTCAATGGCGGCGATACTTTGCGGGGCGATGGGCAGCCCCTGTGACAGCAGGTAGTCCCTGGTATGGCACAGCGCGTCGGCTACCGCTTGGGTGAGAATGGCCTCCCGCTCGTGTGCCTGCGCGCCGGGCAGGGCCTGGTGCAGGTACGCACGAACCTGCCGGCAGGCGGGGTGTTCCCTGCCCGGCTCGGTATAGTCGGCGATAAACAGCAGTTGATCAAAGAGGGACATCTCCGGGTCGCCGGTGGTGTGTTTGGCGATCGCCCCGGCAATCTCGTCGTCCACCAGCAGCGGGTACTGCCGGGCGGACAGTTTGGCGGCTGTCTTGGCATGAAGGACGGCGGGGGAGGCAAGGTCGGCGGGGGTCAGCGGGATTTGCAGGTGGCGGCAGAGCCGGCGCTGCTCGGAGGCAGACTGTGGCCGGGTGAGGTCGTGTAGCAGGGCGGCGACGCGCAGGCGGTCCGGGTCTGTGCCCGGAAAGTGGTTGCCGAGCCAAAGGATCTCCGCCTCCACCCCCAGCGTATGGGTGAAGCGCTCCCTATCCAGGGCGGCTTCCATATCCTCGCGCAGACGCTTTAGGGCTTCGGGGGGGATCATTGGTACAGCCTCTGTTCTTTGATATAAGCCGCCACCGACACGTCCAAAAGCTCCGACACCGGCCGCCCCTTTCGTATCTGCTCCCGCACGAAGGCGGAGGAAAGCGTGAGTACCTCCCCGTCCAGCACCTCAACTTCTGCCCCATATCGCGCCCGGTACTGCCGGTTTTTCTCCCGAATGGCATGGGTAAGCTCCGGGTCGGATTCCCGCCGCACCAGCACCAATGTCGCCAGGGCAAACAGTCTCTCCGGTTGGCGCCACCGGTCCAGCGTGAGCATCATATCGGTGCCGCACAGCACAAACAGGCGTCTGCCCGGTGCCGCCAGCGCCGCCAAAGTATCACAGGTATAGCTGATGCCGGCCCTGTCCAGCTCCATGCGGCTGACCTCGGTGCGGGGCAAGGCGGAAAAAGCCAGCCGGCACATGGCAAACCGCTGTTCGGCTGTCACGCCGTCTTGCTGGTCTTTGTGCGGGGGGATCCCGGCGGGGATGACCAGCAGCCGGTCAAGGGACAGCCCTTCCAGGAAGCGCCGTGCCGCATGCACATGACCCAGGTGCGGGGGGGAGAAAGTACCGCCGTAAATCCCAAGGCGAATCTCATTCATCGAAAAAGATCCTTTTCTTTTTGCTCGACTCTCGGTACAGGACAAAAGTGGCGCCGGTCACCGTCACCACCTCCGCCCCGGTGGCCCGGGCGAGCATATCCGCCGCCTGGGCGGCGGTACTGTCGCTGTTGCCCAGCACCCTGACCTTGATGAGTTCCCGTGCCTCCAACGCATGGCCGATCTGCAGGCAGCTTTCCTCCGAAATGCCGCCCTTGCCGATCTGAAAAATCGGCTCCGTATGGCTCGCCATCCCGCGCAGTTTTGCACGCTGTTTGCTGGTCAGCATAGATGCTCCTTATCTCTTTGCCCCAGGGCGGCGATCAGTGCGGCGGTTGCCCTGCCCCGGTGGCTGATATTGTTTTTTTCCTCTCCCGTCAACTGGGCAAAGGTGCGGCCCAGTGCCGGCACATAGAACAGCGGGTCATAGCCAAAGCCCCCCTGCCCTTGCGGTTGTCGGGTGATGCGCCCCTCGCAACTGCCCCGCACGGTGAAAAAAGTACCGTCCGGATAGACGCAGGCGATGGCGCAGACAAAACGGGCGCTTCGCTGCGGGGCCGGCACATCCGAGAGGCGGGCGAGCAGCAGCGCGTTGTTGGCCGCATCGTCTGCACGGTTCGGGTCGGCATAGCGCGCGGAGTGCACGCCGGGCGCGCCGTGCAGGACGTCCACCTCCAGCCCCGAGTCGTCGGCGACGGACAGGTAGCCCTCCCGGGCGACCGCCTGGGCTTTGATGAGGGCGTTTTCCTCAAAGGTGGCGCCGTTTTCCGCAATCTCCCCGTGAAAGCCGATGTCGGAGAGGGAGTATACCTCAAAGCGCGCCCGTGTGACGGGGTCCCCGGCAAGCAGTGCCCTGAATTCCCTGACCTTATGGTCGTTATGGGTAGCCAGCAATAGTTTTGTCATTCGAATAATGCCTTTGTGAATTCTTCCCCGTCAAAGGGCTGCATGTCGTCAATCGCCTCGCCCACACCAATGAACTTCACCGGGATCTGCAGCTCTTTTTTGATGGACAGTACAATCCCGCCCTTGGCGGTGCCGTCCAGCTTGGTCAGCACGATGCCTGTGATGTTGGCGGCTTCCTTGAACTCCTTGGCTTGCAGGATGGCGTTCTGACCGGTGGTGGCGTCGAGTACCAGCAGATTTTCACGGTCGGCGGCTGGCAGCTCGCGGCTGATGACCCGGTTGATTTTCGAAAGCTCGTCCATCAGGTTCTTCTTATTGTGGAGCCGACCGGCGGTATCCACAATAAGCACGTCGGCCTTCTTGCTTTTGGCGGACACGATGGCATCAAACACCACGGCGGCAGGGTCAGCCCCCTGCCCCTGGCGCACCAGCTCTACCTCGGCGCGCTCGCACCAAACAGAGAGCTGCTCGGCGGCGGCGGCGCGGAAGGTGTCGGCGGCGGCAACCATCACTTTTTTATGCTGCTTTTTGAGCTGGGAGGCAATCTTGCCGATTGAGGTGGTCTTGCCCACCCCATTGACCCCAATCACCAGAATCACCGAGGGGACGGTATCCAGCTTCAGGGACACCCCCTCCCCGATCATCTCCCGCAAAATCCGGAACAACAGCTCCTTGACCTTTTTCGGGTCGGTGGTGCGGGTGTCCTTCACCTGCTGGCGCAGCCTCACCAAAATCTCCTCGGTGGCGCTGACCCCGACATCCGCGCCGATGAGCAGCTCCTCCAACTCGTCAAACAAATCCTCATCAATGCGGACGAAAGCCTTGAACAAATCGTCAAGCTTGCCAAAGATGGCGTTCTTGGTTTTTTTGAGGCCTGCCTTCAGTTTCTCAAAGAATGTCATCAAACATCTCCTTATGCTTGCTTTCGATCTCATCCACATGGATGCCGATCACTTTGGATATGCCCTTTTCCGGCATGGTCACACCGTAGAGCCGGTTGGCCACCTCCATGGTGCCGCGGCGGTGAGTAATCAGGATGAACTGGGTTTGCTGGCAGAACCGCTTGATATAGTCGCCAAAGCGCGCCACATTGACCTCGTCCAGCGCCGCCTCAATTTCGTCCAGGATGCAAAAAGGTGTGGGATTCACCTTCAGGATGGCGAAAAAGAGCGCAATGGCGACAAAGGCTTGCTCGCCGCCCGAGAGCAGCGACAGGTTCTTGATGATCTTGCCCGGAGGGGCGACTTTGATTTCAATGCCGCAGGTGAGGACATCCTCCGGGTCGGTCAACAGCAACTCTGCCTGCCCGCCCCCGAACAGCTCCCGGAAAACGATGGCAAAATGCCGGTTGATTTGCTCAAAGGCATGTAGGAAGTTGACCTTCATCTCGTTTTCCAGGCGGCTGATGATCCCGAGCAGCTCGTCCCGGGAGGTTTTCAGGTCGGTGAGCTGCAGGTGTAGGGCGTCATAACGCTCCTTGACCTCTCGGTACTCCTCCACGGCGTTGGGGTTCACCCCGCCCAAATTCTTGATTTTCCCGCGGCAGGAGTTGAGCAGCGCGGCAACCTCGCCCCTGTTCTCGGGGGTCACGGGCGGGTAGTCCAGTGCCACCGCCTGCTCATAGGTCAGCTCATAGTCCTCGTAAATATGCGAGCCCAGGCGGTCCTGGTTGGCGCGCAGTTGTTCCAGCTTGGCTTCATTGGTGGTGTGCAGACGGAAGCAAAGCTCTTTTTCATTGGTTTTTGCCTTGATTTTGGCGCGCAGCTCCCCGGTGCGTTTCTCATAGTCAAGCAGGTCGGACTCCAGCTCGCTTCTGTCCGAGTGCAGGGTGTCTATTCGGGTGCGTACCGCTTCCTTTTCCCGCTCGCTCTGCAAAATCAGGTCTTGCAGCTGCTCAATCTTTTGCCGCCATGCGGCGATGCGTTTCTGCTGCTCGGCATTGTCCGACTCAAAGCTCTCGGAGCGGGTGTGCAGACTGTTCATCATCTCACCCGCCGCCTCGATATCCTTGGCCAGCTCGGTGATGCGCAGGAACACCTGGTTGGCCGACTCTCCCAAAGACAGCCGACGGTCGTCGCAGGCATTGCGCTCAATCGCCTGTTGCTGGCGGTGCTGCCTGAGAAGCGCTTTCTGCCCCTCCAGCACGCTGAGCTTCTCCGACAGACTTTGCAGCTCGACTCCGCTCCGCTCCTGAGAGCTTTGCAGCGCCTCATAATCCTGCCTGAGCTTGACCAACAGGTTCTGGTTGGCGTCCAGCTTGGCGGTGGCGGCATCCAGTGCGGCGAACTGGGCGCGGGACATGGTCAGCAGCAGCTCTTTGGTCTGCTCGGCGTCCCGCTCTTCCTGCCTGACTTGGTTGATTTGCGTGTTCAGGCGGCCGATTTGCGCCTTGAGGGTGTCGATACGGCCGGCGATTTCCTTGGCCTGCTCCAAAATTTGGTTAATCTCAGCCCCGCGGGACAGGATACCGCTCCCCTGTTGGTTGGTCGCGCCGCCGGTCATGGAACCACCCACATTGAGGGTCTGCCCGTCCAGTGTGACGATTTTCACCCGTTGCTTCAGGGCTTTGGATGCGGCAATGGCATTGTCAAGGTTATCAAATATCACCGTACGCAACAGCAGCCACTCCACAATGGGACGGTGCCGAGCCGAACAGCTCACCAGTTTGTCCGCGCGGCTGATATAGCCGCGGTAGCGCGCCGCCGCCCGAATCTCCTCGGTTTCCGGCGCCGAGCGGATGGCAGAGACGGGCAGAAAAGTACAGCGGCCGGCACGGGCCCCTTTGAGGGCTTCAATGGCCTCCTTGCCCGTCTCCTCCGTGTCCACCACGATGTGCTGGATGGCCGAGCCCAGCGCCGTTTCAATGGCGGTGACATACGCGGGCTGAATGCTGATGATCTTAGAGATCGGCCCCTCGATGTTCCCGCGGAACGCCCGCCGTTCCGCCTGCTGCATGACAAAGCGCACACCCGCATAGTAGCCCTCAAAGTGCTCCTCCATACGGCGCAGGGCATGGCTGCGCTCCAGCAGTGTGTCATGGTTCACACGGTACTCGTTGAGCTGGGCGGAGAGCGCCTCTTGCTCTTTTGTCAGGCTTTGCACCTCGGTCGCCGCCGCCTGTATTTTCCCCTCACAGTCGGTCAGCTTGGTTTTGAAACCGGCAACGCTTTGCTCGCAACGCGCCACCTCGGCTTGCAGGGCGCTGCTTGTCTGCTCGTATTGACTGATATCGGTCTCGAGCGAACTTTTTTTGCCCTCGCCCTCGGCGGACGCCCCCTTGATGACATCCACCCGTACCTTGTAGTCGACCGCCTCGCTCTCGATTTGGTCCAGCTCCTGCTGTGACTTTTCGAGTGCCCGGTCAAACGCCTCCACCTCACGCAAGCGTTGCTGCTGTTCGGCGAGCAGTCGTTCCCGCTCGGCCTCCAGCCCCTCTTTTTGCAGCAGGGTGGCGGCGATTTTGTCGGCGTATGCCTGCCGTTCTTTGGACAGGGCGTCTTTGCCGCCCCGATTGGAGAGTAGCTGCTCCTCTGCCCGTGCCACCAGCTCCTCATGGTGACGAATCTCATTTTCGGTGAGCTGGATGCGGTTGTCAATGGCGTGCAGCTCTTCTTTGGTGCGGGTGATGCTGTTGACCATCTCCTCGCTGCGAATGCGCCCCGAAAAGGTCTGTTTTTCGAGGGCGTCGGCCTGCCGCTCAAGGCTCTCCATGTTCTCGGTGATGATCTCGAGCTGGTGGGCGGAGAGCTGGACCGCTTCCTCGGTTTTGACAATGTCACGGTGCAGCTTTTTTGTGTCGTACAGCCACAGGGAGATGTCCGCCCGCTTTTTTTCCTCCATCAATACGCTGTATTTCCGTGCCTTCTCCGCCTCTTTTTCCAGCGGTGCCAAGCGCTTGGCGAGCTCGTCAAAAATGTCCTGCTCGCGCACCATGTTCGCCTCGGTCGCCGCCAGCTTGCGCTCGCTTTCCTGCTTGCGGTGCCGGTACTTGGCGATGCCTGCCGCCTCCTCAAAGAAGTTGCGGCGTTCCTCACTTTTCTTGGAGATAATCTCGGCGATTTTCCCCTGCCCGATGATGGAGTAGCCCTCCCGCCCCACGCCGGTGTTCATGAACATCTCAAAGATGTCCCGCAGTCGGCAGGGCTTGCGGTTGATCTGATACTCACTGTTTCCGGAGCGAAAGTAGCGGCGGGAGACGGTGATTTCGTCGTAGGGGGAATCAATCCGGTTGTCCTTTTCCGAATTGTCAAAGGTCACCGAGACCTCCGCGAACCCCATCGGCCGCTTGCTGTCGGCGCCCCCAAAAATCACGTCCTCCATTTTACTGCCGCGCAGGTTACGACTGGATAGCTCACCCAGCACCCAACGCATGGCGTCCGAAATATTGGATTTGCCGCTGCCGTTGGGTCCCACAATGACGGTGGCGCCTCGGTCAAAGTGCAGCACCGTCCGATTGGGAAACGACTTGAATCCGTGTAGCTCCAGCGACTTCAGATACATGAAAAGACTCCTCTGATGATGTTCGGTATCGGGGGTATCGTGTCTGCCGCCCGCCGGGGCGGCATGGGGTGCGGGACTGCCCCTTGCGGGGCGCCCGGTGTCTCGGATCTGGCGCGAGGACTGGCGGTGTCAGTCGGTGATGCCAAACAGCGAAAGCGCCTGTTGGGCTGCCAACTGCTCGGCCTCCCGCTTGGACTTGCCCGTGCCGCTCCCCACCACGTTGCTGTTGATTTTCGCCACCACCTCAAAGGTGCGCTCGTGGGCAGGGCCCTCCTCCTTGGTGACCTCGTAGGTCAGCTCCTCGCCCCCGTCCTGCTGTACCAGTTGTTGCAGGCGGCTCTTGTAGTCGATGTTTTTGGCGGCCTTGCCGGGGATGGCCCGCTGCATCAGGGTCATGAGCACCTCCCGCGTCACGCCCTCGGCGCGGCCGTCGTTGTCCAGATAAATGGCGGCCAGCAGTGCCTCAAAGGCGTCCGCCAGCACAGACGGGCGGGTGCGTCCCCCGGACTGCTCCTCCCCCCTGCCCAGCAGCAGGTACTCCCCCAGGCGAATGTGTGCCGCCAACTCTGCCAGGGTGGCTTCACAGACCAGGTGTTGGCGCAACCGGGTCAGATTCCCCTCGGGGTCCTCCGGAAAATCGTGAAACAGGTAATCGCTGATCAATATTTGCAGCACGGCATCCCCCAAAAACTCCAGTCGTTCGTTGGAGGGACAGTCGTGGTTTTTCGCACGGCTTTCGTTGGTGTAGGAGGAGTGGGTCAGCGCGCGGCACAGCAGGGATTTGTCCCGAAAGCGATAGCCGATGCGCTGCTCCAGCAAGGACTGGTCTTTTCCCTTTGCCATGAAACCACCTCCCCTTATTTCTTTTTGCTCTTGGCGGATTTGCCGTGTTTGTCCGACTCGCGCGTTTTTTCCGCCTTGTCCGACGCCGCTTCTGCTTGCGGCTGCTCTATGGCGGCGGACTCCTCAGGCTCGTCCGGTGCCTCGCTTGCCTCCGACAGCACGGGTTCCTCCGATGCGGACAGCCCCTCCACCGCTTCCCGATAGTGGGCGGCCTCCAGCTCGGCGGCAAAGCGGGTGATGTCTTGGTTGAGCCCGGTATGCACGAAGTTCATGGCTTGAAATACGGCGTTTTTGATGGCGACGGCATCCGAGTTGCCGTGCGCCTTGATCACAGGCTTGGAAATGCCGAGCAGGGGGGCGCCCCCGTGCTCGGAAGCGTCAAAGCGCTTCTTCAGAATGCCCAGCTTGTCCTTCATGGTCATAGCGGACACCCGCGCGACAAAGTTGGTGGTCAGGACATCTTTGAGCAGGCGCATCATGAACTTGCCCATCCCCTCCGTGTACTTGAGCAGGATGTTTCCCGTGAAACCATCGGTGACCAGCACGTCGCAGGTACCAAACGGGATGTCCTTGCCCTCGACATTGCCGATGAAGTTCAGGGCGGGCTGGTTGAGGAGCATCTGGTAGCTTTCCACATGCAACGCCTTGCCCTTGTTG
>JBBAEK010000004.1:0-80899 GCA_041655935.1 Eubacteriales bacterium
AAAAAGGGTCATTCCATGGGGAGCCGCTCCCTGTGAAGCAGTTGCGGCGGGGGCGGTTTTCTTCGTTGCAAAAAAGGGTCATTTCATAGGGAGCCGCTCCCTGTGAAGCAGTTGCGGCGGGGGCGGTTTTCGGCGGGGCTTTACGGACGGTCGTCCGGGGCGGGGAGACAGGCGCGGAGGTCTGCCTCGGTGGGGTCAAAGAGGACGGCATCGATCCCGCACTCCAGGGCGGTGCGAACATCCGGCACGGAGAGCGTGGGCGCATCGGGGAGGGGGTCGGGCAGTGTCAGGAGGGTTGAGACGCCCCAGCGGCTTTTGAGTTCGCGCAGGACCTGCCGCAAGCGCTCCGGTGAGGGGAGGTCTGCGGGGAGCAGGTCGAAAACAATGTCGCGTGGGGCGATGCCTTGCTGCCCGGCGGCAGACAGGACCCCCTCGGCGAGGGCAAGGAGGGCGGCGGGAGAGGCCTCCTTATCTTTGGAGGGGAGGGATAGCGGGACCAGCAGTGTGCCGCCGTAGTGTCGGAGCAACGGCAGGATGGCTTGCAGGGGATGTTCGGAGGTGTCGGTGAGGCGGACCATGGGTTTGCCGTTATAGACCCGCATGGCTCGCGCCAGCGCGGCGGGGGTGGCGGCGTCCAGTAGCAGCGGAACGGATACCGTGGCCTGCAGTTGTGAGAGGGCGTGGCTGAGGCACGCCCTCTCGTCCTGCCCGGGGCAGGACGAGGGGCTGATGGGGGCGGCAGAGGGGGAGACATGGAGCAGTAACAACTCCGCCCCGTCATCCACTTGCCGCTCGGCTTGTTCGATGAGCAGGTCATCGTCACCGGCCGATAATGCCTCGCGGAGTGGGGGGTTTTTGGCTGTGTGGAGGCGGTTGCCCACCCGAACAAGGGACTTTCCCAGTTCCACTGCCCGGACATAGGAGGTGACGACGGTACGGTTTGGGGGGAGCAGGGGCGGGGGCGTGATACCCGAGAGGGACTCCGCCAAGGCGCGGATATGTTCGGGGGTGGTGCCGCAGCAACCCCCGACCGCCCGCACGCCCAGGTTGACCAGCTCTTTCATTTCGCGGGCAAAGGTCTCGGGGGTGTCCTCATACACCGTCCTGCCGCCGACGAGCTTCGGCAGGCCGGCGTTTGGCTTGACAATGACGGGGACGGAGGCATAGCGGAGCAATGCCTTCACCGTGTCGGTCATCGCGGCGGCGCCAAAGCCGCAATTGACCCCCAGCGCGCTGACACCCAGGCCCTCCAGCAGCGGGACCATGGTTTGGGGGGTGGCGCCGGTGAGGGTTCTACCGTTTTGGTCATACGCATGAGTCACAAAAATCGGCACAGAAGCGTTTTCTTTGGCGGCTAACACGGCGGCCTTGGTCTCGTAGGCGTCTGCCATGGTTTCAATGACAATCAGGTCCACTCCGCAGGCCGCCCCGATTTGTACCACCTCGGCAAAAATCGACACCGCCTCCTCGAAAGAGAGCTCCCCGAAGGGCGCCAAAAAACGACCCAGCGGCCCGATATCCAGCGCCACATAGCGGGGGGTAGCGGAGGCTGTTTGGGCAATGGCGGCTTTGGCGTGTGTGACGGCGGCCTCGATGAGACGCCGCAACATGGCGGGCGGGTAGTGCAGTCGGTTGGCCCCGAAGGTGTTGGTATAGAGCACCGAGCTGCCCGCGAGCAGGCAGCGGGTGTGCATGTCCACCACCGCGTCGGGGTGGGTGAGGTTCCACTGCTCGGGAGGCTGTCCCGCTGCCAGCCCTTTGGCCTGCAGGTAGGTCCCCATCCCTGCGTCCAGTAGCAGCAAGCCTTGTTGCAATGATTCTGTGAGGGTCATCGGTGGCTCCTTTCGGGGGAGTGATGTGACGGGCAGGACGGCGGTTGCATATCCTGTCAACAAAGCTGTGACAGGGGACGTATGCCTGTCCTCCGGGAGAGTTTACATAGGAAATTTTTGAGGGGGCGAGCGCGGGGATCCCCGTTTGCGGCGAAAAAGGCAGGGGCAGAGGCGGCGAAAGCGGCATTTTGACAAAAAACCAATGGAAACGACTATAAAATTAACGAAATCTTAACGCAAAATGTTGACATTGCTAAAAAAGTATAGTATGATAGACGTGTGGTAGGACACCACGATCATGTACAAGCGGCACATTTTTAGGAAGGAGAGACTACTTTTATGAAGGAATTCTGGGGAAAAATCAAGGCATTTTTCAGCGGTCTTTTCAAGAAGAAAGAAGCTCCTGTCAGCCAGCAAGCAGCAGAAGCACCAGCGGCAAAGACCACTGAAAAAGCGGCTGAGGAAACCGCCGCAACCGAGGAGTAAAAGACTCTTCGACCCAAAAGGAAGTACATTCAGGTCATGCCTGGGTGACTTCCTTTTTTTGTTTGGTGGGCGCGGGTTGGGGAGGCGGGGCCCTGAGGCACAATTCGTGTGCCTCAGGCGGAGAAGCTCAGCGTTTCTCATAGGTGACCCGGTTGATGGTGAGGGAGTGTTTGCCCTTGGTGAAAGGAAAGGTGCCGCTGTATTCGGCGGCCGCCGGATTGTCGCCCTCAAAGACAAAGGTGATTGTGTCGCGGTCGGCTTGATAGCGCCCCTGCAGGGTGGTGGAGACGCCCAAAACCTGAATATGGGCACTCACTTGGCGGCCCTCAAAGGTATAGGAGAGCGCCGCGCGGTGGGGGTCGCCCGCGTGATAGGTGCCGGACAGGGTGCCGCAGGCAACAAGCGAAAGGCAAAGGCAGGACAGGGCGAGCAGCAGGGCCAGGGTGCGCCGGGGGTGTTTCATGGAACGATCTCCTTTTGTGTAGGCTCTGCCTTTAGCGTGACACAAAAGCGGAAAGTTATGAGTGGCGCTGCCGTATGCCGGCCACTGTAAAAAGATAGCACGGCTGGTCACCGCTACGCGATGGCGCCACCCATGCCATGGGGAGATGTCGTGCTGGCGTTCCCGGGCGGATTCGAACCGCCGGCCTTTCGCTTAGGAGCCCGACCATTCGTCTAAAAAGGGATACGTGAATCCAAGTGCGATGCGTTTGGCGCATAAGATGCGTATTTTGCGTTTATAGTTTGCATAAAATTCGTGATTTGAAAGCAGTGCGGCACAGTCCGTCAGTCGCGTTTATATGCGGATGCCAATCGAGGTGCCAACAAGGATGCCGAAACAAGAATGAAAATTTATGCAGAGATAAAAATCATCGTGGGAACATAATCGTTATATTGATTATAATCGTTTTCGGTTGTTTAATCAAGAGCTTTGATGAAAAACTTTGAAAACGGCCGCGAAAATCAAGAGAAATCAAGAGTTTTCAAGCGGATTTTATTGTGTTCGTTCTGATAACAATCGCGTTTTTGGCTGGATTTCCTCCCTCTTTTCCGATATTATTATCGTACCGAATACGAAGGAGATCACACCATGAAAGAGCACGAGATACACGTCAACGCGAGCACATCACGGACGGAGCAAAAAGAACGGAACTGCTTCAAGGATTACATATGTGCGTGTAGCGAGGACGATGCCAAGCAGATACTGAGAGAAAAACTAAAAGAGGAAGGATACAGGAATATCAAGCTTGACGCAATCGAGGCATAACGAAACAAGAGCAGGAATGAGAGCAAAAACGTTCCTGCAATTTTTGTTAGTCGGAATAAAATATATCAGAAAATGTTCCGAAAACGGTTGACATTATTCCGAAGAAGTGCTATAATATACAATGCATTATTGTAATTTGGCCGGGAGGTGCCCTATGGAATATATAAGAGTCTCCAAAGCTGCTGAAGAATGGGGAATTTCGTCGCGTCGCGTGCGGATTCTGTGCGTCGAAGGCAAGATTCCCGGTGTCATTCGGAAAGGTAGCTTATATATGATTCCGGCAAACGCCCAGAAGCCGCTGGACGGGCGCAGAACGCGCGCAGGCGTGCTTGCGGAGATTGCGGCAAAGCGGGACAGACTGTCAGAAATGCGGCCGCTTACGCCCGGCGAGGTAAAGGCGCTTCGGGATGAATTCATGATCGAATTCACCTATGACTCCAACGCCATCGAGGGCAATACGCTGACGCTCAAGGAAACGGCGCTGGTGCTGGAAGGAATGACGGTCGACCAGAAGCCGCTGAAGGATCATCTGGAAGCGGTCGGACACCGTGACGCATTCCTGTATGTCGAAGATATTGCCAAAAAGGAACGCCCGCTTTCCGAAGCGGTCATCAAGAATATCCATTCCCTTGTGCTGATGAATCAGCCGGAGGATAAAGGCGTGTTCCGCAGGATCCCGGTGCGCATCGTCGGCGCATTTGTCGAACCGGTACAACCGCATCTCATCGAGCCGAAGATCACGGAACTGCTGACGGTCAACGAGGAACGCAAACAGACGAAGATGAACGAACTGGAACGCATCGCCCGCTTTCATCTGGAATTTGAGGGCATTCATCCGTTCATCGACGGGAACGGCAGGACAGGCCGCCTGATCATGAATCTCGACCTGATCCGCTGCGGGTATCCTCCGATCAACGTCAAGTACACCGATCGCAAGAAGTATTACGACGCTTTTGATGCCTACTATAAGGAGAAGGATGCCGGCGCAATGACAGATCTTATCGCCGGATACGTGAATGAAAGATTGGATGGTTACCTGAAGATTATTGCAGAATCATAAGACGGGAGAAACAGAAATGGCTGATAAGAATAACGCAAACATTGGTTTTGAAAAACAGATTTGGGATGCGGCTTGTGTTCTGTGGGGACATATTCCTGCTGCCGATTACAGGAAAGTAATCGTTGGCTTGATTTTCCTTCGCTACATTTCCGCAGCGTTTGAAAAGAGATATAACGAGCTTGTCGCCGAGGGTGATGGCTTTGAAAACGATCCGGATGCCTACGAAGAAGACAATATCTTTTTCGTTCCGGAACAGTCGCGTTGGTCAACGATCGCGGCAGCGGCGCACACTCCGGAAATCGGAACGGTTATCGATAATGCTATGCGTGCAATTGAGGACGACAACCGAAAGCTGAAAAACGTTCTCCCGAAGAACTACGCCAATCCGGATCTTGACAAGATGGTGCTGGGCGATGTCGTCGATATCTTCACTAATATGGATATGAGCGACACCGACAAGAGCCGTGACCTTCTCGGCCGCACATATGAATACTGCATCCAGCAGTTCGCCGAAAAAGAAGGTGTTGGCGGCGGCGAATTCTATACCCCTTCAAGCATCGTAAAAACGCTGGTTTCGATTCTTCGTCCGTTTGATAACTGCCGCGTGTATGATTGCTGCTGCGGTTCCGGCGGTATGTTTGTGCAGAGTGCAAAATTCATTCAGGCACATTCCGGCAAGCGTGGCACCATTGCCGTTTACGGTCAGGAAGCCAATGCCGACACGTGGAAAATGGCAAAACTGAATATGGCGATTCGTGGCATTGAGGCGGACTTTGGCTCGTATCATGCAGATACATTCACCAACGACCTGCACCCAACGCTGCGCGCAGACTTCATCCTCGCCAATCCTCCGTTTAACTATCATCCGTGGAATCAGGACAAGCTGACCGATGACGTGCGCTGGAAGTACGGTCTCCCTCCCGCAGGTAACGCCAACTATGCGTGGATTCAGCACATGATTCACCATCTGGCACCGAACGGAAAAATCGGTTTGGTGCTGGCAAACGGCGCCCTCTCCACCCAGAGCAGCGGTGAAGGTGAAATCCGCAAGCGTATTATTGAAGACGATCTGATCGAAGGCATCATCGCTATGCCGACGCAGTTGTTTTATAGCGTTACCATTCCGGTTACGCTCTGGTTTATCACGAAAAACAAGCAGCAAAAAGGCAAAACGGTCTTTATTGATGCCCGCAAGATGGGCTATTTGGTAGACCGGAAACATAGAGATTTTACCGATGACGATATCGGGAAGCTGGCAGATACTTTTGAGGCATTCCAGAACGGAACGCTCGAAGATGTCAAGGGTTTTTGTGCCGTTGCCACAACCGAGGAGATAGGAAACGATAAAAATAACTATATACTGACGCCCGGCCGGTATGTCGGCATTGAAGAACAGGAAGACGATGGCGAGCCATTTGAAGAAAAAATGTCCCGTCTAACTTCGGAGCTGTCCGATATGTTTGCAAAGTCTCACGAACTGGAGGATGAAATCCGAAAGAAACTGGGGGCTATTGGATATGAGATCTAACCTTGATACTAAGCCTCTCTCAAAGCTTGCTTATATTCAGACTGGGCCATTTGGAAGCCAACTACATAAAGAAGACTATGTGCAAGTCGGGACGCCTATTGTTACTGTTGAGCACTTGGGTAGCAGGAAATTCTCAGAGCAAAACCTGCCATGTGTTTCAGACAGTGACAAGGAACGGCTTAATAAATATGTTTTGCATGAAGGAGATATAGTATTTAGCCGAGTCGGTTCTGTTGATCGTTGCTCGTATGTCAGTCGTGACTATTCGGGTTGGATGTTCTCCGGAAGGTGTTTGAGAATAAAACCTTTAGATGAGATTGATCCAGAATACCTTTACTACTTTTTCACCTTGGAAAGTACAAAACAGTTTATACGAGGAATTGCAACGGGAGCTACTATGCCTTCAATCAATACAAAGTTCATGGGCGAAGTGCCAGTTAGTTATCCGTCGTTAAGTACACAGAGGAAGATTGCGGGAATACTGAGGGCGATAGATGACAAGATCGAGCTTAATGATGACATAAACAACAATTTAGAGCAGCAAGCTAAAGCTCTTTTCAAGTCGTGGTTCGTTGACTTTGAGCCTTTTGGTGGTGATCAACCCTCAGAGATGCGTTTCGTACCACTTCAAGAACTATGTAAGGTTGTCACAAAAGGTACAACACCGACTACATTGGGTAAACCTTTTATAAGTTCAGGCATTAATTTCTTAAAAGTAGAGTCAATTCTCGACAATCACTCCATTGACAGCAGCAAGTTTGCCTATATTGATGAAGAAACAAACACAATCTTAAAGCGTTCGATTATCGAAGCAAATGACATTGTCTTTACTATTGCCGGAACTTTAGGAAGATTTGCTTTAGTTGATGACAGCATTTTGCCAGCTAACACCAATCAAGCTGTTGCAATTATTAGACCTGATATCAGTAAGGTTTCACCTTCCTATTTGTATAGCTTTTTTATTGGGAATTGGCATAATGATTACTACGCAAAAAGAGTACAGCAGGCTGTTCAAGCCAACCTTAGTCTCACCACGATCAAATCATTGCCTATTATCGTTGCAAATAAGGATACAATGTGCAAATACGATGAATTAGTACGTCCACTATTTGCATTAATGAAAAGCAATGAAGCAGAAAATCGTAGACTTTCCAATCCGAGAGACACCCTTTTGCCAAAGCTTATGTCTGGTGAACTCGATGTCACTGAAATCGACCGTTAAGCCGCTAAATTATTGTTTATAGGAGGTTGACTATGAAATACAATTTTTATTATGACGAAACAGAACATAGTAGAGAAATTGGATTTGATACAATTACAGCCTCCAATTTCTATGATAATTATGTTACGTCAATTGTTGGATGGGAAGAAGAAAAGCAAATGGAGAGCTAAAAATACCTCTGTTAAAAACAAGCAATTGGAATATGGTTTTGTTTCATGTAGCAAAGAATGTGTTTCTTTTCTGCCGGGTTACCTGGCACTCTATTCGAACGACATAAGATTATATTTTTCATCAATGAGCAAAATAGAATATTTGGTCAATCAATTATTTGAAGATTAAAGTATATGTGGATATTTTATGATACATAATGATTTTCTCAACGCTCGCTTAAATGGACAAGATGTGTCTTTACCAAAAGAACTTTATAAATACCGCCCATTTGATGAGTACACACTCGATATGCTCGAAAACGAGTATTTGTTTCTCTGCAAAGCGGAGAATCTTGACGATCCGAGTGAGTGTACAACTTCACTAACGCCGGAAGCGTATTATGATGTAAAAACGAATCGGTTATCATATCGAGTAGTTGATGGCATTTTAGAATACTTGCGCCCGTACTGTTTGGGATCAAACTTTGAAGACATACGTAATCAAGTTTACCGTACGATGGCTCCGGATGGTTACGTTAAGCGCGATTATTTATTGGATGCTTCTTTTGAAATGCAAAAGCTTGCTCCCAGTGTAGATATAGCGCCGTTTATAAATTTTCTCGGCAACATCCCAGAAATAATGCAAGAGCCGGAAATGGGAAAAAATATAGAGAAACTGTTTTCGTTAGCATTCTATGCCCGTCAAGATATGGGGATTTGCTCGCTAAGCGAGTTGTTAAATTCTCACGAAATGTGGGAGAATTATGCAGATCATTCAACTGGATATTGTATTGAATATTCAACTGATGATTATGACCATAGCGGGGATATATTTCCCGTAGTATATTCTGATGAACGAAACACTGATATTCTTTCTGCTATCCTCGGCGGATTGCTCGGAAAGTTTATTTTTGAAACGACGAACGGACAGATTGATGCGGACAAGTCACAGTATTTTCAACTTTTCCTTACAAAAAACAGGAAATGGAAATATCAAAAGGAATGGCGTATTATTGGACAAGCAAATGAAAAGTTGAAATCCCCGAAAATTCAATCCATAATTCTTGGGCAAAATGTTTCGGATACTAACCGACATAAAATGCAGGAATACTGTAATTGGCATGATATTTCAATAATAGAGCAAAAACAACGGAGGTTCCGATATGGTTTTTAACGAAGATACATACGAACAAGCCGTCGTATCGCTGTTCGCAGGAATGGGATACACGCATATCTACGCCCCGGATTTGGAGAGGGACTACTCTCGTCCACTGATGGATGATGTCCTGCGCGATAGTCTTGTTCGTATCAATCAAGATGCGCCGAAAGAAGCCATCGGGGAGGCAATCCTCAAACTGAATACATTTGACAACGGCAGTCTTGTTCAGAAGAACAGGACTTTTACCGGTTACCTCCAAAGCGGCGTCGAAGTGAAATATCATCAGAATGGCGAGGAACGCTCCTCTATTGTGTATTTGATAGATTATCAGAACATAAAGAATAACACATTTTATGTGGTCAATCAGTTTACATACATCGAGAACGGAAACAACCGACGCCCGGATATTATTCTATTCATCAACGGTTTGCCGCTTGTTCTGATGGAACTGAAAAGCCCGGTCAAAGATGAAGTGGATGCGGAGCACGCCTACAATCAGATCCGCAACTATATGCAGGATATTCCGTCGCTGTTTTACTACAATCAGATTTGCGTGATCAGCGACCTTTCCACGAACAAAGCCGGTACGATCACATCCGATCTTGATCGCTTTATGGAGTGGAAAACCAAGGACGGCAGTTACGAAAACACGGCATACGCGCAATTTGATACTTTCTATGAGGGACTGTTTCCGCAGGAACGGCTACTCGATATTTTCAAGAATTTCATTTGCTTCTCCTACGATGTCAAAAATACGGTGAAAATCCTCGCCGGATACCATCAGTATTTCGCGGTAAGAAAAGCCGTCGAAAAAGCGGTTACGGCCACTCATTCCGACGGAAAAGGTGGCGTATTCTGGCATACACAGGGCAGCGGTAAATCGCTGTCGATGGTCTTTTACGCTCATTTGCTGCAGGATGTATTGGATAGCCCGACCATCGTTGTGATGACAGACCGTATTGATCTGGACGACCAGCTCTATACGCAATTTGCAAAGTGTGCAGATTTCCTGCGTCAGAGCCCGATTCAGGCAGAGAGCAAGAACATTTGAAGAAGTTGTTGGAAGGCAGAAAAGCCAATGGTATTATCTTCACGACCATGTTCAAGTTTGAGCGCGGCGAGACGGTGCTTTCTGACCGGCGCAATATTGTTGTCATGGCAGACGAAGCGCATCGTGGACAGTACGGATTTGATGAAAAGGTTGTCTTCGGCGAAAATGCCGAGGGCGAAAAGGAAGCCCATATTACCATAGGAACGGCGCGCGTGATCCGCGATGCGCTGCCGAATGCTACCTTTATCGGATTTACGGGTACGCCTATTTCGATGAAGGATCGCAACACCCGTGAGGTATTCGGCGATTACATTGATATATATGACATGACGCAGGCGGTGGAAGATGGCGCAACACGGCCTGTCTATTACGAAAGCCGTGTCATTCATCTGAAACTCGACGAGAACACGCTGAAATTGATCGACGCCACCTACGATTTGCTGGAGCAGCAGACCGACTCCGTCACCATTGAAAAGAGTAAAAAAATGCTCGGACAGATGGAAAGCGTGCTTGGTGCAGATTCGACGATTGAATCACTATGTTCGGATATCATCGGCCATTACGAAAGCAACCGTGAGCATCTGCTCGCCGGTAAGGCGATGATCGTGGCCTATTCCCGTCCGATTGCTATGAAGATTTACCGCAAGATGCTGGAAATGCGTCCAGCTTGGAAAGAAAAAGTCGGTGTCGTCATGACCGGCGGCAATAACGATCCGGAAGACTGGAAAGAAATCATCGGCACCAAGAGCCACAAAGAAGACCTTGCCCGCAAGTTCAAGGACAACACCGAGTCAATGAAAATTGCGATCGTCGTGGATATGTGGCTGACCGGATTTGATGTGCCGTCGCTCGCAACGATGTACGTGTACAAACCGATGCACGGATACAGTCTGATGCAGGCCGTGGCGCGTGTCAACCGTGTATTCAAAGACAAGGAAGGCGGACTCATCGTTGATTACGTCGGTATTGCTTCCGCTTTGAAAGAGGCAATGAAGGAATACTCTGCCCGTGACCGTGCGAAATACGGCGATATGGATATTGCAAAAACGGCATATCCAAAGTTCATTGAAAAGCTGCAGGTGTGCAAAGATCTGCTGCATGGATTCAATTTTAGGTCATTCTTTAGCGATAGCCCGCTTGAAATGGCAAAGTGCATTTCCGGTGGCGCGAACTTCGTGCTGGATGCCAACAAAAAGGGACTCAAGGAGAATTATTTACGAGAGGCCATGCTGCTGAAACAGGCACATTCGCTCTGCTCCAGCATGTCCACAGAGCAAGAACGGCATGAAGCGGCATTTTTCGAAGCGGTGCGCTCGACGGTCATCAAGGTTACAACCGGCGGCACCGGCAGCAAGCCACTCTCGCTGAAAGAGATCAATTCCCAGATCAATGAGCTTTTGAAAGAGAGCATTCAGAGCGAGGGCGTCATCAATCTGTTTGATAGCCAAAATGTCGGCGAACAGTTCTCACTTTTCGATCCCAGTGTTCTTGAAGAAATCGCCAGAATGAAAGAAAAGAACATTGCGGTTGAAATCCTCCGGAAACTGATGGCGGAACAGATTGCCATATACCGTAGAACAAACATTGTTCAAGCGACATCTTTCTCTGAGAAAATAACGCTTTTGATGAATACCTATTACAATGGTTTGATTACCAACGAAGAAGTGATCAAAGAACTTTTGAAAACGGCAGCGGAAATCAAGGCATTGAAGGATGAAGGTAAAACGCTCGGCCTGTCCGAGGAAGAAATGGCCTTCTACGATGCACTGACGAAACCGCAGGCGATCAAGGATTTCTACGAAAATGACGAGCTCGTCGCAATCACAAGAGAATTAACCGAGACGCTGCGCAAAAACAGAACGATTGATTGGCAAAAACGGGATTCCGCCCGCGCAAAAATGCGTATGCTGGTTAAAAAACTTTTGAAAAAGCACAAATACCCTCCGGAAGGTATGGAGGATGCCGTTCAGATTGTTATGTCCCAGTGCGAGTTGTGGACGGACAATGTTGAAATGGGAGCGTAGACACATCACCGATGCCCGTGTGGAGAAATCTGCACGGGCATTTTTTCGTCTTTCAGACGGTATGCCAATCGTCTTTCTCGCAGTCTTTCTTTAATCTTTCAACCGTATTCCTTTTAGGTTTTGCGGAAATCTTGGCTTTTTGGAAGCGATTTTTGATTGTCTTTCTTCAAGTCTTTCTCGGTAGTTAGTGAACGAGAACTATGGGTGTTATCAAAAATGCACAAGTATCGTCCGAAAATCAGGTGGTTGGAAGTGAAATTCGGATGCATTTTCGTCAAATTGCGCGACATGTAACTATATAGTTACTTCTGGATTTTCCGGCAAAAAAGTTATCAATATGATGTTGACACAGATTTTGAAAATGGATAATCATAGTGTCGAAAGACCACGAGGCATGCGGCGCCCCTCAAAGAACCATATGACAAAGAGTGATAATACAAAGAGCAAAGATACAAAGAGCAAAAAGTATCTTTAGATGAATGATGTAATGATACAAAGAGCATAGAATAAAAAGGAGTATCATTTTAGATGAGTAAAAATGAATATAGTTCATTGGAAGAGTTTCAATCACAATATGTTGGTGTGTGGGGGCCGTCTGACGAACATTGGCTGGGGTTGGATTTTAGTTTTCATAACAAAGAATATCGACTGCATACAGGGACAATGTATGACAGCAGCGAAAAAACTGACGAAGACGGCGTGATGAAACAATTCGGTCTATATGTGAAAGTGGGAGAAGAAAAGCGGAAATCATCCGGTCGGGAATATGAATTACTCGACGAAAAGGAAAGTTTAGATGAACTTCTTGATAGTACAGTAATTGAAGGAATTCCATTTAGAATAATAATCATGGATGATGAAACAGTGCTTCTCGGGCAAGATTAAACGCAAAAAACGACCGGAAACCTTGCGGAATCCGGTCGTTTGGCGTTCCCGAGCGGATTTGAACCGCTGACCTATCGCTTAGGAGGCGATCGCTCTATCCTGCTGAGCTACGGAAACATATTTGATTATATTTTAATCACACCGTTTTACTTGTTGCGGGCGCGGGTGCCATTCGGGATGCCAAAATCGTGTTGGCGGTTTATGATAGACGAGGAAGCTTGCGTAATCGCGTGTTTCCTCGCTTTTTCAAAGGTGATAATCAGATAGAGCAACACCTGAGGAGGCGAACGCTCTATCCTGCTGAGCTACGGGAACAAATCAGGATGCGTGTAGTATAGCACATCGGACGGGAAAATGCAACTATCGGCGGGACGGTTTTTTTCTTTGCGTCGGGCGGTGTGCCGTCTTGGGCGGGCGGAGGACATTTTTCAACTTGACAAGCGGCGGCGGTTTTTATATAATATAGGTAGGTGAATGCCGGCCGCGGACAAGGGGCCTTTGCCGGAGCTCTCCGATACCGGAGGCAGGGGCGGGCGTGCCGCAGGGCCGGTGAACATAGAAATGAGGACATGGGGATGAAGATTCGCTATAATGAGAACCCGGAGATTGTCGAGCGCATCAGAGAAGGGCTGAAGAGGAAGGACCTGTACTGCCCTTGTCGGTTGCAGAGGATTGAGGATAACCTGTGCATGTGCAAGGAGTTCCGGGATCAAATCGCCGACGAGAACTTTGAGGGCTATTGCCACTGCCGGCTCTATTATAAAGAGAAGTAAAAGGGAATCAAATGGTCATATTGACACAAGATAATTTTGCGGCGGAGGTGCTGGAGTATCAGGGGGCGGTGCTGATCGACTTTTATGCCGACTGGTGCGCGCCCTGCCGCCTCATGGCGTCCATTGTGGAACAGCTGGAGCAGGAGTGCCCGGACACGAAGTTTGGCAAGGTCAATGTGGACGAGCAGGCGGCCCTGGCGATGCAGTTTGACATCCAAAGCATCCCGACCCTGGCGCTGGTCATGGGCGCAGAGGTCAGGGCCGTGCGGGTGGGGATCCGCCCAAAGGAGGAGCTGCTGGCGCTGTTGCGCGCCGAGCAGACCGAAAGCACCCGGTAAAGCCGGGGGGCACCGCTCGCCCGTGGGGGTGCGGCTTTTGCGCACGGGAAATGCGGACGGCTACCGCCGGAGCGCCGAGCGATGGCGCCAAAGGGATGCCTGTGTGTCTCCAGCGGCCATACCCCCTGTGGAAGGTGCCGTCTCTTGTCGGTGCCTGTCTTTTTTAGGCGCATTTACGGTTTTTTTGGCACAACTGACACCAACCCCGCACACTTTTTGTGGCACTTGACGAAAAGACGGGAAGCCCGGGGCGTGCAGGGGTGTTTTTTTTGACAGGCTCGTTGGAATGCACAAATTGGCAGCGCAATCTTTGGCAAGTGCGGCAAACTATTTTTTTGCTGTTCCCGTTGACAAAGAACACAAGATATAGTATAATCCCTCATACAAGACACAAAATGTGGGCATCTTGAGCCAAAAAGGCTGCTTTGACACAGCCCTGCAAGGCTGTGAAAGGAGGAGACCTCATGGACATCAAGGGACTGCAAAAGCTGACGCTGCTCGACTACCCCGGCAAGGTCGCCTGTACGGTGTTTACGGGGGGCTGCCAGTTTCGCTGCCCGTTCTGCCACAACGCCGCGCTGGTGTTGCGGGCAGACAGCACACCATCCATATCCGAGGACGAGTTTTTTTCTTTTCTGGAAAAACGGAAAGGCATCTTAGAGGGGGTGTGCGTCACCGGCGGAGAGCCCCTGCTCCGGCCTGATTTGGAAGACTTTTTGCGCCGGGTCAAGGGGTACGGGTTGGCGGTGAAGCTGGACACCAACGGCGTCAGGGCCGACAAGTTGCGGGAGCTGGCGGCGGCGGGACTGCTTGATTACGTCGCCATGGATATCAAAAACAGCCCGCAGAAATACCCGCAAACCACCGGGATCTCCGCGCCGGATATGGCGGGGGTGCTGGAAAGCATCCGGTTCCTGCTGGAGGGGCAGTTGCCCTATGAGTTCCGCACCACGCTGGTGCGCGAGTATCATACCCGCGAGGACATGGTGGAGATCGGAAAACTCATCGCGGGCGCCAAGCGGTACTTTTTGCAGGACTTTTCGGATACCGGCGAGCTGATAGCACAGGGACTGCACGGGTTTTCCCCGGAGGAAACCGAGGGCTTGTTAGAAGCAGTGCTGCCCTATGTGCCGGCAGCGCAGATCCGGGGACGGTCCCCACATCTTTGAAAGAAGCAAGACAAGACAGGAGTAGAGCATCATGTATCAGGTTCAAAAAAGAGACGGGAAGGTCGTCGGCTTTGAGCTGAGTAAAATCAGGCGCGCCATCGAGCTGGCCTTTGACTCCCAGCACAAACAGGTTCATCCCACGGTCATTGACTTTCTGGCGCTCAAGGTCACGGCGGATTTTGAGCATAAGATCAAGCACGGACTCATCGCCGTGGAGGATATTCAGGACAGCGTGGAAGCGGTGCTGATTCAGGCGGGGTATGCCGATGTGGCGAAGGCCTTCATCCTCTACCGCCGGCAGCATGAAAAGCTGCGCAATATCAAGTCTACCATCCTTGACTACAAGGAGCTGGTGGATAACTACGTGCATGCCTCCGACTGGCGTGTGAAAGAAAACTCCACCGTCACCTATTCGGTGGGGGGATTGATTTTGTCCAACTCCGGGGCGATCACCGCGAACTATTGGCTCTCCGAGATCTATGACGACGAGATTGCCAATGCCCACAGAAACGCGGACATTCACCTCCATGACCTCTCCATGCTCACGGGGTACTGCGCGGGCTGGTCGCTCAGGGATTTAATCAAGCTGGGGCTGGGCGGGGTGACGGGGAAAATCACCTCCTCGCCTGCCAAGCATCTGGCGACCTTGTGCAACCAGATGGTCAACTTTTTGGGCATCATGCAAAACGAGTGGGCGGGGGCGCAGGCCTTCTCCTCCTTCGACACCTATTTGGCGCCCTTTGTCAAGACCGGCAAGCTGAGCTATGACCAGGTGAAAAAGTGCATTGAGTCCTTCATCTATGGCGTCAACACGCCCTCGCGCTGGGGTACGCAGGCACCCTTCTCCAACATTACTTTGGACTGGACAGTGCCCGCCGACATGGCCGACATGCCCGCCATTGTGGGGGGGCGTGAAATGGACTTCTGCTACAAGGATTGCAAGGCAGAAATGGACATGATCAACCGCGCGTTCATCGAAATCATGATTGAGGGGGATGCGCAGGGCAGAGGGTTCCAGTACCCCATCCCCACCTACTCCATCACGCGCGACTTTGACTGGTCGGAGGCCGAGAACAACCGCCTGCTCTTTGAGATGACCGCCAAGTACGGCACTCCTTACTTCTCCAACTATATCAACTCCGACATGCAGCCCTCGGATGTGCGCAGTATGTGCTGCCGCTTGCGGCTGGATTTGCGGGAGTTGCGCAAGAAGTCGGGCGGGTTCTTTGGCAGCGGCGAGAGCACTGGGTCGGTGGGCGTGGTCACCATCAATATCCCCCGCATCGCTTACCTGGCACAGGACAAGGAGGATTTCTTCCGCCGGCTGAACAAGATGATGGACGTTGCCGCCCGTTCGCTGAAGATCAAGCGCAATGAGATTACCAAGCTGTTGCAGGACGGACTGTACCCCTATACCAAGCGGTATTTGGGCACCTTTGACAACCACTTCTCCACCATCGGACTGCTGGGGATGAACGAGGCGGGGCTGAACGCCAAGTGGCTGCGCCAAGATATGACCCACCCCGAAACCCAAGCCTTCTCCAAAGAGGTGCTGAACCACATGAGAGAGCGGCTCGCCGACTACCAGGAGCAGTACGGCGACCTGTACAACCTGGAGGCCACGCCCGCCGAGTCCACCAGCTACCGCCTGGCCAAGCACGATAAGGCGCGGTATCCCGACATCGTCACCGCCAATGAGGGCGGCACACCCTACTATACCAACTCCTCGCACCTGCCGGTGGGGTATACCGACGATATTTTCACGGCGCTGGACATTCAGGACGAGCTGCAGACCCTGTATACCTCGGGCACGGTGTTCCATGCATTCATTGGGGAGAAGCTGCCCGGCTGGAAAGCGGCTGCCAATTTGGTGCGCAAGATTGCCGAAAACTACCGCCTCCCCTACTACACCATCTCTCCCACCTATTCGGTGTGCATGAACCACGGGTATATCGCAGGAGAGCACTTCCACTGCCCCACCTGTGGGGAGTCGGCGGAGGTGTACAGCCGGATCACCGGGTACTACCGTCCGGTGCAGAACTGGAATGCGGGCAAGTCGCAGGAATACAAGGACAGGGTGACCTATCAGGTCGACACATCCATGGGTTGCCCCGTGGAACCCGCCCCCGAGCAGGCGGCGGATGCCCCGCAGGCGGCGGAGCCGACTGTGCTGGCAGTGGCGGGGCTGTCGGATGGGTTGTACCTGCTGAGTACCCCCACCTGCCCCAACTGCAAAATGGCCGTGTCACTGCTGGATAAGGCCGGACTGGCGTACCACAAAATTGATGTCGAGCAAGACCCTGACCTCTTTCGACAGTTGGAGGTGCGGCAGGCGCCGGTGCTGGCGGTGGTCAAGGACGGCAGGTATGAGAAGCATGCCCTGTTGCCCGCTATCAGGCAATATATCCAGTCTGTATCGGTAAAAGTATAATCCTTTTCTCGACAAATCGAAGCTGTATCACAGTCGGGGGTCGCGGGCGACTGCGCCCCCTTTCTTAAATGAGGGACTTTATGTATGATGTGATTGTCATCGGCGCAGGTCCGGCGGGGCTGACGGCGGCTATTTATGCCGCGCGCGCCGAAAAAAAGGTGTTGCTGTTAGAAAAAGAAACCTTTGGGGGTCAGATCACCGCCTCCCCGCAAATAGAAAACTACCCGGGCTTTCAGACCATCAGCGGCAACCAGCTCGCCGAGCAGATGGTGGAGCAGGTGCTGGCGCTGGGGGTGGATGTGGAGCCTGAGGAGGTGCTCGGGATTCGAGAGGAGGGGCGCATCAAGTATGTGCGTACTGAACAGGGAGAGCACGCCACCAGAAGCGTGGTGATCGCCACGGGCGCCAAGCACCGGCAACTGGGACTGCCCGGGGAGGATCGCCTGATTGGCGAGGGGGTCTCCTACTGTGCGGTGTGCGACGGTGCTTTCTACAAAGGGAAAACGATTGCCATCATCGGCGGCGGGAACACGGCACTGCAGGAGGCTGCGCTGCTGTCGGAAAGCTGTCCGCAGGTATATGTGATCCAAAACCTGCCCACACTGACCGGGGAGGCCAAACTGGCTGCCGCGCTCAAGGACAAGGAAAATGTCCGTATCATCTATGAGACGGTGGTGGCGGAGCTGGTAGGAGAGCGGACGCTGCGCGAGTTGGTATTGCGTCACACCGTGACCGGCGAGCTGACCCGCCTGGCGGTGGACGGGATGTTTGTCGCCATTGGGCAGGTGCCTGCCAACCGGCCTTTTGCCGACACGGTCGCCCTGAACGAACAGGGGTATATCTTAGCGGATGAACGCTGTCTGACCGACCGAGCAGGGATTTTTGTGGCGGGGGACTGCCGCACCAAGGCAGTCCGGCAGATCACCACCGCCACTGCCGACGGGGCGACGGCGGCGCTGGCCGCCGTGCACTACCTGAGCGAATGACGGAGACAGGCATGAATCGCATTCATTTTTTACAGGCGGTCTGGAACGATGTGATTTTGCTGGAAAGCCGGGGACGTTTCGCCTTGGTGGATACGGGCTTTGCCCACCGGTACGATGAGATCGCCGCCTACCTGCGGGGGGTGGGGGTGACAGAGCTGGAGTTCATCTTTGTCACGCATTTTCATCGGGACCATGACGGGTGTGTCAACCGCCTGGTACAGGAATTTCCGGTGCGGGTGGTGTATGTGAAAAAGTACAGCGCGCTCGAAGCCTTCACCGCCGAGGGGAAGCCGGCAGACCAAGCCTACCGGGAACAGGAAACCCTCCGCTACCGGCAGATGCTTGACTGTGTGGAGGCAAACAGCCGTCTTTGCGTGATTACCCCCCGGCTGACCACGGTACAGGTGGGGGAGCAGGTATATCATGTCTACGGAAACGAGGATGTGCTGGATCGCCTCTACTACGATGCCGAGAGCCCCTTTCGGGGGCAGATCAGGTTCGGCGAAAACCTGAACAGCGCCGCCCTGTTCGGCGTGGTGGCGGGGCGGGGCATCTTTCTGGGCGGGGATGTTTGTGACAGCGCGGTGGGGTATCCCGTAGCGGATGACCAGAACACCGCCTATGCCCGCGCCATTGGCAGGCAGGCCGACATTTACAAGGTGCCGCACCACGGGTGCGGTCACTGCACCGACCATGCCGCCATGGAAATCTACCGTCCCCGCTATGCCATCGTGACCAATCGGACAGAGACGTTTGAGGGGCGCCTGTCGGACATCCGCGACCGATTCTTGCAGGGGAGCCCCGGGGTGCAGATCCTGCTCACCGACCGGTGCGGCTATCTCTTTACCATCGCGCCTACGGGGGAGATTGACTACCGCCCCATCGAGGCTGGCATTTGATGTAAATAAAACATGACAATTTGACCATTTTAAGGAGGGCTACTGATGAGTCGTCAAGACACGCTACTCAAGTACTTTGAGCAGTATCGAGAGGAAACCGAGACGCGGATTCGGGCCGGCATTGAGCTGTACCGCAAGGGACAGGCGGCCTTTTCCTTTGTCAACCCGGCGGGGGAGCCGGTGACAGGGGTTTCGTTCCGTGCCCGTCTCAGGCAGCACGACTTTCGTTTCGGCTGCAATATTTTTTTGCTGGATGAGTTTGAGACTGAGGAAAAAAATGCGCTCTACCGGGAGATGTTCGGGGAGACTTTCAACTATGCCATTGTCCCCTTCTATTGGAATGCACTGGAGCCGGAGCGGGGAAAGCCGCGCTATGGGAAGGACAGCCCGAAAATTTACCGCCGTCCTGCCCCGGACCTGGTGGTAGAGTATTGCCGAGAAAAGAATATTCGGATGAAGGGGCACTGCCTGGTGTATGACTCCTCTGCCCCGTCATGGCTGCCCGCGGACGTGCCGGGGATCAAGCGTGAAACCGAGCGGCATATCGCCGAGGTGGCGGAGCGGTACGCCGAGGTGATCCCCGACTGGGATATTATCAACGAAACTTTGCTCTGGAACCCCTATGACCCGGCGAGAACCACCCGGTTTTTCAGGGAGCCGGACTATGTGCAGTGGTCCTTTGACTGCGCCAAGCGCTACCTGCCCCTGGGCCGTCGATTCATCAACGAGGCAAGCGGCATTTGGAACTTCCAGTTCAACCGCACCCCTTACTATATGCAGATCCAAAACCTGCTGGCGCAGTGCACGCCCATCGGCGGCATTGGTTTGCAGGCACACCAGTTTGTGCCCCGCGCAGAGGAGGGGGGCCATGCGGCGCGGGTCTATAACCCCCGTGTGGTGTATGACCTGCTGGATACGTTTGCCGGTTTCGGGCTGCCGCTGCAGATGTCCGAGCTGACCTTTGCCTCCTACAACGGGGATGCGACCGACTATGAGCTGCAGGGTGAGGTGCTGCGGAACATGTACCGCATCTACTTCTCGCATCCTGCCATGGATGGGATTGTGTACTGGAACCTGGTGGACGGATACACCTGGGCGGGCAACGGTGCGGGACGGGGAGATATGAGCGCGGGCGAGAATGTCTTTGGCGGGGGCCTGTTATACCCGGATCTCTCCCCCAAGCCGGCTTTCCGAGTCTTGCAGGAGTTGGTCAAGCGGGAGTGGCACACCGACTGCCGCGGGGAGACGGGGGCAGGGAACCGGGCCGCTTTCCGCGGCTTCAAGGGGACGTATGACATTACTGCCGAGGTGGGCGGCAAGCGCTACCAAGAGATCTATCACCTGGACGGCATTGACTCTCATCCGGCGACCATCGTGCTGGCGTAGGGTCGGCTTTTGACCGTCGCCAAACAGACCCTATCATCATATCCGGTAGATACCGTGTGCAAACCCGTGCTGCCCCTGTTTGGGCGGCACGGGTTTTTGTCGGTGCCGGGGTGGTTTTGTCGGCGAGGTGACAACATGCGGGAAAAGGCGGGGGGTTTCATAGAATTTCAGGATTTCACTGCGCCCGGGCTGCGCAAAAATGCCACCCTGCCGGGCGGCAGGGTGGCATATGAAGTGAAAATGTGTGCAATTTTGCCCGTCACAGAATAGGGGGCAGGCAGCATGCGGAAGCGCCCGCAGGGGGCCGCCCGCAGGGGGCCGCCCACAGGGGGCCGCCCACAGGGGGTCGCCCACAGGGGGTCGCCCGCAGGGGGCAGGGAGCTTATGCCCAGCCGATGGTGCCCGGCCTGGGATTGCGAATCAGGCTTTGCTTTAGGAAGGCGACGGCGTGGCCGAGCCCCTCCTCGGGGGTCATCAGGCTGTCCTCGTGCTCAATGCTCATGACCTTGTCATAGCCTGCCAGCCGCAAAGCGCTGATGATGTCGCGCCAGTACTGCATGCTGTGGCCAAAGCCGACCGCGCGGAAAATCCAACTGCGGTGGCTTTCGTCGCCGTAATGCTTGACGTCCAACACACCGTTTTGGGCGGTGTTGTAGGGGTCAACCTTGGTGTCCTTGGCATGAAAATGGTAGATGGCACCCTGCAGCAGGCGGATGGCTGCCACGGGGTCGATCCCCTGCCAGATCAGGTGGGAGGGGTCAAAGTTGGCGCCGATGGTGTCCCCTACCGCCGCACGCAGGCGCAGCAGGCTCTCGGGGTTGTACACGCAGAAGCCGGGGTGCATCTCAAAGGCAATTTTGGTCACGCCGTGGGCGCGGGCAAAGGCGGCGGTCTCGGTCCAGTAGGGAATCAGCACCTGCTCCCACTGGTAGGCCAACACCTTGGCGAAGTCGCCGGGCCAGGGGCAGGTTGCCCAGTTGGGGGTCTTGTCCTCGGGGGAACCGCCGGGGCAGCCGGAGAAGGTGACGACCGTGTCCAGCCCCAGCTTTTCAGCCAGCAGGACGGTGTTCACAAAATCATCATGGAAGCGGGCGGCGACAGCTTTATCGGGGTGGACGGGGTTGCCGTGGACCGACAGGGCGGAGATGACCATGCCGTGGCGGACAAAGGTGGCCTTGAAAGCCTCCAGTGCCTGCTCGTCCCGCAGCAGTACGGCGGGGTCGCAATGGTGCTTGCCGGGGTAGCCGCCGCAGCCGATCTCAGCCGCTTCGATGCCCAATGCCGAAAGCTTCGCCAGCGTCTCATCCAAGGAGAGGCGGCTGAAAAGGTTGGTTAATACGCCAAGTTTCATAACTTCATACTCCTTTGTTTGTGTCTGATGGTTGTATACCCCTATCATAGCAAGAAATGGCGGAATTTGCAAGCCGTAAAGCAAAAAAACAAAGATATTTGCCCTGCAAGGGGCAAAACTGCGGCAGGCGGCCGGGCGGAGGTGCGGGAAGTGGGGGCTGGGCGGGGGTGTGTTTGGAAAATACTTGACAATCGCTGTGAATGAAACTATAATAGATACTATAATAAGTCGTAAGAAATATGGACCGCCCCGCAGGCAGCCCCGAGCGGCTCTGTCGGGCAGTCAGGGCACAGCGGCTCGCCCGGGGTTACTCCCGCAGGGAAGACCGTTTGGAACAGGGCGACCGCAAAAGGGTCTGGCAAGGTGCGGCCGCCAGCGGGAGTTTGGCAAGATGTCGCAAGCGCTGCTTTCTCGGAGTGAGGAGTGGCGGTGGGCATGGATCCGAGCTACCCGACGGTGGGGCACACAGGAGGGCGGGTCTGCTCCGGGGTTTTTCACAAGCGGGTTTTGAACGAGAGGCTTCAAGAAAAAAGGAGAGATGAACATGGGTTTCTTATTGAATGCAAGTTATGATTTTGCAACGCCCACGGGTGCCGCCAATGCGGGAATTTTGATTTTCTGCGCGGTGCTGGTTTTCTTTGGTCTCCTGTGGGGGCTGATCCGCGGCTGGAGCCGTGCGCTGTTGCGACTGACCACGGTCGTCATGGCGGCGGTAGCGGCCTTCTTGTTCTGTTACTACATAAGTTCCTCTATGGAGAAAATCCTCTCCGAGCAGTGGATGCAGGATATCGTGGGACGATTTTCGGAGGTACAGGAGCTACTTACCGAGGCGCAAGAACAGTTTCCGGAGCTGCTGACACTGCTGTTGGCTGTGCCGGTCTCGCTGGTCAACCCGGTGGTGTTTGTGGTCATGTTCTTTGTCTTTGGCATCGTGGCGCTTTTGCTCTACTGGATTCTGGCGCCCCTGTTCTGCCCGAAGCGCAGAAGGGGACAGAAAATCCGCAAGGGTTCGCTTTCCCGCTTGATTGGTCTGCTCATTGGGGCACTGCAAGGGGCGGCGGTGGCATTGGCCTGCCTGATGCCTGTCATGGGGTACATGAACTTTGCCGCCATGGCGGCGGAGGTGATCACCGAGCAGGCGCCCGATGAGGAAGCGCTGGCAGAGGTGCTTGAGATCCACGACGAGTATGTGGTGCCGCTGTCCGAGAACCCTGTCCTGCGCTACGGCGGGCAGTTTGGAGGGCTTTGGCTGTTCCGTGAGCTGACGACCTTCGCCTACCAGGATACCAGCATTGTGCTGGAAGATGAGTTTGACACCTACCTCTTGATGCTCACCCATGCGCTCCCGCTGTGGGAGACCAAGGTGGCGGAGTACGGAGAGGAGCAGGCCGCGGCGATTGGCCACTTGGCGGACGACTTTGACGACTCCGAGATCCTGCCAATCTTGGCGGCGGGGGTGCTCTCACGCGCTTGCCAAACCTGGCTGGACGACCAGGATTTCTTTGGAGTAGCGAAGCCCGCCGTTGACAATCCCCAGATGCAGGACATCATGGACGAGATGCTGCGCACCTTCAAAGACGCCACGCCGCAGACGGTGACCGAGGACATGCGCTCGGTGGCGGATATGTTGATGGTGATGGCAGAGTATGATATGTTTGCGTCCCTGAGCGATACGGACAGTTTGCTGGATCTGTTGAGGACCGAGGGGCTACTCTCGGAGCTACTGAACACGCTGTACAGCAACGCGCGCCTTAAAACGCTGTTTGTGGAGCTGACCAAGTTCGGCATCAAGGCAGTGGCTACCGAAATGAATATTCCGGACGATATTGATGAAGCATATGACGAGCTGATGGCGGGGGTGGCCGACGCGCTCAACGACCTGGTAGCCATTGAGGGCACCGAGGCGCGCTTTGAGGCACTGCAGGAAGCCATGCAGGATGTCTTTGACAGCCAAGGGGTGAGCATCGGCGAGGAGATTCTCCCCTTCCTGACCGAAAGTTTGCTGTATGACTTTGGTGAACAGCTGGGAACGCTGACAACGGAGGATATTGCGGCGTTCTTTGGCGAGCTTGCCATCCGGCCGCAAGAGGGCGGCGAGGAGACCTCTCATCAGGGCGGCTCCACGGTGGTGTTGCTGAGCGATGACGCCGAGGAGACCAAGAGCGGCGCGGACTACCTGCGGGAGGCCCTTGAGGCGATCGCCCGGGCGGTGGCGGATGGGACGTTGCAGACCGAGTCGGTGGTGCTGCAAAGCCTGCTGTTTGATGGGCAATCTTATCATGTCACCGAGGAAGACGGCACGGACCTGTCCCATATGGGGAGCCCCGACACGCTCCAGACCTCCAAAGTCACCACGGCCGACATTCTCCGCTCGTTGACGGCCGGTTTCGATGGGCTGAATGAAGAGACCATTGCCGCCGAGGCGCAACTGCTCGAAGAGGTGGTGGGCAAGGTGCTCACGGTGTTTGTTGACATGAAGGACGAGGAGGCGGACGATATTGCAAACCTTGACCTGGCGTCGCTGGGTGAGGCGCTGAGCCTGCTGGAGAGCAGTGTGATTTTCGGCACCTCCCGGGAGGGAGAAAAGACCACCCTGGTCGCTCTCGCCACCGCTACCCTGCAGTCCCCCATCGTACAGAACCAAGTCGAGATCAACCAAAAAACCATTGATGCGTTGGTCAACGGAAGCCTGGGCGGGGTCGCCGGATCCGCTGCCCGCGTCACATCGATTGTGAATCGCCTGACCAGCCGCAACGGGGCGGCGCTCGACTTTGACGCTCTCCGGCCGGATATTATCTGGCTGGTGGAGCACATGGACGAGGATCTGCAGGACCTCCTGAAAGAGGTTTGCACGGTGGAGCTGCTGCAGAAGTTCGGGATGAGCAGCAACCAGGAGGCCGCCCGTGAGGCGCTCTTGGCACTGACTGCGCAGATGGCGGTGCTGAACAGCTCGGACCTGACAGAGGCACAAAAAGAGCAGGAAGCCGATGCGGTCATCTACCTGATGGATATGGCGCTCTTGGCACTGACCAATGCAGAGGACCTGTTTTCTCTGGTGCCCGAGGGTGAGGACGAGGGCGAGTTTGTGGTAGGCAAGATTATGGACTCGCAGGTGGTTACCGCCACGTTGATTGACCTGGGGACCCACCCGAACGGCATGAGAAAGTTTGACGCGCTGGGGCTGGGTGCGGGGATTGACCAAAACAGCAAGGACATCATCCGTACCGCCGTCAATGATTATGCGGAACGGCCGGGCATCACCGCGACAGAGATCAAAGCACTGGAAGCAATTCTCGATATCTTCGGCATTCTCAACAACTGATTTTGATTCCCTCACACTGCCGCGCCGAGGCTGACTTTGCGCGGCAGTTTTCAGGAACGGGAGAGAGAGGGTGTGAGGACCGGCAGAGCCATGGCTTCTATGGTGACGGCATGGCTCTTTGCCGTTTGCCGTATTTTTCGGGGAGCTGTCAGGATGCCCTGCGACTGTTGAAACATATCGCGAGAGGCGGCCATGAAGCGAGCGCCGTGCTGTCCGTATCACGGGAAAGGATGGATGGGATGAAACAATACCTGCTGCCGGCAAACCGGCCTTTTTACAAGGCGAATCTCCACGCGCACACCACCGTCTCCGACGGGCGCTTGTCGCCCGAGGAGCTGAAGCGGCTGTACCGAGGCCTGGGTTATGATATCCTTGCCATCACCGACCACGAGGTCATGCTCGATCATACGCATCTCTCGGAGCCGTCCTTTCTCTTTCTCAAGGGGTATGAGATCGGCACCAACCCCGCCAACCCCACCCAAAAAACCTGCCATATCGGACTGCTCGCCAAGCGGGCCGACACGGACGCGCAGATTTGCTTTGACCCTGCCCGCGTGTGGGGCAATGCGCGGAACTACCTGCCGCTGGTGAAGTACCGGGGGCGGATATGCCAAACCGACTTTTCACCCCGGACAGTCAACTATATCCTCAAAGAGGCGGCGGCGCACGGTTTTTTTGCCATCCTGAACCACCCCTTCTGGTCGCGGCAGACCGAACAGGACTACCTGGCGTACGAGGGATTTGCGGGGCTCGAGGTATACAACCACCTCTCCCGGCAAAACGGCACGGCGGACGAGGGGTCCTTTGTGCTGGACAGGATGCTGGCGGAGGGGAAGCATCCCCTGCCCATTGCCGCCGACGACAACCACAACGAGTTTAGCGCCGACTCCCCCTATTCGGATGCGGGGGGCGGGTTCACCATGATCTGTGCCCCCTCCCTGTCCTACGCGGAGGTGATGGGCGCGCTGGAGCGGGGAGACGCCTATGCCTCCACGGGCCCGCAAATCACGGAGTTGTTTGTGGAGGACGGGCAACTTGTGCTGCGGTGCAGTGCGGTGCGCGATATCGCCTGCCTCACCGATCGCCGCCCCCGCTGGGCCAGGCTGTGCGCCGAGGGGGGCGAGGGGCTGACGGGTGCCCGCTTCCCCCTGCCGGACGAGTATGCCTACGTGCGGGTGGAGCTGACAGACCACGCCGGCAGGCGGGCTTTCAGCCGGGCTTATACCAAAAATGAAATTGACGGATCGGACCACCTATGAAACAAGCAGACAACAAGGCAACCAATCGCAAGCGCGCGGCTGAGGGCAAAGGAAACAGCAAAAGAAGCGCCCCCGCCACCGCCGGCAAGTCGGCCGGCGAGCAGTACAACGCCGGAGCCCTGACCGTGCTGGAGGGACTGCGCCCCGTGCGGGTGCGGCCGGGGATGTATATCGGGGACACCGACACCAAGGGACTGCACCACCTGCTCTGGGAAATCATTGACAATGCCATTGACGAGGCTGCCAACGGGTATGCCGACCAAATCTCGGTCACCCTGTACGAGGACGGCAGTGTGTCGGTGGCAGACAACGGGCGGGGGATGCCGGTGGACCTGCACCCCGACAAGAAAGTGTCGGGGGTGGAGCTGATTTTCACCCAACTGCATGCCGGAGGCAAGTTTGACAACAAAAGTTATCTGATCAGCGGGGGACTGCACGGCGTGGGGGCCTCGGTGGTCAACGCCCTGTCCGAGTGGCTGGTGGCGGAGGTCTACCGCGGGGGCAAGCGCTACCGGGCAGAGTTCCACAGCTACTTCGATGAGGCGGGAGAGATGGTGCCCGGCGCGGTGAAAAAGAAGCTGCGGCAGGCGGGCAGCACCGACAAAAAGGGGAGCTTCATCCACTTCAAGCCTGACCCGAGGGTCTTTCCCCATGCCAGGCTGGACAACCATACCATCACCCAAAAACTGCGGGAGCTGGCGTACCTGAACGCGGGGCTGACCATTGTCTGCGAGGACCGGCGGCAGCCGGAGGGACAACGGCAGGTCGTTTTTTCTTTTGCGGGCGGGCTGGCTGATTTTGTCCGTTACCATAACCGCGGCAAGGCAGCCGCCTACCCCGACCCCATCGTCATCAAGGGCGAGTCGGAGGGGGTGTCGGTGGAGGTTGCCTTGCAGCATACCGACGCATACAGCGAAAGCATTCTTTCCTATGTCAACAACATCCGCACCGGCGAGGGGGGAACCCACGAGACCGGGCTGAAGATGGCGCTGACCAAGGTGCTGAACACCGCCGCCCGAGAGGGCGGGTACCTCAAGGAGAAGGAAGAGAACTATGCGGGGGAGGATTTCCGCGAGGGGATGAGCGCGGTGTTGCTGGTCAAAATGCGGGACCCGCAGTTTGAGGGGCAGACCAAAACCAAGCTGGGAAACGTCAGCGTCAAAACAGCGGTGGAGGCGGTGGTCAGCGAGCAATTTTCACGCTATGTGCAGAACATCCGGCATGAGGCTGTGCTGAAGGTGATCCTTGACAAGGCCAGACAAGCCCGGCAGGTCAGGGAAGCCGCCCAACGCGCCAATGCCCTGGCACGGCAAAAAAGCAGCCTTGACGTGATTTCCCTGGTGGGGAAGTTCGCGCCCTGTATCGGGCGGGACCCTGCCGTGAATGAGCTGTTCATTGTCGAGGGAGACTCTGCCGGCGGGTCTGCCAAGCAGGGCAGGGACAGGAATTTTCAGGCCATTCTGCCCCTCAAGGGCAAGCCGCTCAACAGTGAAAAGAGACGGCTGGACCAGATTCTTTCCAACGAGGAAATCCGCTCCATCATCACCGCCCTTGGCACGGGGATTGGCAAGGACTTCAGTCCGGGTGCCCTGCGGTACGGGAAGGTCATCATTCTAGCCGACGCAGACCAGGACGGCGCGCATATTCGGGCATTACTGCTCACCTTTTTCTATCGCTACATGCGCCCGCTGTTGGCCGCGGGGCATATCTATATCGGCAGACCCCCCCTCTATCGGCTGGAAACGAGGGGTGCGAAAAAGGAAGTCCGCTACGCTTACAGCGACCAGGAGAGTGAGAGGTACAGTGCGGAGATGGGGCGGGGCGTCACCATCACTCGGTACAAGGGGCTGGGGGAAATGAATCCCGGATTGCTGTGGGAGACCACCCTTCATCCCGCCCACCGCACCCTGATTCGTGTGTCCATTGAGGACGCCGCTGAGGCCGAACAGCTCGTGAGCGTACTGATGGGGGACAATGCCGAGGTCAGAAAAGAGTATATTGTGGAGCACGCCAACTTTAACCGGACAGACGCATTCAGCAAGAAAATGGAGAAGGTCACTTGAAACAGAAGCATCTGACAGATCAGAGTATCATACTGGAGCAAACGATGGAGCAGGTCATGCACAACAGCATGATGCCCTTCTCGGAGTTTGTCATTTTGGAGCGGGCGCTGCCCCGGGTGGAGGATGGGCTGAAGCCGGTGCAGCGGCGGGTGCTGTATGTGATGCTGGAGCAGGGGCTGGCCCCGGACAAGCCCTTTCGCAAGAGTGCCAACATTGTGGGGGAAACCATGGCGAAGTACCACCCCCACGGCGACGCTTCCATTTACGACACCATGGTGCGCCTGGCGCAGGACTTCAGTATGCGCACCCCGCTGGTGGAGGGCAACGGCAACTTTGGTTCCATGGACGGGGACCCGCCTGCTGCCTACCGCTATACCGAGGCGCGGCTGAGCCCGGCGGCGCTTTCCCTGATGGAGCACCTTGATAAAGAGACCGTCAGCTGGTCGCTGAACTTTGACGACACCCGACGAGAGCCCGATGTGTTCCCCGCGGGCTTTCCCAACCTGCTCATCAATGGGGCGACTGGGATCGCGGTGGGCTTTTCCACCAACATTCCCCCCCACCATCCCGCCGAGGTGATTGACGGGGTGGCGGCGTACCTGAACCGTCCGAAACTGACCCTGCGGGAGCTGAGGCAGATTGTCCGGGGGCCGGACTTTCCCACCGGGGGAATCATCAGCAACGGCGAGGACCTGGAGGCGCTGTACGAGGGCGGGGCGGGGAAGCTGGTGTTGCGCGCGAAGGCGACCGTTGAGACACTGCCCGACGGCAAGCCCGCCATTGTGATCACCGAGTTCCCCTTTCAGACCAACAAGGCCGAGCTGCTCGCCCGCGTGTTGGAGCACGCCCAGAGCAGGAAAGAAATCATCGCGCAAATCAGCGATATTCGCGATGAGTCCGACCGCACAGGGGTGCGGGCGGTCATTGAGCTCAAAAAGGACTGTGACGCCGAGCGGTTGCTGGCCTACCTCTACCGCTACACCGACCTGCAAAAGAACTACTATGTCAACATGACAGCCATTGCAGACGGCAAACCCCGCCAGATGGGCCTGTTGGAACTGGTGCGGCGGTATGCGGAGTTCCGGCAGACGGTGGAGCGGCGGCGTGTGGAGTTTGACCTGAAGGAAGCGTTGGCGCGGGCGGAGGTGCTGGAGGGGCTGTCGATTGCCGCACAGCACATTGACCGGGTCATTCAGATCATCAAAACCTCCAAAACCCCCGCCGTCGCCAAGGAGCGGCTGATGGAGACCTTTGGCCTGTCCGAGCGGCAGGCGAGCGCCATTTTGGACATGCGGCTGCGCCGCATCACCCAGCTGGAGGCGGAGGAGGTAGAGCAGGAGCTGGCGGCGGTGCGCGCGCTGGTGGCGGAGCTGGAGGGCATCCTGGCGAGCCCCGCCAAGCTGAATGCGGTCATTCGCGCGTCGCTGGCTGAGATCAAAAAGAAGCTGAAAGGCCCCCGTCAAACCGAGATCTTGTATGGCCACGTTGAGGAGGAAGTGGGGCGGGATGCTTTCAAGACCGTGGAGGATACGGTGGTATATGTAGATGAAAACAGTTGTTTACATCGCGTCAGCGAAAAAACCTTTGAAAACCTAATCAAGACCACCGAGATACCGCCCGAGCTCGTGGTGATGACCAAGACCAACGCGACGCTGCTGGTCTTTGGCGAAAAGGGTAACTGCTATGCACTCAAGGTGGAGGCCATTCCCGAGGGCAAGAGCAAGGACAAGGGAAGTATCCCCGAAAAACTGATGGCTGACTTTGTGGACAAACAGGTGCTCTGCCTCTGTGACCGCGACGCGACCGACCCGGGTGAAAAACTGCTGTTTGTCACGCAGATGGGGATGGTCAAGTGCTCGGCTTTTGAGGAGTATGTGATCCGGCGCACCAAGTTTGAATCCATCGTCCTCGTAGAGGGGGACCGGCTGGTGTATGTCGGCCGGAGACTCCCCGGCAGGCACCTGGAGCTGACCGATGCCGCCGATAAAAAGAAAGTGTGGCGGGATCCTGTCAAGGTGACCGGGCGCAAAACCCGCGGCAACAAGGTGGGCCGGCTGGCTGTGGGACAGCGGTTTGTGTCGGGCCGGCAGGTCTGAGCGCATGAGGGGCCCCGTGCCACACAACAACGCCGCCGCTTTTATCCAGGGTGTCATGGATAAAAGCGGCGGCGTTTTGTCATGGATTGAACCAGTGTCAACCGATCGGTCAGACGCGGTGAAAACCAGCGGGTGGATAGAGCGTGTCGGCGTGTGGCCGGCCGGTTTTGGTGCGGGGATCAGCCGATCAGGAACGTGAAGGTTTTCTCTGCCACGTCCTTGGCGCTGAGGGACAGGCGGTAGAGGCGGTCGGTGCCCCAGTTGTTCGCCAGATTATTGCCGGGGATAAGCTGGATGGTCTCCACGGTGGGGACAAGGGACGGGTCAAAGATGATGCTTCTGCCGTTTGCAAAGCTGACCTTACCCTGTGCCGGCTGCGGCGGCAGGTAGCAGAGGAAGTTGAACACGACGGGGGAGGCTTTCTCTAAGGAGAGCTGCTCGGTCAGCGTCACCCTGCCCTCCCGGAGCACGGCGGTGCGGCGGTAGGAACGGATGGCCGCCTCGGCGGGGTAGGCCTGCTTCAGCTCCAGCGACAGGCCGCCGCTCGCCTCGTCATACACCTCGTCGGTAGAGACATACTGTCTGCCTACCCTTTGGGCAACGCCGTTGATGTCGGGCAGGTTGTGATAGGAGGACTGCATGTACCACAGGGTGTAGCGCTCCTCCGAAAAGGTCTGCTTGGTGTAGGTGTCGGCACCCGAGTCGATGAGGAGGGGCGCGCCGTCCGCATACACAATGAAGTTGCCCACATCGTTGTGGTTGTGATTCTCGGCGTTGTGCCCGCCCTTCATGGCTAAAAACAGGCCGCGGGAGGTATCGGTGTACTCATGGAAGATCATCCACTTCAGCTCGGGCAGCCAGGCCTGCCTGATGCAGACCGGCGGGGCCTCGGCGGGGGTGCGGGTAAACAGGTCCTTGACATAGCGGTACATGTTTTTGTGGTAGGAATCCTTGGCCGGGGTCAGGGCCTGGTGGTCGCCAAACGCCTCAAGGACGGGGTTGGCGGTGCGCGCGCCGAAGCGGTGGATCATCGCCCCGGAGGGGGACAGCACGGGGGAGGCGTCCGCAAAGTTGACATAGTAGCGGCCGTGGATGTTGGCTTTTGCGACAAATTCACCCATCTTGCGAAGCAAGGGGTCGGCAAAGACGTCAATGGCGCCGCCGCTCATGTCGTAGAGCACCTCTAAACAGTCAAACAGGGAGGCGGCCGCCTTTGTCCAGTAAACGGGCCCCTCGTCGCAACCGCCGTCGGAGGGGAGGCTGGCGGTGTAGTTGTCCAGTATCAGCATGGCGCGAGAGACCAGCGCCTCTCTGAGGTTCAGGTCGGAGACGGTCAGGGCGGCGGCGGTCAGAACATTGGAGGTGATCCAAGGGTTCCAGTTGTTCACGACAGAGATTGACTTGGGGGACAGACCTGTCCACCAGGCATTTTGGGTGAGGTAGGGGGTGAAAATACGGTCTTCCAGTGCCCAGAGCAGGCGACGGTTGATGACCTTTGCCGCGCTGTCAAGGCTGTCCTTGTGCAGGTGGTAGCAGAAGGCAAGGCAAGCCGCCGTGCCGGCGGAGAACAGGTCCACATGGTGGGGGTGTTCGCCATATGCCAAAGGCAGGGGGCTTCTTTGGCCGTTGTCGGAGGGGTTCAGAACATTATGCGCAGGCACCCCCCAAGCCGACTCCTCCAAGATCGCCCAGAGCACATCGATCAGTTTGTCCAGAAAGCGGCCCTGATGCTCGAGGTGCTCTGCCAAAGTCAAGACATAGAGCATGTGGCGGCGGGTGAAAAACAGGCGCTCAAACTGGCTCCGGTCACCGTCGCGCTCGAAGCGCATGTGGGTGGTGGCGGGCAAGAGGGGAATGTCCTGCCGGAGGACAGCCTCCGCGTCCGCGAGCAGATGCGCCGCCTTTTCGGGCAGGATGTCGGGCTGCGCCATATCGGCAAAGAGTCGGAAGGCAGGAAGGGGGAGCACCTTTCCCTCTGCCGTCACCTGATTGGCTTGAAACATACGGTACATGGCAATCTCCTTATCGCTTGGTGTTAAAAGGTTTATCCAATGACAAAGGTAAAGGTTTTCTCTGTCAAGGCCGGGGCGCTCAGGGACAGACGGTAGAGGCGGTCGGTGCCCCAGTTGTTTGCCAGCCTATTGTCGGGGATGAGCGGGATGGTCTCCACGGTGGGGACAAGGGACGGGTCAAAGACAATGCTTCTGCCGTTTGCAAAGCTGACCTTACCCTGTGCCGGCTGCGGCGGCAGGTAGCAGAGGAAGTTGAACACGACGGGGGAGGCTTTCTCAAAGGAGAGCTGCTCGGTCAGCGTCACCTTGCCCTCCCGGAGCACGGCGGTGCGGCGGTAGGAACGAATGGCCGCCTCGGCGGGGTAGGCCTGTTTCAGCTCCAGCGACAGGCTGCCGCTCGCCTCGTCATACACCTCGTCGGTGGAGGTATACTGTTGGCCCGGCCATTGGGGGAAGCCGTTAATGTCGGGCAGGTTGTGATAGGAGGACTGCATGTACCACAGGGTGTAGCGTTCGGAGGAAAAGGTCTGCTTGCAGTAGGTGTCCGCACCCGAGTCAATGAGGAGGGGCGCGCCGTCCGCGTACACAATGAGGTTGCCCACATCGTTGTGGTTGTGGTTCTCGGCGTTGTGTCCGCCCTTCATCGCTAAAAACAGGCCGCGGGAAGTGTCGGTGTACTCATGGAAGCTCATCCACTTCAGCTCGGGCAGCCAAGCCTGCTTGATGCAGACCGGCGGGGCTTCGGCGGGGGTGCGGGTAAACAGGCCCTTGACATAGCGGTACATGCTGTGGTGGTAGGCATCCTTGGCCGGGGTCAGGGCCTGGTGGTCGCCGAACGCCTCAAGGACGGGGCTGGCGGTGCGCGCACCGAAGCGGTGGATCATCTCCCCGGAGGGGGACAGAATGGGGGAGGCATCCGCAAAGTTGACATAGTAGGGACCGTGAATGTTGGCCTTTGCGACAAATTCACCCATCTTGCGAAGCAAGGGGTCGTCAAAGACGTCAATGGCGCCGTCGCTCATGTCGTAGAGTACTTCTAAACAGTCAAACAGGGAGGCGGCCGCTTTTGTCCAATAGACGGGACCCTCGTCGCAACCGCCGTCGGAGGGGAGGCTGGCGGTGTAGTTGTCCAGCATCAGCATGGCGCGGGAGACCAGCGCCTCCCGTTTTTCCTGCTCCGCAATGGTCAGGGCGGCGGCGGTCAGGACATTGGAGATAATCCAAGGGTTCCAGTTGTTCAGGAGACGGGGGGGCGTGGCAAAACCCGACCAATGGGCATTCTGGGTGAAGAAGGGGGTGAAAATGCGGTTTTCCAGCGCCCAGAGCAGGCGGCGGTTGATGACCTTGGCCTCGCGGTCAAAGCTGTCCTTATGCAGGTAGTAGCAAAAGGAGAGGCAACTCCCCGTGCTGGCGGCGAACAGGTCAACATGGTGGGGATGCTCGCCGTATGCCAAGGGCAGCGGGCTTCTTTGACCCTTGTCCATGGGGTTGTGATAATTATGGGCAGGCACGACCCAAGCCGACTCCTCTAAGATCGCCCAGAGCACGTCGATCAGTTTGTCCAGAAAACGACCCTGTCCCTCGTAGTACTCTGCCAAAGTCAAGATATAGAGCATCTGACGGCGGGTGAAAAACAGCCGCTCAAACTGGCTCCTGTCACCGTCACGCTCGAAACGCATATACAGGGAGGCAGGCAACAGGGGAATCTCTTGCTGCAGGACTTTTTCTGCCTCCTCCAGCAGCAGGGCTCCCTTTTCGGGCAGGATTTCGGGCTGTGCCATATCGGCAAACAGGCGAAAACGGGAAAGGGGCAGCACCTTTCCCTCCGCGGTCATCCGGTGCGCTTGAAACATACGGTGCATGGCAATCTCCTTCAAATATATGATGGTGGATGTGCTTGCCATCATTATAGCACACCGGGCGGGCAGATGCAAGGAAGGGAAGAAAAAAACAAAGAGATGGCGTGCGGCGGGGGACAGACAGGAAAATGCCTGTGTCACGGGTACCGGCGGCCCGCCTTTCCGCGGAAAAGACAATGGCTTCAAAGCATCTTCGGGAGGCTTTGAAGCCATTGTTGGCGTTGTGGCGCGAGTGCCCTGTGGGCAGGAGATTTAGTGCGCCCCTCCGACGGGTGCCAGGGTCTCCACATAGCTGACCAGGTCGGCGACGGTATCCAGGCGTTTGACATCATCGTCCGAGATACAGATGCCAAAGGACTCCTCAAACACCAGAATGATGTTCATCAGGTCCAGTGAGTTGATGCCAAGGTCGCTTTTCAGGTCGGTGTTTGGCGTGATGGCTTCCGGGCTTCTGCCCAGTTCGTTGGCTAAAATGTCGATGATTCTCTTAAACACGGTGGTACTCCTTTGCCGGATGGATATTTTTATTGGCCCGCAGGGGCGTTTTATTGAGCGTATAGACGGTACAGCAGGTAGTTGACCGCCCGGGCGGGGAGCAGTCTGGTCAGCAAGGCGATCAGCTGATACGAAAAACCAAGGGTATACAGGGGCCGGCACTTGCGGGCCAGGGCAATGCGGGCAATGAGGCGGCCGGCCACCCCGGCGTCCATGCCGCGGCGCTCGTCCTGCTCCATTTTGGCCAGCGAGCGATTCATGCGCGCCGCATAGACGGACCCGTCGTCGGCCGGCGCTTTTTTTCGGGCGTCGGTGAAGTCGGTTTGAGTGTCGCCGGGCATCACCGCGCACACCCCGATGCCCAAGGGGCGGACTTCATTGGCGGTGGCCATCGTAAAGGCGTTGATGGCGGCCTTGGAAACCGAGTAGTAGGTCTGGAAAGGGATGGGGACCAGGGCGGCGACCGAGCTGATATTCACAATCCTGCCGCTTTGCCGGGCGCGCATGTAGGGAAGTACTGCCCGGGTGGCGTTCACCATGCCCCAAAAGTTGACATCAAGCTGGGAGCGCGCCAACGCCGGATCGGTGTGTTCCACTGTCCCCGCAATGCCGAACCCGGCGTTGTTGATGAGGAGATCGACCCGCCCCTCCTGCGCCACCACATCGGCGACTGTCTGCTCGAGCGCCGCCCGGTCGGTGACATCCACCGAGCGGTGGATGATGCCGTCCGGCGCCGCTTGCCGGCGGCTGAACGAGTACACCGTGCAGCCCTGTGCCGCGAGGCAGCGGGCGGTGGACAATCCAATCCCGCTGCTGCCGCCCGTGACAATCACGACGCGGCTCATCGGACAGGCGAGATGACCGAGGCAATGATATCCATGGCCTCGTCCAGTAATGCTTCAGTATGGGACGCCATATAGCTGGTGCGCAGCAGACATTCGCCGGGGTTGGTGGCAGGGGGCAATACGGGGTTCAGGTAGACACCCGCCTCGAAAATCCGGCGGGCTTTGAGCAGGGTGTTTTCCACCTCGTACGTGTAAATGGGGATGATGGGGGTGACGGACTCCCTGATGGTGAGCCCTCGGGCTTGCAGCCCCGCTCTGGCGTAGCCCGACAAACTTTGCAGCCGGCTGACCAGCTCGGGGTGCGCCTCTAAATAGCGCAGGGCTGCCAGCGCAACGGCGGCGGAGGCGGGGGGGATGGAGGCGGAGAAAATGAAGGGGCGGGAGGCATGGCGTACATAGTCCACCACTTCGGCGCGGGCCGCCATGTAGCCGCCCAGGCTCGCCAAGGACTTGCTGAAGGTGCCCATATAAATATCCACCTCGGCCTCCAGTCCGAAGTGGCTGGCGGTGCCCCGACCGCCCTTGCCCAGCACGCCCAGTCCGTGGGCGTCATCCACCATGACCCGCGCGCCGTAGGCGCGGGCAAGGCGCACGATGTCGGGCAGGCGGGCAATGTCGCCCCCCATCGAGAACACGCCGTCGGTGACAATGAGGATGCCGCCCTTGCCGGCGTAGAGCGCCAGCAGGCGCTCGAGGTCCGCCATGTCCTGATGGTTGTAGGTGTAGGTGCGGGCAAAGCTCAGCCGGCAGCCGTCATAGATGCTCGCGTGGTTTTCCTTGTCGCAAAGGATATAGTCGCCGTGCCCGGCAATGGCGCTGATGATCCCCAAGTTGGACTGAAAGCCGGTGGAGAAGGTCATGGCCGCCTCGGTGCCGAGGAAAGAGGCCAATGCCGCTTCCAGCTCCAGGTGCAGCGATAAGGTGCCGTTCAAAAAACGGGAGCCGGAGCAGCCGGTGCCGTATCGCTCCATCGCCCGGATACCCGCCTCGACCACCTCGGGCTGTACGGTCAGACCCAGGTAGTTGTTGGAGCCGAGCATAATGCGCCGCCCGCCCTCCATGACCACCTCGACATCCTGTCTGGACTGCAGGGCATGGAAATAGGGGTAAATGCCCTTGTCCCGAATCTCGCCGGCCAGAGAGGGCTGATAGCACTTTTCAAAAATGTCCATTTATCTTATCCAACCTTTTCCTTTGCCAGTTCTTCTTGCTCCAGTTCACGGTACGCCACCTTGCCCACTAAGGTTTTGGGGAGGGACTCCCGGAACTCAATGGCGCAGGGCAGGGCGTACTTCGCCATGTTCTTTTGGCAGTGAGCCATCAGTGCCGCGCGGGTCTGTTCGCTGGGCTCCACCCCCGGCTTGAGCACGATGAACGCCTTGACGCGCTGCATCTTGAGCGGGTCCTTCACGCCGATGACACAGCTCAGATGCACAAACTCATGAGCGTCCAGAATGTTTTCGATCTGAGAGGGATAGACATTGTAGCCGCTGGTGATGATCATGCGTTTGATGCGCTGGCGGAAGTAAATGAAGCCGTCGGCATCCATTTTCCCAAGGTCGCCGGTATGCACCCACAGCATGCCGTCATCGTGCCGGCGGAGGGTCTGCGCGGTCTCCTCGGGGTGGTTGAGGTAGCCCATCATGACGGTGGGGCCGGCAATGCAGATCTCCCCCTCCTCGTCGTAAGGCAGCTCGTCGGTGGTGCCGGTTTTGACGATCTTGTAGTAAGTATCGGGGAAGGGCAGTCCGATGCTCCCCTCCTTGGTCCAGTGCAGGGGGGTCAGGCAACTGGCGGTGACGCACTCGGTGGTGCCGTAGCCCTCGCGGACCTGCACGGTGGCATGGTGGTCGGCAAGGAACTTGTCAAAGCGCTTTTTCAGCTCGACCGACAGGGAGTCGCCGCCGCTGAACACGCCCTTGAGGCAGGACAGGTTGACCCCGTTCATGCTGGGTTCGCGCAGCAATGCCTCATACAGAGTGGGCACGCCGGCGATGTAGTTGCAGCGGTGTTTGATCAACAGTTTGGCGTAGCTTTCCACCGTGAAGCGGGGCACCAGGATGCAGTTCGCGCCGTTTGCCAGCATGGAGTGGATGCTGACCCCCAGTCCGAAGCCGTGGAACATGGGCATCACCGCCAGCATGATATCCCCCGCCCGGAACATGGGGTTGACCGCCACGAGCTGTTTTGCCAAGGCGTTGAAGTTCAGGTTGGACAGCAAAATTCCCTTGGTCACGCCGGTGGTGCCGCCGCTGTATAGAATCACGGCGGGCTGCTCGGCGGTGCGTGGGGTGCGGTACTCGCCCGCATATGCGCGGCCTTGCTTCAGAAAAGCCTTCCAGGTCAGAATCGGGGCGTCGGCAGGGAGGCGCTTGATCTTTCTGCCGGAGGTGAGCATGTACCCCACTTTGAGCAGGGGAGAAAGGGCGTCCTTGATCGAGGCGATGATCAGGTGGGGGAGGGGGCAACGCTCACGGATGGCCGCAAATTTGGGGTAAAACTGGTCTAAGGTGAGGGCGGCGACACTGCCCGATTCCCGCAGGTAAAACTCGATTTCGTTCTCGGCGGACAGGGGGTGTACCATGTTGGCGATGGCGCCCACCAGGTTCACCGCATAGAAAAAGACCACGGTTTGCGGACAGTTGGGCATACAGATGGTGACTTTGTCGTCCTGCTTGATGCCCAGGGCTTTCAGTGCCTTGGCACAGGCCTGTACCTCGGTGAGCAACTGTGCATAGGTGGTTTTGCTGCCTAAAAAGTTGTAGGCGGTATAGTTCGGGTAACTGGCGGCGGTGGCTGCCAGCGGTTCCCACAAACTCCCCTCAGGGTAGTCGAGGGTGGCGGGCAGTTCGCCAAGGCTGTTGAGCCAGGGGGCTTTGACGGTTGACATCGTATGTACCTCCACCATTATTATTCGACGGGAGTATGAATATTTTCCTCCAGCAGGGAGGGGTTTTGCAATAATTTGCGCAACAGGCGCAGGCTTCGGGCAAAATACAACCCGTCCGCAATGCGCTCGTCGATGGTCATGCCCAGCTCAAGGGCGGGGCGCATCTGGTAGCTGCCGTCGGGTTCAAAAAAGGGCGTGGGTTTGAGCTCACCGATGACCAAGAAGAAGGAGTTGGTCCCCCAGTTGGTCAGGTGGTGGTAGTTGGCGTTCATCTGAATGCTGCCTAAGTTGGACAGAAACACGCTGCAGAAATACGGGTCGTCCTTCATCAGGGAGCGGGGGTAGCGGCCGTGGTAGTCCAGCCACTTGAGCAGTCGAAACACCAGGCGCAACACAAAACGGGGGCACTTGAGGAAGGCACCCATTTTATTGGTGGTGCTGTCCGTTTCGCCCTTTTGGCGGACATCGTACACGATGTCCCTGATTTTGGTGCGCACCTGCTCCAGGGGGGAGCGGTCGGAGTCGGTGTCCACCTTCAAAATGGCGAGCGCCTCCTCCCCGTCATCGGCGAACTGCTTCTTCACCACAAAGGTCAGGGTGATGTCCTTGCGGTCGTACAGACGGTGGCCGGCATAGAAGCGGTTCATCTTGGGGCGCAGCAGGAGGGTTTTGGCCACGGCGGCACAGATGACATGAAAAAAGGTATACTTAAACTCGGGGTTGTCCTTGTTTTTCTCGGCTAAGTAGGCTTTCAGGGCGGTCATATCAAAGGTTTCGTTGAGGACGGCCTCGTTGTCGGCACGGTTCGGCAGGACATAGGGGGAGATGGTGTGCATTTCATCCAGGTCACGCACCAGGTATCCATCCCAGCGGTCGCCGCGACGGCGTTTTTTGTCAGTCATGTTGACAGCATCCTTTTCTTTTACTTGTTTTTCTTGATCCCACGGTAGAGGGCGACCGACTTTGCCACCAGTCTCTTGGCGAGTTTGCTTGCCACCAGCAACAGTAGCGCGCAGGCCATCCATACCAGGACATGGATGCGCCAGGGGGAGGAGTCCACAAAGCGGCGCTGCAGGTTATCCATCAGAAGGAAGCCCAGCAGAATAGAGCTCAGGTATAAACCAAAGGTGATTTTGGGGGAGGTATAGACCGCGCGCTTGACCAGGTACCAGCCCACAATGACAATCATCGCCAGCGCGCAGTACTTGACCACATACGAGACCGGCGCAATGAGGACAGCGCCCTCATGACGGGCGGGAGACCAATCCTCAAAGAGCAACACGAACAGATACAGCATCGGGATCAGGAAAAAGCCACAGCGCCAAATCCACTGAATGTCGTCCAAAAATCGTTCTGCCCAGGTCTGCCGTTGCGCGCTTTTGATGAGCGAGCGGCAGAAATCGCGGTAGTTCATGCCCACCGCCTCCGAAAAGTCCTGGCCGCGCTCCTGGTACTCCAGCGCCATGCCCACAATGTCGGAATAGGTCTCGTAAAAAACAAACTCGTTTAAGTGCCTGGATTCTAAGTAGACGCGGATTTTTCGGATGGTTTTTCGGTTGTCCGCGGTGAGTTTCTTGAGTTCACTTCGTACGTCAGTGAGTTTCATGAGCGCCTCCCCCCAGCAAAATGTCATCCACCGAGCCATGCAGTTGTTCCCAATAGGTCACAAATGATTGCAGGTACGTCTTGCCCGCTGTGGTAATGGTGAAATACTTTCGTTTGGGGCCCAGCGGAGACGGGCGGAGTTCAGCCTCGATCGCCCCTTGTCGTTCCAAGCGTAGCAAAATCGGGTAGATGGTTCCCTCAGAGATATCATCAAACCCCGATTGCTTCAAATGCTCAATGATTTCGTACCCATAGGTAGTCTGGTCATTGATAAGCTTGAGAATACACCCCTCAAGCGTACCGCGCATGAGCTGCGACTTGTCAAAAAGCATGTCGTACCCCTTAAGCTACATTGCACCGCATAGTACCACTACATTGTACAACAAAGTAGCACTCTTGTCAAGCATATGAGGCCGGAAAATCCCCCACTTTGCTGGCTGATTGTTGGGCAGTTTTTTGTTTTTGCACATAGATGGAAGTATATGGATGCCTTGAGCGGTGAAAACGGGAGGGGCGGGGGCGTATGGCGCTGTTATTAAAAATTAGCATTGCCAAAGGCAGCCGGACAAAAAATAGACACCCTTCATTCACAAAATATACACAATTTAGGGGGTGTGCTATGGTATACTATCCATAGATCGGACATGACCTTTGTCATCTTACGATTCTCCCAAGACTGCGCAAACGCTTGATTTTTCCCTCATTGCTTTTGAGGGCGGCGGTGCCGCCACAGACAAGCAGGGGGGGGATCTTTACGGGCTCGCTCTGCGGGCGGTGCCGGGGTTTTCACGCGGGCATCCGCACTCCATGGGGCAGCAGTTGGCTCGCTCTGCGGGCGGTGCTGGGGTTTTCACGCGGGCATCCGCACTCCATGGGGCAGCAGTTGGCTCGCTCTGCGGGCGGTGCCGGGGTTTTCACGCGGGCATCCGCACTCCGCGGCTCACCAATTGGCTGGGCTCACGGGCGGTGCCGGGGTGTTGACGGAAGAATGGTATGAAATCGGGTCGTCAGAAGGGAACTCATATGGAAAGACTGATCGGAACGGTGGCTCGGGGGGTGCGCGCACCCATCATCCGAGAGGGGGACGCGTTAGCGGAGATCGTCGTGGACAGCGTGCTGGCGGCGGCCGACGGTGAAGGCGTCGCGTTGCAGGACAGGGATGTTGTCGCTGTCACGGAGGCAGTGGTGGCACGTGCGCAAGGCAACTATGCCACGGTGGACCAGATCGCGCAGTGTGTCCGGGAAAAGTTTCCGGGCGGAGAGCTGGGGCTGCTGTTTCCCATCCTCAGCCGCAACCGTTTCGCCGTCTGCCTGAAGGGGATTGCCAAAGGGACAAAGAAAATGACCCTGGTGCTGAGTTACCCCGCCGACGAGGTGGGCAACCACTTGGTGGACCTCGACGAGCTGGATGCCGCGGGCATCAACCCCTTTACCGATGTGCTGACCGAGTCGGAGTACCGCCGGCATTTCGGATACAAAAAGCACCCCTTTACCGGGGTGGACTATGTCGCCTATTACAAAGAACTGATTGAAAACCAAGGGTGCGAGGTCACGATTTTGTTTGCCAACGACTGCCGCGCCGTGTTGCCCTATACCACTCATGTGCTCACCTGTGACATTCACAGCCGTGCCCGCACCAAACGCCGTTTGCAGGCGGCGGGGGCAAGCACCGTGTTGGGTCTGGACGACCTGATGACCGCACCGATAGACGGCAGCGGGTACAACCCGCAGTACGGCTTGCTGGGCAGCAATAAGGCGACCGAGGAAAAGGTCAAACTGTTCCCCCGCGACGCCCAGCCTCTGGTGGAGGACATTGCGGCACGACTGTACAAAGCTACCGGTCGCCGTGTGGAAGTCATGGTGTACGGGGACGGGGCCTTTAAGGACCCTGTGGGAAAGATATGGGAGCTGGCAGACCCGGTGGTCTCCCCCTTTTACACCGCGGGACTGGTCGGCCAACCAAACGAGGTCAAGCTGAAATACCTGGCGGACAACGATTTTTCCCAGCTGTCGGGGCAGGCTTTGCAGGACGCCATTTCCGAATACATCCGCCACAAAGGGGCTGACTTGGTAGGCAATATGGTCTCCCAGGGCACCACCCCCCGCCACCTGACCGACCTGATCGGCTCGCTCTGCGACCTCACCTCGGGCAGCGGCGACAAAGGCACCCCGATTGTCTGGATTCAGGGGTACTTTGACAACTACAGTATGTGAGAGGTCTGTCTGTCGAGAGCGGCGGATGGTGAGGCCCGTGAGGAAAACAGACTTTGCCGAAACGAGGCGCGCTGCTTTTCTGACAGGCGGCGGGGCGACCGGATCCATACACCATCCTGACGGGGACAGCCCTAAATTCAAACGAAAAAACACCTGCGGCAGTTGTCGCAGGTGTTTTTTTGTCGCAAGGGGCGGTGACAGGCAAGCGGCAAGTGCCGTCGGGCAGCGTTAGCCGAACAGGGCGAGCAGGACCCCCGCGGCAACAGCCGAGCCGATCACGCCCGCCACATTCGGACCCATGGCGTGCATCAGCAGGAAGTTGGCGGGGTTGGCTTTCTGCCCTTCGATTTGTGAAATTCGTGCCGCCATGGGGACGGCGGAAACGCCTGCCGAGCCGATGAGCGGGTTGACCTTACCGCCGGTCGCCCAGCACATCAGCTTGCCGATGAGCAACCCGCCCACGGTGCTGAAGGCAAAGGCCGCCAAACCCAGTAAGATGATTTTGAGCGTTTGGGGCTGTAGGAATTTGTCGCCGACCGCAGTCGCACCTACGGTCACGCCGAGGAAGATGGTGACAATATTGATCAGGGCGTTTTGAGCGGTGCTTGACAGCCGCTCGACCACGCCGGATTCCCGGAACAGATTGCCCAGCATCAGCATCCCGATGAGGGGGGCGACCTCGGGCAAGAGCAGCACACAGAACAGAGTGACCAAGATGGGGAAGGCGATCTTCTCCAGCTTGCTGACCGGGCGCAACTGGGTCATTTGGATTTTACGCTCTTTCTGGGTGGTCAAAAGGCGCATCAGGGGCGGCTGGATCATGGGGATGAGCGCCATATAGGAGTAGGCGGCAATCGCGATGGCGGGTAACAGCTCGGGCGCCAGCTTGGTGGTCAGGAAAATGGCGGTGGGGCCGTCCGCGCCGCCGATGATGCCGATGGACGCCGCCTCCTGCGGGGAAAAGCCCAATACCACGGCGACAATCAGAGCCGCTACCACGCCAAACTGCGCGCCGGCACCCATCAGCAGACTGGAGGGGCGGGCAATCAGCGGGCCGAAGTCGGTCATGGCACCGATGCCGAGGAAAATCAGGGAGGGATAAATGCCGAGCTTTACCCCTTGGTATAAGTAGTAGAGCAGGCCGCCCGCCGCGCCACCCGAGGGCTCCGCCATCAGGTTGGCCAGGGGGAGGTTGGCGAGCAACACGCCAAAGGCGATGGGGAGCAACAGCAGGGGCTCAAACTTCTTGACCACCGCTAAGTACACCAGCACGCAGGCAATCACGAGCATGACCACGTGCCGCCAGCTCAGCGACGCAAAGCCGGAGTTCTCCCAAATGGTGATAATTGAATCAATCAGCATAGTGCCCCCCTCATTGTATGGTAATCAGTGCGTCTCCCGTGGAGACCGACGCACCTTTGGAGACCGAGACCGCGCTCACCGTGCCGTCTGCGGGCGCCAGAATTTCGTTTTCCATCTTCATGGCCTCCAGCACCAGCAGGATCGCACCCTTTTTCACCTGCGCACCGGGGGCGACCTTGATGTCCAGAATGGTGCCGGGCATGGGGGCGGCGATGACGGTCCCGTGAGCCGTGCCGGCGGGGGCAGCGGGTGCCGCAGGGACGGTCGCCGGGGTGACGGTCGCCGGGGCGACGGTTGCTGGGGCAACGGGCGAAGTGGCGGGGGCGGTATCGGTGGTGTTGACGATGGTGGCAGAGCCCTTTTCGACCTCTACCTCATACATCTTGTCATTGATTTTCACAATATAAATCATATCCAGTCTCCTCATACGATGGTTGGTTGGTTCGGCGATTTCCCCGACCGGCGGGGGTGCGGCACAGGCTCCGCAAAGAGCACGGTGGTCGCTGCAGCCGCCGCACGCTGTCTTGGTCAAGGTGTGTTGCTCAGGTTGTTTCGGAGAGTGCCCTGATGGACACAAAACGCAGCTGCTCGAGGGGAATGCCCGCCTCATCGCTGACAATCGCCATGAGCAGTGCGGCGGTGGGCTCATCCACATCATAGAGCCTGAGCCGGTTTGTGACGGGTGCCGGAGGAGTCGCCGTGGGGGTGGTTGCTGTGGCGGCAGGCGGGGGAAAGCTGACCGGGGAAAGGCGTCCGGCGGACTTGCCGAGGTGGCCGAATGCGCCCAAAGCGTAGGAAAACAGCTTGATTGCCAAAAACAGCACGACCAGGACGGCGAACACAACCGCCATGCAAAAAAGTGCGTATAGAACGCTTTCGGGGACGGTAATGTCGGTCATAGCGAACCCTCCTTTCTGAGGATGGTATAGGAAACGGTGCGGGGATCGCTTGCGATGCGGGCGCCGTTTAAGGCGCGGGTTTCCCGCTCACGAAAGAACTTTTCGGCAATGGAGGGGAAAGCGATGTAGGACAGGACATCCTCGTCATTGCGGGCGAGGGTGCCGAGTGCCTGCTTGGTCTGTTCCAAGGCGGGGGCCAGCGTGTCGGCAAAGCGGGTGGTGATGGGCTGCTCCTCACCCAGTACCTGACGGATCAGCTCGGGGTTCACCGTACCGGGGGCGGTGCCATACTCGCCGCGCAGGTAGGCCTTGACTTCCTTTGAGACGTTTTGGTAGCGCTTGCCTGCCAGCACGTTGGCGGTGGCTTGCACGCCGACCATCTGGCTCATGGGGGTGACCAGCGGCGGGTAGCCCAGGTCCTGTCGGACAGAGGGAATCTCCGCCAGCACCTCATCCAAACGGTCAATGGCATTTTGCGCTTTCAGCTGCGCCAGCAGGTTGGACAGCATACCACCCGGCACCTGGTACACCAAGGCGTCGGTTTCGGTCCCCATCACAAAGGCGTCCATCATGCCGTTTGCCAAGTAGGTAGATTTCAGGGGTTTGAAAAAGTCGTTGACGGCTTTGAGGACCTGCTCATTCAGGTTGGTCTCTGCCCCCATTTGCTTGCAGGCATAGTGCAGGGTCTCGGTGGCGGGTTGGGAGGTGCCGCCCGAAAGAGCGGAGATGGCGGTGTCAATCCCGTCGCACCCTGCCGCAATCGCCTGCATATAGGTGATCGGTCCCAGTCCGGTGGTGGCGTGGGTGTGCAGGAACACCGGGATATTCACACTGCCCTTGAGGGCGCTCACCAAATCCCGTGCCTCGCCCGGCCCCATGATGCCCGCCATGTCCTTGATGCAGATGCTGTGTACGCCCATGGCCTCCAGCTGCCGCCCGAGGGCGGTGTACTTCTCTATATTATGGATAGGGCTGGTGGTGTAGCAGATGCAACCCTGGGCATGGGCGCCCTGCTTCAGGGTCTCATCCAATGCCACTTCAATGTTGCGGAAGTCATTCAGGGCGTCAAAAATACGGAAAATATCAATGCCGTTTTGGGCAGCGCGCGCCACAAATGCCCGCACGACATCGTCCGGGTAATGCTTGTAGCCCAGGATGTTCTGCCCGCGGAAGAGCATCTGCAGCTTGGTGTGTTTGACCTTGGACTTGATTTTGCGCAGCCGCTCCCAAGGGTCCTCGTTCAGGTAGCGCAGGCAGGCATCGAAGGTGGCACCGCCCCAGCACTCCAGGGAATGGTATCCCGCCTGGTCAAGGGTCTCCAAAATCCCCTCAAAGTCGGCAAAGGGCATGCGCGTGGCGAGCAGGGATTGGTTGGCGTCGCGCAGGACCGTTTCGGTAAAATGGACTTTTCTCATAAAGGCTCCTTTGGTTCAAATCCTAAAAAGAGGCGGAGAACTATCAGGAAGTTCCCCGCTTGGTGCATGGCCAGTCAGTCATTTGACAAGCTATGGCCTGTCAAATCCAAATTCTCTTCCATTAAACAGTATAAGCAGAAATCCTGCAAAAGTCAAGTCGTTTTTTCAAACAAAAGCAAAAAAAATGTACATAGAAATCCCCAAAGCAAAGCCCGTTTTGAATTTTGCCGCAGAAGTTGCTTTGGGAAAGGACGAAATCTTAGAAAATCAAAAAACAGCTTGACAAAGGAAAAAGCACCATGGTATAATGATGCTTGCTGATTCGGCGCCAAAGATGATTTTGTACCGCCAAACGGCAACAAGCAAGCAGCTTCCATAGCAAGGCGGAATAGCTCAGTTGGCTAGAGCGCTCGGTTCATACCCGATAGGTCGTAGGTTCAAATCCTACTTCCGCTACCATCCGGCCCGTTGGTCAAGCGGTTAAGACACCGCCCTTTCACGGCGGTAACGGGAGTTCGATTCTCCCACGGGTCACCAGTCAAATCGTTCCAAAAGAGAGTGCGGGACAAGGATTTTCTGAAGCCGGAAAATGTTCGACCGACTCTCTTCGGACAGGGGAAAAAGCAAAGACCACCTCAAAGGTTGAAAGAGCTGAGGGGGTCTTTTTTGTTTGCAGTGATGTTTTTCCGTATTCTTTGAGGATTTGGCAGACCTTCATTGACAGTTGGCGGGCTGTTTGTTAAAATTTACGTCGGCAGGCTTGCAAAATGCGCCCGGTTATTGTATAATCTATCTATATAATTATCAGCGTGCGAGGCGATCATGGAGAAAATCTACACCATCCCAATCAATGAGGCGTTTGAGCACTCGCTCCGGCACCCGGAGTGGGTGTGTCCCCTGTGCACGCTGTACAAGACATTGCAGACGCGGGAGTTGGACTTGATTTTGGGCGCCTCGATGATGGAGTCGGATGTGCGGCTGCAAACCAACGAAAGCGGTTTTTGCGCCGCGCACTACCAGCAGATGTTTGCCCGGAAGAACCGCCTCAGTTTAGCCCTGATGCTCGAAAGCCACCTGCAAACGGTCAGTGACCGCGTAACCCCCCCAAAAACCTCCGTAAAATCAAGTGTCGCCTCCTCCCTGCCATACTTGCAGCGGCTGGAGAACAGTTGCTATATTTGCGGCCGCATTGAGTCGGTGCTGGAAAAAATGACCGCAACCATCGTCTATCTTTGGGAGAGCGACTCCTCCTTCCGGCAAAAGTTTGAGACGCAAAAGGGCTTTTGCCTGCCCCATTACCGCCGCCTGCTCGACTATGCCAAAGCCAGGCTGTCCAAAAAGACCTTTGCCGCTTTCCATGAAAGCATCGGCGCCATCATGCGCGCCTCCCTCGACAAACTCGTCGGGGATGTCAGTTGGTTCTGCAAAAAGTTTGATTATCGCTACGATGACCAGCCCTGGTACGACGCCAAGGATGCCGTGGAGCGGGCGATCAGGTTTCTTGGCTCGGATGCGGGAGGGGAGGACAAGCCTTGACGCTGCAAAAGCTTCAGATTGAGGCGTTCGGCATGTTGCGCGAGTTGTCCTTCGAGTGTCACCCCCACATGAACCTCATTGAGGGGGAGAACGAGTCGGGCAAAAGCACCCTCTTGGCATTTATCCGCTATATGCTTTATGGCTGGGACGAAAAAGACCCGCTGGCCCCCGCCCGTCTCCTCAATTGGCAGACCGGCACCGCCGGGGGAGAGATGACCGTGTTGTCCGGCGGTCAGCCCTACTGTATCAAGCGCTCTACCGTCAAAGAGACAAAGTCGGGTCAAATCACCTATCAAAACCGACTGGACATCCAAAACCCCCTCACCGGAGAGCACTTTGAGGGGGAGGCGGGGGAGTGGCTCTTGGGGATGCCCCGAGAGGTGTTTGACCGCACTGCCTGCTTCTCAAGCCTTTCTGGCTCTTCGCCGGCAGACGAGGCCCGGGTACGGGAGCGCATTGAAAACCTGCTTTTTTCGGGGGACGAAACGCTGAGTGCCCGTCGCGCCATCGACGCCCTGACCCGCGCCAAACAAACCCTGCTCTCCCAAGAGGCGGGGGGAGGGGAACTGCCATTGTTGCGGCAAGAGCGCGCGGCGCTGTTCGCCCGCCGCAGCGAGGCCATTGCCCGCAACCGAGAGCTGTTGCAAAAGCAGGGCGAGCTGCTGCAAACCGAGCGCGAACTGCAAGACATCGAGCGTGAACTGCAGTCCCTCGCCCGGCAGGAGGAGGACCTCCGCTACCGGGAGGCACTTAAGGGCTTTGAGCGTCTCCACGCCCTCAAACAACAGGCCAATCAACTCGCCGCCGAGAGCATCCAACTGCGCAAAACGCACACCCATGCCGGCTTTACCCCCGACGCGGGCTACCTCACCGAGCTGGCAGTCAACCGGCGGGTACATACCGACGCCGAGGCGTCCTGTCGTGAGCTGAACGCCGAGCTAAGGCTGCTGGAGAGCAGTGTGGTGGTGTCCCGCGACATTCAGAAAAATGTGCAGCGCACCGTGCAGCACGGCGGTGAGGACCAGGTCATGGCCGACGCCAAGCGGCTGCATCGTATGACCCGCCTGTGGCGGATGCTGACGGGGGGCGCGGTTTTACTGTTGCTTACTTTTATTTACTTCGCCTCACAGGTTTTGCCCGATCTGCTCCGAGAGTTGGACAGCCAACAGCGGACGGTCCCTGTGTTGCTGGCGGTGCTGTTCGGGGTGCTCTGCCTGACTGCCGTCATTGTCCTGGGGAGCACCCTGCTGTCAAGGCAGTCGGCCGAACGCGCCTTTTGTTTGGAGTACGGCGCCAAGAACCGTACCGAACTGCAATCCCGTATGAAAACCGTCACCGAGCACCGCATGAAAACCGCCGCCCATATCGTGCAGATCAGGCAGCTCCGCGCCCAATGTACCAAGGCGCAAACCCTGTGCACCCAAGCCCGTGAAACGCTGGCCGCCACCCTGATGCGGTGGGAAAAAAACCTGCCCGAGGAGGGGGTTGAGGCCTTTGTTCAGGAAGTGGGGCAGGAAGTTCAACAATATTTAGATCAGATCGCCGGGTTGCGGGAGAAGAAAAACCGGCTGGATGCCACCGCCGCCCAGTTGCGTGAGCAGCTCAGCGGCGATCAGGAGCAGGCGTTGCGCACAAAAGTGCCGCCCGAACGCCTGGCCGCCCTGGAGGGACTCACCCCCGCCGGACTTCACGGGCAAATCGCCGCCCAAAAAGAACGGCAGGCAGTGCTGCAACGCCGGCAAGCGCAGTTGCAACAGGACCTCCGCTCCTTACGCGAACAGGCAGAGGACCCCGCCGCCGTCAGCGAGGCGCTGGCCGAGGTCGAGTACCGGCTCAGCACCCGGACCGACAGCTATGAGGCGTGCACCCTGGCACTGGATATCCTGCTCGACGCCGACGCCCGCCTGAAAGCGGGCATCTCCCCCCGCCTGGCCGCCCAAGCCGGCGGCTACCTTGCCGCCATGACAGACGGGGCGTATCCGGAAATGCAGCTTGACGAGTGCCTGTTGCCCTTTCTCCCCAAGCAGTCCGAGAGGCACGCCATTGACCTGTTCAGCCAAGGCACCCGCGACCTGGCCTACCTCGCCCTGCGCCTGGCATTGACGGATATGGTCTGCCGCGGGGAGACTCCGCCCCTGCTGCTCGACGAGAGTTTTGCCTTTCAGGACGACCGGCGCGCGCAGGGGGTGGTGCGGTTGCTCGCCGTACTGAGCCGAGAGGGGCAGCAGTCCTTTCTCTTTACCTGTCACCGGCGGGATGTGCTGCTGGTCAAGCAGACTTTTGAAGATTTTGCATACATTTGTTTACCTGTACAGAATGGTCACTCCGCCGAGCCGGAGACAGCGCACTCACTGTCAACCTAGCGGCCTCTTGGTACGCTGGGCATTCGACTGCCCTTTGAGACATTTTCGACCTGCCACTGGGGGCGATGTGTCACGCGCCGTGCCCGGCAGACCGGAGTACATTTCAGGTAGGAAAGGTAGAATCGTATGCGCCCTATTCCCTGTATTCTGACCATTGGCAGTGCTCATATGGAGCTGGTGATGCACCTGCAGGCTGTCCCCTCACCCGGGGAAACACTGCTCTCCGACGGGGGTGTTGTCTGTGTCCCCGGCGGCAAGGGGACGCAGGGTGCGGTTGCCTTGGCAAGGTTGGGGGCCAGGTCGGTCCTTTGTGCCCGCTTGGGTCAGGACGACTATGGCGAGCAGCTCTGCCGTATCTACCGGGAGGAGGGGGTAGACACCCGTTTTTTGGGGTTTGACCCTGCCGCCGCCACCGGCGCGAGTGCCTTTTTGCTCGAGGAGAGCGGCGAGTCCCGCTGTGTGGTATGGCGGGGCGCGAACGACCGGATGGACCGCGAGCAGATCGCCGCCGCCTTTGCCTGTATGCCGGATATCCTCAGTCTGCAACCGGATCTGCCCTTTGAGGTGTTCACCGCCGCCGCACAGGAAGCCCGCGACAGGGGGGTGCCCATCGTGCTGGACGCCAGCCCCCTTGCTCCCCACTACCCCTTGCCGGAACTGCCCGAGCTGGAGATTTTTTGTCTTGGCGAAGACGCCACTTTTCTGTACACCGGCATTCATCCCTACGGCACCGACGCCTGTCTGCGGGCGGCCATTGACCTCACCCGCAAGGTCAGCGCCCGGCACTATGTCATCAAGCTGGGCAACCGCGGCTGTTTTCTCTTTGACGGCCGCCGTCACCATATCATCGGCGCGTACCCCGTGGTAGCGGCGGACACCTCATTAGCGGGGGATGCTTTCGCGGCGGCCATGATGATTGAATATGTCCGGGGCGGCGGTCAGCTGCTGGACGCCTGCCGCTATGCCAACGCGGCGGGTGCGCTCACCGTCACCCAACCGGGGAATGTCTTTTCCCTGCCCACGAAAGACGAGCTGGTCTCCTTTATCGACAAGAACGGCCTGCGCTGAACCCGGCACGCGTCCATACCGACCGGGTGAAAAAGGAAAGATATCATCGTACATACCATTTTGTACACCACCACCGGCAACAGGTCCGGCGAAAGGAGCGGCTGATGAGTTACCAACAGGAACAGACACATTTTCCTTCCTCTGACGGCAAGAACCAAGTGGCGGCCTATTTTCACTTCTCCGACAACATAGCCCCCAAAGGCATTGTCCAGCTCTCCCACGGCATGGTGGATTATGTGAGGCGCTATGATGAACTGAGCGAGGCACTGGCGGCGGCAGGGTATGTCTTTTGCGGCAACGACCATCTGGGACACGGCCATACTGCTCAAACCGCAGAGGACCTTGGGTATTTCGCCCCTCAAGGCGGGGTGGACTTTTTGCTGCAGGACCTGCACCGCATGACGGAACTGGCGAAATCCCGCTTCCCCGGCCTGCCCGTGACCCTGCTCGGGCACAGCATGGGCTCCTTTTTGTGCCGCTTGTACGCCACCCGATACGGGGAGGAGCTGGCCAACATCATCATTCAGGGCACCAGCGGCCCCAACCGCCTCTTGCCCTTTGCCTTTGGCATCTCCGCACTGCTGCGGGTGTGCCGGGGCGAGCGGTACCGAAGCCCGCTGCTGCAACGGCTGACCCTCGAGAATTACAACCGCCGTTTCGGCAAAAGCACTCCCCGCGCCTGGCTGTCCCGTGACACCGCGTCGCAGGAAGTCTACCGGAACGACCCGCACGCCAACTTTACGTTTACCGTTTCGGCGTTCGTTGACCTGTTCACTCTGCTGCGCGAGTGCAACCGCGAGAGTTGGTTTGCCGCCTATCCCAAACATCTGCGCACCCTGCTGGTCAGCGGCGCGCAAGACCCGGTGGGCACATTTGGCAAAGGGCCTTTGTTTGTCGCGCGGCAACTGTGGGCACACGGCGCACAGGACGTACAGCTGAAGCTCTACCCGGGCGCGCGGCACGAGCTGTTCAAGGAAGAGAACAAGGATGCCTATTTCAGGGACCTCATCACCTTTTTGGACGGCATCAACGAATGAAAGCACTTGCCATTGTGGGCCCCACCGCCTCCGGCAAAACCGCGTTGTCGCTGGCGCTGGGGACATGCTATGACTGTGAGATCATCTGCTGTGATTCCATGCAGGTCTATCGGGGGATGGACATCGGCACCGCCAAACCCACGGCCGCCGAGCAGGCCGTCCTGCCCCACCACCTGCTGGATATCAAGGACCCGGACGAGGCATACAGCGCCGCCGACTATGGCAGGGATGCCCTGCAGGTAGCCGCTGAGGTCGCCGGGCGGGGGCGTCTGCCCCTGTTTTGCGGCGGCACGGGGCTTTATATCGAGGCGGTGCGCACCCTGCGCCACGAGCACGCCCCGCCTGCCGACCCTCTCATCCGCGCGCAACTGCAGCGCACCGCCGAAAGTCAGGCGGGCCGGGACACCCTGTACCGGATTTTGAGCAGCGTAGACCCCGAGTCGGCGGCGGCCATTCACCCCAACAACATCCGGCGGGTCATTCGGGCGCTGGAGATTTACCAGACCACCGGGCTCCCCAAAAGCCACTGGGACAGGCAGTCTGCCGGGGCCAACCCCGCCATGGAGCTGCTGGTGTTGGGCCTGCGCTTTCAGGACCGGGAGTTGCTCTACCGGCGCATTGATAGCCGGGTGGAGCAGATGCTGGCCCAAGGGTTGCTGGAGGAAACCAATGCCCTGCTGGACAAAGGGCTGCTCTCCCCGGCCTACACCGCCGGGCAGGCTATCGGGTACAAGGAACTGGCGCGCTACCTGCGGGGGGAGATGTCCTTTGCCGACGCCGTGCAGTCCCTGAAAACCGCCACCCGACACTACGCCAAGCGGCAGATGACCTGGTTTTCCGCCCAGCCCGATATCGTATGGATAGACTGTGACCAAGAGGGGACACTGCGCCCCCCCGCGGCACTGGAACAAGAGGCACAGACCGCGATCGACCCTTTTTTACAGAATGCCTGACATACCTTTTGGGCACCGGGTGCCCCAAACCCCTGCGCGTGACACCGCCCCTGCAAGCGGAGGGTGTCCGTCATAAACCTGATCAAAATCAAAGGAGTCAATACACATGGCAACCAAAAAGACAACCGCCGCCACTGCCGCCCCCGAGACCAACGATAAGAAGGCAGCCCTTGAAACCGTCATTGCCCGCATTGAGCGGGATTGCGGCAAAGGGGCGATCATGCGCCTGGGGGAGAACACCAAAATGGCGGTCAGCGCCATCCCCACCGGTTCGCTCACGCTCGACATGGCGCTGGGCATCGGCGGCGTTCCCAGGGGGCGGATTGTAGAGATCTTTGGCCCGGAATCCTCCGGTAAAACCACGCTGGCACTGCACATCATCGCCGAGGCGCAGAAAGCGGGGGGCGAGGCCGCCTTTATTGACGCGGAGCATGCCTTGGACCCCGTGTATGCGAAGCAGTTGGGCGTGAATATCAACAGCCTGCTGGTCTCCCAGCCCGACAGCGGCGAGCAGGCACTCGAGATTGCCGAGGCACTCGCCAACTCTGCCGCCATTGATGTGATTGTCATTGACTCGGTGGCGGCACTGGTGCCGCGGCAGGAAATTGACGGCGACATGGGCGCCGCCCATGTGGGGCTGCAGGCGCGGCTGATGAGCCAGGCCATGCGGAAGCTGTCGGGGGTGATCTCCAAGAGCAACTGCACGGTGGTGTTCATCAACCAGCTCCGTGAAAAAGTCGGCATCGCCTACGGCAACCCGGAGGTCACTCCCGGCGGGCGCGCCCTCAAATTCTATGCGTCGGTGCGTATCGACATTCGCAAGACCGAGGGGCTCAAGAGCGGCACAGAGGCCTATGGCAACCGCGTCAAGTGCAAGATTGTGAAAAACAAGGTAGCCCCTCCGTTCAAAACGGCGGAGTTCGATATTCTGTACGGCAAGGGCATTTCCAAAGCCTCCGAACTGCTCGATTTGGGGGTCGCGCTGGGGCTGATTGAAAAGAGCGGTTCGTGGTTTTCCTACGACGGTACCCGCCTGGGGCAAGGGAAGGATAACACGCGCAAGTATATTGAAGGCGATGCCGAGTTGTTTGCCAAACTGGAGCAGTCCATCCGCGCCATGGCAGACAAAGCGGAGCAGGAGAAGGTCTTCACCGAAGACGGGGAAGAGGAGTTTGACCTGCGCGACTTTGAGCTGTCAAACACCGACCAATGAGCCTTAAGCTCATTGCCGCCGACCGCCGTGCGGCTTTCACCCGCCTGATCGTCTCTCCCGCAGGGCAGCCCGGTGCGCCCAGGCAGACCTTTACCCTCCTGCCCGAGGATGACCTGGCGCTGGGCCTGCCACCCGTGGGGACCCTTTTCACGGCGGACTTTGGCGAGACGCTTGCCGATAGGCAGGCACGCTACCATGCGGTCAGCACCGCCCTGCGCCTGCTGGCCGCAGCTGACCAAAGTCGCCTGCAGTTGACAAAAAAGCTGTTACAGCGGGGGGTTCGGTACGAACACGCCGCTTTTGCCGTGCGCCGCATGATGGAAAGCGGGTATTTGAAGGAAAGCGAACAAGTGCGCCGTCACATTGAGCGGCAGGTGGAAAAGCTGTGGGGGCCTCTGAAAATCACCGCCTATCTGCAGCAAAAGGGCTACCGCGCCGCCCTCATTGCCGAGGTGATGGCCGCCATGACCGAGGAGGGGGCGGTAGATTTTTCGCAGGTGCGGGAGGTGCTGCTGCAAAGAGCGGGCGAGGACGCCGATGAGGCACAGCAGAATGCCCTGCTCTGTAAATTCGGCCATGAAATTCATGAATAGTCTGTAAACATTGCCCGTTTCTCGAAAAAATTCTTAAAAGTGTAGAAAAATGTTGTCAAATATGGTATAATTTCATTTGCGCTTTTGGACAGGCTTTTGTCCATGCTTTTCTTTTGCTTTAAGAAAACATATATTAAATGGAGGTATACTCACCGATGAGTAAGAAGTTCGTTTACCTGTTTACCGAGGGCAGCGCAAAAATGCGCAATTTGCTGGGCGGTAAAGGTGCCAATCTCGCCGAGATGACCAATATCGGTCTGCCCGTTCCCCAAGGATTCACGATCTCAACCGAAGCTTGTACCCAATATTATGAAGATGGCCGTCAGATCAACGAAGCCATTCAGGCGGAGATCTTGGAAAATATTGAAAAGATGGAAAAGATCACCGGCAAAAAGTTCGGTGACAGCGAAAACCCCCTGCTCGTTTCGGTCCGTTCGGGCGCGCGCGCTTCCATGCCCGGTATGATGGACACCATTTTGAATCTTGGTCTGAACGAGGAAGTGGTGAATGTTCTGGCGAAGAAGTCCGGTAATCCGCGCTGGGCGTGGGACTGCTACAGACGCTTCATCCAGATGTACTCCGACGTGGTGATGGAGGTTGGCAAAAAGTATTTCGAAAGTCTCATCGATGAGATGAAGCACGCCAAGGGCATCACCGAGGATGTTGAGCTGACCGCCGAGGACCTGGCGGCACTGGCTGCCCAGTTCAAGGCTGCATACAAGACGAAAATCGGCTCCGACTTCCCCTCCGACCCCAAGGAGCAGCTCTTTGGCGCCATCAAGGCAGTGTTCCGTTCGTGGGACAACCCCCGCGCCAACTACTACCGCATGCAGAACGACATCCCCTATAGCTGGGGGACCGCCGTCAATGTGCAGATGATGGTCTTTGGCAACATGGGCGACACCTCCGGTACCGGCGTGGCATTTACCCGCAACCCCGCCACCGGCGAAAAGAAGCTGATGGGCGAGTTTTTGATGAACGCCCAGGGCGAGGACGTGGTGGCAGGCACCCGTACCCCCCTGCCCATCGCGAAAATGATGGAGATCATGCCCGAGGTGTATGACGAGTTCCGGAAAATCTGCAATGTGCTGGAAAACCACTACCGCGACATGCAGGACATGGAGTTTACCATCGAGGACAAGAAGCTCTATATGCTCCAGACCAGAAACGGTAAGCGTACCGCCGCCGCCGCGCTGAAGATTGCCTGCGACCTGGTGGCAGAGGGCATGATTACCAAGGAGCAAGCCCTGCTGCAGATCGACCCCAAGGCGCTGGACGCCCTCTTGCACCCGCAGTTTGACCCGAAAGCATTGAAGGCCGCCCAGCCCGTGGCAAGAGCTTTGGCCGCCTCCCCCGGTGCCGCCTGCGGAGCCATCTGCTTCACCGCAGAAGACGCCGCCACCCACGGCAAGAAGGGCGAAAAGGTCGTGTTGGTACGGCTGGAGACCTCCCCCGAGGATATTGAGGGGATGCACTACTCCCAGGGCGTGCTGACCGTGCGCGGTGGCATGACCTCCCATGCGGCGGTGGTCGCGCGCGGGATGGGGATCTGCTGCGTATCGGGCTGCGGCGAGATCAAGATGGACGAGCAGAACAAGCAGTTCACCCTGAAGGGCAAAGTCTATAAAGAAGGCGACATCATCTCTCTGGACGGCTCTACCGGCAACATTTACGACGGTGCCATTCCCACTATACCCGCCTCCACCGACAGCGGGGACTTCGGCCGCATCATGGCGTGGGCAGACGAGTGCCGCACTCTGAAAGTGAGAACCAACGCCGACACCCCCAAGGACGCCGCCCAGGCGCGCCGTTTCGGTGCCGAGGGCATCGGACTGTGCCGCACGGAGCATATGTTCTTTGAGCCCGACAGAATTTCCGCCATTCGCGAGATGATCTGTTCCGACACCAAGGAGGAAAGAGAAGCGGCATTGGCGAAACTGTTGCCCATGCAGCAGTCCGATTTTGAGGGGATTTATGAGGCCATGGAAGGCACCCCGGTGACCATCCGTTTCCTGGATCCCCCCCTGCACGAGTTTGTCCCCACCGAGGAGCGGGACATCGCGCTGCTGGCAAAGGCACAGAACAAGTCGGTCGCCGACATCAAGAATATCATCACCGGCCTGCACGAGTTCAACCCCATGATGGGCCACCGTGGCTGCCGCCTGACCGTCACCTACCCCGAAATCGCCGCCATGCAGACCAGAGCTGTGATCCGTGCCGCCATCAAGGTGCAGAATAAGCACCCCGAGTGGAAGCTCGTGCCCGAGATCATGATCCCGCTGGTGGGCGAGGTCAAAGAGCTGGCCTTCGTGAAGAAGACCGTGGTCGCCGTGGCTGACGAGGAAATCGCCGCCGCCGGCTCCAAGCTGCGCTACTCGGTGGGCACCATGATTGAAATCCCCCGTGCCGCCCTGACCGCCGACGCTATCGCCACCGAGGCTGAGTTCTTCTCCTTCGGGACCAACGACCTGACCCAGATGACCTTTGGCTTCAGCCGTGACGACGCCGGCAAATTCCTGGATGCTTACTACCAGAACAAGATCTATGAGAGCGACCCCTTTGCCCGACTCGACCAGACCGGCGTGGGTCAGTTGGTGAAGATGTCCGCTGAGCTGGGCCGCAAGACCCGCCCCGATATCAAACTGGGCATCTGCGGCGAGCATGGCGGCGACCCCTCCTCCATCGAGTTCTGCCACAATGTCGGGCTGAGCTACGTGTCCTGCTCTCCCTTCAGAGTGCCCATCGCCCGCCTGGCCGCCGCACAGGCAGCCCTGAAGGCAAAGCAAAACTAAACTGTCCCCTCTGCGCTCCCGGCGAGCCCCTCTCCGGGAGCGCATGAAAACTCATTTTCGGTGCCGCCTGTCGCGTTCCGGCAGACGGCATGGACCGGCGATAGTGCGCCACGGAGCCCCCTCCCTCAGACAGACCGCTGTCTCCGGAGGGGGCTTTTGTCAGTCCAAAAGGCCTGTGAGTGGTTTTCGGTTTGGCGTCAGAGTGACGGGCGGGGCTATCTGCCGCTGTTTGCTCAGTGGCAGCATGGGATGCGGTGTGGGGCGGTGCTCGGCAAGGGTGTTCCTTGAGGGTAGCGGTGAAAGCGCGATATGCCAAAGGCGCCGGTCGGCACAAACGGGTGTTTTGAGGCGTTTCCGGAGGCATCCTGGATGCTTTCTCGGCGTTATGACCGGCAGGGGCTGGGGACGGGTGAAGTTTTTGTTACATTTGTTAAAAAATAAACTTAGTCTTGACTAATGGCGCGGAAAGGGCTATAATGAGGCATATTGATGCTTGTAGAAAGGGATTGCCTCACGGCAAATGTATTGTCATGAAACGAGTGTTTAATTTTTCAGCAGGCCCATCCATGTTGCCGCCGGAAGTTTTGGAGCGCGCACAGGCGGAGCTGCTCTGCCGGGGGAATTCCGGGATGTCGGTGATGGAGATGAGCCATCGTTCGCCGGATTTTGAGCCGATCATCAGAGGGGCGGAGGCTTCCCTGCGCAAGCTGATGCAGGTGCCGGACAACTATCGGATTTTATTCATGCAGGGGGGCGCGTCCACCCAGTTTGCCGCGGTGCCCTACAACCTGCTCAACAAAAATAAGTGCGCCGACTACATCATCTCCGGTCAGTTCTCCAAAAAGGCATACCAGGAGGCCAAAAAGTACGGCGATATTGCGGTGGCAGCTTCTTCTGCCGGCTCCAACTTTACCTTTGTGCCGAAAACCGCGCGGGGGGATTTCCGTCCCGAGGCCGATTATGTCCATCTCTGCTGGAACAATACCATTTACGGCACCCGTTTCACCGAGATTCCGGATACGGGCGATATCCCGCTGGTGGCGGATATGTCCTCCTGCATTTTGTCCGAGCCGGTGGACGTCTCGCGCTTTGGGTTGATCTATGCGGGCGCGCAAAAGAATATCGCGCCGGCGGGTGTGACCATCGTCATTGTGCGGGACGATCTCATCGGGCATGCACGCCCCGACACCCCGTCGATGTTCGACTATGCCCTGATGGCGGAGAACGAGTCCATGTACAACACGCCGCCCTGCTTCTGCATTTATATGGCGGGGCTGGTCTTTGACTGGCTGCTCGACATGGGCGGGCTTGCCGAAATGCAGGCGCGCAACCAAAAGAAAGCGGCGTTGCTCTACGACTATATTGACAGTCAGCACTACTATACCTCGCCGGTGGAACCCGAGTGCCGTTCGATGATGAATGTGGTCTTTGTGACGGGCGTGCCCGAACTGGATAAGTTGTTTGCCGCCGAGGCGGCCAAAGCCGGGCTGAAAAACCTGGCCGGTCACCGTGTGGTGGGGGGCATGCGCGCCTCTATTTATAACGCCGTCCCGCTGGAGGGAGTGCAGGCCCTGGTGGATTTCATGGCTCAGTTTGCAAAGGACCACCCGAAGGAGGACAACTAACCGTGATGACCATTCAATTGATGAATAAAATTGCCGGTGTGGGCACCGATATTTTTGACAAAAGCCTCTATGCCGTCACCGACAAGGCAGACTCGCCCGTCGCGATGATGGTGCGCTCTGCCTCACTGCATGAGATTGCTTTCGGTGAGCAGTTGCTGGCCATTGCACGCTGCGGCGCCGGTGTCAACAACATCCCGGTGGACCAGTGCGCCGAGCAGGGCATTGTGGTGTTCAATACTCCCGGTGCCAATGCCAATGGGGTCAAAGAGTTGGCGGTCGCCGCCCTCATTTTGGCTGCCCGTGATATCGTGGGCGGCATTGAGTGGGTCCATACGCTCAAAGGGCAGACCGGCATCGCCGCCGCCGTGGAAAAGGGCAAAGGCGCCTTTGTCGGCAATGAGCTGATGGGCCGGACGCTGGGCGTCATCGGGCTCGGAGCCATTGGCGGGATGGTTGCCAACGCGGCGGTCGGACTGGGCATGAATGTGCTGGGGTGTGACCCGTACATCACGGTCAAGGCCGCGTGGGGCTTGTCCCGCGCCGTGGACCGCGCCCAGAGCTATGAGCAACTCTACCAGAGCGCCGACTACCTGTCCCTGCACGTGCCCGCCACCGACGACACCCGTCACATGATCAACAAAGCCGCCATTGCGCAAATGAAGGACGGGGTCCGGATCATTAACCTCTCCCGCGCCGACCTGGTCAATCTTGCCGATATGAAGGAAGCGCTGGCCGTGGGCAAGGTTGCCGCCTATATCACCGACTTCCCGACCGATGAGTCGGTGGGGGTCAAGGGCATTGTCAACATCCCGCACCTGGGCGCGTCTACCGCCGAGTCGGAGGACAACTGCGCCGTCATGGCGGCGATGCAGCTCGATGACTACTTACGCTACGGCAATATCAAAAACAGCGTGAACTTCCCGAATGTCGAGCTACCCCCCTCCAAGTTCCCCCGATTGGGTGTGATGCACAAGAACATTCCCAACATGCTCTCACACATCACCTCCATGATCTCCGCCGCGAACATCAACATCGAGCATTTGGCCAACGGGTCCAAGGGGGAGTATGCCTACACCTTGATAGACATTGACCGCCCCATCACCGACGAGCTGAAAGGGCAGATTGAAAACAGGGCGGGCATGATTAAAATCCGGGTGATTCTCTAAACCCTTTGAGTTGCCGCACGGAAGGCTCCGGCGGCAACTCTTTTTCTTTACAAAATGGCACTTTTGTGGTATACTGGTCGCAGAAAATGAGAAAGGGCGAACCTCATGCGCATAGACAGGTTTCTTTCCGAGTGCGGTATGGCCACCCGAAAGGAAGCGGGCATGGCCGCCAAAAGGGGGCAGGTTTGGCTGAACGGCGCCCCGGTCAGGGATGTCTCCCGCCACATGGACCCCGACACCGACCGCCTGACCTTTGGCGGGCAGCCTGTCCTTTGGCAGCCCTTTGTGTATTTCATGCTGAACAAGCCGGAGGGGTATGTCAGCGCGACCGAGGACGGACGCTACCCCGTGGTCACCGAGCTCTTGCCCGAGGCGGTGCAAAAAAGAAATCCCTTTCCCTGCGGGCGGCTCGACCGGGACACGGTGGGGCTGATGCTGCTGACCAATGACGGCCCGCTGGCGCACCGGCTGCTTGCCCCGCGGGGGCGGGTCTCCAAAAGCTATCGCTTCACCTGCGCCGAGCCGCTGCCGGAGGGAGCGGAGGCGCTGTTTGCCGCCGGGATGACGCTGGGCGACGGTACCCGTCTGTTGCCCGCGACTTTGCGCTGTGCGGAGGACAGAAGTGCGGGGGTGGTGGAAGTGACCGAGGGGAAGTACCACCAAATCAAGCGGATGTTTGGCGCACTCTCCAATAAAATCACCTTTTTGGAGCGGGTGTCCTTTGGGCCCCTGCGGCTTGACCCCGCCCTACCCAGAGGGGCCTGCCGTCCGCTGACCGAACAGGAAATTCAGCAGCTGCACAGCTGCCTTTCATAAAGTTGGAGAACAAATATGGACATTTTGCAAACACTGGCCGCCGAGCTTCTCATCCCCAACGAGCAACTGCAAAAAACCGTGGAGCTGCTCGATCAGGGCAACACCATCCCTTTCATTGCCCGGTACCGCAAAGAGGTGACCGGCTCGCTGGATGATGTGGCCCTGCGCCAGCTGGCCGACCGCCTGCAGTACCTGCGGAACATGGACAAGCGTCGGCAGGAAATCGCCGCCCTCATTGACGCACAGGGAAAGCTGACCCCCGAACTCACCGCCGCCCTGGAGCGTGCGCGGGCGCTGGTGGAGCTGGAGGATCTCTACCGTCCCTACCGTCCCAAACGCACCACCCGTGCGTCTGTTGCCAAGGAAAAGGGGCTGGAGCCCTTAGCCGCACTGATTGCTAAGCAGCGTGCCGAGTACGAACGGCCGTTCGAGGCGGAGGCACTGCTTTTTATTGATGAGGAAAAGGGCGTGCAGACCGCCGAGCAGGCGTTGGCGGGGGCGGCCGATATCATCGCCGAGGACATTGCCAACCAAGCCGAGTACCGCAAGCTGCTGCGCGAGCTGTGCTTCCGTGAGGGGGTGCTGCTCACCCGACAAGCCAAGGACGAAGACTCGGTGTATGCCAACTACTATGATTTTTCAGAGCCGGTTGCGAAGTTGCGCCCGCACCGCATTTTGGCGATCAACCGCGGGGAAAAGGAGGGATTCCTCAAGGTTACCTTGGAGCTGGATGAGGCGAAAGCGCTGGCCTTGCTTGCCGCGCGGGTCATCACCTGCCCCGCCTCTCCTGCCGCCCGCTTCCTGTCCGAAACGATGACAGACAGCTACCGCCGGCTGATCTTCCCCTCGCTGGAGCGGGAGGTGCGGACCGAACTGTTTGAGGATGCCGCCGAGGGGGCTTTGCGGGTCTTTGCCGACAACCTGCGCAAGCTGTTGCTCGCCGCCCCGCTGAAGGGCAAGACCGTGATGGGGTATGACCCCGGCTACCGCACCGGCTGCAAGCTGTGTGTGGTGGACAAGACCGGTCGCGTGCTGGAGACCGCGGTGATCTACCCCACCAAGCCAAGGGAGGACATCCGGGGGAGCCGTACAGTACTCCTGCGGCTGATCAAGACGCATCAGGTGGATGTGATCGCCATCGGCAACGGCACAGCCTCCCGCGAAAGCGAGCTGTTCATTGCCGAGCTGTTGAAGGCCTATCCCGAGCTGGACGTCAAGTATACCATTGTCTCGGAGGCGGGAGCCTCGGTTTACTCTGCGTCCGAGCTGGGGACGGAGGAGTTTCCCGACTTTGATGTGACCGAGCGGTCTGCCGTCTCGATTGCCCGCCGCTTGCAGGACCCGCTGGCTGAGCTGGTGAAGATTGACCCCAAGGCCATTGGCGTGGGGCAGTACCAGCACGACATGAAGCAGGCGCGGCTGAACGAGACGCTGGCGGGCGTGGTGGAGGGCTGTGTCAACAGCGTGGGGGTGGACCTGAACACCGCCTCCTACAGCCTGCTGTCCTATATCGCGGGCATCAATGCCACCGCCGCCAAAAACATCGTGGCGTACCGGGAGGAGGCGGGGGAGTTTACCGACCGCGTCCAACTGCTGAAGGTCAAGAAAATCGGGGCAAAGGCCTATGAGCAATGCGCCGGATTTTTGCGCATCCCGGGTGCCAAAGAGCCACTGGACAATACGGGGGTGCACCCCGAATCCTACCCGATCGCCAAGGCCCTGCTCGCCAAGTTCGGTTATACGGATGCGGATATGCTCGCAAGCAAGCTGACCCTCTTGCCGTTCGATATTGAAAAATACGGCATCCGTAAGCTCTGTGCGGAGCTGGGTTGCGGCGAGCCGACTCTGCGGGATATGGTGGAGGAGCTCCTCAAGCCCGGACGCGATATCCGCGACGCGGCGCCTGCCCCCAACCTGCGCACCGATGTGCTGGATATGGCCGACCTGAAAGAGGGCATGTTGCTCACCGGCACGGTGCGGAATGTGGTGGACTTCGGCGCCTTTGTGGATATCGGTGTGCACCAGGACGGACTGCTGCATGTCTCCGAGATGTCAGACCGCTTTATCAGGCACCCGAATGAGCTGCTTTCGGTGGGGGATGTGATCGAGGTGCGGGTCAAGGGGGTAGACCTTGAGAAGAAGCGGATTTCCCTTACCCGTAAGAACATGAAGTGAAGCGGCAGATATTTTTAATAAATTAGAATAAAACAAGCTGCTTTTGGAGAGATGTTCATATTTCCCCTTGATTTTTATTGCATGATGCACAATTATGGGCGCAAAAGTTTGGGGGGCTCCCCTCTTTTCAAAAGGCGTTTTATTTGCTATAATAATGCCTGTGAGACTGATACAACCGAACATGGAGGATAAAAAATGGCAAGTCTATCACTCAAACATATTTATAAAAAGTATCCGGGCGGCGTCACAGCCGTTTCTGACTTTTGCCTTGAAATCAAGGACAAGGAGTTTTTGATTTTGGTCGGTCCCTCCGGCTGCGGGAAAACTACCACCCTGCGTATGATTGCGGGTCTGGAGGAGATTACGGAGGGCGAGCTGTTCATCGGCGACGTGCTGGTCAACGACATTGTCCCCAAGGACCGGGACATCGCCATGGTGTTCCAGAACTACGCGCTTTATCCGCACATGACCGTGTATGAAAATATGGCTTTCGGTCTGAAGCTCCGCAAGACGGCGAAGGAAGAGATCAAGCGCCGCGTGGAGGAGGCCGCTCGTATTTTGGATATCAACCACCTGCTTGACCGGCGCCCCAAGGCTTTGTCGGGCGGTCAAAAGCAGCGTGTGGCGCTGGGACGCGCCATTGTGCGCCAGCCGAAGGTCTTTTTGCTTGACGAGCCGCTCTCTAACCTGGACGCAAAGTTGCGCGCCAGCATGAGAACCGAGCTGACCAAGCTGCACCAGAGAATCGGCACCACCTTTGTCTATGTGACCCATGACCAGGTCGAGGCCATGACCATGGCCAGCCGGATTGTGGTCATGAAGGACGGTCTGATCCAGCAGGTAGACACACCCCAGAACCTGTATGACAACCCGACCAACCTCTTTGTGGCGGGCTTTATCGGCACGCCTCAGATGAACTTCATCAACTCCACGCTGGAGAAACGAGGGGATGACCTCTATGTCGTCTTTGGCGAGACGGCGCTGAAGTTGCCCGCCAACAAGATCAATCACCCCGCCCTGAAAGAGTATATCGGGCAGGAAGTGGTCGCAGGTATTCGTCCGGAGTGCTTGTTTGACGATCCCAAGGCCATTGAAGCGCATCGGGACAGCACCTTTACCTGCAATGTGGAGGTGACCGAGCTGATGGGCGCCGAGATTTACCTGTACCTTTCCTTTGAGGGGCAGGAGGAGGCGACCAACGGCAAGAACCTCATTGCCCGCGTGTCCGCCCGCTCGACTTCCCGCGCCGGCGACAACATTCAGGTGGCATTTGACACTTCACGGATGCACATTTTCGACAAAGATACCGAGCGCTGCATTTTCCACTGATTGCGGAGCGTATCCTGATAGCGCAAGCCCAAAAAAGCACCGAGGCGAAATCCTCGGTGCTTTTGACGATAGAGGGAGCGGGAGAGCACTTCCGCGGCGGCTCTTACACCACCTGTACTTTCAGGGTGTTGGTCATGCCGGCAATATTCAGGGGGGTGCCGCCGGTGATGACCACCTTATCTCCCTTTTGCACCAGGTCGGACTGTCTGGCACAGTCGATGGCGTGCATGAACAGGGTGTCGGTATCCTGCTGGTCGAGCGCCAACACGGGCACGACCCCCCAGGAAAGGGCTAATTGGTGGTAGGTCTTCTTCTGGGGTGTGGCGGCGACAATGATCTCGCGGGGGCGGAACTTGGACATTTGCCGGGCAGTGCGCCCCGACTTGGTCACGGCAATGACGGCCTTGGCGTGCAGGTCGCGGGCGGTGGTGCAGGCGGCGTCACAAATGGCGTTGGTGGCGTCCCCGGCGTCGTGTTCATAGCGAATGCCGCTGTATGCGTCCATGGCAAAGGCATCCTGCTCCGCCTGCTTGACGATTTTCGCCATGGTTTTCACCACCAAAGCGGGGTGTTTCCCCATCGCCGTCTCGCCCGAAAGCATCACGGCGGAGGTGCCGTCAAAAACGGCGTTGGCCACGTCGGTGATCTCGGCACGGGTGGGCGTGGCGGCATGGATCATTGAGTCTAACATTTGGGTGGCAGTGATCACCATCTTGCCCGCCTGGTAGCACTTGCGGATGAACATCTTCTGGATGCCCGGCAGGCGTTCAAACGCCACCTCCACACCCATGTCACCCCGGGCGACCATGATGCCGTCGGCATGCCGCAGGATCTCGTCAAAATTGTCCACCCCTTCGGTGTTTTCAATTTTGGCGATAATGCCGATACTGTGCCCGCCGTAATAGTCCAGATACTTGCGCAGCGCGATGACATCCTCCTTGGAACGGACAAAGGAGGCCGACACAAAATCCACGTCCAGCATCACGCCAAACTGCAAATCGGCCTCGTCCCGTTCGCTGATGTAGGGCATATCGAGCTTGACATGGGGGATATTGATGCCCTTGTTGCGGGACAAAGCGCCCCCCACCAGCACCCGGCAGACAATGTCGGTTTCGGTGGTGGACTCCACCGAAAGCGCCACTTTCCCGTCATCAATCAGGATTTTTGTGCCGGGCGTGAGCTTTGGGGGCAGGTCGGGGCAGGTAATGGAGACCTGCTCGCTGTTGCCGCTGACGGCTCGGGTGGTCAGGGTGAACAGGGCACCGGTACGCAGGGTGACCTTTTGGTCCTCCGCAAAGTCGCAAATGCGGATCTCGGGGCCTCTGGTATCCAGCATCACCGCCGCCGGCACTTTCAGCCGATCCCGCACCTGCCGAAAGGTCCGGATGATCTGTGCGTTGGACTCGTGGGTGCCGTGCGAACAGTTGATGCGCGCGACATTCATGCCTGCCCGGAGCAACTCCTCCATGACCGACTCGTCACTGCTGGCAGGGCCGAGCGTGCAGACAATTTTTGTTTTTCTCATGTGGACATCCTTTCTTAGGTGGCTCAAAATACTTTATGTGGTCCCCGTTTGGCAGGCATCCTGCCGCGGGCATCTCATCAAAAAAATGGTTGGCTTTGGCGGTGCTTTGTGGTATACTACACTTGAACACCACCAAAGGGAACAGCGAGGAATCAATATGGCACAGCGACACATCAGCCTGCTCTACCCGGAGGGCTGCACGCAGGGCACGCCCGTCCGTATCAGCGAACAAGTCTGCCGCGAGATCGGGCTGACAGGTATGTTCGAGCTGAAAAACAGCCGTTTGCCCGACTATTTCACCACTGAGCCGGCAGTGATTGAGTATCGCCAGCAGACCTTGGGGGACATGATGCGCCTGCCCCCGCTGGGGGAGACCCTGCGGGCGGTGTTGCCCGTGCTGTGCGACATTTTGGAGTTGCGGCGCTTGGAGCGCGACGGGGCGTCGTCTACCGGTGAGTCCTACCTGTACAGTATCACGGAAATTGAGCTCTATATCCGCTGTATTGACACCCTGTACGGGGGGCTGGCACCGGTGAAGGGGCAGGTCACAAGCGCGGCGTTTCGGGCACTTGGCGACTTTGTGAGCGAACTGGCGGAAAGTGCGTACTACCGGGAACTCAATGCGCAACTGAAGCAACTGTCCGCGCGCATGTTGGAAGTGCGCAGCATCACGGTGGGGGTCAACCTGGACACGCAAATGCGCCCTTATGAGGCGGGGGTGATCTCTGTCAATGCCGATACCTTCAAGTCGGGGAAAGTGTTAGATAAAATTCTGCGTTTCAGCTTCAGGAATGATGCGATGACCTGTATTGCCGCGCTGTCCCCTGTGGGGCGCGGGCAATCGAGCAACCAAGCCGAGGCGCTGAACAGTGCTTTTTATGCCGCCCTGGAGGAGGTCTTTCGCGGCTCGGTCAAGAGCTGGCGGTCGATTGTCGGGGCTTATGTACTGGAAAACACGGATTTTTTACTGAAAATCCTGCCCGAGATTGAGTTTGTCACCCGGGCGGTGGCTCTGCAGCAACGCCTGCTGGACAAGGGCTACACCCTGTGCCTGCCCGTCATGCGTCCCATGGCGGAGAAAGGTTTCACTGCCAAACAGCTATACAACCCCGATGTGGCCCTGCGCATTGAGGCGGAGATGGTGGGCAACGACTTTGCTTTTGACGAGCAAGGCCGCATCTTTGTCCTCACGGGGCCCAACCGCGGCGGCAAGTCGGTGCATACCTGCGCGGTCGGGTTGGGACAGGCCATGGCGCAACTGGGCTTGCCGGTTCCGGCGGAGTCTGCCGAGATCAGTCCGGTGGACGGCATCTATACCCACTTCCCCCAGGGGGCAGACGATACCATTGACAAAGGGCGGCTGGGGGAGGAATGTGTGCGGCTGCGGCAGATCTTTGAGCAGGTCACCGAAAACAGCCTGGTCCTGCTGGACGAGTCCCTTTCCTCAACAGGGGCCTTTGAGGCGGCCTACATTGCCGCAGAGGTGCTGGCGGGGTTCGGACTGGCACGCTGCCGCGGGGTCTTTTCCACGCACCTGCACGAGCTGGCCGCCGCGGTTCCCGCCATCAATGAAAAATCCCTGGAGGGCGGGGGTGTGCAGGTGGACACCATGGTCGCCGCCATAGAGGCGGGGCAACGCTCCTTCAAAATTGTCCGTGCCAAACCTGTCGGCAAAAGCTATGCCGAGGATATCGCCAAAAAGTACGGGCTGGGTGTGGAGGACATCAGGACCCTGATTGACCGCAAAACGCCCCGGTAAGTCCACGGACAACGGTTGTGACCGAACAGCCACCCCTGCTTGCGCAGGGGTGGTTTTTCTGCGGAACGGTGTGGGGGAAAAGGGGGCCTCAGTGTCGGCGGAAGTCCCTGCCATGGGGCCGGCGTGGGAGTAGATGGGCAGAAGAAAAGCCTGTATTTTTCAAAGAATAGTTTACATACAGCCCAATACCCTGCCTCGTTCTACCTCCAAAGAGGGGAACGCGCACTCTCCGAGGGTGCCCTCGTACAGCAAACGAATGCCGGAAAGCTTCAAAAAGTCCATGGGGCGCATGAGCGAGGGATGCTTGGGCAGCGGCACGGCGTCGGACAGCTTCAGCAGGTGCGCCACAAAGTGCGCACAGTTAAAGCGGAAGAGGGAATCATGTTGGATGCGCAGCAATGCCAAGGGCAACCCGCGGATGCTGTACTTGCACTTGTCAAAGTTGATGACCATATCATACAGCCGCTGGGCGATCTTCTGGTACGCCTCGTCGGAGACCTGCAGGGAGAGCAACGCGCACTTCATCTCCCCGTACCGCCCAAAAATAAAGGTTTTGGTGTTTTCTTTCATCAACCCGCCGCTGAAAGGATTGTGCAGCGAACGGCGCGCATAGGACCAAAACTTCTCGGTGGAGGGCTCCAGCGCAATGGATACATGGGTAAAACGCCCCCGGGTAAAGAGGTGAACGGTCCTTGACGCAATGGTACGGGTTCTGGACAGCAATATATACACTTTTCTCATAAGAGCAACTCTTGATATCCTTTATCAGCGTTGGGGCGACGTTTGGGGTTCCTTGTTCAAAATGTCCTCTTTTATTGACAACCAGCGGTCATTGATGCGGTGGCTTCGCCTGTGAGAGCATGGTGAGCAGTGCCGGGATGGTGGCCTCAAACTGCACGCCATAGGTGCGGCGGTGCGGGTCAAGCAGGGTTTGCTCGATGGTGTAGGCGGTATAGTCGGCGGCGAGGACCAGGGACTGCTCGTAGCCGAGCCCGTTCATCAGCGCCCCGACACACGCGGAGGCGAATAAGTCCCCCGTGCCATGAAAATGGGAGGGTTGCCGCAGGTGTTCATAAGCAAAGAAAGTGTCCGCGGATGCGTCGTACATCATCACGCCGGTATTGCCCGACGCAAACCCCACCCCCGTGATGGCTGCCCGCTTGGCACCCATGCCGCACAGCCGCCGCAACATCTCCCGCACTGTCTGCTGGTCGGGGGCTTCCTCGTAGGGGAGGTCCAACAGGAAACAGGCCTCGGTGAGGTTGGGCACCGTGATGTCTGCCTGGGCGCATAATCGGCCCATTTCCCGGGCGAAAGCCGGGGAAAATCCGGGGTACAGCCTGCCGGCGTCCCCCATGGCGGGGTCAATGAAAACGATGTTTTCCGGGCGCTTGAAATCCCGGATGAAGCGGGAGACCAGCTCTATCTGCGCAAAGGACCCGAGGTAGCCCGTGTACACCGCGTCAAAGGTGATGCCCTGACTTTTCCAGTGCTCGGAGATGGGCTTTATCTCTCCGGTGAGGTCATGGAAAGTAAAGCCCGGGAAGGCGGTATGCGTGGACAGCACGGCGGTGGGCAGGCAGGCACTCTCCACCCCCATGGCGGAGATCACCGGGAGGGCGATGCCCAGCGAACACTTGCCCACGCCCGAGAGGTCCTGTATGGTGACAATTCTCTTCATGTACGTCCCCTGTGGTTGAAACGGTTTGTCGGTCAAAGTTGATTATACTGCATCCCAGGAGAAAAGTAAAGGGTTCTATCGTAAACTTGCGGACAAACTTGCGGGTAAATTGAGCGGGGATGTTTGGCAAACTTGCCGGGGCATCCTTGCGGGGCACCTTTGCCGGGACACACTTGTCGGGGTGTCCGGTTGTTTTCCACGGCGGGACAGATTTTCCCCGGCTTTTGATTTGCCCTGTCCGAATGGCTTGCCAAAACAGGCGCGGTGTGGTATACTGATAAGGTGAAGCAAATGACAAAACGGAGGACCCCATGTCGGATAACTATCGGGAACGCTACCTTGCCGCCAAGCGGCGCCTGTTTGACAAGGTCATCGAACAGCGCCTGAACGCCAGGCAACGAGAGGCTGTGTGCACCACGGAGGGACCTCTGCTGGTGCTGGCGGGGGCGGGCAGCGGGAAGACCACGGTGTTGGTACAGCGGATCGCTTTCATCATCAAGTACGGCAACGCCTACCATAGCGATGCCCTGCCTGCCGGGCTGAATGAGGAGCAGGTGGCAGAGCTGGAAAAGGCGATTCACCTACCTCCCGCGGAGATTGAGGAGGGGGTTTTGCCTGAATTTATCATTTCTCCTTGTCCGCCGTGGGCTGTGTTGGCCATTACGTTTACCAACAAGGCGGCGGGAGAAATCAAGGAGCGGCTGGCCGATGCCTTTGATGACGAGGGGCTGTCCGAGCAGATTTGGTCGGGGACCTTCCACTCGATCTGTATGCGTATCCTGCGGCGGTGGCCGCAGGAAGCAGGGCTGCCCGGGACCTTTACCATCTATGACACCGATGACAAAAGGCACCTGATCTTACACACCATGCGTGAGCTGGATATCAGCGACAAGATTCTTCCGCCCAAGGCGGTGATGAGCGCCATCAGCGCCGCCAAGGACGCATTGATCACCCCCGAGGCATATGAAGCAGGGAAAAACCCGCGGGAAAAGGATATCCTTCGTATTTATGAGGCATACCAGAAAAAGCTGCAGGCCTTTGGCGCGCTGGATTTCGACGACATCATCATGAAGACCGTGCAGGTGCTCGAAACGCACGCCCCGATACGGGAGTATTACCAAAAAAAGTTCCGTTATGTATGCGTGGACGAATACCAGGACACGAACAAGGCCCAGTTTCACCTGACCCGGCTGCTGTCGGGCGGCTACCGCAACCTGATGGTGGTGGGAGACGATGACCAGAGCATTTATCGCTTCAGGGGAGCGGTGGTGGAGAATATTCTGTCCTTTTCACGGACCTTCCCCGACGCCAAGGTCGTCAAGCTGGAGCAGAACTACCGTAGCACCAAACATATCCTGGAGGCCGCCAACGCGGTCATCTCCCACAACACCAACCGCCACGACAAACGGCTCTGGAGCGCGGCGGGCGCGGGGGATCTGCTTCAGTTGCGTCAATGTCAGGACCAGTATGATGAGGCGCGCTATATCACCGATACCATCATGAGCACCGTGGTGCGGGAAAAGCGGCGGTACCGGGACTTTGCCGTGCTCTACCGCATCAATGAAATGGGGCGGTCGCTGGAGGGCGGCTTTGCCAAAAGCGGCATTCCCTACCGGGTGCTCGGCAGTCAGCGTTTCTACGACCGCAAGGAGATCCGGGATATTGTCGCCTACCTGACAGTCATTGTCAATCCCGCCGACAACCAGCGGCTGAAGCGCATTATCAACGAGCCCAAGCGCAAGATCGGCACCGCCGCGCTGGAGGCGGCGGAGCAGGTCAGCCTCACCACTGGCCAGGGGCTGTTTGAGGTGCTCGAGCGGGCGCAGGAGGATGCCGCCCTTGCCAAGTATGCGGAAAAGTTTCAGGCGTTTTGCGGACTTATTCGCTCGCTACAACACAGGGATCTTTCTCCCTCCGCATTGATTGAGGCCATCTTTGTCGAGACGGGCTACCGAGATATGCTGGAGGCGGAGGGAGAGGTGGCGAAGGTGCGCATCGACAGCGTCAAGGAGTTCATCTCCGCCGCCGAGGAATACGAGGGGCGCACCGAAGAGCCCGTCTTGACCGAATTTTTAGAGGAAACTGCCTTGGTCTCGGATGTAGACCAATATGATGCCGACTCGGATGCGGTGGTGCTGATGACCATCCACAGTGCGAAGGGGCTGGAGTTCCCGATCGTCTTTTTGCCCGGCATGGAGGAGGGGATTTTTCCCGGAATGCAAAGTGCGATGAATCCCGAGGAGTTAGGGGAGGAACGACGACTGGCCTATGTGGCCCTCACCCGTGCCCGGGAAAGGGTGTACATCACCCACGCCAAAACCCGCACGCTCTATGGGCGCACTACCGCCAACCCCCTTTCCCGCTTTGTACAGGAGGAAATTCCCGAGGCACTGCTCAGCCGGCAGGGCGCCGTCCCGCGCTTTGCCCCGCCCAGCCCCCGCTACAGTTTCCCCCTGTCCCCCAAAGCAAAAAAACAACTGGCGGACATCGCCGAGGCCGAACAAAAGATACGCCCGCGCCAAACGCCGGCGGGCAGCGGAAAGGTGGGCGCAGCCGCTTACGGGCTCAAAAGGTTTGGCGTGAATGCCCGCGTCCGCCATGCCGTCTTTGGCAACGGCACCGTGCTGTTTGTCAAGGATATGGGCGGGGACATTCTCTATGAGGTGGCTTTTGACAACGGCCAGACCAAAAAACTCATGGCCACCTTTGCCAAACTACAAGAAATCCAGTGACCCCTTGGCACGGATGGTCGGCAGAGTCGCCATCCAAGAGGGGGTAGAGGGGTCTCTATGGCGCTTACGCCCTCTCAGCCGCCGGGATTCGTCGGCTCATCAGGCGCGGTGGTTATGGTCAACAAAAGCAGCGGCTCTGCCCCCGGGGGCAGAGCCGCTGTCTTGGCAAAAAGAGTGGCGCCTTTGGCAGGCCGCGTCCCAATCAGTGGGAGAGCAAGGAGGGCGGCAACTCTCCGTACAGGTAGAGGGAGCCGCAGACGAGCACCGTGTCGGCGGTCGCCTTTGCCATCTCAAGTGCCGCCTGCAGATGGGGGGCGGTACGTCCCACAATGCCGATCGAGACCGCCTTTTGCGCCAGTTCGTCGGTGGTCATGGCCCGTTCGTTGTGCGGGATCGTGGTAAAGACAAAGCTCCTCTGGGGGGCTGCGAGCAGTTGCAGGGAGGGCAAAATGTCCTTATCTGCCATGCAGGCGAACACCACGCAGAGCGCCCGCCCCGGCAGGTAGCGGTCCAGTGAGGCGCACAGGGCCTTGATGCCGCCGGGGTTGTGTCCGCCGTCGTAAATGATCAGCGGGTCCTCCGACAAGACCTCAAAGCGGCCTCTGTGGCGGGCTTTTTGTATACCCGCCTCTATGGCCGACGGCGAAATCCCCAGCCGCCGTGCCACCTCAATGGCAATAACGGCATTTTCGAGTTGGTAGATGCCGGCCAGGGGGAGCAAAAACTGCATGCCGCCGTACGCCAACACCTCGTGCATGCCTACCTGCTCACGGAGGGCAGGGGGCTCGACAAAGATCACCTGCAGTTCGTGACGGTGCGCCTCTGCCTCGATGACTGCGCGCACCTCGTCACTTTGCGGGGCGGAAACAACCGACCGCGTCGTGCACCTGTCCTTGAGAATCCCGCACTTGGTGGCGGCAATTTCGGTCAGAGTGGAGCCTAAGTATGCCATATGGTCCAGGTCAACTTTGGTGAGCACCGCTATCTCGTTGGCTTCAATGATATTGGTGGCGTCAAACTCGCCCCCCAGCCCTGTTTCCAGCACAACATAGTCACAGCGCCTCTCCGCAAAATAGAGGAAGGCGGCCGCAGTCCATATCTCAAACTGAGAGGGCAGTTCCCCGCCCGCTTGTGAAAGTTCGTTTGCTGCACGCTCCACGCACGCCAACAGCCGGTTCAGGTCACTGTCAGACACGGGCTGTCCGTCCACGACGATGCGCTCATTGACCTTGAGCAGGTTGGGCGAGGTGTAAAGGCCGGTGCGGTAGCCCGCTGTCTGCAAAACGGCGGCGATGTAGGCGGCGACCGACCCTTTGCCGTTGGTGCCGGCGATATGAATGTAGCGCCCCAGGCGCTGGGGTTGCCCCAACAGCGTCATCAGCCGGTTCATGCGGTCCAGTCCCAGGCGCGGAATGTGCTGGGGGCTGTTGGCATAGTGTCGAAAGGCAGCGTGTGCCTCTGTGACCGGGCTGTCCGCGGGGGGTGTTTCAAGCGAGGGGGTCTGCTCAACGCTACTGTCTGCCTTGGGCAGGGGGGGTCTCCGGAGCAGGGGGACGCCCATGTCCGACCCTTGCAGAAAACGGTCTGCATAGCGAAAGGTCAGGTAGGTCAGTGCCACCCGGATGGGGAGATTGACCAGCGCATTGGCTGTGCGCGCCCAAAAGGCTACCGGCCATGTATACCCAAAATAGACGACAAAAATGGGTGCCATCAGCAACACATCCGCCACCACGGCGACCAGTGACAAGGTGAGCAGTACCCGGGGGAAGGTCATGCGTTTTCTGTAAAAAAACAGTCCGAACAACAGACCGATGAGGATTTTGTCCGCCGTGATGAAAAAATTGACTCCTGTGGTCAGGGCTGCCCCAATCAGGTCGGAGAGGCCATACGCCGCCATCCCCCACAAGGGACCGAACAGAAAGCCGACTATGACAATGGGCAAAAAGCCGATTTCCACACGGAAAATGTTGTTTGGCGGTGAAAACCCCAGCACCCGACACAGTAAAATGGATAGTGCCACCATCATGGCTGAGACGACAATGCGCTTGATCTGTTTGTTTTTTTGCATAAAAAAACACCTCCGTCAGCCAGAACTCTCTCTGTGAACGAAAGCGTCACTGTATGGTTTGCTGCGGCAGGCCCTCGCCTTGGCAGCCCCGGGCCGACCAAAGAGAGTGCGCTACACGCACCATACCGTCGCTATGTACTACAGCGGGATGCGACCCACAAACCGCGAGCGGATGACCCGCTACTTCGTCCGGCGGACAACTCCCCGTTCCGCCGGCACTACACGCTTGTGTGCCTACTCTGTCTTTTTGTCTTATGATACCACGCCTTCTGCATTTTGTCAACATTTTTTGCCGGGGAAGATCTGCCCGGGACTGGTCAAGGCGCAAAGTCAACGCATTGCTACATGGCGTGATGGTGCCTGTTCTGAGCAACGATTCGTCAGGACTTCCGGATTTTCGATGCCGCGGTATATTCGGATAGCCAAGCGTGATAAAAAACAACTTACCTTCTGGTAGGGATGATTTCCAACCAGTATCCGTCAGGATCGGTAATAAAATAGATTCCCATGGAGGGATTCTCGTAGCAAATGCAGCCCATTTCCTTATGCTGTGCATAAGCCGCATCAAAATCATCTGCTCTGAAGGCAAGATGAAACTCGCAGTCGCCCAGATCATAGGGGCGATCCATATCACGCAGCCAAGTAAGTTCAAGCTCAAAATCACTCTCGTCATTTCCGATATAGACAATGATGAAAGAGCCGTCTTTGGCATTTCTGCGGCGCTTTTCGGTAAGGCCCAGCGCTTCCTTGTAGAAGGTAAGAGAAGCATCCAGATCTTTTACGTTATAATTTTCGTGTATCATTTTAAATTTCATCTGTATCTCCATCCTGTCTGATGTGACAAATTTTACTGCGATAGGGTTCCGAACAAGGGGCCGCCAGCAAATCGCCGATTATCTTGAACTTTTGCCAGCAGTGCATGGGATAAATCCGTTTGATGTCTGCGAGACGCACGGTGTAATCCAATCCGAGAAAAGCATCATTTTCCTGCCTGGGATCAAGGGGAAGAAAAGCGGCATCAATAGTAAGTCCGCGCAGCTTTTCCACTTCTTTTTCAAAAGCAGCCTGCATATTTCTGTCTTCCTGCAGGTTTTCGCGCCAGAGCCAAAGGTGAAGGTCTCCTGCATAGTAAAGTCTTTTGTCAGCAGACCGAAGCAGATATGCGACGCCTATATCTGTTGAGCGGAGCGTTGAAAAAGAAATATCCGTGTCGCCAAGCGAGACCGAATAGTGCTTGTCAGCACGAACAACCGTAACATAGGGCATCAGAGCAGCGGGTACATTTGTCAGGTCAATATCGTCAGAAAGAATCCAGCGAACGCTTTTCCACCGCTTCCCATACTCAAATATAGCAGGAGTAAAATGATCCCCATGCCCGTGACTGACAAAGATAAACAAGGGAATTTCAAGCGGCTCCGGCAGAGGCCCTTTCCGGTAATCGAACAGAAAACAGGTAGGCCCTTGGTTCACAAAAAAACCACTGTGGTGAATAAAGGTGACTTTCAAACAAGACCTCCCGTTTTCTTCTCAAAATGTCCTGCTACGCCTTCAATTCGTTGTTCCAGCGACTCCGATTGGCATCATTACGCGGTGGAAAAATGCTACTGCCCCTGCTATCTCTTTCGCGTTGGGGTGTCCTTTTGCGATACTCACTCTTTCTGGAATATTACCTCGAATATACTCTATATTACCTTGGTTTAACCCCTATGTCAATATCGTGACGTTGAAATATGATTGATGATTGTAAAATGAATCTTTTCACACTGTCAAACGCGGGATGATGATTGAAAGACAGGATGTCCTTTCATTCGAGCATAGCGAACAAATGGAAATAAATGACTTCCCTTCTGTTTGCTTGGCACTAAACAGAAGAGCTGACCGGCGGGACGGTCTACCCTTATGTATAGGACAGCGAAAGACCCGACCAACTGCTTTCCTATCACGGCGAGGCCTGTGCTTATGACGCTTTGGGCAACCCGACGGCTTACCGCGGGATCCCTTGCGGCTACACCCGAGGCGGCTTGTTGCGGTCTATGACCATGGGCGGATGCCCGGCGGATGCCCGGCGGATGCCTTGGCTGCGGGATTCGAGGATCTGCTTTTTCGTTCAAATCCCCCGACGGCTATGCCGTCGGGGGATGAGTGCGATGGATGCCATAGGGGCGAATTACTGCTGGTTGTTGTTTTGGTTCTGGTTGTTCTGATTGTTCTGATTGTTCTGGTTATTCCGGTCGTTTTGATTGTTCTGATTGTTCTGATTGTTCTGGTTCTGGTTGTTTTGCTTCCTGTTCTTCTTGTCGTTCTTGTTCTGGTTTTGATTGTTCTGGTTATTCTGGTTGTTGCGATTGTTTTGGTTGTCCATGTTTTCCCTCTTACATTTTACAGTTTTAAAAGCACGCAGATCACACGCATGTTTTGTCATTATTGTAGGCACACGGTACTTGTTTTATGCGCAGACTGCTTGTTTTTCGTTTTTTTTGCCTGCTTCATCCGAAAATGCTTGATTTTTACACATGGCTTTGCTACAATGTAAAAAAGATGACAGCACCGTCACATCGGCACGGCAAAAAGAAGGAGCAAAAAATGCGCTATGTCATTGGCATCGATGTAGGGGGCAGCACGACCAAAATTTGTGCGTTTACCGAAGAGGGGCAAATATCCCATATGATCTCCCCTATGTTCGTGCGCGCCAACGACCCGGTCACCTCTGCGTACGGTGCGTTTGGCAAGTTTACTTCCGAGCATAAATTAAATTTGTCCCAGATTAACCAGGTCATGATTACAGGGGTGGGTTCGGGTTCTATCGAGAAGAACCTGTACCAACTGCCTTGTATCAGCGTGCCTGAGTTCAAGGCGGTGGGGCTGGGGGGGCTGTTCCTCTCGGGCCTGGATCGCGCCATTGTGGTCAGCATGGGCACCGGCACGGCCGTGGTGTATGCCGAAAAAGGCAAGGTAGCCGATTACCTCGGCGGTACGGGGGTAGGCGGCGGCACCATCCTCGGTCTGTCCAAGCTGCTGCTGAAAATGGATAGCATTGAACACCTGCAGGCTATCGCGGCAGAGGGGGATTTAGGGAAAATCAATCTGACCATCACCGACATTACCGCCCGCAAAACCCTGTCTGAAATCAACCCCGAGTTGACCGCCGCCAACTTCGGCAAGGTGAGCGATTTGGCGAGCAAGTCCGACATTGCACTGGGTATTTTCAATATGGTGTTTGAGACCATCGCCATGATTTCCCTGTTTGCCGCCCGCTCCCACGGTCTGCGAGACATTGTGCTGACCGGCAACTTGGCGGAGATGGCCTACGCCGCACAAATCTTCCCCCAGCTCTCCGCTATTTTCGGCGTTCATTTCATCATTCCGAAACTTGCGCAATTTGCCACCGTTATCGGTACCGCGCTGAGCGGGCTGCAAAACCAACCCGCTACGTAATCCCCTTCCCGCCCCGGGGGCGCCCTTTGCGGCCTCTGTCAGCCGCACCATTTTTTCTTCACAAAGTCTGCGGGTGTCGCTCTTTGAAAAAATGGATTTATTTCAAAAAACTATTGCATTTTTATTTTTTTATGATATAATACAAGGTGATGTATGGGATGAAGTGAGAGTGGGGTTGACCCACTCTCCGTTTTATGTATACTGACCGATGCAAAAGGAGTACCGGCCTTGGCTAAAAATATTGCGGCGCAAGTAGAAGCGCTGGTCGCCCCTGTCGTGGATTCTCTCGGCTATGTCCTGTGGGATGTGGTGTACGCCAAAGAGGGGGCAGACTGGCACTTGACTGTGACCATAGACAAGCAAGAAGGGATTACGCTGGATGATTGCGAGCGGGTGCACCGCGCCATTGATCCTGTCATTGACCAGGCTGATCCGATCGAGTCTTCCTATTACCTGCATGTTTCCTCACCGGGGATAGAGCGGGAGTTGCGCACTGCCGCCCACCTGCGCTTTGCCCTCGGGCAGCGGGTGGAGGCACGGCTGTTTAAGGCCGTGGAGGGCGCAAAAACGTACCGCGGCACGCTCATGTCTGCGGATGACGCAAGTCTCGTTTTACAAACGGAAAAGGGCGACCTTGTCCTGCCAAGGGAGGCCGTGTCCAAGATGAAAATCAGCGTATTTGAGTAGGTGGCATCATGAACAGCACACAGAAAGGGACTGCTTAAAACCATGAACACAGAGTTTTTTAATGCCTTACATGCACTGGAAGCAGAAAAGGGTATCCCCACAGAGTATATGCTTGCCAAGGTAGAGCTTGCCTTGCAGAGCGCATTCAAACGTGAGATCGGCGGCAATGCCCAAATGAGGATTGTGCTTGACCCCGTCAAAAAGGACTTGCGGGTCTTTCAGCAAAAGGAAGTGGTGGAGGAAGTACTCGACCCTGTCGCCGAGATCTCACTGGAGGAAGCGCAAACCATTAACAAGCGCCACAAAATCGGCAATATCCTTGAGACCGAGCTCAAACCCAAGAATTTCCGCCGCCTGTCCGCGCAGGCCGCCAAACAAGTCATCATCCAGGCGATTCGCGAGGCGGAACGGGCCATTTTGGTGCAGCAGTACGAGAATAAAAAGAACGAGATTATCACCGCTACCATCTACAAAATAGACGATGCCAGCGGCAACCTGATTTTGGACGTGGGTAACGGCACCGCGGTGCTGCAAAAAAACGAACAGATCCCGGGCGAGACGTACCGTATCGGCAGCCAGATCAAGGTGTACATTTCCGAGGTCAGAGGGGGCGACTCCAGAGGCCCGGTGCTCGTGTTGTCACGCACCCATGTGGGATTCATCAGACGTTTGTTTGAGCTGCAGATTCCCGAAATTGCGGACGGTACGGTGATTGTGCGGGATATTTCCAGAGACCCGGGCAGCCGCACCAAAATCGCCGTGTATTCCCGTGACGAGGATGTGGACGCCATTGGCGCCTGTATCGGCAACCGCGGCATGCGCATTGCTTCGATTTTGCAGGAAATCGGGCAGGAGAAGATTGATATCATCCGTTACAGCGACATTCCCGAGGAGTATATCACGGAGGCGCTGTCCCCCGCCGAGGTGCTCTTGGTGGTGATTGACGGCGAGCGTTCCTGCCAGGTCTTGGTGGCGCCCAATCAACTGTCGCTCGCCATCGGGAAAGAGGGGCAAAACGTCCGGCTTGCCGCCAAACTGACGGGGTATAAAATCGACATCAAATCCTGACGCAAGGAGGTCGTATGCAACAGCCAGCACAAGCAAAAGCCTATCAAAAGCCCGAGCGCCGGTGCACCGGCTGCGGCAATCGCTTCCCGAAAAACACCTTGATTCGCGTGGTGCGCAGTCCGGAAGGCAGTGTGTCGCTGGACGGCACCGGCAAGAAATCAGGGCGCGGTGCTTACCTGTGCCGCAATCCGAAATGCCTGCAAAAAGCGAAAAAAGGGAACCGCCTGCAGGCCGCACTGGATTGTGTCGTCTCGGAAGAAATCTATGCGACCCTCGAGGCGCAGTTGGCGGAATATGTCCATGAATCCGACAGAAAATAGGCGTGCGTCCGCATGCGATGTGCGCGAGACGTTTTTCGGAATGCTCGGACTTTGTCGGAAGGCCGGTCGGGTCATCATCGGGGTCGACCTGATCTGCCGGGCGCTTCGCTCTGCGAAAGAGAAGCCTGTTCTGGTCTTTTTGTCTGCGACAGCTTCAGACAATACCTGTAAAAAAATGATGGATAAGTGTGGCCATTACCGTGTGCCCTGTCTGCTGATCCGGGCGGACAGTGAACGGCTTGGTCGACAGCTGGGCAAAGCAGGGCCGGTAGCGGCGGTGGCAATCGCTGACAGTGCGTTTGCCCAAGCGTTAGAAAAAGAATGTGTACACAGACAGCAGGACCCCGCAGGTTCAGCTGAAGGGGAGGAAATGTATGGCGGTGATGAAACTCGCACAAATCGCAAAAGACTTTGATATGAAGGCAAAGGATATCATGACTCTGCTCAAGGAGCTCGGGGTAGACAAGGCTACCGGCAGCTCTTTGGATGACGCGGAGTATGACCTCTTTTTGTCTGCCGTCACCTTACAGAACCAGATTCTGAATTTGGATGACTACTTAGATGGGAAGGCGAAACTGATCAGCCATCTGCCTAAAGCCCCCCCCCAGCCTAAAGCCCCCCCCCAG
>JBBAEK010000005.1:0-75908 GCA_041655935.1 Eubacteriales bacterium
CCCTACGTTGTAATTTCGTAGAGTGCCTCTTCGTTTTTAAGCTTATTCATCAACATCCGCCGTCAAGCCGGATTTGAATTTCACGATGAATTTATCCTCAAAGATGGTTACCCTTACTCCTGTATGGATACATTAGAACAATCGGTGTTTCTTATTCAGCGTTCTGGGTGTCAGTGGCAAGTTTTTTGAATTTTACCATCAACAGCGCAACAAATACCGCCCAAGGAATGAGAGACAGTAAAGAAAAAACCATTCCTAACATACCTGCCGATGATGGTACAATCATAAAAATTCCGGAAGCTAACCCCCACAAGCCAACCGACTTTTTAAACTTCCTGCTTTTGATGATTGCACAGGCAAACAACAACAGGCTTATGGTACTTAAAACATAGTATACATTAAAGGATGTACCCGTATAGCCGGCCATTACAGCTTCGCCGGCTGCCAAATATATTGTTTGCTGTTCTGGCAGCGCCTGAAAATATTGGTTGCTCAGAGTCAGCATTTCAAAAGCAGGATTAGACGGATAATAACATGCAATGCCAATTAAGCCGAGTATTAATGCCAAGAGTACAGCAACGGGTCTTTCTTGGTATAAGAGGATAAAGATGGCTAAATAAATCATTACAAGAATTATATTGTTAAAAAGGTAAAGGAAATCCAAACTCAGCAGTCCCAAAAACGGATTTTGATGATAAAGTTCAAAGAATCCTTTAACAGTATCCGGTGGCGGTGAAATCACAAAAATAGAGATTTGTAACGGAATAATAATAAGCATTGCTAAAGCTAAGAAATGGGCGGCGCGATAGAGCTGTTGAAAGTTGACTTTGAAACCTTGCTCCATAAGATATAGCCTCCTTAATAATTTCCCTTATTCTTTTTGAAAAAGCAATTTGCAAGTTTTATAAGCTCATATTTGATGTCTTCTTTTTGTGTAGCACCATTGGATGAGACACTCAGCATGATCACCCCTTGCAAGGCGTAAATGATAGTCTTGGCTACAACTTCAATATCCTCAGTTTGAATAATACTTTCCTGGATTAACCTTATAAAGGATGTCTGCCACATGCCGTGAAATCGTTGCTCAAGCTTTTGATAACTGTCATCTCCCTCCGGCTGAACAAAAGGATAAAAGCAAAAAAACGGAAAATATTCGGGTGTTTGAAAAAGTAGTCTGTATAGCAGAAAAAAGCGTCAAGGATTTCTTCCACAGGCTCATCCTTTTCAAAGGAAATGGATGTAAGCTCCGTCATCATATCCTCAATCATGTCGAGACGTCATGTCCACAAGAGAGTATTCACATCCTTAAAATAATAATATAGATTGGTATGTGAATATCCTGTTACTTCAGCCAAATATCGAACAGTAACGGCTTCGTGTCCTTTATCAAGGATGATGTCTTTCACAGCTTCGATGATTTATTTTTGAGTACGTTCTTTCTTCATTTGCTTCATAGAAACCTCCAGAAACTTTAACTATGGTGAAATATTTTTACCTTAGTTAAAATATACGGTATATGAATCGATATGTCAAGAGCTCATATAAATATTTTATAAAAAGCACTCTACAATAATTACAGCGCAGAGTGCCCTGTTAATTTTCAAACCTTATTCCTCCACATCCACCGTCACGCCGGACTTGAATTCCACGGTGAATTTATTCTCGTAGACGGTGACTTTTTCAATCAGCCGCCGGACAAGCGGCTCGTCGTATTCCGTAATGGCAGGGGGCTGTCTCAGCAGGAATTCGCCCATATCGGCAATCCGGTTTTTCAGCTCGTCGCGGTTGGCGTTTGTAAAGAGCAGCCTTTGCTTTTGCCCACGCATGTGATGTCTACACAGCAAGTCAGGTGATTCACTTGACTTGCTGTATCAATATGTTATAATAAGTTAGATATACCTGCAATCTATGCAGACCCCAAAACAATCAGCTTTTGCTTTTACAAACCAAAAACATTCATGCTTTTGCCATGAAAGGGTGTCTCAAGATGTATGGTAAGCTTTATACGGACGTCCATGCATTTTACCATGATACATACGATGTGTTACTTTGCCACGAAGCGCAGAATATGATTCTGCTTGGCAATCTCATCATCGACACGAGGGGAAAGACAAGACAGAATGGCGCGATCCGACTAATTGGCTGATGGCCACGGTGTCCGATGACAGCGGTATACTGCTCACGGCTTTAATGACCCCGCCCCATAACCTGACACTTTATGCCACCGGCAATATGATCAATCAAGAAGCGCTCAGTTGTTTGGTAGACGGCTTGATAGCGTATGATATTCCGGGCGTGATGACCGAAAAAACGTTGGCGGAGTCTTTTGCCCAAGCCTATGCCTCCCGAAAGGGCTTGCCCCTTACAACCTTCATGAGCCAGCGCATCTATGAGCTGCAGGCGGTGCCGACTCCCGACCACTTTGTGCCTCTTTTATATGTGCTCGGAGTGTCGGATGAAGACGACAAAGTCAGTGTTTATAACAAATCCTGTGAACTGGGCTCACTGACAATGACCGCATATCTTTGGGAATGAAATACAGGGGAGGGCAAACGCATGGAAAGAAAAATCAGCAGGCAGGTCCGAGGGTACAGAACGAAGGACGGCGCCGGAGTCAGCCTGGTCAGAGTATTGGGACACCAAACCGTCGGAGAGTACGATCCGATTTTAATGCTCGATTCCTTTGACAGCACCAATCCGAAGGACTACATAGCGGGCTTCCCCCTGCACCCGCACAGAGGGATCGAGACCGTCAGCTATGTGTATCGCGGGCATATGACCCACAAGGACAGCTTGGGGAATGAGGATACCATTGGTGACGGGGAGGTCCAGTGGATGACCGCGGGCTCCGGCATCATGCACGAAGAGAGACTGCCGGCGTCCGAGCGCCTGCTGGGCGTACAGCTCTGGCTGAACCTGCCCGCCAGGGACAAAATGGCGCCGCCGGCTTATCACAGCATCAAAAACGCCGACATTGAGGAAATTGAGTGCCCCTGGGGCAAGCTCAGACTCTTGGCGGGCGAGTTTGAGGGAAGACGGGGCTATCTGAGCCGCTACCTGCCGCTGCACTATTACGATCTGCACATCAATCCCACAGAAGCGGTGACCCTGCAGACAGACCGTGAGCACTCTGTCATGCTGTTCACTCTGTTGGGCGACGCTTTGCTCGCCGGCGAGCCGGTCAGGGAAAAGACGGCGGTTAAACTGACCCCCGGTGACCGGGTAGAGATCAGGGCCACAGAGAAAAGCGCGCAGGTTTTATTCATCAGCTCTAAAAGCCTCAGCGAACCGGTGGCTTGGGGCGGTCCCATCGTCATGAACACCGAGGCAGAATTGCGCCGGGCTTTTGATGACCTGAGACAAGGCACATTTTTACAGGAGACCATCGCTTATTGAAGTAATTGCCGCAAGTCCCGAAATTCCGGCGACACCATTGACGCAGTGCATAAATTAGTGTATACTATAATAAATCCTTGATTTGAGTGTCAATATATGTAGGAAATGGGCAAATTCAGGACATGCGCCTACGGGAGCAAAACCACCCGTAAATATAAAAAACAAGGAGAATCATCATGAGAAGTTTCACAACGTTGGACCTGCAATACGCACACAGATTTTACGGGTTCAAAGGCGAGGCACAATACCTGCACGGACATACGGGCATCCTGACCATTGAAGTGGAAGGCGACGTCAACATGGGAGTCAATATGGTATTCCCGTGCAATGAAATCAGGAAAACCGCTTGGGACGTCTTGCAGAACTTTGACCACGCGCTGATTTTGAGAGAAGACGATCCGTTGCTGCCCGCCATTCTGGGTGTTTATGAGAAGCAAGGCATCAAAAACGGCGCCCCGACCAACCAGCAAAAAGGCCCCGCTTTCAAAACCGAACTGGCCACAGCCTATCCGGAATGCCGCTTGGTGGTCACCAAAGAAACCATGACCGTGGAAGGCATGATTAAAATCGTCTACGACCTGCTGAAGGACAAGCTGAACATTGTGAAGCTCACCTTTACCAGCGGCGTCAACGGTGCCACCGAAGAATACGAGCCCCACAAGGAAATGGATCGCTGCCCGTTATGCGGCATCGCATTGAAAGACGGCGTGTGCCCCAAATGCGGCTACAAGAAGTAATCCGTTCAACCGAAACATAACCTAAGGCAAAGCACTCTATGCCACCATGCGTAGAGTGCTTTGCCCCTTTTTCTTTCCGCTACCGCCGCGCCGGACTTACATTTCACCATCAAGTTACCCTCATAGACAGTGAATCACCCATCGGACAAGCACCCACGAATAGTCCTCGCGGCAAACCTCAGGCGGGCGAACCCAAAAATCTATGTCGGATGGTGCGAACAACCTGAGCCGGAGGCTATTCACAACAGATGAGCGGAGGTCGTCCGGGATGAAAGATTTTCATAGAACAAACCTGTATTTCTCTCTTTGCGGCCTGAACTGTGCTTTATGCGCCATGCATCTGGGCGGGCACTGCCCGGGATGCGGCGGCGGAGAGGGCAACCAATCCTGCGCCATCGCCAAATGCAGCCTGCAGCACGGCAAAGTTGACTATTGCTTTCAGTGTTCCGAATTCCCCTGCCCGAGGTATGAGGGCATAGAGGCGTATGATTCGTTTATTACCCATCAGAGGCAACTCAAAGACATTGAACGCGCGCAAGCAATCGGCATCGAAGCTTATAGCAAAGAACAAGCCCGAAAGGCTGATTTGTTGCATCTGTTGCTCTCCGACTACAACGACGGCCGCCGGAAAACATTCTATTGCCTCGCGGTCAATCTTTTACCGTTGCAGGACATAGAAAACGTGATGAAACAGCTCACGGCAGCTCCCTCTCTCCCGCACCTGCCCATCAAAGAAAAAGCCGAAAAGGTCGTTTTTCTTTTCGGGCGCCTTGCCCTGCAACAGGGGCTTGTCTTGAAGCTCCGTAAAAAAGAGTCAAAAAGCAACCCAACATAAAAGAAGGCGCCCTATGTCCCATCGCATAGAGCGCCTTTTTATTTTTCACCCGATTCATGCCCCGCAGGATGGCTTTTTGAGAAACAATGTGCTATAATCAATGATCATAGTGCCGATGAGGGGGAGTGAATGTTCACGGAGTGGTATGTATGCTTGCAGGGAGAGGCCATCATTGCGGGTATGGGAGTCATTGAGAATGACTTTCATGACAGAAAAGACCCGCCCCCGACGTCTGCGCAGTGTATACGGAGGCGGCGTACAGAGGGCAAGGGATCGCCGGTGAACTCCTTCACTTTGTGGTGGCCGATAATCAAGCCAAAGGGATTTCTCCGCTCTATTTGGTGACAGACCATCAGGGATTTTACAAAAGATATGGTTGGGAATATCTGTGCATGGCGCAGGGCTACGGGGAAGCCAAGATGAGCAGAATGTATATTCACAGATGAGTTTCACAAGTAAGGGCTTTTCACACAAAGGAGGCGGTTCTTCTTGAAAAAAGACAAAAGATCAATCATCGGATGGATCATGGTATCCATCACCACAGTATTCTCCTGCGTTTGGGCTTATTGGGGAACCATAGAGAACTTTCATGAGGGGTGGTACTCCACGTCCCTCGGGGAGAATCTGTTCATGTTGTTCTTTCAGTATTTGCTGTTCACCATCATCTTTGTAGCGCTGGCTGTCACGACGCTGCGGTGGAAGAAAATAGGGATGCTGTTGCATGGGATCGTGGCTGTGGGGAGTGTGTGGTTTTTTTCCGGCGCCAGCTTCAGCGTGATCGGCCTCATGGTGGCCATTCCCATCATTGCGCTGGGTATAGGCTATTATTATGGAGAGCCAAAGCCAAAGAAATGGGCTTACAGACTGCTTGTGACCGTCCCGTTGCTCATGATTTTGGCGATTGCCATCCCACAAGGGATCAGGGTTTCCCAAAGGGTCAATGATCATGACGACGGCATGAGAACGGTACCGGGCAATGGTGTCACATTGGTCTGGGCACCCAGAGGGCCCGGTTGGCCTGACCGGGGGACATCATGGGAGGAGGCGCAGAGAATCTGTCAATACCTATCGGAAGACGGCACGGTCTTGATGGAAGAAGCGCAAAATATCTGGCGACTGCCTACGGTGGATGAGGCAGTTCGTTCCATGATGCTCCACGGACAAAACGCGGGCGGCACATGGGACGCCCTCGAGGGGAAAGCGGTGTACCTACGAACTCCGGACAAAGAAACCCCTCTGTGGGACCCCCATTCCAAAGTGATTTACTACTGGACCGCAGAAACCTCCCCGCAAGATGAGCGCAGGGCGTACATCATTGTGTATCACGGCGGTGTATATGGAAAAATGAAAACTGACGGGCAAGACTACTTAAGCTTCCGCGCCGTGAAAGATGCGGAGTAGCCATTTGTATGCGCGCAAAAGAAAAATGGCAATGCCACTCTTTTGGCGGATGGCATCGTGGTATCAGAACTCGAAAGTGTTGAGCTCGTCATACACCTCATGGTATCTGATTCTTTTCACAGTCGCCCAGAGCGCTTCAAAATCCGACAGGTATTCGCCCCTGTACAGGGACAGCAGCTCCTTGGCCGTCTCTCTGGTTTTGTGAAGTTTGAACGCTTCATACGCCTTTTCAAAAAGCTCGGCATCACATTCGATTTTCTCGCGACAGAGAAAATAACGGTTCCCCCGACAGACGACCGATGCTTCTATCCCTGCGGCTTTCAGGTCATTCTTTAAGTGTTGCAGATTCACCGAAATCAGGTTCTTGATATTGCCGGACTCGGAGTCCCACCATATCGCGTTATGTATCTGTTCTTTGGTCGCCCCCTGTTCACCCACGTCGAGCAGAAAGGCCAACAGCTCGCGTTCCTTTTTTGTCCTGAATTTGACCATACTTTTTCTTTCTCTGTCCTGATACACAGTGAAGGCTCCCAGCGTTTCAACATAGACCTTTCTGGGCCGGTATCCGACAAAGGCCATCATCTGCGCGGTGAACTCGGGCTCTATGCCATGCTCATACGCCCACTCCAGAATCGGGTCGTAGGCCTTCCGCATTTTAAAATACTCATACAGCCCGTATTCCCGGCAGAGCCTCAGGTACCGCGCGGTCAGCATTGTTGCCTTTTCCTGCTCCTTTGCCGCTATTGCCGCTCGGGCAAGCACTCCGTACGCCAGGGAGGCATGCAGCATCAGTCCGGCGCTCTCCCCGGTCTCAATGCACTGTCTCGCGCACCAAACGGCATTCGGATAATCGGATACCGCGCCATAATACCCCATCAGCCGGGCAAACACAATGCTTTTCAAGTAATCGCCCGCGCCGTCCAGGTTGTCCATGATTTCGCGGACCATGTCTTCCTTCGGGTCACTCGTGAACATCAGGCTATAGGTCAGGTGTTGCATTGTTGCCCAATGCATCTGGAAACGGGTTTTCCGGTACAGCGGCGCATATTCGTCTGCCAGGGCAAAATACTTGATAGCGGTTTCATAGGAGGCGTTCTGCCCGTTCATTCTGTCAGTCAAGGCATTCTGATAGTGTATCTCGGCCGCCAGCAGGTAGCCTGCCCACAGCTCCTCATAGTTTCCCGTATTCCTGAGCCGCGAAAGCTCCGCTGACAGCACGGAGAGGGAGCGGCTCCGCTCGCCTAACAGCTGATAGGCCTTCGCGACATAAATAGCGGTACTGTGTACTCCTAAAAAGCTTTGCTCCTCCTCCGGGATTTCAAAGGACTTTTCGTAGTACTGCACCGACTCCTTCATATTGCCTTTGAAAAAGCATACGGCGCACAGATACCGTTCAAACCAACGCTTCACCTTCAGGTTGCCGGCGTTGGCACAGCGCCCGATCATCTGCCGCGCGAGCGTCTCCGCTTCATGGATCAGCGGAATCCAGCACAGGTTATACAGCTTTTCGATGCCCACCGAATAGACCGACTCGTCGGCCGAATCGCCTAACTTTTCCATCAGCTCGTCCAACAGCCGGTTTGATGCCTCAAATGAATCAAAATTGCGCAGGACCCTTGCCTGATGGATCATTGCCTCTACATACAGTGGCCGGTCATGCTCGTTCATTAGGGGGATAGCCGCCGCCAGGCAGGCTTTAGCCCCGACGAAATTCCCGACAAACGACAGGTAAGCCCCCTTTGCCACCAGCATCGGAGGGCTTGCTTTGACCGCCTTCTCGGGCAGCGCCCGGAACCAACCCCCGAGCTCGCTGTAATGGCCGGTTTTGATATACTCCCGGTAGCATGTGAGGATGATACTTTCCAGCAGCTCAAAATCCTTCGCGGCGATGGCATAACGGGCAGCCCTTGAATATTGCCGATGCTGAAAATAGTACCGCGCGGCACCCCGCCAAAGCAGGGCAGTCCGGTGCCGGTCCGCCATTTCCGACAGACTGCTTTTGAAAAGCGCGTGGTAGCGATAACACCCGTCGCTCGTTTTCACAGTGAACATATTTCTCGCCACCAGGCTTTCCAGCATCAGCCGTGTGTTTTTTTTGCCCAAAACCTCATCCAGCATCCCGGCTTCCAGCTCATCAAAGCAGGCGGATGCTTTCAGAAAATCCACCATATCGGGGTTCAGATTGGCGATACATTCCCGGAAAAGGTAGGTGTACAAAGTTTCCCTGCCGTAGGCGGAGAGGTGGTCAATGGGTATGCCGTTCTCCAAAAGCACCCGGAAAAACCGTATGGCCAGGGGCCACCCCTCGCTGGCATCGTACAGGGCGGGCTCGTCAAAGCCTACAATATCGGTGACTTCCTCCCGTGTAAAGGCCAGCTCTTTTTGGGTCAGCTCTGTCAGGTCCCCCTTGATTTTAAACGACACGAATTCCTGCGGGAGAGCCTCCCGGCTGCCAAAGCAGAAGCGGACATTTTTCGGGGGATATTTGATCAGACACTCTATCAGTTTTTTGATATCCCGGCTTTCGATCGAGTGCAGGTCGTCCAGAACGAGGAGAAAATCGCAAGGGATTTTTTCCATGCCGCAGGCAAGCAAGCCCGCCAGGATGGCAATGAAATTCTTTTTTTCATGAAAAGGCATATATTCCGATGCCGAAAAGTCGAACTCCGGGAAGGTGTACCGGATGGACTGACCGAGCGCGAACACAAAGGAGAACACATCCTCCTCTTCGCTCAAGGTCAACCAGGCGGCCTTGGAGGCTCTTTGGGCTACCTGTGAGAGCAGAGTGGTCTTTCCGTACCCCGCGCCCGCATGGATATAGACCAGCCTGGCGGGACTGCTCATGAGGACATGGATTAAATGGCTGCGTATGATTTCTCCTGCGGCGGCTCCCGGTGCCGACAGCCTTACACTCGGAATATCGGACATATCAATCCACCCACCATACATGATTTTTTGTAAGTATACCATGAGCAAAAATGTTTGCTTGCAAGGGCATTTTTGCGAAGCCGTCAATTAGGCATCGCATGTCAGTGCGGGGGGAGCGTCAGCTCCCCGGTATTGCAAAAGCAATACCATTACCTGCATTATACCATAAAAATACGAAAATCTCAATAAAATAACCAAAAAACAGGCAAAAAAACGATATGTGTTCACGGTTTTGTTCATTTCATTTTTATATAATAAATAGGAATACATGATTTGAGCAACAATGCGGCAGTTTTTATGCAGATTGACATCGCTCTCGGAACAGACACCGTCCGGGACAGAACAGAAATCGGGGGGGTGCGATGAACTTGGCAAAAACAAAAAAGCTGATGACAGTTTTCCTGGCAATTACCTTACTGTTTTCTTATATTTCGCTGTTTTCGATGAGCGTCAACGCGATCGGGGGCATCTCGCCACCCGAGGCACTGACCGGCACCGCGCCGGTCGCCGGATTCGGAAACGCGCTTCATTTTGCCGCAAACAAAAGGCTGAACATTCCTTTTTCCGACGAGACGAGCATCGGAGGCGGTACGGATTTCACCATTTCCATGTGGGCTTTCCCCGACGACACAGGCAGTTATTATACATTATATCGGCAGTATCAAGTCAATAGCGGCGCGCTCGGGGTATGGCTACGGTACATCAATCAATACGGCGGGTATCTGTATTGCGGGTTTGATATATTCGGCGGCGCAGGCTGGCAATGGCCCTGGGCGTGGGCAATCGGTCCGTCCGCCGATTTGCCGAGGATCCCCCCAAACGAATGGTTTCATGTGGCTATGACCAAGTCGGGGAACCTGGTCACCGTCTATCTGAACGGGGAAGTCTGTTTTGAAATGACGCTGGACGCCGCGCACCGCAACGCACCCGCTCCCACCGGCGCTACCATCAGTGTGGGCGGAGAAAGCCAGAACAGCCAGTATTGGAACGGCAAGCTGGATGAGGTCGGCTATTTCGATACCGCACTGTCACAGGCGGAAATCCGGGCATGGATGTTTCGGGAAATTGACAGTACCCATTCGAAATATGAAAACCTGGCTTGCTATTACCCCCTGAATCAAAGCAGCGGCACTGCTGTCACCGATTTGACCGGCACCCATCACGGCACTACCGTGGGCATGACGGATGCCGACTGGGTGGCGTCGGATATCAAAACCTGGACCGTCCGTGCGGGTACCAACAACACCTGTCAGCTGGTAGGGTCGGATGCCGACGGCACGAGCCACAACGGCACCGACTGGAATCTGACATTCGAGATCACCACCTCCCCGCTTCACGGTACAGCGTCGGTGATAGGGGACAACCGGTTTTCGTACACCGTACCTTTGGGCAGTGCGACCACCGATTCTCTGACCTACCGGGTCCGTGACGCGGACGGCAATTATTCCGCTCCCCGGACGGTATACATCAACATCCTGTCGATCGTTTCTGTCACCTTTGAAACATACGGCGGCAGCTCTGTCGCCGAACAAAGCTGTTCATACGGGGCTACGGTGACGCCCCCCGCGACCCCCACCCGGGACGGGTATGAATTCGCGGGATGGTATCAGGATTCCGACTGCCAGACCCCTTGGGTGTTTGCCGTAAATACGGTGACGGCCGATACGGTCATTTATGCCAAGTGGGATTTGGTGCCCGTCATCAGCGTGACGGTCACTTGGGGGAGCATGGAGTTTACCTATACGGACGGCACATGGAACCCCGAAACCCATGAGTACGAGGACGCGGGATGGACCGTCGAGGAGGATGAGAACAAAATCTCGGTTACCAGCACCTCGAATGTGGCGGTCAAGGTAAGTTATTCCTATGCGCAGGCACCCGGCTACGAGGCGCTCAGCGGCAGTTTTACCGACGGGGCGGGCCCCGTGACCTTCCGGGAGCTTGCCGCGGGGGACACTACCCCCCAAAGCTGCGCGGCGTATCTGGTGCTCAAGGGCAAACCTCCCGAATGCAATGAAAGTAAAATCGGCTCGATCACCGTGACCGTCACCGAGTAGAAGGGAGCGCATATGGGAAACTATTACCGGACAAAAGAACAGGACAAAAAGCTGATTCTGACCATTCTGCTGTGCGTGGTCATTTTGGCATCCGCCACGGTGACGATCGTTTTACTGGTCAAAAAATCCCACCGACCGGATGATCAAGACTTGTATCCTACACTTTCTCTGGAGCCGAATGCCGAGCTTATCGATGAAGGCGGCTCGACGCAGGCACCGCTCACGAATCCCGAGGGCGGCGGCGCGGTTGGGTTGACCTATTCAAATCAGGCGACCGCCCCCCGGGGGGACGGCGTGGCAAGCATTCTGTTCAGGAACCCGGCCAAGTCCAACCAGGGCATCATCATTCAGCTTCAGATTACCGACCGGGAGCTGATCGACAAACTGGGCAAGACGGGCAGAACAGCGGAAGAAAAAGCCCTCATTGAGGACGCGGAGGGCTACGACAGCGAAACAAGCCGGATGATGATCGCCGAATCGGGGCTGCTTGAGCCGGGATACCAGCTGGCCACCCTCAGCTTACAGGCACTGCCCGACGGCACCGTGCTACCGGCGGGAACGTATCAGGCGGTATTCTATATACTCGCCTACGACAAAACTACACACGAAAGAGCGATTGTCAACATACAGCTTCCCATCGTCTTGACAATAGAAGATTAAAAGCATTTTCAAAGGATCTGCCTCAGGAAGCACCGTGATTTCCTGAAAAGATAAAAATACACCTGATGAAAGGAAAGAAAACTCATGAAGAAACTGATTTCCGCATTGCTCATTCTTGGCATGTCTCTCTTGCTGTGTATTCCGTCTTATGCCGCCACCATCAACACGGACGGAGGAACAGCCAGCGCCGACGTGAAAGGTACCTACCAGGCCGGGGCGTCCGCTTCTGTTGTTTTGAGTGTGGATGTTACCTGGGGAAGCATGGAATTTACATACACCGATGCTTCCGAGGGCACATGGAACCCGACCACTCATACCTACGAAGATATTGAACCCGCCGCATGGACAGTGGCTGCCGATGCGAACAAAATTACCGTCACCAACCATTCCAACACTGACCTAAGAGTGAATTTTTCCTATACCCCGGGCGAAAACTATGACGGCATCTCAGGCACATTCTCCAATAGTTTTGTTGATTTAGCGACAGCCGTAGGCACCACCGTGGCAGGTGCCCCGACAGACAGCACCTTCCTGACGCTTTCCGGCGACCTCGACTCCGACGCAGACCAGACGGTCATCGGCTCGGTTACCGTGACCCTTGACCTCGGCTAATAACCATGCATCACGAGGTTACAGGGCGCGCCCTGTAACCTCCGTCCCCCTTACAGAGTGCCCACTCACCGATCTATGAAAAGGCACGTGTGACCATGGAGCAACTACGGCACATGCACAAACAAGCACCATCCCCCCTCCTCATAGCGTTATCGGTCATTTGCTGCCTTTCGGTGGCGATGATGATCTATGCCCTGATCACGGCCACCCATGAAACGCCCTTTTCTCCGCCCGAATTTGATCGGACGGCACTTGTCGGCACGCCTGAAGTGCCGCAGGCGTTAGGGTATTCCCGGCTGCAGGTTGAGCAGGGCTTTCAGGCGTATGTCTGCGGCAACCTGCTTGCCGATGGCAGGCAGGTGGACGTCTATTTCACCTCGCCCGAAACCAACACGGTCTGGCTACTGCTTCGCTTACTTGACGAGCAGGGCAGGGTGCTGGGCGAGACAGGCATCATCCGCCCCGGCGAATATGTGAAAGCCGTCACACTTCATGCCGCGCCGGACGGCGAGCAAAACTTGCAGTTGAAAATCGTCGCCTACCAACCCGAAACGTATGTCAGTATGGGGACGGTAGGCTTACATACAACGCTGAAAATCGGCGGACAGGAGTGAAAGCGGCGCGCTTCCCCCTGCCACAGGAACATCAACAACAAAGCACTCTAAGATTATGTTATCTTAGAGTGCTTGATTTGTTTTTTGACTCCACCGTCTGCCTGACCGCTCGCCGTATGCGGCAAAAGCACAAGCATCTTTTTTGGCAACGCGCTCCGGACAACCGCCTCCCATCGCTCGCAAGGGAAAATCATCGGTAAAAACAGAAAAAGTTTTGCAAATCAAGGCTTTTTGTATTATAATAGATAGCGATAGAACAGGTAAACAGAGCGAATCGCGTCGCACCACCAGCCCACGGGGTTTGGTCGGGTTGGATGTGAGTACCATGAACTCACGCATGCGGATGGGTGGATGAAAGATGATTGATGCGGAAAGTATCCTGGCGGTGCCGAACAGCGATTTACCAGAGGCGTCCCTGCGCGGCGATTCACCTTGATTGGATAGAGGGGATTGCCCACGGGCAGCAGGCAGGCTTCAGTGTCTCAAATCGGAAAAAGACAGGGGCATTTGTATGAGTGTTTGTGAAATTCATGGCTTGACTCGGGAGTATGGCAAAGGACGCGGCGTGTTTGATGTGTCCTTTTCGATTCATCAGGGGGAGATGTTTGGCTTTCTTGGGCCAAACGGCGCGGGGGAAACCACGACCATCCGCCACTGATGGGCTTTCTGAAACCTCACAAAGGACTGGCACATCTAAGAGGCAAATTTGTTGTTTTTGCTTTACTTTTTCCGCTTTCTATGGTAGAATATTAGCGATTTTGGGTTTTTCTGTTGGACAGGTAACTAATCCCGGGCTTTTTAGCCGCAGGCCGGGAGCCTCTCTGACAGCTTTCCCGCGCTGACATTTTATTCGACGAAAAGCATGATGACATGGCAGTGCCGAGGGATGATTCGGCATATAAATAAAAATACTAACCCATGACAGCTGAGACCGAAAGGACGGGAGCAAATGGCAAGCAACGCAATTTTGCGCATCAAGGAAGCGGAAGCGCAGGCGCAGAAAATCATCACGAGCGCGCAAGAGGAAGCCGCCCGCCTGATCAGGCGCGCCGAAGAAGAAGCGGCCGACGCCTTTTCACGCCTGACAGAAACAGGCAAGCGGCAGGCGCTTGAAAAAAAGCAAGCCACAGAAGCGGCCATCCGGGAAAGCAATGCGCACCTCTCTCAGGAGAACATCGCCTTGTGTGAGGCGCTGAGACAAAGTTTCTTATCAAACAAAGCAAGGGCCATCGATGCCATCATTCAAATAATCACAGCACCGTCCGGCGCAAAAGGAGGAAGTGACTGATTTGGCAATTGTCAAAATGAATCAGATTTCCGTATGCGGGCTTCACGCAGACAGAAAAGCCATTTTGGAGGAGTTGCATCAACAGGAACTCGTCGAGGTCTGCGAACCGGAGGCGGAAGATATCACTTGCCCGGAAACGGAGAAAAGCATCGCGCAGTTTGATGAGCACATGCAGGCCGCCGAATCAGCCCTGGCGGTACTCGATCAATACGCCCCTGAAAAGACCGGCTTTTTTTCCAATCGGCGCGTCTTGCCGCTGCAAAACTACCATATGTCCCCGGCGCACAGCAAAACCACCCTGCAGGTCATCTATCAGATCATTCGGTTGTCCGAGAAAATACGCGAGCTCACGGAAAGCATCCGGCAGATTGCCGCCAAGCAAACTGCACTCGAACCCTACCTTGCTTTGGATATTCCGATGAACACCTATGGCACCGAACATACGCGGGTCAAGGTCGGGGTGCTGAACGGCATATGGTCTGCCGAGCAACTGCAAAAGGAAGAAGAAGCCGATGGGGCGGACTGCGTCCACTTTGAGGTTTTAAGCACCTCCAGGGAACACACCTATCTCTGGCTTGCCTTTTTAAGGGCACAGGAGCCGAGAGTCACCGCCTTTCTGAAAAAAATCGGGTTTTCCGAACCCTCTTTCAGCCTGTCGCACCATCCGCCTCAAAAAAAGACCGAGGTGCTGGAAGAAGCCAAGCAAAGGCTCACGAAGGAAATTCGGGAGTGCGTCTCCGGGATCATAGAGCAAAGCCGTTGCCGCGCCGACATCGAGCTTCTCTATGACCACCAGAGTTTGCGAAAAGATAAGTATCAGGTGCTCGCCAAATTGGGGATGACGGAGCACGTGTTTTTCCTGGCAGGCTATATTCCGGAAAAACAGGCCAACAGTGTCAAGGAGCATCTCGAAAACCGGTGGCAGGTGTCTGTGGAGCTGGCAGAACCGGAGAATCCGGAAGAGGCGCCCGTCGCCTTCCGAAACGGCTCTTTCGCCGCACCGGTGGAGGAAATCACCGAAACATACAGCATGCCCTCCCCCACGGATATCGACCCGAACCCGGTGATGGCATTTTTCTACTACCTGTTTTTTGGCATGATGTTCAGCGATGCCGGCTACGGACTGCTGCTGGCGCTGGTGTGCGGGTATCTCGGATTCGGCAGACGGCTGGAGAAAGAAAAACGCAAGAAGTTTCAAATGTTTTTCTACTGCGGGATATCCACGATATTGTGGGGACTGCTGTACGGCAGCTTCTTCGGCAATATGATCTATACCGTGTCCACCACCTTTTTCGGGCGAGAAATCACGCTGGCACCGCTGTGGCTCGACCCCATTTCCCAGGCGCTGCCGCTATTGATTTACAGCGTGGCATTCGGCATGATTCAGATCATCTCCGGTCTGGCACTCAAATTCTATGCCCTCTGCCGTCAGAAAAAGGTCGTGGACGCCGTGTGCGACGCGGGGCTTTGGATGGTCGTGCTGGTCGGCATCTGCCTGCTGGCTGCCGGGATGGGACTGAGCTTTCCCGTCCTTAGAAGCATCGGCACGTGGCTGGCTTTGCTGGGTGCCGCAGGCCTCTTGGTGACCGGCGGACGCGGGAGCAAGAACATCTTCGGGAAAGTGCTCGGCGGTGTCTTTGGCCTGTACGGTATCACGGGATATGTCAGCGATGCGCTTTCCTACTGCCGTCTGATGGCGCTGGGACTGGCCACCGGCTGTATCGCCAACGTCGTCAATATGCTGGGCGCCATGTTCGGCACCTCCTTCCTCGGGATGGTTTTATTCCTCATCGTGGCGGTATTCGGACACAGCCTGAATTTCGCGATGAACATGCTCGGCGCCTACGTCCACACCAACCGCCTGCAATACGTCGAATTTTTCAGCAAATTTTACGAGGGCGGCGGCAGAAAATTCGAACCGTTCCGGATGAATACGAAATACTGTCACTTTTCAGAAGAATAACTATTGATCAATAAGAAAGCGGGTAATGATGATGATGTACGGTTTACTTTTTGCATTTTTGGGTGCTGCCGTGGCGATTGCCACGACAGGGATGGGCTCCGCGAAAGGCGTCGGGCTGGCCAGTGAGGCCGCCGCCGGTGTGATTACGGATGATCCGAAAAAATTCGGCAGGCTGATCGTTTTGCAGCTGTTGCCCGGCACACAGGGTCTTTACGGATTTATTATCAGTATTATGGTCATGTCGAACATCGGGGTGCTGGGCGGTACGCCACCCACGGATATTGTGACGGGACTGATCTATTTTGTCGCCTGTCTGCCTGTGTCGATCGGTTGTTTTTTCTCTGCCATTCTGCAAGCTCGGGTTTGTGTGGCAGGCGTGAATATTATCGCGAAAAAGCCGGCTGAAAGCGGCAAAGCCATTGTGTCGGCATCGCTGGTAGAGCTGTACGCCCTGATCTCCTTTATTGCTTCCCTGCTTTTGGTCACGAATGTCAGTCGGGTTGTCGAGATGCTATGAGCGGACTGGATAACATCATCGCGGAAATTGCAGTGCAGGCAAACGGGAAGGCGGACAGGATTCTCAGCGAAGCCCGTCAAAAGGCCGCCGAAATCCTTGAAAAGGGCCGGGCCGAGCGTGAGGAATGGCAGCACCGCCTTGACGAGACCACCGAGCAGGAATGCCTCGACATACTCACGCAGGCAAAGTCCGCCACCCGACAGGAGCGCCGCCGCGCTTTGCTCAGGGCGCGCGGTCAGGTGATTGATGAGATCATCGCCGAAGCCAAGGCAAAGATAGAGAGCCTGCCGGATACGGAGTACTTTGACTTTTTGTTCCGCCTGTTTGAAAAAAACGCGCAGCCGTTGGACGGACTCATTCGCTTTGCCCCCGCGGATTATGCCGGGATTCCGGGCGACTTTTTGGCGCGCTGCCGGCAGGTCTGCCCCGGGTCTACCCTCCGCTTGTCCGGGGATATGGACACGATCCGGCGCGGCTTTGTCATTGAATACGGGAAGGTCCTGCAAAACTGCTCCATCGACGCCATTTTCGAGTCGGAAAGACAACGCCTGCGGGATACGGTGAATGAAGTCCTGACATCGGATGCGTAAAGGAGGTTGGTATGAAAGAAGCCGAGTATGCCTATGCGTCAGCCTATACACGCACATTGGAAAACAAGATGCTTCAAAAGTCGGATTTTGAAGCGTTGCTGAGCGCGTCCTCTTTGGAAGAAGCATGGCGGATTCTTTCAGACAAGGGATACGGACACGGCAAGACGGGCCAACCCCTCGACACGGAAACGCTGCTCAAAGAGGAGCTGCTCTTTGTGTGGGGGGAGGTGAAAGACGCCTGCCCCGAAGACGCGCCGATTGACATTTGGTTGTATCGGAACGATTTTCACAACCTGAAAGCCATTTTGAAAGCGGTCGTCAGCGGCGCCGCTTATGAATCTTTGATGATGGCGCCCTGTACCGTCCCGCCCGATGAGCTGTATCGCGCGGTGGCGGAAGGCAAAATCGAAAGCCTGCCGGAAATGCTGAGGGGGCCCGCGGCGGAAGCGTATGAGTTCCTCGTGCGCGACAACGACGGCCGGCGGGCGGAGATTGTGCTGGATAAGGCCCTTTTTTCCGTCATGAATCGGGCTGCCGTCGCCTCCCAAAACGCCTTTTTAATGGACTGGGCGGATCTGAATGCTGCCCTCCTGAACATGAAAATCGCCCTGCGCGGCGCACACAGCGGCACCGGCAGGGAATTTCTGCGTGACGCGATGCCGGATTGCCGGCGGATGGATGCGGATGAACTCGCGGGCGCCGCTACGCAGGGTATCCCCGCCGTGCTGGCACTTTTCAGACAGCGCGGTTTTGAGGAAGCGGCAGAGGCGGCAGGGGAATCGATCAGCGCCTTTGAAAAATGGTGCGACAATGAGCTGATCCGCTCCCTGCAGCCGGCTCGGACCAAAACCTTCGGCTTTGAGCCTGTTTGGGGCTTTTTAGTCGGCAAACAGTTTGAACTGCACTCGGTGCGCATGATCCTGTCGGGGATTCGCGGCGGGCTGTCGGCGGGTGTGTTACGGGAAAGGCTGCGTGATTTATATGTATAATATCGGTGTCATCGGAGAGTATGACAGCATTTGCGGGTTTTCCGCGGTAGGATTCAGCATCTTTCCTGTCGAGTCGGCGGAACAGGCGCGAAAAACACTCAAAACCCTGGCAGATCAAGCGTACGGCATCATCTATATCACGGAACCGTTCATGGAAGAGCTGAAAGAAGACTGCGCGCGGTACGATGAGCGGCCCACGCCCTGTATCATTCCCATTCCTGCGTTCACCGGGTTGACGGGCTTTGCGGAAGGCAGGCTCCGGCAGTGCGTGGAGCGGGCGGTCGGTTCCGATATCATATTTACTGATTGAGAAAGGTATCATCCTGATATGAGCATAAGCAAAGGCATCATCCGCAAAGTGTCGGGGCCACTGGTCGTGGCCAGCGGCATGCGAAGCGCCAACATGTTTGATGTGGTGCATGTCAGCCGCCTGGGGCTTGTCGGTGAAATTATTGAAATGCACGGCGACCTGGCGTCCATTCAGGTGTATGAGGAAACCTCCGGGCTCGGGCCGGGAGAGGAAGTCATCTCGACGGGGAGCCCGCTGTCCGTCGAACTGGGGCCGGGCCTGATCGGCAGCATTTATGACGGGATCCAAAGACCGCTTGACGCGATCAAGCAGCAAATCGGGACGAATCTGCAGCGCGGCGTACGGGTGCCGTCTTTGAACCGGGAGAAGAAGTGGCACTTTTCCCCCGCAAAAAAGGCGGGGGAGCGGTTGGTGGCCGGCGACATTTTGGGAAGTGTGCAGGAAAGCGCGGTGGTGGCGCACAGGATTCTGCTGCCCCACGGCTGTGACGGAGAGCTTCTGTCACTCCGTGCCGGAGAATTCACCGTGACCGAGCCCATCGGCGAGGTCAAGCGTGACGACGGCAAAATCATCCCCCTGACCCTGATGCAGAAATGGCCGGTCCGAAAAGGCCGCCCCTATCAGGAGAAACTGTCACCGGATGTGCCGATGGTCACCGGACAGCGGGTCATTGATACCCTCTTTCCGATCGCCAAAGGCGGCGTCGCCGCCGTTCCCGGGCCGTTCGGCAGCGGAAAAACCGTCGTGCAGCACCAGCTGGCAAAATGGGCGGACGCCGACATTGTCGTGTATATCGGTTGCGGCGAGCGCGGCAACGAGATGACCGACGTACTCAACGAGTTCCCCAAAATCAAGGACCCGAAAACCGGGAAAACACTGATGGAGCGCACGGTGCTCATCGCCAACACCTCGGATATGCCCGTGGCGGCCCGCGAGGCGTCGGTTTATACGGGCATGACGATGGCAGAGTATTTTCGGGATATGGGGTATAGCGTGGCACTGCTGGCCGATTCCACCTCACGCTGGGCGGAAGCCTTGCGGGAAATGTCCGGGCGGCTGGAAGAAATGCCGGGCGAGGAAGGATACCCGGCGTATCTCGGGAGCCGTTTGGCCAGCTTTTACGAGCGGGCAGGGCGCGTACTTGCCCCGGGGCAGGACCGGCGCGAAGGGGCGCTCAGCGTGATCGGCGCGGTCTCTCCTCCGGGCGGGGATATCTCCGAGCCGGTCTCACAGGCGACGCTACGGATTGTCAAGGTGTTTTGGGGCCTTGACTCCGCGTTGGCGTACCGCCGGCACTTCCCCGCGGTCAACTGGCTGAGTAGCTATTCGCTGTATTTGGACACCTTGCAGGATTGGTATCAGGACACCGTGGCGGAAGATTGGTCGGTCTTGCGCGGACGCATGATGGGGCTGTTGCACGAAGAAGCGGAGCTCAATGAAATCGTCAAACTGGTCGGGATCGACGCCCTGAGCCGCCACGACCGCATGAAGCTGGAAACGGCGCGTTCCATCCGCGAGGACTACCTCCACCAGGACGCATTCCATGAGATAGACACCTATTCTTCCCTGGAGCGTCAGCACTGCATGATGCGCTTGATTCTGACCTGTTACGATTTGTCCGTGCAGGCTTTGGAGGCCGGTATACACATCGACAAGCTGATCAAGCTCCCCGTGAGAGAGAAAATAGGCAGATTCAAGTATATTGAGGCAAGTCGGACTGCACAGGAATATGAAGCGATTTCTCTGCAACTTCAACAGGAAATTGCCGCTCTGCTGAAGGAGGAGGAATAAGCGATGCCGAAAGAATACCGCACCATAGAAGAAGTGGCCGGGCCTTTGATGCTGATTCATGACGTCAGCGGCGTCACCTACAATGAGCTTGGCGAGATCAAAACAGCAAGCGGCGAGATACGCCGCTGCCGTGTGCTTGAAATCAACGGTACCGACGCGCTGGTACAGCTCTTTGAGAGCAGCGAGGGCATCAGCCTCGAGGACAGCACCGTGCGCTTTTTGGGGCACGGCATCACCATGGGCGTCTCGGAGGATATGCTGGGTCGCATCTTTGACGGCATGGGCATGCCGGCAGACGGGGGCCCGGAGATCATACCGGAAAAGCGCCTGGACATCAACGGCGTCCCCATGAACCCGACGGCACGGAAGTATCCCGAGGAATTTATCCAGACCGGCATCAGCGCGATTGACGGGCTGAATACGCTGGTGCGCGGGCAGAAGCTCCCGATTTTTTCGGCCAGCGGTCTGCCCCACGCGAATGTGGCGGCGCAGATTGCCCGGCAGGCAAAGGTGTCGGGCAGCGAGCAGAATTTCGCCGTGGTCTTTGCCGCGATCGGCATTACCTTTGAGGAAGCCGATTTCTTTATCCGGGACTTTCAGAAAACCGGCGCCATTGAGCACTCGGTACTGTTCATCAACCTGGCCAACCACCCCGCGATCGAGCGCATCGCCACCCCGCGTATGGCCCTGACGGCGGCCGAGTATCTGGCGTTTGACCTGGGGATGCATGTGCTGGTGATCATGACCGATATCACCAATTACGCCGACGCGCTCCGGGAGGTTTCCGCGGCGCGTAAGGAAGTACCGGGACGGCGCGGCTATCCCGGCTATATGTATACCGATCTGGCGTCCATGTATGAACGGGCGGGCCGGCTGGAAGGCAAGGAGGGCAGCATCACGCTGATCCCCATTCTTTCGATGCCGGAGGATGACAAAACGCATCCCATCCCCGATTTGACGGGGTATATTACCGAGGGGCAGATTATCCTGAGCCGCGAGCTGTTCCGTAAAGGGGTGATTCCGCCCATTGACGTGCTCCCCTCCCTCTCCCGCCTGAAGGACAAGGGCATCGGCGCGGGCAAAACCAGAGCAGATCACGCCAACACCATGAACCAGTTATTCGCCTCTTACGCCCGCGGCAAAGAAGCCAAAGAATTGATGGTGATTCTGGGCGAGGCCGCCCTGACCGACACCGACAAACTCTATGCGAAATTCGCGGACGCCTTTGAAAAGGAATATGTGTCGCAGGGGTATGCCGCCAACCGGAGCATCGGGGAAACGCTGGATATCGGCTGGAAGCTGCTGTCCATCCTGCCGCGCTCGGAGCTGAAGCGCATCAGCGATAAATTTTTGGATCAGTATTATTTGGAGAGCTGACGCATGGCTGTATTAAATGTAAGCCCCACCCGCATGGAGCTGACCAGAATCAAAAAGCAACTGCTGGTAGCGGTCAAAGGCCACAAGCTGTTGAAAGACAAGCGCGATGAGCTGATGCACCGCTTTCTGGACATGATTCGGGAGACAAAAAAGTTGCGCCGGCGGGTGGAAGAGCAGATGATGCACATCAACCGCGGCTTTGCCCTGGCAAGCTCCGTGATGTCAAGAGAAGTGCTCTATGCGGCGCTGATGATGCCCAAACAAAGCGTATCGCTGGACATCTCCTCCCAAAATATCATGGGCATCGATGTGCCCGTCTTCGGTATCCGGCAAACATACAGCCAGACCGAGGATGCCCTCTCCTACGGCTACGCGTTTACCAGCGGGGAACTGGACCACTCGATCGTCACTTTGGCGGGCCTGCTCCCTGATTTGCTCTCGCTTGCCCGGCAGGAAAAAACGGCGCTGATGCTGGCGGCGGAAATCGAAAGAACCCGGCGGCGGGTCAACGCGCTGGAATATATCATGATTCCGAATTATCGGGACACCATCCGGTATATCACCATGAAGCTGGATGAAAACGAACGGAGCAACCTGACCCGTTTGATGAAAGTCAAGGATATGATGGTGGAAAAACAAATCAAGGCCAGAAGAATGCGGCTCGAAACCCTTGCTTTGGAATCAGGCGAACATCTTTCGGAGGGGTAAATGTAACATGATGAAAGTGATCGTGGTCGGATGCGGCAAGATCGGGTATACGATCGCCAAGGTGCTGTCCGAAAAAAAAGGCATTCATGTCACCGTCGTGGACAACGATCCGAATGTTTTCGATCATGTGGTGGAAGAAATTGACGTCATCTTCCTCACAGGGAACGGCGCGAGCGAAAAAACGCTGATTGAAGCCGGCGCCAAAGAAGCGGACTTGATCGTGAGCACCACCGATGCCGACGAACTGAATGTCCTGTGCTGTATCATGGCAGAGAGACTGGGGACGAAACATTCCGTCGCCAGAGTGCGCAACCCCGAATACATGCTGGAGTTCAACAGGCTTTGGAAAGATCTCGGGATTGATATGATCATTAATCCGGAGCGTCAAACGGCCAGGGAGATTTCCAGAATATTAAGATATCCGACTGCCGGCGACGTGGATACCTTTATCGGCGGCAGGGTGGAATTGGTGTCTGTAAAGGTATCCGAAACACCGGAATTTTTCGTTGACAAAAGCGTATCACAGATTTTCGATAGAAATTCGGGCGTCCTTCTTGCGGTCGTGGAGCGGGAAAACGAAGCGTTGATTCCCAACGGAGATTTTGTTTTTCAGGCATCCGACATGATCAGGATACTGGGGCGCCCGTCTCAAATTATGAGGTTTCTCAGCCACATCAGGAAACGGTCTAAAACCGCGCAGGAAGTCATGGTCATCGGCGGCGGGAAGATTACCCATTACTTGGCGGAGCTGTTGAGCCGGCATGCGTCGAAAACCAAACTCAAAATCATTGAGAAAGACCGGGGCAAATGCGAGGCATTGAGCGAAGCCTTAGCCTCCGCCTCCCTGGAACGGAATTGCCTGTTCATTCACGGGGACGGCACCAATGAAGAACTGCTCATCGCGGAGGAAATCGATCAGATGGACGCTTTTGTCTGTCTGACCGACAGGGATGAGGAAAATGTTTTTATTTCCCTGTACGCGCTGCGACGGGGGGTCAGAAAGGTCGTCACCAAGGTCAATCACATTCATCAGAACATGGCTAAAAATTTAGGGTTGGGCTTAGGCAGTATCATCACCCCCCAAAACATCACGGCGAATATTGTGATCCGCTATGTGGACGGACTGACCGGGGCGATCGGAAGCAATATCAAGACCATGCACAAGATTTTTTCCGGTGATAACGGGAATGTGGAAGCCGTCGAATTTCAGGTGAATAGAAAGTCCAAGTGCATTGATATCCCCATCAGCAAGTTACAGCTGAAGAGGGGAATTTTAATTGGCTGTATCAGCCGGGACTCTGAGATTATCATTCCCTCAGGGGACACGCAGATTCATGTCGGCGACAGCGTCATTATCATCACAAAAAATCATGATATCCGTGATCTGGATGATATCCTGACCAGCAGAATAGACCTTCTGGCGGATATGGTGAAACATGATCAAGAAGGATAATGGGAAATGAATCACAAGCTCATCTGTAAGTTGATAGGGAATGTGCTCAGAATAGAAGCGGTATTCATGTTTTTCCCGCTGATCGTGTCCCTGATCTACGGGGAAGGAGATCACCCGGCTTTTCTATGGTCAATGATCATATCGCTCGTGGCAGGCACCGCATTAGCAGGGTTCAACCCAACGGATAAAAACTTCCGCGCCCGGGACGCTTTTGTCGTGGCGGGGCTTTCATGGATTTTGCTCTCGCTGTTCGGTGCGCTCCCGTTTTGCTTTTCGGGGTATTTCGATAGCTTTATCGACTGTGTTTTTGAGTCCGTCTCGGGCTTTACGACCACCGGGTCTTCCATCTTAACCGACGTTGAAGCATTGCCGAAAGGTATCCTGTTTTGGCGCAGCTTTTCCCATTGGATCGGCGGAATGGGGGTGCTGACCTTTATGATGGCGGTCATGCCGTCTGTCAACGCCTCCTCGGTGAATCTGTTGAGAGCCGAAAGCACCGGTCCGTCGCCCGATAAAATCGTCCCGAAGATCCGCGAGACAGCCAGAATCATGTACCTGATTTATTTTGTCATGACGGTGTTGCTGCTCATGCTCCTGAGGGCCACCGGGCTTCCGTGGTATGATGCTTTTATGAACGCCTTTTCCACCGCAGGCACCGGCGGATTTTCCCACTTAAACACCAGCATCGGGGGGTACGACAACATGGCCGCCGAGGTGATCATCACGGTGTTTATGTTTTTATTCGGCATCAATTTTTCGCTGTTCTTTATTCTAATTGGCAGAAAGTTTGTCCGATTCGCGAAAAATTCGGAACTGAAGGTATATTTCGGAATTGTCATCGTCTCGACCTTGCTCATCGCGCTCAATATCTCGGGACTGTACGGTGGATTTTTTGCGGCCCTGCGGCATTCGTCTTTTCAGGTATCATCCATCATATCGACCACCGGTTTCGCCACGACAGATTTCAACTTATGGCCGACGCTCAGCCAAAGCATACTGGTGATCTTGATGCTGACGGGCTGTTGCGCCGGTTCCACCGGCGGCGGTATCAAGCTTGTCCGAGTGATCATCCTGTGCAAGGCGGCCAAAGTCGAACTGGACAAAATATTTCATCCGGGCAGCGTCAAAGCAGTCTCCCTCAACGGAAAAAAAGTGAATCAGGAGATTGTTTTGAAGACCGCGTTGTTTTTCTTCCTCTATTTTGCGGCTTTTTTTGTTTCGCTTTCGCTCCTGTCCATCGAGGGCACGGACCTGGTCTCGAGTGCCACCGCGGTGATTGCGTCACTAAGCAATATCGGCCCTGGGCTCGGCATGGTCGGGCCGACAGGCAACTACGCCGCGTTTTCCTCGTTTTCCAAGGTGATTCTTTCGTTTTGCATGATCGCGGGACGACTTGAATTTTTCCCGCTCATCGTTTTATTTACGCCCTCTGTCTGGAAAAAAGGACGGGTCAAATAAGGGGCATGCCGTTCCCTCCCGCGCACGGCAGCGTCGGACTTCTTTTTCGGCATTGATCAGGAAAAAATCCGAACCATCCGGCAGTTTTATCGGAGATCATGGCTAATCTGGGCAGCATGGAAGCGCAGACAAGATAAATCATAGGGCGCATGCAGACCCTTGACAAAAATCAAAAATCCATCGTGAAGAAGGAGAAAAGCTATGAAAACGCTCATTTTGTCCTATTCTCTGACAGGCCACAACGAGGCTTTGGCAAAGGTGATTGCCGAGGCACTGCAGGCAGAACACATCAGCATTACCGAACCCAAAAAACGCACCAACGGCACCATCGCGGCGGATCTTATTTTCGGACGGACGCCCCGGACAGCGCCCTCGCCGCAGGTGATGTCAGCGTATGACCTGGTGATTTTTGCGGCACCCGTGTGGATGGGGCAACCCGCCTTTCCGCTACGGGCGTATTGGAAGCAGCTTAAAAAGCACCCGCAAAGCTATGCTTTTGTCTCTGTCAGCGGTGCGCACACGCCGGGCTTGTCGGGTGCGCTCAAAAAGAAAACGGGCATCGACGCGTTGATGGTGGTCAACCTGCCCATCACGGACCTGCTGCCGCCCGAGCCAAAGCCGACGCCCCAGTCAATCGGTGCCTACCGTCTCACCGCGCAGGATATGGAACATCTGACCGAGCGCGCGCTTCAACTGTTGCGGGAGCATGTGCATGAGGAGGTGTGATGAGCCATGCCCGAAACCAAGAAAAGAAAAAAAGAGGGAAAGCACTTATTGTGCTACTGTCAATTGTCTTTGTGATAGTCGCAGCAGGAGTCAGTGTGGTGTTGTCGGATGCTCCGGCACGTGCGGAACTGCAACAGATGACGCTCGCGGAAGTGGACTTTGGGAATCTGAACGATGGGGTATACAGGGGAGAGTACCACGGGACGAAAAATAGTCTCAGAGATGTCGTGGTGGAGGTCACGGTGACAGCAGGCACCCTCGCGAAAATCACCGTCATAGAGGACGCCTCTGCCGGCGCCGGCGGACGATTTTAATCTGTTGCTCAGAATGTATCAGCCCGCCGCCAAAGTATGAAACGGCACGTATGAAGTCCCGGGAGTCAAACGCGTCAGATAACCCCGCCGATGGCAGGGTGCCTTCCGGTTGTTCAACTTTTCCCCAGTTTTCGAGGAAATTTATTTTTCCTATTGACAAATCGGCTATCTTTTGCTATACTGCCCACATGATAGCAATGGCGCTGAGGACTACCGTCCGCAGCGCCGTTTCTTTTTTGGGGGAGGAGAACAGTGATGACCTTTCTTGCTTTTCTTGTTCGGCAATCTCACTTGTGCAGAGCTTCACCCGGCGGCAGGCCCCACTCGATCGGATGGCAGGCCCGGTGCGCCGGGCGCTATCGAAATCAACCATCCCGCGCACAGTCAGAATGTCATATGCACAAAGGCGTGTATTTGCTCGCAGGCATTTTCGGATGCCGTGATCAAATACACGCTTTCATTTTGGGGAGGAATCAATCATGAATATCGCAATGATCGTAGACACTCTTTGGGTCCTGCTGGCGGCCGTGCTGGTGTTCTTTATGAACCTCGGTTTCGCCGCCGTCGAGTCCGGCATGGCCAGGTCAAAAAACGCGGTGAACATCCTGTCAAAAAACCTGATCGTTTTCGCGGTCTCCTCGGTCGGCTTCCTGTTGCTTGGCTGGGGGCTGATGTTCGGCGGAGACCACCCCCTGCTCGGCACCCAACAACTGTTCATCTTGGGCAAGTCAGCGCCCGATTTTTACAGCGATACCCTGACCTCAAACGTACCCTTCTGGGGCAAATTCTTTTTCCAGCTGGTCTTCTGCGGCACCGCGGCCACCATCGTATCGGGCGCGGTGGCAGAGCGTGTCAAGTATCTCGCCTTCATCCTGTTTTCCTTCGTGCTGACGCTGGTCGTTTATCCGACGGTCGGGCACTGGATCTGGGGCGGCGGTTGGCTGGCTGACCTCGGGTTTCTGGACTTTGCCGGCGATACCGTCGTCCACTCGGTGGGCGGCTGGGCGGCACTGGCAGGGGCATTGATCCTCGGCCCCCGCCACGGGAAATATGATAAAAAGGGAAAGCCTCGGGCCATTCCGGGTCATAACATGTCTCTGGCGGTGCTCGGCCTGTTCGTCCTGTGGCTGGGCTGGTTCGGATTCAACCCCGGCTCCACCATGAGTTTTCAGAACCCCGCCGATGTGGTCCATATCCTGGTCACCACCAATACCGCCGCGATTGCGGCGCTGCTGAGCGCCACCGCCACGTCCTGGATTTTCATCGGCAAGCCCGACCTCGGCATGACCATCAACGGCTGCTTGGCGGGCCTTGTCGGGATTACCGCAGGTTGCGCGTATGTCAGTGTCACAAGCTCCCTCCTCATCGGGGCAATCGCCGGGGTACTCGTCGTGTTTGCCGTCCTCTTCTTTGACCGCATCAAAGTTGATGATCCTGTCGGCGCTACCTCCGTCCACCTGGTCTGCGGCGTGTTCGGCACGCTCTGCGTCGGACTGTTCGCGCAGGAGGGTGTCACCGGCCTTTCCACGGTCAACGGCCTGTTTTTCGGCGGCGGCTTTTCACTGCTCGGCGTAGAGCTGCTGGGCGTGATCACCGTGGGCGCATTTGTCTTTCTCGCCTCCGCGCTGGTCTGGCTCCTTCTGAAAAAGACGGTGGGGATCCGTGTCAGTCTTGAAGAAGAGCTGCTGGGCCTTGATATCGGGGAGCACGGCAACTCCGCCTACCCCGACTTTGCCATCATCGCGCCCATCCTGTCGGCAAACGGCGACGGAAACGGGGCCATGATTGCGCCCGAAGTCCCAACGCCAGCTTTCGGTACGGTCTCACCGGATGCCGCCATCCCCGTGGTCAACCGGGCGCGTCCCGGCGCGAAAATGACCAAGCTCACCATTATCACCAACCAGGATAAGTTCACCGCCTTGCAGTCCGCACTGGACAAAATCGGCATCACCGGCCTGACCGTCACCAATGTCCTTGGGTATGGGATGCAGAAAGGGCATACGGGCTACTATCGCGGCCTTCCCGTGAAAACAAGGCTCCTGCCAAAGATTCAGGTCGATATCGTGGTGTGCAAAATTTTCCCCGAAACCGTCATCAATACCGCCAAGGCTTCCCTGTATACGGGGAATTACGGCGACGGGAAAATCTTCGTGTACGATGTGGAAAATGTCATCAAAATCCGCACCGGCGAGGAAGGGTATGACGCGCTTCAGGACGAGGAATAGCACGCGCCCGTCCCAGTCATCATAGGCAAGCGCAAGCAGCCACCAACCAAGCCCCAACAAGGCACTTTGCGTTTCCCGCGCAAAGTGCCTTGTCCCATCCGCCGCCAAAGCGGGCCATCTTGCATTTTTGAGTTCATATGCTATAATGAATCATAACAAGCCAACCAATCAGTAGAACGGAGTGAAACGATATGTGGCAATGCCCGAAGTGCGGCCGTGAGTTTGCCGGCGCACAGCAAGCTCATACCTGCCTCAAACCAAACAGCATTGACGAGTACATCGCCGCCCAACCCGAGGCGGTGCGGCCGGTGCTGCAAACAGTCCGCGACACCATCCGCGCGGCGGCACCGGACGCCGCAGAAAAAATCTCGTGGAGCATGCCGACCTTCTGGCAGGGCGAGAACCTGATCCACTTTGCCGCGGCGCAGAAGCACATCGGGCTGTACCCCGGTGGCGAAGCCACGGCCGCCTTTGCAGAGAGGCTTGTCGGATATCGGCACAGCAAGGGCGCCATTCGGCTGCCGCTTGACCAACCGATCGATACCAAGCTCATCACCGACCTCGTGCGGTGGAGGCTCCGGCAGGTGAAGGGAAGTGAGAGTCTATGACCAACGAGCGTGTGTTCAAGATGCCATTTTCGCGTGTTTATCCCCTGCTCGTCCAAAAGGCGGAGCGCAAGGGGCGCACCAAATCCGAGGTGGATACCGTCATTTGTTGGCTGACAGGGTATGACGAGGCCGGCTTGCAGGCGCAAATTGCGCAGCATGTCGACTATGAAACTTTCTTTGCCGAGGCCCCGCAGATCCATCCGAACGCCGCCAAAATCACCGGCATGATCTGCGGGTATCGTGTCGAGGAAATCACCGACCCGCTGATGCAGAAAATCCGGTGGCTGGACAAACTGGTGGACGAGCTGGCAAAGGGCAGGCCGCTGGAGAAAATTTTGCGCCGGTAAAGTTGACGCCCCGCCCTCGGGCCCCTCAGGATATGTACTGCTCGTAGGTCAACGCATACCGTACAGCGGAGGAGGCGTTGTCCTGCCGGCGGAATTTCAGCTTTTCAAACAAACGCAAAGAGCGGGTGTTTTGCGGATAAATGTTGGCGACCACCCGCCGCGCTCTTTGTTCAAAAAAAGCAATCTGCAGGCATTGTTTGAGTGCCGCAGTGCCGTACCCTTTCCCCCGGACATTTTTGTCCCCAAGGGCGATGACCACCTCATAACTGACCGCATTTATCTCGGACAGGCGAATGAAGCCGATGGCCTCTCCCTCTCGCTCAATCATATAAAACCATCCGTTCCCGTTCAGGCTCATGCGCCACAGGTGCGGGGGCACGTGATGGATCAGGCGCCGCAAATCGTTGGCAGACTTCTTGCCGTCCGACAGGAACTCTGTCGTTTCCGGGTCATTCAGCCAATCGAGCAGGCACGCCACATCCTGTTCGTGAATATCAGCACGCAAAAAGACGGAAGCGGCTTTTTTCATCATACTTACCTCTCAGTATAAATACTTAAAAGCCCTTCCTTGCGAACAAAGACGGTTCTTTTAGACTATTCAGTTGTCATGGCGGGGCCCTCTTGTGAAAAAAGGGAAGGGCTTTTAGTAGTACGCCAATGGCGCAATCGTAAAAGCCCTTCCCGAAAGACGGTTCTTTTGATATTCAATTGAGAGAGTCACCGCAACAGCCAAGCCCATCATCGGCTTGATACGCCTATTATAACACATCAAAATCAAGAAAGCAAGTACTGCCATGCCCTTGCTTTATGGAAAAAATCTGTTATAATGAATGAGGACAAAACGATTTTGTCAAACAAACACTTTCTGTTTGACTGCCACTGAGGATGATCGATGCACTCACCGCTTCTGAAAGATTGTGTGCTCTGCCCGCGGGAATGCCACGTGGACAGAACTGCCGGCGAAAGGGGCTATTGCCGCATGACCGCGGAGCTGGTCGTGGCAAGAGCGGCGCTCCACCACTGGGAGGAGCCCTGCCTCTCCGGGGAGCGGGGTTCCGGCACGGTCTTTTTCTCGGGCTGTGCGCTGGGGTGCGTCTACTGTCAGAATCACCCCATTGCCGAGGGCAAGGGCAAGCTCATCACTATCGACAGACTCGCGGAGATTTTCCTTGAGTTGCAGGCGCAGGGGGCACACAATATCAACCTGGTCACCCCCGACCACTATGTCCCGCATCTCATCGAGGCGATCCGCCGCTCCCGCCGGGCCGGCCTTGCGCTGCCCATTGTCTACAACTGCAGCGGCTATGAGAAAGTAGCCGCCTTACAGCTCCTGGAGGGCCTCATTGACATCTACCTGCCCGATCTCAAATATCTGTCGGCCGAGCCCGCGGATCGGTACTCACAGGCCGGTCAGTACTTTGCGGTGGCGGCGGCGGCGATTGCTGAGATGGTGCGGCAGGTCGGGGCCCCCGTCTTTGACGGGCAGGGCATCATGCAAAAAGGGGTGCTCGTCCGGCATCTGACATTGCCGGGCCGGCTCGGGGACTCCAAGAGAATCATCAGGTATTTGCACGAGCGTTACGGCGAGCGGATATTTCTCAGCATTATGAACCAGTACACCCCCTGCACCCGAGACCCGGCATACCCGGAACTGCACCGGAAAGTTTCACCTGCAGCGTATGAGGCGTTGGTGGACTACGCCATTGACATCGGGGTAGAAAACGCCTTCATACAGGACGGGGAGGCCGCTCTGGAGAGCTTTATCCCCGAGTTTGACAACACCGGGGTCTGACCGGCAGGTATCAGGAAATCATCCGATAGAGAGGGAATCTGCTATGACAGAGTACATTCACGAATCCGGGCGCGACATCCCCGTTTGCGCCGAAGCGGACATTTGCATCGCGGGCGGCAGTTGCACGGGCGTTTTTGCGGCCGTTCGGGCGGCGCGCATGGGGTGCAGGGTCATCCTTTGTGAGGAGATGAACGCGCTGGGCGGCGCGGCGGTCCACGGGCTGGTCAATATCTGGCACACGCTGTATGATACCGAGGACAAACAGCAGGTCATCGCCGGGCTCACGGCGGAGGTCCTGGAACGCCTGCAGGCACTCGGCGCGCTCACGGTATCGCCCCTGCGCAGCTCAAGCTACAACTTCAACCCCTGTGAACTGGCGATTGAGCTGGACCGGCTGACCGACGAGCACAAGATCGAGGTGCGCTTCCACACCCGGGTGTGCGGTGTGCTGACCGACGCCCGGAGGCTGCAGGCGGTCCTGGTGGAGGACCAGAGCGGCAGGCGCGCCATTCGGGCGTCCTTTTTCATCGACTGCACCGGCGACGGCGACCTTGCCGCGAGGCTCGGACTTGAAAGTTTCGTGAACCCGTACATCCAGCCCCCCACGGCGTGTTTCCACCTGCAGGGGGATATGACGGGCGTGAACCTTGGCGAGCTGGTGCGCGAGCACGGGGCGGAGTTCGGACTGGGAGACGACTGGGGCTGGAGCACCGGCGTCGCGGGTTGCCGGGGCATCACCATGCGCGCCGATCACCACGTGTTCGGCGTCCGCTGTGACATCGCCGAGGACCTGACAAGGGCGGAAAAAACCGGCCGCGCCCAGATGCGGGCGTTTGTATCGCTGCTGAAAAAGTACGGCCGGCCGGACACCCACTATGCGATTACCAACTTCGCGTCTTATATCGGGATACGGGAAACCGTCCACTACGTGACGAAATTCCGCGCGGACGAACTCAGCCTCCTGACCGGCCGCCGGTATGACGCGCCGGTGCTGAACGGCACGTACCCGACCGACCGGCACCATGCCGAGGACATGGGCATCTCCTTCAAGTACCTGGACGGCACCATGCGCACCATGTACGGCAAGGGCACGCGCACCGTGACCGGCAACTGGCGGGAGGAGCTCGGCATCACCACCCCGCCCGCCACCTATTACCAGCTTCCCTTTGAGGTGCTCCTCCAGGAGCGGTGGGAGAACTTCCTCTGCGCGGGCAGAATGATCAACGCCGATGCCGGCGCCTTCGGCGCGCTGCGGGTCATGGTCAACCTGAACCAGCTGGGGGAGGCGGCGGGCTGTGCGGCGGCGATCTGCCTGGACGAGGGGCGCGCGGTGCAGGCCATCGACCCCAAACAGGTGACCTCGGCGCTCCGAAAGGGCGGCTCGGCCGTATAAGGCTTGAGCGTTCGGGCGGCAACCGCCGGCAGAGGTCAAACAGCGCTGCTCGTTTTGACACAAAAAAATCCGCCCTCAGCCGCCGCTGAAACCCTTTCTGCGGCAAGCATGACGGCGGATTCTTTTTTTAACTTTCCCGGATGGATGAGTGAGCTCCGACCAAACAGGCCACCCCGTGCGATCACCTGTCCGAAGTCGGGCAAAACAGTATCTGAAAACTCGTTTCCTTGCGCAGGGCACAGCTTTTGGTTTGAGCGGTCAGGACGGCTTGCATGGTGGCGCTTTGGACCTCGCGCACCTCGTCCGCATAGAGCACGATGTCCTGCCCCGGCCGGGTCAGCGTGTGGAAAGCCACTCCTTTGGTGGCAGGGATATCCGCGAACCAATACCGCCGCGGGTGGCAGAGGGAGAACGCGGCCACATGGCGGGTGTTCGGCTCGACCGTCCCCGGGCTGACTGTGGCGACGCCCTGCACCGCTTGGGGCCGGTTTCACGGTCATACGCCGTGTCTTGAGGGGCGCCTTTGAAGTTTTGGGAACGGTAAGCATGGTCCGGGTCCCGCCATGATGTGCGGTGTCACATGTTGACATCTCCTGATCCGACCGTGGCAACTTCCGTCAGGGACAGCCTTTTGACGCTCCCTGACACAGGTGTCCTGCGTCATTTGCCTTTGACGAACACCGGGTTGGTATAAGCGATCTTGCCGCGGCTGTCCACGCACTCACAGCGCACAAAAGTTTCGTTTCCCTTGACCTGATAGGTGGCAGAGGTGACGCCTGATTGATTGACGCTTTTTCCCCGACACTCATAGGTGATAAAGTGAATGTGCTCACAGGGCGAACATTCGATATACATCGTTTGCCCGTCAATGCCGAAATCATAAATTTCAGGCCCGGTCGAGGCGTAGAAACTGCCCTTTTTGATTTGCCCGAGCAGGTCTTTTTGGGTCAGGCGGTCGGCTTTCACGACAATCCACCCGCCAAACATGTCATGTTCCGGGTTGGCGCTGTGGCAGTCGTCCGTGGCGAACAAATACACCTGTTTGCCCTCCCGCAGACAGCAGTCAATCAGATAGTCGCTGTGCCCGGTGCGGTTGGTCGCGTCACAGGTTTGGTTGTACACTTCAATGCCGACGTGCCCGTTCAGTTTGCTCAGTTCCCTCAGCGTCATTCTGGACCATACCGGGTGAGCCACAATGCACAGTTGCCCGTCCGAGATCATCTCGTCCAGCAGCATTTGCCCGTCCTGCTCCAGGTCAAGGAGCGGATACTTGACCAGCGGCTGAGACACCCGTTCGGTATGCTCGCGCTCGCTGATGCCCACGATATGAATACAGTGATCGGGCGTTGCCGTTTCCGGGCCGGAGATATTCCTTTCCACGCCCGCCAGCGCAATAAAATCCTCCGAGCACAGATCGGGGTAAGCGGCAAGAATATTGTGATCGGTCAGCGCCAGAAACGAGTATCCGTGTTGCTGATACGAATTTACCCGTTCCTCCGGCGTTTGCTTCCCGTCGGTCACCGTTGAATGTGTGTGCAGGTTGCCCTTGTACCAGTTGCCTGTCGCCGAAAAATAAGACTGTTTCATAAAAAACCTCCCGCAAAATAAATCAAAATTTAATCTTTGGTTTTACCGGTTTTTTCAGATCCGTACTTTTGCGTGCCGGCGTGCTCCTTTTGGTGCCGGGCAAACCATCAGGCAGACTTACACCACGTCGCAGATGAGCACCCAGTCGCAGCCCTTGCCTTGCGTGGGCGGCACCAGCAGTACGTCGTCCTGCGGCACCACGCCAAACAGCGTTTCCGCGCCGGTTCGGGGGTCAAACCACGACACCTTCACTGCCCGCCCGTCATCCGTCAAGTTCTTTAGGTGGGCTCGGATGGGTTGTCCGAGGGGGGTATAGATAAAAGCGTAGCGATTTCCCCGTCCGGCGCTGAAGTGGGCCATGATATACGGGTCGTCCTCGACCAGCTCGGGGGCATGCCTGAACTCGAAGTACGGCCGGCTGAGGCGCAGCTGTTTCACCAGGACCGCCTCCCTCACGCCCGGGTGGTGCAGCACCTCCTGCCAGCGGTAGGGGAAGTACGCGGACGGCTCCTGACAAAACGACCAGACCGCGTGGTTGCCGTAGGTATGCCCGCACACGCCCTCCATCAGGTTCCAGTAGGTGTTTTGGCGAATGTCGTGCGCGTCCCATAAGTACCCGATTTTCGCGTCAAAACAGGCAGGGTGGTCCTCATAGCGCGTCTCCATATCCATAAAGGGCTTGCAGACCGCCCGGCCGGTGCGGCGCAACAGTGACCAGCTCGCATATCCCGCCAGCGCGTGGGAGGATTGCGTGGTATGAAAATCAATGTAGGCTCGGTCCCCCACATCATCCGCCGAGGAGCGCCCGCCGCAGGGGTGGAAGGTGATCAGGTGCTCCCCATGGTCTCCCTCCCGCACTCCGGCGGCCATCGCATCAATGACGGCATGATGCAGCGGGCTCTCGAGGGGGCGGTCTCCTCCGAGCACCCAGATGATATTCCACTGCGCTCGGTATCGCTCCCCAAGCCATTTGGCGTACACAAACGCATTGTCCGGGTCAAAAATTTCGGGGCCCTTTCCCCATTTTTGGTTGAACTTGTCGCCCCAGGTGGGGAGCAGCGCGACAAACAGGCCGTACTCCGCGGCTTTTTGAATCACATAGTCGGCATGCGCCCAGTAGTGATACTCGCCGGAACAGTCGGGCAGGGTCGGGTCATACACGCCGTCCGACTGCAACAGCGGGCAGCGCCCGTAGCGATTGGGCACAGACAAGCCCTCAAACTCGGCGAGCGCGGCCACCTGTATCGTGTTGAATCCCTGCGCAGCGCGCAAGGACAGGTACTCGTCGGCCTCCTCACGGCTCAGCCCGTGGAACAGCTCCCACGCCGTGTCGGCCAAATAAAAGAACGGCTCGCCCGTCGTGGTCATAAGGAAACGATTGCCGTCATGTACTTTGAGTTTCATCGGACACCTCCGTGCGGGTTGTTTTACCGGCGCGCCGGCGCGGCAGGTCAGGGCAGATAATAAAACGAGTATAGCACAGTCGGTAGGGGAAGTCAATCAGTTCAGGCACAGTTTTCACGCTATGGAAAAGAGCGGCAACACAGGGGAAAAGACACACGCAGGGCGCAGGCAAGGGCACTCTTTGGTCTGTCGCTCGCAGCGGGGGAGGCATGGCCCATCGCCACCGCGCGCCTCCTTTGCCCCGGCCCCCCTCTTGTCCGTTGCCCGTGACAGGAAAAACCGCCCTGCCTCTGCTGCGGCAAGACGGTTTTCGCGCTTTGTTTTCGCCCCGGAACGCGCTGTCCGGAACCTCAGCAGACCAGGTCTGCCAGCTTTTCCACCGCGGCGGTGTCGTCAATGCAGGTGGCGTGTTCCTTGATGTAGGCCATTTCCATGGCACCGCGGTGACAGGTGCCGTATTCCTCGATAAAGCTGAATTCGCTGATATGCCCCCCGCCCCCCCCGGAGCGGAAATGTTCCTGCAGCACTAAGTAAAACCGCCCGTTGTCGGCGTGGTAAGCGGAGCTGACGGTATTGTAGCCGCTGCGGTAGAGGGAGCGGCAGACGCGCAACAGCTTTTCCAGTTTGTCAAAAGAGTAAATGCAGGTGCGCATGGACAGCATGGCGACACTGCGCGAGCGCGCCAGGGTATCGGTGACGGCAGGGGAGACCCCCGACAGCTTGGTCACAAACATCTCACAGCCCCCGTCTCTGGAGGGATACACCTGGATCAACACTTTGTCGGTCGCGGCGTCAAAACCGGTGCGCTGCTTGACCTCGTCGAGTATCTGCCAGAAAGCGCGGCGGGTCTCGGTGTTGTCATAATCTATCTCGTCAGAGCGAATTTCATACTTTTCCATATCATCAGCACTCAGCATCACCTTTAGTTTGGAGTCGCTGATCAGTATCAGTTCCATATGTAGCTTCCTTTCCTCTTTCACACAAGTAAATGCCGCAACAGATGCCTAAGCGGGCCCTATGTATGTATCGGCGCACCATGCCGGCGCATGGTTTGTCAGCTTTCGGTGCCTCCGGTTGCTTCTCATTAGCATTATACTCGAAAGGGCAAAAAAGCGAAACGCAAACTTTCAGGAAGGGAAGGCAATGGTTGGGAAAAAGAAAAGGAAAGGCGCAGTTTTTGCCTTTCCATCTTGAAATTACATCAGGGCAGCGCAGGGGAGAAGAAAACCATAGGGCGCCCATGCCCGGGGGGACACCCATGCCCCAGGAGGGACACCCGCGCCCCGCGATACCGTGCCGCATGGCACCGCTGACGATCAGCCGTTCGGGGCAGCCTTTTCCTGCTCGGCCCTTTCCCGTTCGGCTTGCGGGGCGCGCAGATAGGTGGGCAGGAGGTCTTGCTCACTGACCGCCTCCCCGCGCAGAAAAGCACGGTAGGCACAGCGGGCGACCGCCGCGGCACTTTGCAGTCGCAGGGGGAGGGGGGTCTGTGCCGGCGGGAGGGAGGCCCGGCGCAAGCAGTCGCGGGCAAGGTTATCGCCGTCGCCGCAGAGGTAAAGGTTCATGCCGGTATAAGCGACCAGCTCCCCGCACAGCGCCTCCGGCGATATCGCGCGGTCCGGGGTCAGGCGCACCAAAGCTCCGTCTCGGAATGTAAACAAAGCGTTATATAGCTGATTCCGCCGCGCATCCATCACCGGGCAGTACAGCCCCTCCAGCGGGACCAGATTTTCCGCCAAAGCCTCCAGCGTACTGACCCCCACGCAGGGCTTGCCCCGCCCGAACGCCAGCCCCTTGACGATGGCCGCCGCAATCCGCACTCCGGTGAAGGAGCCGGGGCCGGCCGTGACGGCGAACAGGTCAACATCGGCCACCGTCAGCGAGAGGCTCTGCAGCACCGCCTCCGCCATGGGCAGCAGCTTTTCACTGTGGGTCAGCCCGTTGTCACAGACAAAAGAAGCCAGCACACGCCCGTCCTCACACAGGGCGGCGGATGCGGCCTTGGCGGTGCTGTCCAGCGCTAAAATCTTCATGAACTCACCTCTTTCGGACGATGCCCTTCCTGTAGCAGCTCATCGGGGATACACACCGAAATCCGGCGGGCGCCCTCCTCCTCGGCACGGCAGAGGGTGACGCAAACGGCATCCGCAGGCAGTAGAGAGCCCAGGCGCTCGGACCATTCGCACACGGCGTACCCCTCCCGCGCCAGATACTCCTCAAAGCCGATGGCAAAAAGGTCGTCCTCGTCCCCGATGCGGTACAGGTCAAAGTGAAACAGGGGCAAAGTGCCTGTGGGGTGCTCGCGCACCAGCGTATAGGTGGGACTTTTTACCCCCAAAATGCCCAGAGCACGGGCAAACCCCCGGGTAAAAGCCGTTTTTCCCACACCCATCTCGCCGTACAGGGCGACAAAGGCTTGCCTCCGGCGGGCGTCCAGCAGTCGCTGTGCCACCTGTTCGCCGAGCCGCTCGGTCTGCTCGGGAGAGGTGGAAAGGCAGTGATAGGTCATGGCAGCCTCCCCCCGTCCTCCCCGTCACCAGACGACCCCGTCAGGTAGCGCAGGGTGGTCTCGTAGGCTTGCCGCAGGGCTTGCGCTTCGGTCGAGACGGGGTCAAATCCCTTGCGCTTCACGGCGCGCAGCAGCGTGTTTTTGGGGGTGTCGTCCGGGTCAATGAACTCCACGGCAACGGCACGGTACCCCCGGCTCCGCAGTCTGAGCAGCCGCAGACCGTCGGTGGCGGCCTCGGCGAGCTTGTTGCGCAGGTGCGGCTCGTCAATGATAAAGGAAAGGTCGGGCGTGCGCAGCTTGCCATTCAGGTCATGGTGACAGCAGGGGGTGGAGAGGATGACCCGCGCCCCCAGCGCCGCCGCCCGATCTAACACCAGGTCGGTGGCAGTGTCGCAGGCATGCAGGGACACCACCAGGTCAGGCTGCCTGTCGGCGGGGATGTCGGCGACGTCCGCCACCAGAAAGCGCATCCCCTCAAAGCCGACCGCACGGGCGACCTCCCCGCAGTAGGCAATGACATCGGCCTTCAGATCCACGCACAGCATGTCCACCTGCCTGCCGCACAGATGGGTCAGGTAGTGGTACAGGGCAAAGCTCAAATAGCTTTTGCCGCAGCAAAGATCATACACCAGCAACGGCCCCTCGGCGGGCAGGGCGTCCTCGATGTCCCGCACATGCTCCAAAAAGCGGTTGATCTGACGGAATTTCGCCTGCCGCTTGTCATGCACGCGCCCGGTCGCGTCCGAGATGCCCAGCGCCAGGAGGAATGGCTCCTCCCCGCTGAGCAGGCGGTTGACCGCGCGGTCGAGCGGGCGCACCTCGGCGCGCGGGAGGGCGCCCGCCGCCATCGCCCTGGCAAGGGCAGCGCCGCCGAGCAGGGTTTCCTTGCCTTTTTTGGAGCGCAGGAATTCGGCGCTCCCCACCGTGGTATAGAGATGCACACGGTCATACCCCTCCACCAGGGGGGCGAGCGCCTCCTCCGGCACGGGCAGGGCCAGCGACACTTGTGCCACCTTGCCCCCCGACAGCGTTTGCTCAAAGGCGAGTACCGGTTGCCCCCGCCGCTGTGACAGCCGCGCTGTCTGCTTTTCGGGCTGTCCGGCATGGGGTTTGGAGAAAATCAGCTTGGTTAGGGTTTGATTTTGGGCGGCTTGCACGAGCAGTGCCAGCAGGGCCCCTGATAAATCTGTCATATCGGTTACTTGGAAAAGGAGATTTTGGACTCCTCCCCGCGCCACAGCCGGCGCAGGTTGGAACGGTGCATCCAGATCACGAAAGCGGCGAGCGCAAAGGCAAAGACGACGAGGTGCAGGGGGATGCCGGGCCCTTCAACGAACAGCGGAAAGAGGGTGTGCAGCAAGAGCGGATACAGCGCCACGCACACCACCGAGCCCAGCGACATATAGCGGGTGAAAGCCACAATGATCACAAAGCACACCAGCTCTATCGCAAACACCACCGGATTCAGCAGCAAAATGGCGGCGGCGGCGCAGAGCACCCCCTTGCCCCCCTTGAAGCGATAGAAAACGGGGAAGACATGCCCCGTGATGCAGAAAAACGCCGCCAGATAGCCCCCCTGTCCCAAGCTAAAAGGGCCGACATACTGCAGCCCCATAAACAGCCCGCCGACCAGCACGGCCAGCACGGTTTTCGCAAGGTCACCGAGCAGGGTGAACAGGGCGGCCTTCTTGCCGTACACCCGCAGCATGTTGGACATGCCGGCGTTGCCGCTGCCATGCCGGCGTATATCGTCGGCGTAGAGCAGTTTGGAGATCACAATGGCGGAGTTGACGCTGCCAAGCAGGTAGGGGATGGCGATGGCCATCAGGGTGCAAAACAGCGTGCTGAGGATCAGCCAATTCTCATTGACAAATCTGAAATAGGTATACAACCCGTTTTGAAACAACTCAAGCATACAGCTTATCCTTTGCCTTTCCGGAACAGATTGCGCAGGCGCGCGCGGTTTTTCGCCGCCAGGGCAGCGGTCTCCTCCGGCAGCGCCCGGATCTCGGTGAGTACCCCGTCGGTGAGGGTCAGGGACAACACATCACCGGGCCGCAAGGTGGGGTAGTCGGCTTGGGGCAGATGAAACTGCCGCTCGTCCTGGACGGACAGGCACACCAGTACTCCTTCTTCCACCCGGTCCAAAGAAGCACGGATCACCTCAGTCATGGGAGTCATCCCCTTTCGCTTGGTAGCGGTCAAGCTACCGTGATGCTCACAATTATAGCAGAAAAAGAGGCAAAGTCAAGAAATCGGGCCAAATATCTTGCAAAAACCCCCGCCCCTAGGGTATACTATCCCATAGATAATATAAAATAGAAAGAAGGGATACTGATGACAGACGCGGCACGCGCGGTTTCGCAGATGATGGCGGAGGCGCACATTTCGCTCTATGCCTCCCTGCCGCTTTGTGAGTGTCAGGCAGACGCCGGGCGGCTGGCGCGGCTCTGCCCCGACTTTCAGCCGGAGAGCGCCCTCTTTTTTCTGGTCCCCTACTACGCGGGCGAGGGGGTCAACCTTTCGGCGTACGCGGTGGCGGAGGACTACCATCTGCTCATGGATGCGCTGAATGAGCGTTTCTGCCGCCGGCTGTCACAGATTTTCCCCGGCTACCGCTTCAAGGGCTTTGCCGACCGCTCCCCGCTGGACGAGCGGCAGGGGGCCGCCCGCGCGGGACTGGGCTTGTTTGGCAGGCACCGCCTGCTCATTGCCCCCGCGTACGCCTCCTATGTATTCATCGGCGAGGTGCTCTCCGACCTGCCCGCGTCTGACTTCGGATGCCTTCAGGTCAGGGAAGCAGAACCCTGCCGCGGGTGCGGCGCCTGTGAGGCGGCCTGCCCGACCGGCTTTTTGAGAGGGGAGGGACACCCCTGCCTGTCAGCCGTCACGCAAAAGAAAGGGGTGCTGACCGAGCAGGAACAGGCGTGGCTCAGGCAGGGCGGCTCGGCGTGGGGCTGCGACATCTGCCAGCAGGTCTGCCCCCATACCACAGAGGCAAAAGAGCAGGGAAGCCTGCAAACCCCCCTGCTTTTCTTTCATCAGAACCGGATCCCCACTTTGAGCCGAGCCCTGCTACATACCATGTCGCCGCAGGACTTTGCCCGCCGCGCCTATGCTTGGCGGGGCAGGGACTGTGTACAGCGCAACATGGTATACCTGGAAGGGGAGGGAGAGCCCATTGAACCAACCTTCGACCGACCGCCCGTCTGACAGCGAGCCGCCCGGCGAGCTGTTGCGCACCGTGCGGCAAAACGTCCACACCCACCGCCACCGGCACTACCCGCTCTACCTTTGGGCGACCCTCACCCGCACCACCCTCTGGCGGAAACTGAGCGGCGTGCAACTGCTCACCCGCCTGCTATTGACCCTTCGTTCGGTGCTCGGCTGGGTGGTGCGGGCGCTGGCGTTTGTGCAGGGCAGTGCCCTCGTGTTCGGGGTGGTGGTGCTGCTCCTGCCCGCGCTGCCCGTGGCGGCGGTGGCGGTGATGCTTTATGCGATGCTGGTGCGCTTTGACCGCGTGCGAAAGCTCCGGCTCCTGTTGCCCCACCTGAAACGTCGAACCGTGCTGTTTGTGTTTCTGGTCGCCCCCAAAACAGCCTTTCAGGAGCGCAATCTCAAGGATCTTTCGCAACAGTACACGGTCATCGCGGTCGGACACCCCCACCGCCGGTGTCGCTTCAACCTATGCGCCTGCGGCAGTTATTTTGAGGTCAGGGAGCATTTTTACTACTACCTGACCCGGCGTGTCCCGCCCGGCGCCTACCGCGCCGTGCATCTCTATTGAGTCCTTCTCAGTTGACGACGGGAAAGCGATAGACAATCTCGTCCCACAGTGCCGTGTGCAGATAGGCGCACCGTGTCTCCTCGTGCGCGGTCATGCCGATGGCGAGGCCACGGTTCGGCACCACCAGCGCGAACTGGTCAAACGCACCCGAGGCCTGGAACGCGCCCGGCTCGTTCTCACAGCACCAGAACTGGAACCCGTACCATGCCGGCGAGGTGCTGGGGGAGGCGATGTCAGCCGGCACGCCGCCCCGGGTGCCCTGGTACTGGTCGCCCCAGGAATTCACCTGCGGGGAGGTGGCAGCACGGACATAGGCCTCCGAAACCAGGCGCTTCCCCTCGTACACCCCGCCCTGCAGCAGCAGCTGGGCAAACCTTGACAGGTGCTCGGTCCGCAAAAAGAGACCGCTGCACCCGTGACTGATCCCTCGGGGGCAACTGAACCATTGCGGGAAGGGAATGCCCAGCGGCTCAAAGAGGCGGGGCATCAGGTAATCCCGCAGCGATTGCCCGGTCAGTTTGGTGATGAGCGCGGAGAGCAAATAGGTGGAGGCGTTGCTGTAAAAGAAACGTGTCCCCGGGTCGGTTGCCAGGGGTTGCGCGAGGATGTACGCCGCGTAGTCCCGGCAGTTCGGGTCCTCCAGCTGACCCAGCAGGTAGTGCTTGCCGAACCCGGCCGTCATGGTCAGCAGGTGCCGCACGGTCAGTTGCTCCAGCCGCCGGTCATACCCCGGCTGCAGCGCCTCGGCAAAGTAGGGCAACACGAGCTCGTCCACCGAGGAGAGCAGCCCCTCGTCGATGGCGATACCGATGCCGAGCGAGGTGAAACTTTTCGAGGCGGAGTACAGATTGACGGGGTTGTCGCGACGGGTATGATGTTCGGCGATCACCTGCCCGCCCTGCCGCACCACAATGCCGTATAGCCCCAGTCCCTGCGCTTTTACCTGCTCTAAAAAATTCTGCAAAGAAAACTCCATACCTTCCTCCTGTGACGCCCGAGGCCCCTCGGCCGTCTCTTTCATAGTGAATATGTGAGAGCAGCCGCCATGGCCGCCGCACTCCCGTGTACAAACATCCGCCGGCGTGTCCGGCCGCCTGCCCCGCTGCCGCCTCAGCGCGCCTCCCCGGCGAGCGGGAAGCGCCGGACGACCTCCTCCCACAGTGCCGCGGATAGCTGCGCCCCCTTTGTCTCCTCGTGGGCGGTCAGCCCGATGGCGAGGGCGCGGCCCGGCACCACCAGGGCAAATTGACTGTACAGCCCCGCCGCCTGGTAAGCACCCGGGTCCTCCCGACAGCACCAAAACTGGAATCCGTACCATACCGGCTCGACCTCGGCGGACGTTTGGGTAGCCGGCGCACCCCCCCGGGTCCCCTGGTGCTGGTCGCCCCGAGAGTTGACCTGCGGCGACGTGGCGGCTTGCAGATACGCCGCCGACACAATCCGCCGGCCTCCGTACACCCCGCCCTGCAACAGCATCTGCGCGAAACGGGACAAGTGCTCCGTATGTAAAAAGAGACCGCTGCCGCCGAAGCTGATGCCCTTGGGGCACAGCGACCATTGGGGGTAGGGAATGTCCAGCGGCTCAAAGAGGCGGGGCATCAGGTAATCCCGCAGCGACTGCCCGCTGAGCTTGGTGAGGAGGGCGGAGAGCAGATAGGTGGAACTGCTGCTGTATAAAAAGCGCGTCCCCGGCTCGGACAGCAGGGGCTTTGACAGAATATAGGCCACATAGTCCCGGCAGTACGGCTCCTCAAACCTGTTCATCATTAAAAAACGGTGGTCTATCCCTCCGGTCATGGTGAGCAGGTGCCGCACGGTCAGTTGCTCCAGCCGCGGGTCATACCCCGGCTGCAGTGACTCGGCAAAGTAGGGCAACACGAGCTCGTCCACCGAGGGCAGCAGCCCCTCGTCGATGGCGATCCCGATCCCGACGGAGGTAAAGCTTTTCGAGGCAGAATACACATTGACCGGCACGTCGCGCCGGGTGTGATGGTTGGCTACCACCTGCCCGCCCTGCCGCACCACAATGCCGTACAGGCCAAGCCCTTGCGCTTTGACGCGTTCCAAAAAGGGTTGCAAAGAAAACTCCATCACGCCTCCTTCGACGATCGGACAGCGTCCGGGTGTCTTTCCGATCATATGTCCCTCTGCCATGCAGATACCTGAATGCATTGTAGCACACCCCGCCCCCGAATGCAAGCGATTGACAAAAAGAGGCCGGGATGTTACAAAAACTTCACTTGACTTTTTCGGCAAAATAGCATATAGTTGGTATATCTCTCCAAGAACTGCCTGTCACGGTCACGCGGCGCATTTTGCGTCTGCGTCAAAGATACCCACACCCGAATTTCCACCAAGGGAGGCATTGGCATGATCACAGCCACCAACGTTACCATGAAGTTTGAGGACTTCGTGGCACTCAATCATTTGAACTGCACCATCCCAAACGGCTGCATTTACGGGCTGGTCGGCAGCAACGGCGCGGGCAAGTCCACCTTTTTACGCCTGATCAGCGGGGTCTACCGCCCCGCGGAGGGGGAGATTTTCATCGACGATCAGCCGGTGTATGAAAACCCGGCGGTGAAAGCGCAGTTGATGTTTATCCCGGACGAGCTCTTTTTTCTGCCCGGCTCGAACATGGACCAGATGGCGAGCTTTTACAGCCACCTGTACGACAGCTTCCGCTTTGACCGCTACCACAACCTGACCAAGACGTTCGGGCTCAACCCCCGCGCCCCCATCCATACTTTCTCCAAGGGTATGCGCCGCCAGGCCGCCACCATCCTCGGGCTGTCGGTGATGCCGCGCTTTTTGTTCTTTGACGAGACCTTCGACGGGCTGGATCCCGTGATGCGCAACCTGGTCAAGGAGGTCATCAACCAGGATGTCGCCCAGCGCAATACCACCACCATCATCACCTCGCACTCCCTGCGTGAGCTGGAGGACACCTGCGGCCAGCTCGCCCTGCTGCACAAGGGTGGGATCGTGTTCGAGAGCGACATTCAGAATTTGACAACCAAACTGTTCAAAATACAAATCGCCCTGCCCTATGAGTTCAACCGATCCGTGTTCGCAGGGGTGGACCTTCTCAACTACTCCCAGCACGGGACGGTCGCCACCTTCATCGTGCGGGGGGACAGGGAGCAGACCTTAGGCTTTTTGCGCACGCTGAACCCGGTCCTGCTGGATGTGTTGCCGCTGGGGCTGGAGGAGGTTTTCGTGTTTGAGATGGAAGCGCTGGGGTATGCTTTCAAAGAAATTTTGATGTGAGGTGAGAGGCATGAAACATCTATTTCACTTTGGCTTATACCGAGAGGGGCTGAAGCGTCTGCGCACCGTGGGCCTCATCAGCGCCATTTTGTGCCTGCTGGCCAACCTCATCGTGCCCCTGACCACCCTCATTCTGTACAGCCAAACCAAGAACCTCACCACGACGGAAGTACCGCCGGAGGTGTTGCCCATCGAAATACTGGGCATGTCCATGCCGCTTTTCATCCTGCTGGTGCCTTTCATCATTCTCTCCATCTTTAACTATCTCAACGACCGCGCCAAGTCCGACTTTTACCACGCCATCCCCTACCGCCGCAGTTGTGTGTACAGCAGCTTTCTGCTGGCGGCGTTGAGCTGGATTTGGGGGATTGTCCTGCTCTCCCTCGGCACGGTGGGCGTGCTTTATGCCGTCAACCCCATGGTGGTTTTCAGCTTCGGCAACCTCTTGCTGGTCATGTTGGTCTACCTGATCGCCGGCACCATGATGGCGGGCTTCACCGCTTTGGCGATGACCCTGACCGGCACCGCCACCTCCAACTTTTTCGTCCTCATGTTGCTTCTGTTTGCCTTCCGGCTCAGCGCGGGGATTTTCGTGAATACGCTGGCGGACGTGTTGCCCATCTTTGACATTGACTACTCCATCGGTGCCTTCTTGCAAGCCAAGTACTTTTTGCCGCTGGCACTGCTGATTTTGCCGCTGGCACTGCTGAGCAATGTCATTGGCACCCAGCCGGTGGACGTTTATACAAATGGCGGCATGTTGCTCTACTCCGCTCTGGTTTCGCTCTTGCTGCTCGGGCTGGGCGCATGGGTCTATATCAAGCGGCGCAGCGAGATGGCGGGCAAGAGCGCGCCAAACCGCGCCCTGCAGCATGTGTTCCGCTGCGCCTTTGCCCTCCCGCTGGTGTTCTTGGCGATGCAGCAGTTGTTTCGGTACTTCTATGTCAAAAGCACCTTTTTCTCCACTGCCTACCTCCCCGCTTTTGTGGCGCTGTTAGTTTTGTCAACCCTGGTGTACTTCTTCTACGAGCTGCTCACCACCCGCCGCTGGCGTCGCCTGCTTTCCGCGCTGAAAGTTTTTCCCATCCTGCTCGTCTGTGCCGGCATGTTTGCCGTGGGGGTGTATGCCACCAGGCAGCGTGTGCTGCAAAAGGAGCTTCAGGCCTCAGACATCAGTGCCGTGTCTCTCTATGAAAAGGGGTACTCTTACAGCAGCCCCGGCTATGGAGCCCTCAAGGCGGCGGGACTCTTTTTCAGCGACCCAGACCTTTTGGCGCTGGTCGCCCAGGTGTACGACGGATCGATTACGGCCCTGCTCGAAAACAAGTTCCTCCCCAACTGGCGCGGTGATTTTGATATGCTCCTGCCCGGCGGCGGGGGCGGCATCGGGCAGGAGGAGGCGTACTACCGCTATGTCGCCATCAAGCTCAAGTCCGGCCGCACCATCGGCCGCTACCTGAAGTTCACTGCAGAGCAGCAAACGGAGCTTGAGTCGCTCATGCAGGAGCAGGAGGAGTATTTGCAGGCCGCCCTGCTCATCCCCATTCCGGCAGAGGTGCTGAATGTCTGGGCGTATGCCGGCATCGGGGGGTATTACAGCAGTGATGATGCCGCTCGTTTTGCCGAGCTGTGGGCAGTGTTTTACAATGAGTACCAGACCCTGACCACCGAGCAGAAACAGGCTATGCGCCAGAACCCCAACGACCTCTTTACCTTCAATGTCAGCGGCGTGACGGGGACCAAGCCCTTTTCGGGCTACTACGGTGTCCCTGCCACTATGAAGCAAACCATTGCCGCGTTCGCCCGCCTGCTCAATGAAAAAAAGGTCTATGGTCAGGCAGGGAACACGCCCAACCTCACATGGATGGAGGGGGTGCTCACCGCTTTTGCCGAGCAAAATCTCTCCTCCGCCTATAAGACCTATTGTCAGATTGGTTTTTACACGGAGGACGACTCGTTTTTCATCTCGCTGGAATATGAGCAGGACGGTACTTTGAGTACAGAGAAAAAAGCCCTCTGGGCTGCCGTCGCGCAGATTTTGCTGGAGGAGATTGACCAACCCTTTGACGGGCAGAGCGCTTACGTGCTGATCGATGCCTCTTTCGTGACACTGGTTGAGGGAGAGGGCGACCGGGGCGCATCGTACGGAAGCTATGTCGGCGGCACGGTGTTGCTTCCCCTGTCGGCTGACAGCGTCACGCGCCTGCAACCCTATATCGAAGAGTTGCTGACCGGCGAAATTCCGTACTGACCCCCGTCGAGCACCCTCGACCCGTCGAGCACCCTCGACCCGTCGAGCACCCCCGACCCGTCGGCATCCCCTGCTTCTTTCGCGCCCCGGCTCGACAGACGCCGCTTCTTTCACACCCTCTCCTGCGCCCTGCGCACCCTCCCTCGGCGCCCCGGCACGCTCGCCTCATCAGGGCGGCACTTGTGGTAAAACAGGTGCCGCCTTTTCGTGTGCGACACAGGAATTCCGAGTGTCCTTTTGTGTAAAAAAAAGGATGCTCTGTTCTGTTTTTTGAAAAAAAAGCATGGGGTAACGGCGATTTTCCCAAAAACATGGTCAAATATTCTGAATTCTCTGTTGATTTTCCGAAAAGCACATGATATAATACTAATGTATAATTATCGGCATCCGAAATTTGGTATGTTTTCCATAAAGAATGCAACGAACAGGGAGGATTCTTCAATGGCAAAAATGGTGCGACTCAGTTTTTTGGTTGACGGGAAAGTGTTCAGTACGACCATGCACAAGGAAGGTGAGGCAATTGTACCGATACAAGCGCCGGAAAAAACGGGACATCGTTTCATTGCCTGGAAGAACCTGCCCGATGTCATGCCGCGGCGCGATTTCCAGGTGGAAGCGGAGTATGAGGCCCTGTCTTACCGGCTCAGGTTTGTCACCGAGGAGGGCGTACACCAGGAGCAGGCGCTGCCCTTTGGCGCCCCCATTGTGCCGCCTGCGGATCCCGAAAAGCGGGACCATACTTTCGACGGCTGGAGCAACCTGCCCGCCACCATGCCTGCCCGCAACATAGAGGTGCGGGGTACTTTCACGCCGCTCCCCTATGTCTTGCGTATGGTGGTGGATGAGCAGGAGTACGCCACGTATGAGTTCCCCGCCGGCGCCTCGCTCACCGAGCTGCCGCTGCCCGCCAAGATCGGGCACACCTTCAGCGGCTGGAACAAAAACTATAAGAAAATGCCCCGCTCCAACCTGACCCTCAAGGGCTCGTTCAAGGTCAACAAGTACGAGTTGCGCTTTGTCATTGAGGGCGAGATGGACTTTGCCCGCAAGGTGGAGTACGGCGCTCCCATTCGTCCCCTCGGTGTGCCCATGCGGGAGAACCACACCTTTTCGGGCTGGGGGAGCATCCCGGCGACCATGCCGGCGCACGACCTGGAGTTTGTCGGGAGATTCACCCTGAACGCCCACGAGCTGCGCTTCTTGCTGGAAGATGAGCTCATTTTCAGCGCGGTGGTGGATGTCGGCACCCCCATCAAGGCACCCGAGGTGCCGATGAAAACCGGGTATATGTTCAGCGGTTGGCGAGGGCTGCCGAAGGTCATGCCCGACCACCCCTATGAGGCGGCAGGCAGGTACTATCTCCGCAAGTACAAGGTCAGGTACATATTGGACGGCGAGGAATACGAGGAACAGACCGTTGCCTACGGCGCACCGGTGGTGCCGGCGCAGGAGCCGGTCAAAGAGGGGTACGTGTTTGGCGGCTGGAAGAATCTCCCCCCTGTGATGCCTGCCGAGGATATCACGGTGACAGGCAGCTGGGGCGTACGCAACCAAGAGGTGAAAAAAGCAGGAGGGGCAATCAATGGCTGACCAAAAGACCAACCAACTGTATGAACTGGTATATAAAATTGACGGTAAAATATCGTATGTCGAGAAGGTAGAGAAGGGCACCCGCCTGACCTCTCTGGCCAAGCCGACAAAGGACTTCCATACTTTTTCGGGCTGGGAGAGCATCCCCTCCCGGATGCCCGCGCGTGATGTGGTGCTGGAAGGGAAGTTCACCCCCAACCGCTACACGCTGGTTTTCATGGTCGGGGAGGAGGAGATCAGCCGGCAGGAGCTGACCTACGGCGCTCCCATCGAGTGCCCCCCCGCTCCCGAAAAGGTGGGCTACACTTTTTCGGGCTGGTCTGATGTTCCCGAGACCATGCCGGGGCAGGACCTGACCGTCATCGGGCACCGGCAGCCGAATCTCTACCGGATCCATTACGTCATCACCGACCGCACCGCCGGCGACGTCACCACCACCTTTTCCGTGCCGTGCGCCTATGGCGAGCCGATCGAGCTGATGGACGAACCTGTCAAGAAGTACTGCACCTTCAGCGGCTGGAGCGGAGTGCCCGCCACCATGCCCGCGCGCGATTTGACCGTGACGGGGACCCTGTCGCTGACCCTCTATACCCTGACCCGCATTGTGGACGGGGAAGTGTTCAAGGTGGAGCACCTTCCCTATGGGGCGCCTGTGGCCAAAAAGCCCAACCCCACGAAGGAGGGCTACTATTTCAGCGGCTTCCGCAGCCTGCCGAAGACGATGCCCGACCACGACGTCGAGGTGGTCTCCAGCATGTACCCCGCCCGTTACAAGGCGGACTTTCTCATTGACGGACAGCCTTACAAGACCGTCTACATTCCTTTTGGTTCTCCCGTGGAAGTGACGCTCGACCCCCATGAGGGGCGTGTGTTCACCGGCTGGACCGACTGCCCCGACCTCATGCCCGCGCATGATATTGAGGTCCACGGTCACTGGCAGTTCCATGTCCACCGCCTGAGCTATCGGGTGATGGGCGAGGTCGTCAAGACGCTGGACGTACCGTACGGCACGCCCCTTGACGAGCCGGGCCCGGCGGTGAAGGGATACCTGTTTTTAGGCTGGAAGGACGCGCCTGCCACCATGCCCGACCACGACTTGGTACTGGATGGGCTTTACCGCATCAAGGCAGAGAAGGTCGCGTATCTCATTGACGGCGAGGAGTACGCCATGTATGACAGCCGGGAGCTTGGCGACCGGCTCGACGCGCCCGCCCCGCAGGAGCGGGAGGGCTTTGTGTTCAGCGGATGGGAAGAGGTGCCCCCCGCGGACGACGGCGATGTGTATGAAATCCGCGGCAGCTATATCCCACAGACTTACGAAGTCACCTTCCTGGCGGATGACGAGGTGGTAGAGGTGGTCGCGGTGCCTTACGGCGAGCGGATCCTCGCCCCCACGCCCCCCGCCAAGGAAAACCACACCTTTGTGGGCTGGTCCGACCTGCCCGCCGCCATGCCCGCCAAAAACATCACCGTGACGGCCTCGTACACCGAGAGCGTGTACCGTATCGCCTTCGTGATCGGGGACGAGATCATCACCGAGTATGTCCGCCCCTTTGGCACCCCGGTGGCGTGTCCGATTCCTCCGGAAAAGCAGGGACATTCCTTCTCCGGCTGGATGAACTGCCCCGACAGTATGCCCAACCACGAGCTGACCGTATACGGTACATACACCCCCAATGAGTATAAAATTGTTTACATTTTGAACGGCGATCCCTATCGGACCGACACGCTGACATACGGGGCTGAAGTCACCCCCCCGCAACCCGTGGCAGAGGAGGGGTATCGCTTCACCGGTTGGGAAGCCCTCCCCGAAACCATGCCCGACGGTGACATCGAAGTGTCGGGGAGCCTGATCCCCGAGCAGTTCCGCCTGACCTTTGTCCTTGACGGGGAACCCTTCAGCGAGCTGACCCAGCCGTTCGGCAGCGAGATTGCGCCGCCCACAGTGCCCGACAAGGAGGGATATCGCTTTGTGGGCTGGCAGGACTGCCCGGCCACCATGCCCGCGGACGACCTGACCGTACAGGGTAGCTATGCCCTGCAGGAGTACACCCTGTCCTGGGTGGCAGGCGGCGAGACGCTGGCCAGCTACCCCGTGCCCTACGGCACCCCCCTCACTCTCCCCGACGGACTGTCGATCCCGCGCCCCGAGCAGTTTGAGGGCTGGGGCGAGTTCCCCACCACCATGCCGAATGCCGACCTGACCATTGAGGCACAGTATCGGAGCGAGTTTTGCCTGCGCTTCGTCGTGGACGGGACGGTCCTGTTTGAGGCCCTGCAAACGGCGGGCACCCCCATTGTCGAGTGCTGCGAGGTTCCGCCGAGGGAGGGGTACCACTTCACCGGCTGGTCCGGCCTGCCCGAGGGGGCGGCAGAGGATGCCCCCCTCCTGATGCCCGACCACGATTTGACCCTCACCGGCAGCTATGAGCTCAACCTCCGCACGGTGAGCTACCGTGTGGACGGCGAGGTGTTCGCCGTGACCGAGTTGCTCTACGGCGCCCCGCTCTCCCTGAGAGGGGCTCCCGCCAAGGACGGCTACCGCTTCATCGGTTGGACCGGCCTGCCCGAGGAGCTCTCAGTCGAGCTGGCAGAGGGTGGCTCCGTCTCCATGCCGGATGAAGACTTGGTCGCAGAAGCGGCCTTTGTGCGCGTGTATCCCGTCCGCTTTTACATCGAAGACCAGTTGCTGGCGGAACAGCTCTTGGCGGAGGGAGAGACCATTGAGGTCCCGTCCATCCCCGCCAAAGAGGGCTATACCACCGCGGGCTTTGACGAAGTGCCGCCCGTGATGCCGGGAGAACCGCTGCAATTGACCGCCACCTACCGGCCCGCCGTCTACACCGCCACCTTCATGGCGGACGGCAAAGTCGTGGAGGCGCGGAGCTTTAGTTACGACACGCCCCTGCTGGCACCCGCGCCACCTGCGGTGGACGGCTGCAAGTTTGTGGCGTGGCAGAACCTGCCGCAAACCATGCCTGCCCATGATGTGCTCATTGAGGCTGCCTATGCCGAGGACCACTCGGTGCCCGTCACCTTTATGGTGGACGGCGAGGTGCTGTCGGTGGCAAAGTTAGAGCGTGGCGATGCCATCGTCTGCCCGCCCGTCTCCGAAAAAGAGGGACACACCTTTGGCGGTTGGGAGCAGGTCCCCGCCCGGGTCGGCAGAGAGCCGCTGGTGTTGCAGGGGCATTATGTCCCCCATGTGCACACCATTACCTATGTAGTCGATGACAAGACTTACAGCGTGCAGGAGTTGCCGTTCGGCCACCCGCCCCGCTCAGTCAAGGAGCCGGTCAAGGAAAAGCACCGCTTCACCGGCTGGCAGGGCTTGCCCGAGCGTATGCCCGACGAGGATCTCACCGTCACCGCCGCTTTCCGGCCGCTGCACACCCTGCGCTTTTTGTCGGGCAGCGAGACGGTTTGCGAGCTGGTGCTGGAGACCGGGCAGGCCTTCCAGGCACCGCCCCCGCCCTTCCGTTACGGCCACACGTTTGTGGCGTGGGATAACCTGCCCGAGCAGGTGGACGGAGACGCGGTTGTCCATGCGCGCTTTTTGCCCAACACAAACATCATCAGCTTTTTGGTGGACGGCATTGCCGTTGACCAGCACAAGTATCGTTACGGCGAGGCCATCACCCCGCCGGCGGCCCCCGTCAAACCGGGCTTCACTTTCGCCGGCTGGCTGGACTTGCCGCCGCTCATGCCGGACGAGGACCTGACGGCCAGAGCTTCTTTTGATAAATATCACACGCCGGTACAATTTTTCGTGGACGACGAGTTGTACCAGTCCTATTCCGTTCCCTACGGCGCCCCCCTGACACTGCCCGAGTCGCCCACCAAGGAAGGGCACACCTTCAGCGGCTGGGGCGAGGTGCCGGCGACAGCGCCCGATCATCCGCTGGACCTTTACGGCACCCTGACCCCCAACCTGCACCGCCTGACCTTTGTGTATGAGGGGCAGGAGCTGTCCGCGCAGGAGCTGCCGTACGGCGCCCCCATTGTGCCCCCCGCCCTGCCAACCCCCCGGGAAAGGACCAAGGGCAGTTGGGGCGAGGTCCCCGCACTCATGCCCGACCGCGACCTGTGCATCGAGGCCGTCATCACCGAGAACCGGCACCCCGTGCGCTTCTATGCGGACGATGAGCTGGTATCCGAGGTGTCCCTGTACGAGGGCGAGCCCATCACGCTGCCCCAGGTGACAGTGCCGGAGGGCCACCGCCTCAGCGGCTGGGAGACCGTGCCCGCCCTCATGGGCGGCGAGCCGCTCGAGTTCCGGGCGCAGACCGTGCCTGACACCTATCGGGTCACTTTCAAAGCGCAGGATCGTGTGCTGGAAAGCCGCACCTATCCCTACGGCGCTCCCATTGTCGCCCCCGAGCCGCCCGCGCTGAAAAAGCACTATTTTGACGGGTGGCGGGACCTGCCGCAGACCATGCCCGCCGAGGACATTGTCACCGAGGCAGTCTATGTCTCCAAGACCCTGTCGAAAGTCACCTTCCAGATCGGCGAGGAGATCGTATCCGAGCTGTTTTTGGAGCGCGGGGACCGCATTGTCTTCCCCACCCCCGCCGAGAAGGAGGGCTATACCTTCGCTGGCTGGGAGAAGGTGCCCGCCAGGATGGGGCGCGAGCCGCTACTCATCCGCGGGATGTACCGCGTCAATGTACACCAGGTTCATTTCATGTGGGGCGAGACTGTCTATGCCCGGCAGGAGGTAGCCTACGGCCAACCCATCCAGCTGCCCCCGGCACCCGAGCCGGAGGGGCAGGTATTTCGCGGTTGGCTGGGACTGCCCGAGCAGATGCCCGATGAGGATGTGACGGTTTCCGCCGACATCATCTCCATTTACCGCCTGACCTTCCGGGTGGACGAGGAAGTGGTGGAGGAGCGGCACCTCTTGGCAGGCGAGCCCATCACCCCGCCCGCCGCACCCGTCAAGTACGGTCATACCTTCGGCGGTTGGGCAGGCCTGCCCGAGACGGCGGAGAACAACGCGGTCTACCAGGCTGTCTACACTCCCAACCAGCACACCGTGGTGTTTTTGCTGAATGGGCTGGAGCTCACCACCCGCAAGTTCGCCTATGGCGACCTCATCACGACCCCCGACGCACCGAAAAAGGAGCAGCATATCTTCACCGGCTGGTCAGGTCTGCCTGAGTTCATGCCCGATGAGGATTTGGTTGTCCGCGCCCTCTTTGAGCATCGTGCGATGCCCATTCGGTTTTATGTGGACAACGAGCTGCTGGCAGAGCAGATCCTCTTTGCCGGGGATCCCATCACCATCCCCGAGCTATCGCTCAAGGAAGGGCACGACTGGTCGGGCTGGCAGGATGTGCCCGCGACCGTGGGCGAGCAGCCGCTCACCTTCCACTCCTCCTTCACCCCCCGCACCCATAAGGTCAGCTTCTATGTCAGAAACAAGCTGTACTATGAGCAGCGGCTGAACTTCGGCGAGGCCATCACCCTGCCGACCCCGCCCACCTTGAAAAAGCACTCCTTTGACTGCTGGAAAGACCTGCCGGAGCTCATGCCCGACCGGGACATCAAGCTGTATGCCCAACTGGGCCCGGTCCGCCACAATCTCCGCTTCCTCATTGACGGGGCTGTCGTCTTTGAGCAGCAACTGCCCAAGGGCACGCCCATCACCCCGCCGGAGCTCGAGGAAAAGTTCGGGTATTACTTCAGCGGCTGGGGCAAGGTTCCCGCGCGTATGCCCCGGGAGGATGTGGTCTTAGAAGGGCGGATGATCCCCAAGACCCGCAAGCTCACTTTCCTCTGTGAGGATAAGGTGTTCCATGAACAGGTCGTACAGGTCGGCCAGCCCATTCCGCTACCCAAAAACCCGAAGATCAAAAATATGCAGTTCTTGGGCTGGATGGAGAGTCCCGAGGCCATGCCCGACGAGGACTTGGTGCTCAAGGCCCAGTTCATCTCCAGCTTCAACACCGTGAAGTTCATGATCGGCGAGCTCAAGGTCGCCGAGAAGAAGTTGGCGATGGGCGAGCGCATCTCCTTCCCGCCACCCCCCAAACAGACGGGCTACACCTTTGCCGGCTGGGATAACGCCCCCATTCGCATGGGGGACCAGGACCTGGTCGTGACCGGAAAATTCGTGGCGAACATTTACAAGGTCGTCTTTGTGGTGGGCGGCAAGACCGTCCACACGCAGAACGTGACCTTCGGAGAGCAGATTCCGCTCCCCGAGCCCCCCGCCAAGGAGAACTACACCTTCCTTGGCTGGCAGAACCTGCCGCAGACCATGCCGGCCCACGATGTGCGCCTGACGGCACTCTTTGAGCCGCTCTTCCAGGTCAGCTTTGTCATTGACCACGAGGTGGTCTCGGAGAAGATGCTCAAGCAGGGCGACAAGATCGAGGCGCCCACCGTCACCGAGAAGCCCGGTTATGACTTCTCCGGCTGGAGCAAGTTCCCCCAGAAGGTCAAAAACAGCTCTCTGAAAATCGAGGGCAAGTACCTGCCCCATGTACACAAGGTCACGTATTTGGTACATGATAAGTCCTTTGCCACCAAGAAGATCGCCTATGACGACCCGGTGCCCGTGATCGACCCGCCGTCCGTGGAGGCGCATACCTTCCTTGGCTGGGATGGGATGGTGGAGCGGATGCCCGACGCCGACCTGACCGTTGTCGCGAAGTATGCCCCCATTTCCTACAAAGCGACCTTTATGTTAGGGTCCTCGGTAGTCTCGGAGGAGATGGTTCCCTTTGGCGCGCCCATCCCCTGCCCGGAGGTACCGGAAAAGGTCGGCTACACCTTCAGCGGCTGGCAGGATGTCCCCGAGAAGATGACGGGCAAGCCCCTGCTCATCAACGGGGAGTATGTCCCTAACCGTCACACCGTTACCTTCCGCGCCGGCGGCAAGGACTATAAGCAGCAGGTGGTGCTTTTCGGTGCCCCGGTGAAGGCGCCCGAGGAAGCCCCCGCACTGAAAAATCATGTATTCCTTGGCTGGGCGAATCTGCCCGCCACCATGCCCGACCAGGACATCACCATTGAGGCCAACTACCGCGCGGTGGCATTCAAGGCAACCTTCCTGCTCGACGGCTCGCCGGTCACCGAGGTGGATGTGCCCTATGGCAACAAGATCCCCTGTCCCGAAGTGCCGGAGCGGGTGGGCCATACCTTTGGCGGTTGGGAGAACCTGCCCGAGACCATGGGCGCGTCGTCGATCTTAATCAACGGAACCTATACGCCGAAGCTCCATACCGTGGCCTTCCAGACCAAGAAGGGCAAGACTTTCGCGGAAATGACCGTGTCTTACGGCGAGGCCATTCCCACCCCGTCCGATGTGCCCTCTCTCCGCAAGCACCTGTTCAAGGAGTGGCACGGCATCCCCGCCACCATGCCCGACCAGGACCTGGTCATCCCGGCAGTGTTCGAGCCGATCAGCCGCGCGAAGCACCCGGTCACTTTCCTGGTCAACGGGAAAGCGTACGGCAAGCCGGTCAAGGTCAAGTACGGCAAGAGCATCCCCCTCCCGCCTCCCCCCTCCAAGGATGGGTATCGCTTCATCCGTTGGGACGCGCTGCCCGAGACCATGCCGGGGCACCCGGTGACGCTCAACGCCGTCTTTGAGGCGGCAGTGTATCGCGTGCAGTTCATGCTCGACGGTCAGCTGTACCAGGAGGCGACCTTGCCGCAGGGAGCGCCCGTGCCCCAGCCCGTTCCGCCGGAAAAGGAGGGCTACATTTTCAGTGGCTGGCAGAATTACATGGCGGTCATGCCTGAGCACGACTTTGTGGTCAGCGGCAACTTTAAGGACAAGGCCTACACGGTCCGGTACATGGTGAACGGCAAACTGTTCAAGGAACAGGGCTATGTCCGGGGCGAGTATATCACGCCCGAGCAGGCACCTGCGGGACTGCATAGTGACTTTGTGCAGTGGCAGGGACTGCCCGCCGTCATGCCCGCGCGCGACCTTACCGTTCATGCTTCGTATGAGAAAAAGCGCTTCACCGTCACCTACATGCTGGACAACGCGGTGATCAAAATAGCCGAGTTGCCGCACAGCACGCCCATCACCCCACCGGTGGTGCCCGCCCGCGGCAAAAAGCATCTGGTTCGCTGGAACGGGATGCCGCCGGACGGCCTGGTGCCCAAGTACGACATCGTGCTGGACGGCGAGTGGGGCACTGTCGAGGAGAAGCTTGCAGCCCTCAAGGCCGAGATGAAAATGCGGAAGAAAACCGCCAGGGTAGAGCGCCGGCTTGCCCGCAAGGAAGGCCGGAACCAACCGACCGAACAGTCGGGCGCGGATGACACGGTGGCATTTTCGTCGTCCCCCACGGAAGAACCGAAAAAGAAGCTTGCCCGCAAGCAAAAGCAGAAAGCGAAAAAGCAAGCCAGACTCACCCGTCGGGAAAAGATGCAGCGCCAAAAGGAAGTCGAAAAAGCCGCCAAAAACGAACTGCAAAGCATGATGTACAAGTTGATGAGATAACCCTTCGCACCCCTCGGCGCCCGTGCGCCGAGGGGCCCACCATCGGAAAGGAGTGAGCAAGTATGAATCACCCACCGCATGACGCACAGGGCGGCAGACGGCGAGCCATCGTCCAGGTAGGCGGTGGACTTCGCATTTTCGGCATCTCTTACAACGGACTGGCATTCACCCTCTTTTTTGTGGTGTGGGTCATCAGCAGACAGATCCACCCCACCTGGGCCATTTTGCTCTCCGTGCCGCTGGTCAATCTTTTTGCCCGCGCCATTGCCGACCGACGCTTTGAGTTTGTGGTGTTGCTTTGCGGCGCCGCTCTGCTCTTTCTCCTGCTCGGGTCGGTGTGGGGACTTTGGCACCCCGGCTGGCTGGTCTTTTGCGCCGTGCCTGTGGTCCAGTCGGCGCTGACCGCGTACCGCTCGCACGACTGCCGCGAGTTCTCCTTTGCCGGACTGGTAGCGATCCTTTACCTGTTCATCGGCTTTACCGTTGGGGGCTGGCATCCCTATTGGTTGCTCTTTTTGCTGATTCCCCTGTATGAGCAGTGGGCGCGGTGGTTCACTAACCAGGCATAGGGCGCCGCGGTGTTCGCCCGAAAAGCGGACGGTTCAAAGCAACCACTTTGACCGTCCGCTTTTTTAGGGGAGACATCACGAGAGCATAAAATCCCCGAACACCGACCGGAAGTGTTCGAGGCAGTAGGCATAGGAGAATCGCGGGTCACGCGCGCGCAACAGGTGGTTGCTGTATGCCAGCGTTTCGGTGTATTCGGAGAATGGGTAGACGGTGATACCACCGTATCCCCCCGCCAGTTGCGTCACCAGCGGGATCACCCCCGCCGTCTCGATGCGCACTCGGCCGTCCCTGCCTCGGACCAGACTCACTTTGGCCATCCCGCCCAGGCTGCGGTTGCTCACCCCGGGCAGAAAGACCGAGGCGGAGTTGACAAAGTTCCCGAGTGAGTAGTAGACCAACATGCGCTGCCCCCGCTCACTCTCCCACCACTCCACCGGCTGGATGACATGGGGGTGCGTGCCGATGACCAGGTCTACCCCGCAGTCGAGAAACACCTCACACAGCCGCCGCTGTTCGTTGGAGGGGGTGTGGCTGTATTCGGTGCCCCAGTGAGGGCAGAGGATCACAAAATCGGCCAGCTCTTTGGCACGTGCCACGTCCGCCCGCACCGTTCCCTCGTCCAGCACCCGGACTAGGTAGGGTGAGTCGGGGGGCAAGGGCACACCCCCCGTCCCGTAAGTATAATTCAACACGGCGACCCGGATGCCCTTTCGCTCGACCACGCAGACCTGCGCCGCCTCCTCCGCCGACCCCGCGCTGCCCACCAGGTAAATGTTCGGATGCTTTTGCCGCCAGTAACGCCGACAGGCAAGCACACCCTCTTTGCCCTTGTCCAGGGTGTGGTTGGTGGCTTGGAGCACGACCGTAAAGCCGGCGCCCGCGATGGCGTCGGCCACCTCAAAGGGCGCGTTGAAGCACGGGTACCCGGACAGCCCCATCGCCTCTCCGCACAGGGGCGTTTCCTGGTTGATGATGGCGATGTCCGCCTCTTTGATCCCCGAGCGCACATGGGAAAACAAGTGGTCGAAACAGTAGCCCCCCTCGGGCTTGTGACCGCTCATCTGGACAAAGGTATGCATCAGCAGGTCTCCCACCATGACCACCGACACCCGCTCTTCGGGCATCCCTACGGGCAGGCAGGCGGCAGGGAGGGCGTGGAGGGAAACCAAGAGGGCAAGCAACAGACTCTTTACTTTGATCATCATGTGTGAGGCGGCCTCAGCAAATACTTGATACGTTCATTGTGGTGCGCCACACCGCTTTTATACTCTCAAAAATATTCCTACCAAGCCAAAACGGTTTTTTCCGCAACAGTCCTGCCGCACGGGCAAACCAAGCAGAAAGGGAAGGGCACGGGACATAGGATGATACTGATACACGTTGACATGGACATGTTTTTCGCCGCGGTGGAGATTCGCGACAACCCCGCCCTTGCGGGCAAGCCGCTCATCATCGGCGCCCTGCCCGGTGAGCGGGGGGTGGTTTCCACCTGCAGCTATGAGGCGCGCCGGTACGGTGTGCATTCCGCCATGAGCATCAGCGAGGCGTACCGCCTCTGTCCGCACGGGGTGTTCCTGCGTCCCGGCTTCGATAAATATGTGGCGGCCTCCCGTAGCATCCACCGCATCTGGGAGGAGTATACCGACCAGATCGAGTATATTTCGCTCGACGAGGGCTTTTTGGACGTCACCGGGTCGCTGGCGTTGTTTGGCGGGGCAGAGAAGATCGGGCGGGAGATTCAGGAGCGGATCAGGACCGAGGTCGGACTCCCCTGCTCGGTCGGCATCGGCTACTGCATGATGGCGGCGAAACTGGCCAGCGAGGAGAAAAAGCCGGGCGGCTTTTTTCAGATCCTCACCCCCGAGGCACTGCGCGAGTTGATTATTGACCGCAGTATCCGGGTTATCTATGGCATCGGACAGCAAAGCGAGTCCGAGCTGAACCGTTTGGGCATCTACACGGTACGCGACTTATTGGCTCATCAGGAGGCCATTATCCAGGCACTCGGCCCGCACGGCAGGCAGCTGGTTGATTTGGCAAACGGCATCGACCCCCGTGTGGTCTCCGTTCCCGCAAAAGCCCAGTCATTGGGCAAGGAGATCACCTTCCAGCGGGATGTCACCGACCGCACCTATCTGCAGGACGTGCTGCGCCTCATCGCGCGCGAACTCAGCTTTCAGATCAGGCTGGACGGCGCTTTTTGCAGAACCGTTACGCTCAAGATCACTTTTTGGGACATGAAGAAAGTCACCCGCTCCCGCACCACCGACCCCATCCAGCGGGCAGTCGATATTTACCGGATTGCCACCGAACTGCTCGAGAAAATCGAGCGCCACCCCATCCGCCTGGTTGGGATCAGCCTCAGCGGCTTTACCGGCGCCCCCCTCCGGCAGCTCTCCCTGTTTGACGATGAGACAGAGTCGCAGAAGTCGGACAAGCTGGACGGGGTCACCATGCGCCTGCAGCGCCGGTACGGGATGGACATTGTTAAGTCCGGCAGCGAAATGATGGCGGAAAGGCGCCTCCACCCCGACCTCGCCGCCGACCCCGCCCCCCCCCCCCACGATGAATAGCACACCTTCTGCAAAGTCCGGGCGGCACACACGCAACAGAGTCGCATGACACACGGATAAGTTGCCGCCCAAAAACTCAAGCGGCTTTCGAGCGAGTATGCGAGCCTTGAGTAGGCATACAACCGCATACAGCGCGAGGGTGCGCGCAGAGGAGCTTGACCGGCTCTGGGATTGCATGGAGGACCTGGAGGAGGAGCTGGACGACGTCGAGGAGGAGATGGAGGATGCGGAAGACGGGCCTGAAGCGGAGGCTGCCCCCGAGTGGAGCCGGCAGCTTGTCGCCAAGCTGCTCGGCCTGAAAGACTGGCTGGGGAAACTTGGCCATCTGTTCCAGTGCCGTTTTGCCGGCAAGCACTGTACGGATGACCCCCACCCACCGCCGTCGGGGCGGATCTCCCCCCCAGCCATTGCCCCCACCCGACAGGGCGGATTCAACCCAAAAAGCACTTGCTTTCGCAAGTGCTTTTTTTGGCGGAGCCTTGTTTCTTTCAGTAAGTGTCCGCTATGCCCCAAATGACATGCCACATCCCTGCTCCCATATTCAGCGCAGCCGACATCATTTTGCCGCAGGCAAACATCATTGATGCGAGCATCACATCATTTTTCCGAAGGAGAACATCACTTGGGATTTTTCAGGTCTTCCTTTAGCCCATCAAGCAATTTTTCAATGAACTGATGGTCTACCGTATACCTGTATTTGTTGTCTGTTCGGTCCAGTTTCACGATCTTAGCCTGTAAAAGATTGTTGACATGATAGGATATTGTGGCGCCGGACACACCGGTGGCGAGGGCTATTTCCTTCATCGAGCTGACCCCCGAGGCGATCAGCCGCAACACATCGTATCTGGTCTTGTCTCCCAAATTTTTAAATACTCTGACCCGCTCATTGACCTTATTTTCATTTTCTTCTTTGGTTCTTTTGAAGCCTTCTTCCACCCGCAGGCCCCAGGCAATGAAAGGAGACGGGCCCGCATCCAAAATGGAAATGGCAAACTGATGCATGGCAGAAATGAAAAGGCGGTTTTTTTCATGGCTGATGATGTTCGCATCCAGTATGGAACAGGTGAGCTCCTCTAATCCTTTTGCACCGTTTTGGTTCAGAAACGCTTCCAGATACCGTCCGTATCTGCTGACTTCCCGCTCAAAAGGCTCATAGACCTCTGCAAATATCGGGAGCATGCTCCTCATCAGCTCCACATACATTTTCATATATTTGACGGGCTCCTCAACAATTAAAAACAAATTCCATTTGGACGCCGCCTCAGTCGGCAACTCCTTGATGACGGCGAGCAGCTCCCCTTTGTTTTCGGTCAGGGACTCTGCCTTCCGCATGATGGCGTCCGAATACTCCGGCGTGTTTTCATGAATTGACAGGAGGGAGTACGCAATACTTCTGTGGATCTCCTTGCCACTCAACTCCAGCAGCCTATCGAGGTATTGTTTTTCGGTTTGATATCCGACAATGGTGTGAAGTTTGGATATCAGACCGATCAAGTCATAGTCCCCCAGGAAATTTTCCATATAAAAAAGGTCAATCTCTTTTTGATACGGTTTTAATTTCGTTTCCGTTCTGCTGACAAACTCCATATAATCGGTAAAAGCGGGCACCTTGCGGTCTTCCTCTTCCTTGGACTCTTCGAAATGTCGCCTCGCATACACCATGGCTGGAAACTCTAAAAAGTCATACAGTCTGCTTTCTGTCGGATAGAATTTAAATTTCATGTTGAAGCTCCCCCTGTGCCGCCGGCTCCGTCTGCTCTGTCAGATCATAGCCGATCAGCGCCTTCTTATAAACCGAAATGACCGCTATCAACACCACCGCGCACAGGACGACCACCAGACTCGGCGCTATCGCATCCAATAAAAGCCCGAAAATCATCTGCCCGAGCGGAATAAAGACGGTCACTGCCAGATTATATACCGTGGAGGTTCTCCCCATGGCTTCCAGGGGCACCACCTGACTAAATAGGGTATTCAAAGCGATATTCGTCACCGTCACCACCAACCCCACGCAAAAGGACAGTACCAGCAGGCCCATAAACGATACCATATTGGTGCCAAGGTCAAACATGATATACTTCAAAGTGAATATGGACATCAAAAGCATCAGCGCGGCCACAATCACAAAGCTGCCATAGGTCAGTATCCCGACCTTGACCTTCTTGATGATTCTCCCACACAGCAATGGCGCGACAATCATGGACACCGACAGCACCACCTGATAGGCGCCGAACCAGATATCCTCTACCAGTAATACTTCTTTGATGATATAGATGAGCCCGATGGTGAAAAGGGGCGCCACGGAGAAGTTGATAAGCGTTCCCAGCCCGATCATGGTAGAAATCAGTTTGTTTCTTTTGATGATTTTGACCCCTTCAAATAAATCGGTCCGAAAGGCTTTGAAACTGATTTTTTCGGGTTGCTTGTGCGACTTCGGTATATTGATCCATATTTCGCTGACAGCCGACAGGGCAAAGCTGACAGCACAGACGCTCAAGATTAATTTCATCCCCCAATAACTATACAGAAAAGCGGCGATGATCGGCGCCAGTGTATTTCCGATATTCATGACCAGTGAATTCAGGGAATTGGCGGCCATCAACTCCTCTTTTTTGACCAAACTGGGCAAAACAGCCGACATGGCGGAGCCGAAAAATATCTCCGTAATCTCTAATATGATCACCAGCATATAGATCAACGCAATCGTCAGACTGCCCTTGAAGATGAATACGACGGCAAATGCCGCGATGACCAGGGCATTGACAAAGTCGAGCAGCACAATGGTCGTTTTCCGATCAAACCAGTCACCGAACACCCCGGCGACGGGGGAAAACAGCAGCCTGGGGAGCATCGATATGGATAGCATAGATGCGAAAATGGCGGCCGAGCCGGTCATTGCCAGTACATACAACGACAAGGCAAACTGCAGCATATTACTGCCCAGCAGGGAAACCAGTTTCCCCACGATCAGCAAAGAAAAATCCTTCTGTCTCAAAAGCTTCAGATCCATGTAGGCACCTTCATGATTTTAGTTGCCTCTATCATATTACAATGTTCATCTAATGTCAATATCTAAATTAGATATTTATCTAATCTTTATATACTTATCTGCTTCACGCGGCCAAAAAGGCGACCATTACAGAACTCAACAATCACATTCATTTTCGTTTTCACATTGATTATATGATAGCCGGCAAAAATGCGGCTCTTTGCCCAAGAAAACGGCACACCCTTCAAGATACGCAATGTATCCAATCAGGTGTGCAGTGATGGTTTGGAAAGAAAACAAGTGAGATATCCGGCACTGCCGGATGTGAAACCAATGGCTTTGCCATTGGTGACATCGAAAACGCAGGCGTTTCCGGTGAAATAAAATCCACCCACCCGCCGTCGAGGCGGATTTCACCCAACGAAGTTGGATTTCACCGCGCAGCGATTTCACCCACCCGATAGGGTGGATTTAGTTGAAACAAGCACTTGCTTTTTTGCGGGAAAAGGAAAACGAGTGAAATATCCGGCTTGCGCCGGATGTGAAATAATTCGCTTCGCGAATTGTGAAATATTGCTCCTTCGTCGCAATGTGAAATTAAATCCACCCACCCGCCGTCGAGGCGGATTTCACCCAACGAAGTTGGATTTCACCGCGCAGCGATTTCACCCACCCGATAGGGTGGATTTAGTTGAAACAAGCACTTGCTTTTTTGCGGGAAAAGGAAAACGAGTGAAATATCCGGCTTGCGCCGGATGTGAAATAATTCGCTTCGCGAATTGTGAAATATTGCTCCTTCGTCGCAATGTGAAATTAAATCCACCCACCGCCGCAGCGATTTCACTGCGCGTCAGCGCAATTTCACACGCCGCAGGCGTATTTCACCCACCCGATAGGGTGGATTTAGTTGAAACAAGCACTTGCTTTCGCAAGTGCTTGTTTCTGGTGGGGGAAGGTGGATTCGGACCACCGAAGTCAGTGACAACAGATTTACAGTCTGCCCCCTTTGGCCGCTCGGGAATTCCCCCCTATGGAGCTGGTGATCGGAGTCGAACCAACAACCTGCTGATTACAAATCAGCTGCTCTGCCATTGAGCCACACCAGCATGTGTTGCTTTCCGATTTGCTTTGCAGTATTAGGATTATAGCATAGCCCAAAGGGTTTGTCAACAGCTTTTTCACTTTTTCGTTGAAAACCACGAAAGAGAAAGGGCGGCAAACATTGCCTCCCGCAGGCCCATGATGACCTCTTTGCTCAAACGGTCCCCCCGGCACCGCCCCCCGCCCGCACCGTCAAAAATTCGCCTTTTGTTGACAAGTGGGAGGGCTTTGGGCTATAATGGGGATACAGGCCGACGCCTGCAAAAAAGTGCTGGAGAGCGGTATGAAAAAAACTGTGTTGGTCATCAACGGTGCCGGGGGTGTGGGCAAAGATACCCTGTGCCACTTTGCCGCCCGCCACTTTGCCGTGCGCAACATTTCTTCCATCACGCCCATCAAGAAGCTGGCGAGCCAGTGCGGCTGGAACGGGGAGAAAACCGATGCCGCCCGCAAGTTTTTGTCCGATCTCAAAAAAGCCGCCATTGAGTATAATGACTATCCCTTACAGTGGGTCATGAACCGGTACCGTGCTTTTATGGCGTCCGACGACCTCATTTTATTCGTCCACATCCGCGAACCGGAGGAAATCGAAAAGTTTGTCCGCGCCACGGGCGGCCATGCCCGCACCCTCTTGGTGCAGGGGAACCACGCCAAGGCACGGCAGGCGGCGTTCGGCAACCCGTCCGACGACCGGGTGGAGGACTATCCGTATGACTACTACTATGAAAACAACACCCCTCTGCACGAGGCCGAGCCGCACTTTGTCCGTTTCATCAAGGACATCCTCCGAAATGAGGCCGACAGACCATAGCCCCACCACTAAAACAGCGCCCGAGCCGCCATGCCGCTCAGGCGCTGTTTTGTAGCAGGACTTACAGCAAAATGCAGATCAGCCCGCCGCTCCCCTCGTTGATAATGCGTTCCAGCGTTTCGGAGAGCTTTGCCCTCGACTCCTCCGGCATATGCGACAGTTTGTTATGAATCCCCTCATTGATCAGCTCATACAGACTTTTGCCGAACATATTAGACTCCCAAATCCGCTTGGGGTCCTCCTCAAATTCCCGCAACATATAGCGCACCATCTCCTCCGACTGCACCTCCGTGCCCACCACCGGGTTGATCTCGGTCTCAATGACCGCCTTAATCATATGGATAGATTGCGCCGACGCGCGCAGCTTCACCCCGTACCCGCCCGCCTGGCGCACCATGCGGGGCTCCTCCAGCCGCAACTCATCAATATCGGGCATCACAATTCCGTACCCCTTGCGGTTGACCTCCTCCAGCGCCTGTGCCACCTTGTCGTAGGCGCGCTTGGTGTCGGCCAGCTCACGCATCAGCGCCATCAGCCCCGCCTCGTCCCCGATCGGCAGCCCCGTCATCTCGCTGAGCGTTTGGAAGTACAGCTCGGGGGACAGTTCCACCCTGACGTTCGCCGCCCCTTTTCCCGCGTCAATCTGCTCAATCACAAATCTCTCCGACGACTCCGGTAGCCCCTCCAGCACCCGGCGGATATCCCCCGTCTTGGTGATATCGTCGGTCATCTCCATAATCTTTTCCACCAGACCTTGCTTCAAGGGATGAGTGGCAGGCAGACTGCCCACCCAGCGCGGCAGGCGGAAGCGCATCTCGGTCACGGCAAACTCCGAGAGCAACAGGGCCAGGATATGCCGGATATCCTCCCGATTCAGCTCCATGCAGTTGACCAGTGCCACGGGGGCATTGTACTTGCGTTCCAGCTCATATGCCAGCGCGACAGACGCCTCACTTTGTGGGGTGGCAGAGTTGAGGATGATGGCATAGGGCTTCTGCATGGCCGCCAGCTCTGCCGCCACCCGCTCCTCCGCCGGCACAAAGCTCCGGCGGGGAATCTCGCCAATCGAGCCGTCCGTGGTCACCAGCATCCCGATGGTGGAGTGGTCACTGATCACCTTCTGGGTCCCGATTTCGGCGGCGGTGGCAAAGGGCATGGGTTCCCGGCTCCACGGGGTGTTGACCATGCGCGGCGTACCGTTCTCCATCTGCCCCAGCGCCTCGGGGACAATGTACCCCACGCAGTCGATCATACGCACATTGAGCGTGGTTTGGTCCTCCAGCGTCACCCGCACCGACTCGTCAGGGATAAATTTAGGCTCGGTGGTCATCACCGTCTTGCCGGAGGCGGCCTGAGGCATACTGTCCAGTGTGCGGGCGTGATCATAGGCATCTTGGATATTGGGCAGCACGGCACACTCCATGAAGCGGCGGATAAAGGTGGACTTGCCCACCCTGACAGGCCCGACCACGCCGATATATATATCTCCGCCCGTGCGCTCCGCGATGTCCCGATAGATAGAATGCTCGGTCATAATTGCTCCTCCCGCTCACTGTTTATCATTCATTCCACTATATGACGCGACCTGCTTTGATAGAACAACCTGTTCGTGTGTCAGGGAAACATGGTAATCCATATGAAGAAAAGGCAAAAAAAATACCTGTTGACTTGACTTTTTTATTTGCTCCCATTATAATAGTGATAAAGAATGAAAATTCGCATCTGCGTAGAAAGAGGCTACTATGAAAATTGGAGTACAACTATATTCCGTCCGTGATTATGCGGAAAAAGATTTTGCCCGGACCATGAGCGAGCTCAAAAAGATGGGCTATGACGGCGTAGAGCTGGCAGGCGGGTACGGACTGGACGCCGCCTTTATTCGTAAGACGCTGGATGAGTGCGGACTCGAGGGCATCTCCGCCCATGTGCAGTTGTCGGAAATGTACAACAAGCCCGAGGAAACCTTTACTTACTACCAGACCATCGGTTGCCGCTACATCGCCGTCCCCTGGATGGGCGAGGAAGGCAGACCGAGCGGCAGCAAGTTCCAGCAGACGCTGGAGCAGCTCCGTGTGGTGGGCGCCGAGGCGAAAAAGTACGGCATACAGCTGCTCTACCACAACCACGACTTTGAGTTTGTCAAGTGCGACGGCAAGTACGGGCTGGACGTGATGTACGAGACCGTCCCCGCCGACCTGTTGCAGACCGAGATTGACACCTGCTGGGTCAACATCGCCGGGGTCAATCCCGCCGCCTACGTCCTCAAGTATACGGGCAGAGCGCCGCTGGTCCATCTGAAGGATTTCCACAAGAAAGACGGCGCCGCCAGAGACGGCCTGTATGAGCTCATCGGCATCAACAAGAAAGCCGCTGCCACCAAAGACTTTGAGTTCCGCGCCGTGGGACACGGCATGCAGGATATCCCCGCCATCGTCGACGCCGCCGAGCAGGCAGGCGCCTCTTGGCTGATTGTGGAGCTCGACAGGACCAGCCAGGGCCTGACCTCCATGGAGTCGATCGACATCTCCCGCAAGTACCTGCGCTCCATCAACCTGTAAGTCCTCACTCCCCAGGCTGTCGCCCACCGGCGACAGCCTTTTTTTGCGCCGCCCGGCAGAATATTGACTCTCTCGTTGACTTTTACAGGCATCCGTGGTAAAATAAACTGTCAGAAACCAAAGAGGGAGGGGCGAAACACATGGCATTGAGACGCCAAAAAGACAGAGCGGTCTCTTACAACGACCAGAGCATTTCCTCCCTGAAGGGCCCCGACCGTGTCCGCCGCCGTCCCTCGGTCATTTTCGGCTCGGACGGGCTGGAGGGCTGCCAGCACTCTTTTTTTGAAATCCTCGCCAACGCTGTCGACGAGGCGCGCGAGGGCTACGGCGATACCATCATTGTCACCGCCTATGCCGACCACAGCATCGAGGTGGAGGACTTCGGGCGGGGCGTGCCGCTGGGCTACAACGAGAAGGAGGGGCGGTACAACTGGGAGCTGGTGTTCTGCGAGCTGTACGCCGGCGGCAAGTACCACAACAACGACGACAGCGCCGCCTATCAGTACTCCCTCGGGCTCAACGGGCTGGGGGCCTGCGCCACCCAGTACAGCGCCGCTTTCATGCAGGTGCGTTCGTATAGCGGCGGGCAACTCTCCGAGATCAGCTTTGAAAAAGGTGAGCCGGTCACCCGCCTGCAAGTCCGTCCCCTCACCGCCCGGGATACCAAGCGACAGGGCAGTGTCATCCGCTGGTTGCCCGACCTTGAGGTGTTTACCGACATTGCCATCCCGCACGAATTCTTTGCCGACACGCTGCGCCGCCAGGCGATTGTCAACGGCGGCATCCGCTTTGTCCTGCGTCAGCAGCGGGACACGGGCGACTTTGAGGCGACCGAGTATTTGTATGAGCGGGGCATCGCCGACTATATCGGGGAGGCGACCGCCGACACCTCCCTTACCCAGCCCGTCTTATGGGAGCTGGAGACCCGGGGACGGGACCGGGAGGACAAACCCGAGTACCACCTGCACGCCGAGGTCGCCTGGTGCGTGGTAAAGTCGGGCGGCAACACCGCCTACTACCACAACTCCAGCTATCTGGAGCACGGCGGCTCCCCTGACAAGGCAGTCCGCTCCGCCTTCACTTCCGCGCTGGACCGCTACCTGCGCGCCCAGGGCAAGTATACCAAAACCGAGCCCAAAATTACCTTTGCCGACGTGGCGGAGTCGCTGGTGGTGCTCATCAGCTCCGCTTCCACCGTCACCTCTTACGAGAACCAAACCAAAAAAGCCATCAACAATGCCTTTATTACCAGGGCACTGACCGATTTTCTGCGCGAGCAGCTTGAAATCTATCTGGCGGAAAACCCTGCCGAGGCAACCCAGTTCGGCACCCAGGTCCTGCTGAACAAGCGTAGCCGTGAGTCGGCGGAGCGCGCGCGGATTGATGTGCGCAAAAAGCTGGCGGGCAGCATGGACATGGCGAGCCGCGTGGAAAAGTTCGTTGCCTGCCGCAGCAAGGACCCCACCAAAAGAGAGCTGTATATTGTGGAGGGCGACTCCGCCCTGACCTCCTGCAAACTGGGCAGGGACGCGGAGTTTCAGGCCATCATTCCCATCCGCGGCAAGACCCTCAACTGCATGAAAAGCACCTATGCCCGCATCTTTGACAACAAGATCATTGTGGACCTGTTGCGCGTCATCGGTTGCGGGGTAGAGCTGTCGGGCAAGGCCAAGGCAAAAGGCGATTTGCCGTCCTTTGACTTACAGGCCCTCCGCTGGAGCAAAATCATCCTGTGCACCGACGCCGACGAGGACGGGTTTCAGATCCGCACCCTGCTGTTGACCCTGTTTTACCGCCTGCTCCCCACCCTGATCGAAAGCCGCCGGATTTTCATCGCCGAGTCCCCCCTGTATGAAATCAGCGTGGGCAACGACACCTACTTTGCCTATAACGAGCCGGAAAAGGCCGAGCTGCTCCGAAAGATCGGCGAGCGCAAGTACACCCTGCAGCGCTCCAAGGGACTGGGAGAAAACGAGCCGGAGATGATGTGGCAGACCACCATGAACCCCGCCACCCGCCGTCTGGTCTCCGTGGTCCCCGCCGACGCGGAGCAGACCTGTCGGATGTTTGAAACCCTGCTGGGGGACGCGCTCGCGGCGCGCAAAAAATTCATCGCCGAGAACGCGCACCGCTATGCCTCCCAGGCAGATATTTAAAAGCGATTATCAAAGAATAGAGGACATACCATGCTACCGAAACTCAAGCCGAACGCCCGCTTCACAGGGGTCAGGGGACCCGTGCTGACCATCGTCATGGATGGCGTCGGCATGTCGCCCTGCACCGAGGGAAATGCCGTCAAAACCGCCTATACCCCCACCCTTGACCGCCTGTTACGCGACTATCCCACCCGGTCCATTCGGGCACACGGCACGGCCGTCGGACTCCCCAGTGACGAGGACATGGGCAACTCCGAGGTGGGACACAACGCCTTGGGCGCAGGCCAGGTCTTTGCCCAGGGGGCAAAACTGGTCACGCAGTCCATCGCTGAGGGCACCATCTTCCGCTCCGACACCTGGCGGGACCTGACCGCCCCCCTTTGCACCCACGGGGGCACCTTGCACTTCATCGGCCTCTTTTCCGACGGCAATGTTCACTCACACATCGACCATCTAAAAGCCATGATTGTCCGTGCCAAAGAAGAGGGGCTCCCCCGTGTGCGTATTCATATTCTCATTGACGGCCGTGACGTGGGCGAGACTTCGGCACTGGAGTATATCCGCCCCTTCGAGGCTTTTCTGGCGGAGTTGCGCGGTGCCGACTTTGACTGCCGTATTGCCTCCGGCGGCGGCAGGATGAGCATCACCATGGACCGCTACGAGGCGAACTGGCACATGGTGGAGCGGGGCTGGCAGACCCATGTGCTCGGACAGGGCAGGCAGTTTGCCTCCGCCGAGGAGGCCGTGCGCACCTACCGCGCCGAACTGCGCGTGATTGACCAGGACCTGCCCGCCTTTGTCATTGCCGAAAACGGACAGCCCGTCGGAACCATTGAGGACGGGGACAGCGTGGTCTTTTATAATTTTCGGGGAGACAGGGCAATCGAGATCAGCCTTGCGTTTGAGACAGGGGCGGATTTTTCCCACTTCAACCGTGTCAGAGTCCCCCGGGTTGTGTATGCCGGTATGCTGCAGTACGACGGCGACCTGAGCATCCCCGCCCGCTACCTGGTCTCCCCGCCCGCCATCAGCCACACCATGGGCGAGTATCTGGCGGCGACCGGCATCCCCCAGCTTGCCATCTCCGAGACCCAGAAGTACGGGCATGTCACCTACTTCTGGAACGGCAACCGCTCGGGCAAGTTTTCCGAGGAGACAGAGACCTATATTGAAATCCCCTCCGACAGTGTCCCCTTCGAGCAACGCCCGTGGATGCAGTGCGCGCTCATTACCGACCGGCTGATCGAGTGCCTCGAGAGCGGCCGCTACCGCTCCCTGCGCGTCAATTTCCCCAACGGCGACATGGTGGGGCATACCGGCAACTTCGCCGCCACCGTCTGCTCCATGGAGGCGCTGGATTTGCAGCTGGCGCGCATTCTGCCGGTGATTGACAAACTGCAGGGGGCAGTCATTATCACCGCCGACCACGGCAACGCCGACGAGATGTATGAGCTCGACAAGTCCGGCAAGCCAAAGCTGAACAAAGACGGCTCCTACCAGGCCAAGACCAGCCACACCCTGCAGCCCGTCCCCTTCATCCTTTACGACAACTTCACCGCCGACCGCTACCGGCTCCGGGCACCGTCGGACCGCTTCGGACTGTCCAATGTCGCCGCCACCACCGCCCTTCTGTTGGGCTATGAGCCGCCCGCCATGTGGGATGAGCCGCTGATCGAGCTTCTTTGAAACTCCGACACACGATTTCGGGGGTATGTTCACATTTAGTTCACAATTTTAGCGTATAATACAACCAATTGACAGGAAAAAGGGGAAAGCATATGATCAACCACCTCCACAATCGAAACTTTTTCAACCCCCAGTACAAATTGCGGAATATCGGCATTTGGCTGCTTGGCGCGGGCTTTGTCCTGTACTTGATTTTGAGCTTGGCTCAAACGCTGACCTTGCTGGCGACCCCGCTCCTGCTGGCGGGCGTGGTGTGCGTAGTAATCAGCTACGAGACCGCCGTGACCGAGGATGACTTGCAGGACCAGATCACCAAGCGCAAAGTGCAGTTCCAGCAGGAGATTGAAAACAAATATTACGATGTGAAGCGCCCCCTGCCCAAGCTGAAGGTTCAGCTTTTCGGCGGCTATCTCACCGAGGGAGAGGACCTGCTGACCCGCCGCACCAAAACCGGCCGGCTGATCACCTCACGCTACCACTTGGTCCTGCTGGGCACCAAGAGCAACCACTTATATTTAGAGGAAGAACTCATCAACCTCGTCGAGGAAAAAAGCGAGCAGAAAAGCCAGGAGTTTCCCTTTTATGAAGTGTGCCGCACCACCCTCGTCCCCAACGATATGGACGCCAACCGCGCCCGCTTTCAGATCTTTGATTACCGGGACCGCTGCCTGCTGGATGTGCAGGTCCCCAACGATTACGAGATGCAAAAGCTCTCCGAGCAGTTGAACATCGACCTTGCCAAACAAAAGGGCAAGGGCCCGAACGCCGTCCCGGCCGGCACAGAGCAGTAAACCCGTCACTCCCCGAAAAAAACCGTTCTTTCCGAACGGTTTTTTTCTTTTCCCTGCCGCGGGGAAGTTATACCGGCAGCGCGGCGCCCGCTGTCTCCCGCCTGCTGCCTGTCGCCTGTCGCAGGTAGCGGATGGCTTGCGTGGCGGCCATGGCGCCGTCGGCGGCGGCCGTGACCATCTGCCGCAGGACCTTCCGCCTCGTGTCGCCGGCGGCGAACACCGCCGGGTGCGTGGTGAGGCAGTCCTCCCCCGCCGCCACATACCCGTCCGCGTCCAGCCGCACCAGGCGCTCAAACAGTCGATTGTCGGGACGGTACCCCACCGCCACAAATACCGCGTCCAGAGCCAGTGTGCGGCTGCCGTGCTCACGGTGCAGGAGCGAGACCCCCTGCACCTTATGGTCCCCCCAAATCTCGCTCACCGTCCGGCCCATCAGCGGCTCGATATTGGGCAGGGCAAGGGTGCTTTGCACCTCCGCCGCTTCAGCGGAAAACTGCTCACGCCGCACAATCAGGTACACCTTTCGGCACAGAGAGGCCAGGTAGCGCGCCTCGGTGAGCGCGGCATTCCCGCCCCCCACCACCGCCACCACGCCGTCACGAAAGAAAGCGCCGTCACAGGTGGCGCAGTACGACACGCCCCTGCCGGCATACGCGCCCTCCCCCGGGCATCCGATCTTTTTTCGCACCGCCCCATTGGCGATGATGACGGTTTTGGTGTGATAGGTCGCCCGGTCTGTCTCGACCGTCAGCGCATCGTTTTGCCCGAGGGAGACCCCCATTTCAAACCGAATTTCCGCCCCGCTTTCCCGCGCCTGTTTTTCCAGCGCCTGCCCGACCTGCCAGCCCTCGGCGTGCGGGAGGGCTGGGTAGTTGTCGATCCTGTCTGTGCCGAGCAATTGCCCGCCGCAGGCGACCGCCTCCAGCAGCAGCGTGTCCAGCCCCCCGCGCGCGGCATAGACCGCGGCGCTCAGGCCGGCAACGCCGCCCCCGATGATCACCACATCCCTCATCTGCTTCCCCTTTCTGCTTGTTCTTCTCCGTGCAGTGCCCACCCGCCTCCAAGACCGTCATTGCCTATCGGCAAGATCGTCATTGCCTATCGGCAAGCCCGTCATTGCCTATCGGCAAGACCGCCTTTTTCATCGCTTTCCCCATTGACAGACAGACGGCATTGTGCTATGATGAGCACAGACGAAAAAACCATCTGTTTGCCGCATATTTTCAACCATTGTCGAGGTAGGTTATGAGCTTCCCGGATGTTTTGCTGGCGGTCATCAAAGTCATCGGCATCGCCTCTTTTGCTGTGGCCGGCTCCTTAGTGGCCATCAACCGTGAACTGGATCTGTTCGGCGTGGTGTTGATGGGCATGGTCACCGCCCTGGGCGGTGGCGTCCTCAGGGATGTGTTGCTGGGCGCCCTGCCGCCCTGGGCGTTTTCCAACTTCTTGTACCTGAGCGTCGCCGGGCTCACCTCTTTTTTGGTGTTTGTCCTCATGTACATCCTGCATAAAAAGGAAATCATCTTAGAGAAAATCGACCGGGTCAACAATCTGGTTGACGCACTCGGCCTCGGGGTTTTCACGGCCACCGGCACCCAGGTGGTCATGGACACGGCGTTTAGCGACAATCCTTTTATTTGCGTTTTTTTGGGGATGCTGACCGCCGTGGGGGGCGGGCTTTTGCGGGATATCATGTGCGACACCGTGCCCTTTATTCTGAAAAAACGCATTTACGCGATTGCCGCCTTGGCAGGCAGCCTGACCTACTACCTGCTCTCCATGACCGTTTTGCGCGGGATTCCCAATATTGCCCTCACCACCGCGCTGGTGTTTACCATCCGTGTGCTGGCCACCCGGTACAAGTGGTCTTTCCCCCGCATCACGCTGAAGCGATAAGATGCCCCCGACACCATGCCCTTTGACGCCCCGCCGCGGCTTTGCCGTAGCGGGGCGTATCTCTTCTGGTTCTGCCGGAAGAGGGGTAAGAGCGTCCTGCCGACCTTGGCAGGACGCTCCGCACGGAAACGCCTCAGAAACGACTGTTAGCCGTTGCTGTTTTTGATGTCGTTTTCGTACTTCTCGATCATCTTCTTGACCATCTGACCGCCGATAGAACCGGCCTGCCGCGAGGTCAACTCACCATTGTAGCCATTCTTCAGGCCGACGCCAACCTGGGAAGCGGCTTCCATCTTGAACTGGTCAAGGGCTGCGCGTGCTTCAGGAACTACCACCTTGTTTCTGGACATCTTGATTCTCCTTCGAGATATTTGCTATCTATATTCTCGAGAGGGACAGTCGGTACTTTCCGCCGGGACTTTTCACGACAGATTTCCCGCCGTTTCTCTCTGGTCATATTTTTCACCGGACAGATATAAATATGAGTGGTAAATATTATCGAAAGATGGCGCACTGTGCGTTTCAGACCGAAAGAGCGAGTCTCTTGTCATTTTCTGTTGTTTTTGGCAAAGCCAAGCCTTTGTCTGTCTTCATTCCTTAGTTTGCCGAGGCAGGTGTCGTCTCAGCCGAGCCAAATCACGCCAGGGCGCACAAATACAGGCACCGCTGTGAAAAACATCGACAAAAAAGCGCAAATTGTTTGTAAAAACCCCTTGACAAAGCGACAGAGGCAAGGTATAATGGTGGAGCTTGTCGCCCCTGCTGGGAAGGCGCGGGGCGAGAAGGGATTCCGTGGACAGGTGCGAAAAGAATTTAGAAAAGCACT
>JBBAEK010000006.1:0-68005 GCA_041655935.1 Eubacteriales bacterium
TATGTCCCGAACGGTCAGCGTCGCATCGAAAATATCCGCCACAGCCGCCCCAAGATCCAGTCCGCCCAGAACAGCCTCCGCATCCACCGCAAGACTGCCGTCTGTCATGGACACCACATCGCTCACCGCCAGACCGGCAAACACATCTGCCAGGTCAAGGGCAACCAAGTCGGTTCCCAAGAATGCCAGCAGGCTATTCAGAACGTCATTGATCACCATGTCTTTCACAAAGTCATACACATGGAACGCCAACACGCCGTCTTCGTAGCTGAACAGATCCCCAATCGTCCGGTCTGCCAACAACTCATCGATGCTGTGTGCATCAGGGTTCAGGACCAGTGCCAGCAAATCTGCCCACAGGATATCTCTAATGAATCCAATCGGGTCAAAGTGAAGCGTGCCGTCTTCCTCAAAGACCAAATCCCCAATCACCTTGTCGCCAATGATACGCGACAAAGCTCCGTCTCCCAAATCTGCAAAGATGGAGACAATGTCTTTGAAATAGATGCTTCCTACAAACCCAAGCAGGTCAAAGGCAACTTTGCCGTCCTCCATGTACACAAGATCGCTAATGGTCTTGCTACCTAAGATCGCATCCAGCGCGGCAATCTCCACGCCAAACAGGTCAATGATGTCGACAAAAGCAATGTCTCCGATAAACCCAACCGGGTCAAAGTGAAGCGTGCCGTCTTCCTCAAAGACCAGATCGCCCAGGGTTAAGCCATCAAACAGGGCTCCGATCTCGCTCCCCTGCACATCGAGGAACAAGCCAAACAGACTGTTGATGGTGATATCCGAAATGAATGTGACCCAATCGCATACCAACACACCATCCCGGTAATACAGCAAAGAACCAATCGTCTTCTCGCCGAACAAATTCAGCAGTGCGTCATACTGCAGCCCGGTGGCATTGTACAGCGAAACAAAGCGAATGTCCCCGATGAACTCCACCCATGCCAGCTGCAATTCCTCGTCGGCATAGTATAGCAGGTCTCCGATCCGCTTCCCGGCAAAGATCTCATGCAACTCGCCGTTGTCCAGATTGAACAGAGCCAAAATCTCGGTAAAGTAAATATCGCCGATAAAGCCCAGCCAGTCAAACACCAACTTGCCGTCTTCCTCGCGAATCAAGTCGCCGATCGAGCGATGGTCAAACAGCGCACGCACTGACTCGGATGCCATGCCGAAAAGCCCCAGCAGGTCTACCAGCTGAATATCTCCCACAAAGTCCAGCGGATGGAAGGCAAAGTTGCCGTCACTGTAGCTCACCAGCGTCCCGATGGTCTTATCCGACAGGATGCGGCTCAGGTACTCATTGGTCACGAACAGCTCAACCAGATCCAGAATTACGATGCTTGCCACAAACCCGTACCAGTCAACTTGCAGCTGGCCGTTGTCATCGTACTTCAGCACATCACCAATGGTCTTATCATCAAAGATCGCATCCAGCGCGGCAATCTCCACGCCAAAGATGTCAATGATGTCGGCAAAGGCAATGTCTCCGATGAACCCAATCGGGTCAAAGTGAAGCGTGCCGTCTTCCTCAAAGACCAAATCCCCAATCACCTTGTCGCCAATGATGCGCGACAAAGCACTGTCTCCCAAATCTGCAAAGATGGAGACAATGTCTTTGAAATAGATGCTTCCTACAAACCCAAGCAGGTCAAAGGCAACTTCGCCGTCCTCCATGTAAACAAGATCGCTAATGGTCTTGTCGCCAAAGATCGCATCCAGCGCGGCAATCTCCACGCCAAACAGGTCGATGATGTCGGCAAAGGCAATGTCTCCGATGAACCCAATCGGGTCAAAGTGAAGCGTGCCATCCTCCTTGTAAACCAAATCTCCGATAGCCTTGTCGCCAATGATGCGCGACAAAGCTCCGTCTCCCAAATCTGCAAAGATGGAGACAATGTCTTTGAAATAGATGCTTCCTACAAACCCAAGCAGGTCAAAGGCAACTTTGCCGTCCTCCATGTAAACAAGATCGCTGATGGTCTTGCTACCAAAGATCGCATCCAGCGCGGCAATCTCTACCCCAAACAGGTCAATGATGTCGGCAAAGGCAATGTCTCCAATGAACCCAATCGGGTCAAAGTGAAGCGTGCCGTCTTCCTCGTAAACCAAATCTCCGATAGCCTTGTCGCCAATGATGCGCGACAAAGCTCCGTCTCCCAGATCCACAAAGATCGAGAGGATATCCCTCCAGCCAATGGTTTCCACAAAGCCCAGTGGGTCAAAGTGAATCTTGCCATTCACTTTGCTGATCAAATCGCTGACCACTTTCCCGGTGAATATGGCATTCAGCGCCGCATGGTCAGCCAGCCCCACAAAGCCCAGCATATCGGTAAATGCCATATCAGCCACAAAGCCCAGCAGGTCAAGTGAAAAGCCGTCCTCGAAGCTGACCAGGTCGCTGAAGCGCTTGCCTGCAAACAGAGCGGTCAGATACCGGTTCTCAATGCCGGCTTGCTCCAGAACGTCGTTGATTTCCCGGTCCAGCACTTCCTGCCCTTTGGTCAAAACAAGGTAGGCGCCCGCGCCAATGCCGAGGGCAAGGCGCACAAAGCCCTGCACACTGGTAGTGCCGTTTAAGATGTCTTTGATGGTGTTTCCCAGCTCCACACTCACCAGAATCAGCCCCGCATGGATGACCGGGTTGCCATTCTCCACGGACACCAAGTCTCCCAGTGTCAGATCGGCGAAAGCCTCTGCCAGGTCCCGCCCAAGGTCATTGCCAAAGAAAGTGAGCAACAGGTCCGATAGGTAGATGGGCGCGAAAATCTCGTGCAGCACCTGGCCATAGTCCCCGTCAAGCACAGCCTCCGTCAGCCCGCCCAGCGAGATATGGGCAATGATTTCCTTCCATGTTTTGTTTGCCGGGTCAGCAAACTCAATGACAATTTGCCCGTCCTCAAAGTGATGGGGCACCTCCAGAATGGCCGCCAGATAAACATCGGCCAGGAAGCTCCGCACCGTGATGGAAAACTTGCCGTTTTCATAAGCGACAAGATCCCCGATTGTTTTGTGGGAGAGCACCTCCTCCAGACCAAACGAGCTGAGGTCCTTCACGAAAAGGGCGACAATGTCAAGGAACGACAGCACCGACAACCCGCCGTACAAGGCGCCGACAATGTCCCCCTTGTTTTCCAGCAAATGATTGACAAATACGGATAGGCTGATGGGTGCCAGCATACGGTACAGCAATGTGGAGTCATCGTCCGCCGCCAGGGTGAACCGCCCGTCGATGATCTCATACGAGACCCCGAGGATATCCGCCAGATAAAGGTCACCCAAAAAGCTCGGCAAATCCAGATAGAACTTTCCGTCTTCATAGAAAAACAGCGTACCGATGGTCTTGCCGTCAAGAATATGGTCCAAACCGGCTATCGAGGTGTCCATGAACAGGGCGAGGATGTCCAAGAAGTAGATTGACTCCACCCCTGCCAACGCCGTATCAATGAGATCGATGTCTTTGTCGAAAATCGCAATGACAATAGCGCCGATGTCCAAGTGGGCAATCAGCTCTTTGACGGTTTTTTGATCGGGGTTTTGATATGTAATGACGATTTGGCCATCTTCTATGGTATAGGGTACCTTCAGGAACTGAGCAAGGTAGATTTGCCGGAACATGGCGTTGATGTCCAGCTTGAATTTTTCGTCCTCATACTTTAAGAGCGTGCCGATGGTTTTCTCCCCCAGCACCAGGTCCAGCCCTAACTTCTCAAGATTCAGTACCAGTCCAAAAATATCCGCCAGCTTGATCTGGTCAAAACTTTCGTAAAGGGTCACCAACAGGGAGCCGCCGTTGAAGATGGCATCCACCAGCCCGCCGACATGCACGGACGCCAACAGCTCAAAAATGGTCGGGTTTTCGGGATCTCTATAGACGACCACATAGTTGCCGTCCTCGTCAAAATGAGCATCGACATTAAAGAAAGCACCTAAATACAAGTCCTCTGTCAGTGCCGGCACATAAAGCGAAACCTGGCCGTCCTGATAGCGCAAGAAGTCACCGATAGTCTTGTCTGCGAACACATCGTCCAGTCCCAGCCTCTCGAGATTCAGCACCGTACCGAACAGGTCATTGAAAGCAATGTCTTTCAGGTCAGCATAGAAAGCTCCCATCACATCCCCGTCGTCAAAAATGGCGGCGGCGATGGCTCCCAGGTTGAAGGGCGCCAGCAGCTCAAGGAACGTCGGAGAGTCGGGGTTTTGATACTCAACGACAAACCTGCCGTTTACCGCCTGCCCGTCCACCCCGAAAATAGTCGCAAGGTACATATGTTCAAAGACCCCGGGGATATACAGCTCGTACTCGCCGCTGTGACCAATCTCGCGGAAGAAAGAACCAATCCCCTTGTCTGCCAGAATCCTGTCTGTTTTAATGACGGAGGGGTCAACGAAGAAGCGAATGATGTCGTTGAAGCGAATGTGTCCCAGACACTTGTAAATGGCGGTCTGCACAGACCCGCCTGCCGTGAAAATACCCAGCACCACGCCCAGGTCGATGGGCGCCAAAAGTTCAAACAAAGTGGGGGCCTCCGGGTTCCGATGCCGAACCACATACTCCCCCTCCTCGGTTTTCTCATAGTCCACCCCTAAGAAAAAGCCCAACTGCACCCCTTGCAGGAACGCAGAATAATCCCCGCTCTCGGGGAAAATGATCTCATAAAGACTCTTGGTGCCGATGGTTTCTCCCACCTCATCCCCCAGCACTCCCTCGGGGATGAACTGCAACAGGTAGTTGAGCGGCGTGTTATGTAAGAGAATATCCAGACCTTCGCTGGAGAACAACTTGCCAATCGCGGCATCCATGATGGCATCACTGGGAAGATATTTTGTGACTTCATCAGGCAAAAGCAACCCGTATCGATTGATTAGGTCATTAAGCGAGTATTCATCGGTCTCCCCCGCAACGCCCAGAATTTCCTCCAGCAGCTTTTGCAGGGTGATGCTGTTCACCGGCACTTCGGCATTCGGGTCAAAATAGTTCCCCGTATCAATGCCCATGCCAAACTCGTTAAGTTTGTCAATCGACACATTGCCGTAAATATATGCGCCGGCGCCCACAACGACGGCAATGCAGGACAAAAATCCTATGGTAAAGACCAGGAAAAATGAGACAAACTGCACGATAAATTTGGAAAAGTACCTCATGATACAAGTTCCTTTCACTCGGTGATGCGGTCTATGATACACAGAATCATTTCACTATGTTTCAAATTATATCATCAATTGCATTTTTTTGCAAGGGATAATGTTAAGATTTTTAACTTTTTTTTAAACTTTTACTTTGGAACGAAAAAACGACGCCCCGCGCCCGTCCCGATAGTGTCCCGCCGTGCATTTCCGCTCGGCTCCGAACGCGACACGAAAAAAGAGAAAGCCGCCCCTCGGCAGCTTTCCCTTGCAAATATCTGCGCACTTAGTTGACAATGACATCAAACAGCTCCCGAGCGGCATCCAGTTTGTCCGAGGCCCCCACCACACAGCAAACCCTGTCCTGCAGCACATGGCGCAACACATCCGCATAGCCGCGAATCTGCTCCGCCGTGGTGCGCAACACCTCGGTGCGCCTTTTTTGGCGGTGCTCCAGGGTGATCCCGCGCAAAAAGCGGCTGTCCCCCACCTCTCCCTTTTCCCGCGGCAGCATCGGGCGGTCAAGTCCGGACAGGGTGCCGATGATATACTTGGTCATCTCCCGTTCATCCGGGTGAAAGTCTTCCAGATAAGCCACCGCTTGATCAAAGACACTCAGCGTGCGCTGAATGTGCGGGTCCCGGTAGGAGGTGAACAGCATGGTGCCCTGTTCGGTCACGGACATCCCTGTGCCGTAGGCCCCGCCCTGCACACGCACCCGGTTCCACAGGTAATCCAGCGTGATGATTTTGGCGAGCACCTGCATCCCGCCCGAAAAGGCGTACCCCTTTTTCCTGAAATCCGCCCCCATCGCATCAAAGGAAACAGCGGCAGGGATGCGAATGCCCTCCTTGGCGGCCGTGGAGGAAAATACCGGCAAAACCGACTCTAAAACCGTCGAATTTTCAGGCATTTGCACATATTTATTTGCATATTTCTGAAAAATTGAGTCGTTCCCAGTGACGGAAAATGTCATGTTTTCTTTGCAAAAAATCTGCTCGGACAGCTCTTTCAGCCGCCCGCAAATCTCCTGAATATCGGCAGCGGCGACGGCTTTGATGAACTGATAGTAGGCATACCCGCCAAAGGCATCCTTGTACTTGCCCTCGGTGGTGAGCTTGGCACTCACCCTGCCGGCGGCGATGGAAGTACCCGAGGAGACCAGCACCTGCTCCATGGCAATCAACTGCTGCTGCACAATCTGCCTGACCTCGCTCGCCTCAAACACGGTTTCGAGGCAGACCTCTTCGATCAGCTCGGTCGCGGATGCTATATTTTGCTCCAGTACGCTGCACTTCACCGTCAGGTAGCTCGAGAGCTCCTCCCTGTCCAGGCGCGCATAGGCGGCAGGAACAAAAATCAGGTCTCCCAGCGTCCCCTTGATGGCGGTAAAGAGAGCCAGGGCGGAGCGGCGGCGGGTGGCTGCCTTGCCCAGCACCTTGGCGAGCAGCGCCACCAGCGACATCCGGTCAAACGGAATATGCCGCAGGTCAAAGTAGCAGTTGAGATAGCCAATCCCATTGGTGAAAATATCGTGCCGGATGGTCGAAATGCCGTCTATCTCCACCTTGGCGGTGGGAATGTCGGGCTGTGCATCGGGGTTAATATCGTTCAGTGTCAGCATCGGCAAGGACCGGAGAGCCGCCTCGCTGTCCGCCGTTTGCTGGAATGCCTGCAGGCGCCGGTTTTTGTCGCTCAGTTCGGCGAGCACTGCCTCCGTGTGACTTTCTTTGAAGCGCCGCACTCTGTCCCGCTCGGCCTGCATTCTTGCCTCTGCCAGGGTGCGGGAGGGCGTCAGCACCACCAGCGCGCTGTGCCGGCTGTCCGGCACCACCCGCCGCAGCAGCTCCTCCGGGTAAGTCGTGTCCAGCTTTTCACGGATGCCTTTCAGGATGTCCAGCCCGCTCAGGTAGGCAATGGGGTCGCCGCCATATAACCAGCCGTCCATGACCGTCATGGCGTGCAGCACGCCGCTTGCCGTGCCGTTGTTGTCTCGTTCACGGTAGCTGAACTCGAAGTTGTTAATGGTCGCTTTGAGCTCATCCCTGTCAATCCCCTGCTCACAGAGCTTGGTTACCGTGTCCCTGAGCACCTGTAAAAACTGCTCGGCATTCGCAGGATTGCTTTTCCGCAAAGAGAAATAGAGATAGGGTTGCAGGAGGCCGTCAATCACATGAGCCGAAAAGTCTTTCCCCAGCCCCGCATCCAGCACAGCCTTTTTCAGCGGCGCATTGTTGGACCCGGCAATGGTATTGAGAATGATTTGCGCCGTCATGATGGTTTCACGATCGTCATAATCGCACAGCATATAGGCGGCAGCCATGCGGGCGTTGTCGGTCTCCTCGTCCTCCTGCCCGATCTCATACTGCCCTTCTCTTTTGACAAACCCGATCGGTTTTTGCTTGTCAATGGTGACCGTCTGGTGCTTTCGGTCATAGGCGGACAGGTACTCCAGATTCAAAAAGGAGAGCTTTTCCTGCAAATCCATTTGCCCATACAGAAAAATATAGCTGTTCTCCGGGTGGTAAAACCGCTCATGCGCGTCGAGAAACTGCCGGTAAGTCAGCTCGGGAATCGAGACCGGGTCGCCGCCCGACTCAAAGCGATAGGCGGTATCGGGGAACATCGCCTGGCAGCAGGCATGATAGAGCACCGTGTCGGGTGAGGAATGTGCCCCCTTCATTTCGTTGTAAACCACGCCGTTAAAATAGGGCGCTTCCTGCGCGGGCAACTCGCAATGCCAGCCTTCCTGCATGAAAATTTCCTCTTTGTCATAAATGCAGGGCTGTAGCACCGCATCCATATACACGCTCATCAGGTTCATAAAGTCCTTCTCGTTGGTGCTGGCGAACGGGTACATGGTCTTGTCGGGGAAGGTCATGGCATTGAGAAAGGTTTGCATGGAGCCCTTGAGCAGTTCAACGAATGGCTCCTTGGTCGGGTATTTATCAGACCCACACAGCACCGAGTGTTCCAATATGTGAAAAACCCCCGTGTCATCCTCCGGCACCGTTTTGAAGGTGATGGAAAAGACCTTTTCCAGGTCGTCGTTTTCTACATAGAGCAACTGCGCTCCGCTTTTATCGTGCACGAATTGGTACGCCTTGGCGTCCAGTTCAGGTACCTCACAAATCCGCTTCAATGTAAAGCCGTGGTAGGCAACTCCAATGTTCATAGCGTTCTCCCTTTTCCTTTTGTCATAGTATACCACGCTCCCCCGCGTATTACAAGCAAACTTTTCTGCCCGCGCGTTTTTTAACAAAGAAGGCGGCGCACTTCACCGGGGAACCTCCAACAAAAACGCCCTTGACACCCAAAACCCCCACTTCTCCCGACAAATTCACAGACCGCTCCCCCTGCCCAAAAAGGCTGCCGCAACTCAATCCCGTCGCGGCAGCCCCTTTTCATCTTTTGAACCATCTCAAAGTTTGAAATAGCCCTAACATCCAAAGCCCCCTCCGATTAGGGGTTGCGTTTCCAGTGTTCGGTGTAAAATCGATCTTGTTTCAAGCGGATCGCATTTTCCGCCGGATTGGTGACATCCACAGAGGTCCCGCTGGTGTAGGTCAGGTATCTGGTTAGATACCAACCGCTTGTGTTGACGAATGTCACGCCGGTTAAGCTGCTGCAAGCAAAGAACGCCTGCTCTCCGACCAAAGTCACGCCGCCTGGGATAGTGACAGTTGTCAGAGCGCTGCAGTCAGAGAACGCCCGCGAATCAATCGTGGTCAGGCTCTCAGGGAAAACAATAGCGCTCAGCGCACTGCAACCAGAGAACGCGTCTGCACCGATAAAGGTCAACCCCTCGGGGAGGGTGATAGAGGTCAGACCGCTGCAAAGGGAAAATGCAGTGCTGCCGATGGTGGTCACGCCCTCAGGGAGCACAACAGTGCTTAAACCCCTGCAATCATAGAACGCGCCTGAACCGATAGAGGTCACGCCCTCAGGGATGCTGATAGCAAGCAACCCGCTACCGGCAAAAGCAGATGGGCCGATAGAGGTCACGCTACCGTCATCGGGTATGATGCTGTTTTGGCAGCCCCTTATGAGCACCTGTGTGGCCGTCTCGATTAGACAATTGCCGCTGCTATGATAGACCGTATTACCTTCGTTCACTGAAATAGAGGTCAGGACACCGCAACCAAGGAACGCCCCCTCACCGATGGTGGTCACACTGGCGGGAATATTGATAGAAGTCAAGGCGCTGCAAAAGGCGAACGCCTGCTTGCTGATGCTGGTCAAGCCGCCCCCGATCACCAAGGTGGTCAGCTCACCGCAACTAAGGAACGCCCCCTCACCGATGGCAGTCACACTGTCAGGGATGGTGAGAGACGTCAATTTGGCGCAACCCTCAAACGCCTTCACGTCGATGGTGGTCACGCTGTCCCCGATCACCAAAGTGGTCAGTTCGCCGCAACCATAGAACGCCCAAGGGCCGATGGTGATCACACTGTCGGGGATGATGACAGAAGTCAGGGAAGTGCAGTAGCGGAACGCTCTGTCGCCAATCGAAGTCACGCCATTCCCTATCACGACAGAGGTCAGTTTCGTACACTGATAGAACGCCTCGAAATCGATTTTAGTCACGCTCTCCGGAATCGTCAGGCTGGTGCCTTGATAATTGCGAAAGGCAGCCTGCCCTATGGTGGTGATGGAAGGATTCTCCCCCCATAGGATGGTGGCGGCGCAAGCAGAGAAGGCATAAGGGCCAATAAATTTCACACCGTCCCCTATCAGAACGGATGTAAGCCCGTTACACCCGGAAAATGCTGCCTCGCCGATAAAGGTTGCACTGTTAGGGAGGGTCAGGGAGATAAGCCCGCTGCAACCCCAAAACGCATAGGAAGCGATCGTTTTTAGACTGTCAGGGAGGGTCAGGGAGGTAAGCCCGCTACAACCGGAAAATGCCCCTTCAGCAATAGATGTCACGCTGCCGTCACTCGGTATGATACTGCCGTTAGAACCTCGCAGCAGTTCCTTGGTTTTGGTTTTGATCAAACAATTGCCGCTGCTGTGATATTTCGTATTTCCCTCGCTCACAGTAATCGAGGTAAGCCCGCTGCAAGCGTAAAATGCCCGCTCGCCGATATAGGAAACGCTGTCGGGGATTTCAATAGAAGTCAATTTTCTGCAAGCATAAAATGCCCGTGCGCTAATAGAGAGCACGCCATCTAAAATGGTGACGGAAGCAAGCTCTCTACAATTGTAAAATGCGTCAGAACCGATGTTTTTCACACCGCTCCCTATCTCGATAAAGGTAAGCGCACTGCAGCCGTAGAATGCGTAAGAGGAGATATAAGTCACGCCATTTCCTAACATGACGGAGACAAGCCCGTTGCAACCCACAAACGCCTTGCTCGGTATATTCCCCCCAGTAATGGTAACCGTTTGTAGCGAGGCGGGGAGATAGTAGGTGGCCTTGTCTGTTGTTCCGTTGCCATATTGCTGGATCGTCTTCACACCCCCGTCATAAATACTCCTGCCAAAGATGTAACCGAACAGTCCGCTGGTTACGTCATCGGGTATCCTTGCTTCAGAGGCGCCAACAAAAGGCAGCGTGAGGGTTGTTAACGCACTACATCCAGCAAAAGCCCACTCTCCGATAGCCGTCACACCCTCCCCTATCGTTACGGTGGTAAGGCTGCTGCAATTTGAGAAGGCACCGCTCAAAATCTGCCCCCCGGTAACCGTCACCCTCTCCAGCGCGGCGGGGATATAGCCGGTTGCCCCTTTATAGTAGCTATACCACTGTGTCGTCTCCACACCCCCGGCATAACTGTCTGCGCCAAAGAGGTAGCCCAGCAGTGTGCTGCTCGAAGCTTCCTCCGGCAGGGGAGTGGCGCCGACAAAAGGCAAAGTGAGGGTGGTCAGCCCGCTGCACCCCGCAAACACGCCCGCCCCGATAAAAGCCACGCTGTCCGGGATGGTGGCGGAGGTGATGCCGCTGCACCCCGCAAACACGCCCGGCCCGATAAAAGTCACGCTGTCCGGGATGGTGACGGAGGTGATGCCACGGCACCCCTCGAAGGCAAAGCCGACAATATTCACAACGGGCAGTCCCTCTATTTCGGCGGGAATATCCAGGGTGGTTTGCGTCGCCCCCCGCTCGGTCAAGCCTGTGATGACGCAGGCATCTTCCGTTTGCAGAAAGGTGAACAGCGACGAAGCCGCCATCGGCTTCCACTTGGCATACACCGACACATTCGCGGAAAGCGGCTCCTCTAACAGCGCGTTTTCGTCAAAGGCTTGTTCCCCCTCACCCCTGTCCCAAAACCACCCGTCAAAGTCATACCCATCCTTTTGCGGGTCGCTTGGCATCTGGATAGCTTCCCCTCCGTTGGTATGCAACGTATGGTAGGTTTCCCCATCTGTAATAAATGAAACCCTAAAGCCGGCTCGCTCCACACAAGCCGCAAGGGTCAGTACGACGGTCAGCACGATGAGCAAAACCGCCACATAGGTCGCCGTTCTTTTCATGACCTTTCCTCCATAGTCGTTTCATAGAGCGATACCTGTCAAGATGCATATAATACATGATATCTTAAAAAGATAAATTTGGCAAGCCTTTTTTGAAAAATCCTGAAAATCTTGGAAACAAAACGGAGAAAACCAGAGCATCCGCACTGTTTTTCGCAGTTCTTTGGCTCTGGTTTTGTGAGGCGCTTGACGATAGTCCCTTCGTTGCCCCGCCTAGGCTATACGGCTCTGAGCGCGTCTATGGGGTGCAGGCGTGCCGCTTTCCGGGCGGGCAGAATGCCGAAAATAATGCCCAGCACCAGTGAAAACACCGTCGCGCCCAACAGGGTGGTGATGCGGTACCCAAAGGCGTAGCCGATCAGCACAGACGCCACATAGGAAAGCCCCAGTCCCAGCAGGATACCAAGGACGCCCCCCGCCACGCTGATGATGACCGCCTCCATTAAAAATTGCAGTAAAATGACCCTTGGTTTCGCCCCCAGCGCCTTGCGCAGGCCGATTTCGGCCGTCCGCTCGGTCACGGTGACCAACATCATATTCATGATGCCAATGCCCCCTACCAACAGCGCGATAGCGGCAATCCCCGCCAGCATGCCCAGCGCCAGATCGGTGATAGATACCACCACATCCATCACCTCCTGCTGGTTAAACACCGTGTACCCGCGGTTGTCGTTCATCAGCTCGGTGCACAGCTCGTCAATGGCAAGCATGGCCGCCTGCATATCGTCGGTGTTGCGGATGATGGCGTCAAAGGTCCGCACCAGTCCCATGCCCAGTGTCTGCATCGCCACCGTATACGGCACCATCACGGCCGTGTTGGCGGACGTATCCACCCCCACCAGTGTGCCCATCACCCCGACAATCACAAACTCCACATTTTGAATTTTCAGCCGCTCTCCCACAGGATTGTAGTTGCCGTACAGGCTTTTCCAGACTTGGTATCCCAGCACACAGACATTCGTGGAAAAGTCCACGTCGCTCGCCGTAATCCCCCGCCCATACAGCAGCGAATCTTGCTTGACCGTGGCGCCATAGTAGTTGTCGTTGATGCCCATGATCCGTATACCGGTAAAGTGTGTTTCATCATACAGGCTGTTGGTCAGCGCAGGGTCCAGCAGGACATTCTTGCGGGAGGAAATCGAGGGGGAGAGGCCCTCCACCCCGTCGATCGCCTCAAAGGCGGAAAGTTCCGCCACAGTAAAGCCGGACTTCATTCTCGTGTTGGTAATGGAGACCGACACACGGTTGCCGCCCAGCCCCGAGAGCTGGTCAATGACCGCGTAGGTCACCCCCTGCCCAATGGTAATGAACGCAATGATGGAGGAGATGCCGATGATGATGCCCAGCATGGTGAGAAAGGTTCTCATTTTATTGCTCAGCAAGTTTTTGACGCTGATTTTCAGAATATTGAGAATCATGTCTCTGCCTCCTCGCTGTCAGAAAAGACGCCCTCCCCCTCTCGGTAGAGCCTGCCGTCCAGCAACCGCACCACCCGCGAGGCATAGGCGGAAACCCGGGGGCTGTGCGTAATCATCACAATAGTCTTGCCTTCCCGGTGCAATTGCTCGAAAATCTCCATGATCTGCACCCCCGTCTTCTGGTCCAAAGCCCCCGTCGGCTCATCCGCCAAAATCAGGGACGGGTTGCCCGCGAGCGCCCGCGCGATGGCCACCCGCTGCTGCTGGCCGCCCGAGAGCTGTGCGGGTGTGTTTTGCAGCTTATCCCCCAGCCCCACCTTCTCCAGCATCTGCCGCGCGACTTCGGCACGCTCCCGTTGCGGGTAGCGGCCGTAAATCAGGGGCAGCATCACATTGTCCAGCGCACTCATCCGCCCGAGCAACTGAAAACTTTGAAAAACAAAGCCGATTGCCCGGTTGCGAATGACCGCCAGTTGATTTTCGGACAGCAACGAGACTTCTTTTCCGTTCAGGCGGTATGAGCCTGCGTCTGCCGTATCCAGACAGCCGATGATGTTCATCAAAGTGGACTTTCCGGAGCCCGAAGGGCCCAAAATGCAGACAAACTCCCCCGCCTGCACCTCAAAATCGATACCAAACAAAACCTGGAGTGCCACTTCCCCCATCTGATATGTTTTGTCGATACCCCGCATGGATAGCACGTTTTTTTCCATAGCCATTAAAAGAGGGAGCTGATGAGAGACCTGTTTTCGATGTATTTTGCCAGGTCCCCCTCTTCCAGTTGGTAGCCCTCCAGCGGCTGGACAGCGGCATCCTTGCCCGTGGAGAGTGTGATGTTGATAAATACCCTTTTTTCCTTGTTGTCCTCTCCCTGCAGTAGCAGGTAGGGACGCTTGTTGTCGTCATAGAAAATACACTTGGTGGGCACAATCAGCGTGTTTCGGATGACCGATTTCTGGATGGTCAGCGTGATTGAGTAGTTGTGTACCAGCTCCTGTTGGGTCAGATTATCCTTGAGTCCCACGCCGAGCGCCCGCACGGCGTCCTGGTCCAGCGAGGGGTCATAGTAGGTAAAGTCCCCATAGGGATTTTCCTCGCTGAGCCCTTCCAAATTCGCAAAAACCAGCCCCGCTTGCAGTGTATAGTAGGAAACCCCCGACATATTTTCGGTTTTTTGCACCGACAGCACCTCGGCGATCAGCTTACGGCCACCGAGCGCATTGACCGCCACGGCGGCATAGACCGTCTCCCCTTGGTTCATGCGCGCATTGATATCGGCATAGTCGTATTCCGATATCGTAAAGAGGGTGGTGAGGTAGCGGAAGGACAGGCTGAACAGGGTGCTGCCCAGCGTGAGCATGTCCCCCTCCCGGTAGGTGAGCTTGGACAGCTGGTATGCCTGTCCCCCGGCCAAAGGCACCGCTTGCTCCAGCAGTGTCTTGGGGTAGTTGGTGGTGACGGTAAAGGCAGCCTCATCATCCTCCCGCAAAAACTCGGACGGAATATGTTCGTGCTCAATATTCCCGGTCTGCTCGTTCAGCAGCACCGTGAAGATAAAGGCCAGTAACGTCTCTGCCTCGGTCTCCCCCGCCGCCTGCTGCGCCTCATACGCCGCTACCAAGGCGGCAAAGTCAAAGTAAACGGGCACCAGCGTAACCAACTCTATGGCGGGCAGGTCGGTGCGGTAGCTCATCGCCCGCTCGGACAGGGACTCATTGACCGCACTCACCCGGTAGGCAATCGGCTGCGGCTGCTCACTGAACAAAATCGTTGCCCAGTTGACCTCGTATCCCCGCTCCGAGACCTCCTCCATGTTTTCAATCCCATACACATAGGCGGCAAGCGGCACCTCACTTCCCCGGCTCATCTCATACACCACACCGGTGGCGGAAATGTTGCTGTACAGGGTGCCATAGGCGACCGACGCCCACTCCACCCGCCCCTCCGAGCCGGGATCCGACAGGTAGATCACCGTGACCACCAGTGCCGACACCAACAGCAAGGCAAGCACCGTGGTGAGAATTCTTTTGCGGGTCTTGTGCTGCGTCATATGACTCTCCTTTTGGGCGTGTTGGCCCTCATTTGCTACGTTCAGTATAATACAATTGACGAGCTACGTCAAATCCTTTTTCGGAAACAGAAAAAGCTCCCCCGCCCGCCTGTCAAGGTGGCGGGATGGTACGCTCAATACGCATTCACGCTGGCGGCGTCCACCACGATCTCCACCTCCACCGGTGTATTACCTCGCAACAGATGCAGCGTGACGGTATCTCCCACGCGGGCATTCAGCATGGCGTCCACCACGACAAAGGTCCTGCTCACCTCATAGGTGCACCCCCGCAGCTCCAGTGAGACAATCACATCCCCCGCCTGCAGTTTGCCCTCCGCCAGGCTGCCCGGCGCGACACTGCTCACCTCTACCCTTTCCACCACCCGCGCCATGCCGCTCGAGGGGTCATAGACTGCCTTGGAGCCACCGACCTCCACGCTCACCCCCAGCATACAGCGCTGCAAGGTGTTCAGTGTCCCGTCCGCACAGTGGTCAATGATGTTTTGCGCCACATTCACCGCAATATTGGCGGGGATGGCATACCCGATATTTTCGGTTTCGGCATCCACCATTTTGGCGTTGACAATGCCGATTAGCTGCCCCTGTGCGCTAAACAACCCGCCCCCGCTGTTGCCGAAGTTGATCGGGGTGTCCACACGGATCACCCGTTGGGTCACCACCGCCCGCTCATCGGGAGAGATCATGGTGATGTACTCCGAGTCCACGCAGACAATCCCCGAGGTAGCGGAAATCCCCTGTGCCTCCGGGTTGCCGATGGCGATGGCGGTTTGGCCCGCCGCCACCCCGTTTGAGTCGGCCGGCTCGACCGCGCACGCGTCACTGCCCGCCAGAATACTGCTGTCTTTCACCCGCAACACGGCGATGTCATAGTACATCGACCCCCCGACATATTCCACCTCAATCTGATAGGGTTCATATTCCATGCCGTACAGGTATATGTATATCTCGTCGCTGATGCCGTCCGGCGTGTCGCTGTCCGGGTGATACACCACATGGTAGTTGGTGATGATATACGCGTCGCCGCTCGCCTTGTCCAATTGGTAGATGGCCCCCGACCCGGCAGCGCTTTCCTGCTCGGTGAAGGTATGGCTCCCGATGCGGTAGGTGACGTCGAAGTCAGCATAGATGCTGACGCAGGACAGAATGGCTTTTCCCAGCGCCGCCTGCCCCGCCTCCGCCTGAATGGTGATATCGTATTGCTGAATGGTGGGACTGAGCGAGTCAATGAAGTCCTGTTCGGACCCCGTATTGCCAAGTCCGAGCCAGATGTCATAAGCAGACGCCCCCCGCAGGGCGGCGTACCATTCCTCCTCGCTTCCCTCAAATCCGCTTTGCACCGCGAGCTGATAGGGCGAGAGCACCCCGACGTCCGATGTCGTCGTGGTGGCGTCAAACTCCATCACACACCCACTCAGTCCCGAAAGTGACACACAGAGCAGCAACGACAGGCAAAACATCGCCGCCCGATACCCAAAGCGCTGTTTCATGGTAACCGTCTCCTTCTGTTTTTCATTCTGCATACCGCCCTCACGCGCCATATGCCGGTTTGTTCCCTTTATTCTACCCCTTATTTGTGAGAAAAATATGAATTTTTGACCGCTCGACCGTAAATGCTTTGAAAAAACATTGACAAACCACCCCCCCGGTGGTATACTGTACGCACATGCGATGATCGGAAACAAGTAGTCCGGCAAACCTTTTGCAGAGACGCTGCGGCAGGTGCGAGCAGCGAAAGAGTGGCCGGTATGAATACCTTCCGGGAGCAGCGCACCGAAAGGCCGCGAGTAGGCTGCGACGGCGACGCCCGTTATGCGTCGGGGTCATCACCTGACCCGTCAAGGCCGTCTGTCGCGAGACAGCGGTAAATTGAGGTGGTAACACGGCCACGGTCGTCCTCTGCGATGCCAGAGGACTTTTTTTATTGCCCAAAGCCAGTCTGAAAGGATGTCCAGCATGCCCATCACCGAATTTCTGCGAACCAACGCCGCCCGGTACCCCGACGAGGTTGCCTTGGTGGAGATCAACCCCACCGACCGGCCCGCCGCCCCCCAGGCATGGCGGGAGTTTCAGCTCATCGAGCCCGCCCGCGCCGACAGCTACCGGCGCACCCTGACCTGGGCGCAGTTTGACCGCGTGGCCAACCAAGTCGCCCATATGCTCCAGGCTCACGGGGTCAAACCCGGCGAAAAAGTCGCCATTTTGCTTATGAACTGCCTGGAATGGCTCCCCCTGTATTTCGGCGTGTTGCGCGCGGGTGCCATCGTGGTGCCCATGAACTATCGCTACACCGCCGAGGAGATTCAATACTGTCTGGAGCTGGCAGATGTCAGTCTGCTGGTCTTCGGGCCCGAGTTCACCACCCGCATCGAGCAGGTCCTGCCCAAGCTGCGGGTACGGGAATTTTTCTTTGTGGGCGAGCCCCGCCCCGCCTTTGCCGGGTCGCTTTCGGAGGCAGACAGCTTCCCCGCCGCCCCGCCCGCCCTCCCCTTGCGGGATGAGGACGACGCCGCCATCTACTTTTCCTCCGGCACCACCGGCTTTCCCAAAGCCATCTTACATACTCATGCTGCCCTGGTCTCCTCCTGCCTCACCGAGCAGCACCACCACGGCCAGTGCCATGAGGACGTCTTTTTGTGCATCCCCCCGCTCTACCATACCGGCGCCAAAATGCACTGGTTCGGCAGTCTGCTCTCGGGCAGCCGCGCGGTGTTGCTGCGCGGGGTGAGGCCCGAGTGGATCTTACAGACAGTCAGTGCGGAGCACGTCACCATTGTCTGGCTGCTGGTGCCGTGGGCACAGGACATCCTTGACGCCATCGAGCGGGGCGAGCTCAAGCCGGAGCAGTACCGCCTCTCCCAGTGGCGGCTGATGCATATCGGCGCCCAGCCCGTCCCCCCCTCTCTGGTCAAGCGCTGGCTGACCTGCTTCCCCCACCATCAGTATGACACCAATTATGGCCTTTCCGAGTCCATCGGTCCCGGCTGTGTGCATCTCGGGGTGGAGAACATTGACCATGTCGGTGCCATTGGCAAGGCGGGCTATCTCTGGCAGACCAAAATCATTGACGAACAGGGAGCCCCGGTGAAGCAGGGGCAGGTCGGTGAGCTGGCGGTCAAGGGGCCCGGCGTGATGAAAGAATACTACAAAAACCCCGAGGCGACCGCCGCCATCCTAAAGGAGGACGGCTGGTTGCTGACCGGCGATATGGCGCGCGAGGACGAGCAGGGCTTCATTTACCTGGTAGACCGCAAGAAGGATGTCATCATCTCCGGGGGCGAGAATATTTACCCCGTTCAGATCGAGGACTTCCTGCGCGCCCACCCGCACATCAAGGATGTGGCGGTCATCGGACTGCCCGAGTCGCGGCTGGGCGAGATCACCGCCGCCATCATCTCCTGCAAGGACGGGTGCAGCCTGACCGAAGCGGAAGTACAGTCCTTCTGCGAAGGCCTCCCCCGCTACAAGCGGCCAAGAAAGGTCATTTTTGCCGAGGTTCCCCGCAATCCTACCGGCAAGATTGAAAAACCAAAGCTCCGCGAGATCTACTGCGGTGTCCGCCTGGTGGAAGCGCAGACCACCAAGTAATCCCCCGTCAAACCCAGGCACCGCGAGCCGGTGCCCCCCAAAAGAACGCTGCCCAAGCCATCGTCAGGCTTGGGCAGCGTTCTTTTACGGAATATAGACCTTTTGCTTGCGCAGTATTTGTACCCACGGGGGAATGACGAGCAGTTGCAGGATGATCCCCGGGAGCGCAGTGACAAACGCGCCGGCCACAAAGGCGTTCATGCCAAACGACCCGCCCCGAAAGCCGAAAATGATGGCCGACACCACCCCCCACAGCACACGCCCTGCCAGCATGGCGGCCAGCAGTACCAGATAGGTGTTGAGCAAGTTCTTTTTCGTCACCTGCCGAAAGAGGTAGCCCGCCACCAGCCCATACACCGCCAGCTCAAAGGCCATCGCCAGCCCGACAGGCATAATGGGCGGCATGCCCGCGATCAAAAAGCGCAACAGCGGCGCGGTAAAGCCCACCGCCGCCCCCCAGCTACCCCCGCAGATAAAGCCGCAGAGCAGCACGGGGATGTGCATGGGCAGGAACATCTGCCCCACCTGTTGCAGTTGCCCTGTGAGGTAGGGCAGCACCAGTGCCAGCGCCAAAAACAGCCCTGACATACAAATTTGCAGTACTCTTGTTTGTTGTTTCATTTCTTTCTCCTTCTGTCTGTCAATGAATCTACACGGGCATGCCGCAAAGGGCCTATCCCGCCTCATAAAACCCTGTTTTTAGGGTATCATAATGGATGACCGCACACCGCCGCCCTCGGCGGGGGTGCGCAGCACTCTTTTGACAGGCAACGGCACACTCTGTGAAAAATATACGGTAAGAGAAAGGAATGTTCCGATGATCGCTATCTTCTTCCGCGCCCTGATCATCTACATAACACTCATGCTGACTTTGCGTTTCATGGGCAAACGGCAGGTGGGTGAACTGGAGATGTCAGACCTGATCGGTTCACTCCTGCTGTCCGAGATCGCTGCCATGCCGATCGACGATCCGGATATCCCTTTGCTGTATGCGCTCATTCCCATTTTATTCATTATGTCCATGGAAATCATCATCACATTCAGCAAAACGAAACTCAATTTCCTCAAAAAAATCTTTGAAAGCCACCCCATTTTCATCATCGAACAGGGGGTGATTCGGGAGGATCAAATGCGGCGCATGCGCATTTCGGTCGAAGAGCTGCTCAGCGAGTGCCGCCAGCAGGGCGTCGTCAACCTGTCGGATGTCCGCTATGCCATCCTCGAGCAGAACGGCAAGTTTTCCATCATCCCGAACGCCTCCAAGGCACCGGCGACCCCCGCCGACCTCGGTATCAAATCGGTAGATGTGGGGATCATGCACTCGGTCATCCTGGACGGCACCATTGAAAAGAACGCACTCGCCAAAACCGGCTACACCGAAACGCAGCTCCACGAGTTGTGCGCCCGGTACCGCTGTGCCGTCGGTGACATTTTTGTGCTGGGCATTGACGACTTAGGGCACATCACGGTGGTCAAGAAGAAAACCGAGCGGGAGGACACATGAAAACCTTTATCATTACCCTCTCCCTGCTGGCGGTGTTGGTCGGTTTCGTATTTGTCAACGCCCACCTCGTGGTGCGGCAGATCAGCGAGACGGCCACCGCCGTCGCCGCGCTCCCCCTGCCCGAAAAGCCGGAAGATCCCGCCCGGGCAGACCTGTCAGGGCAAGGCGAGCAAGTCAGAGGCATCCACCAAAGCTGGCAGGAAAAACTACGCTATATCTCCCTGACCGTCAACCACCACGACCTCATGCAGGTGCAGGATCAGTTCGCCGCGCTCATGGGTGCCTGTGAGGCCGGCAATTACACCGACTATATCCTCACCCTTTCCATGTTACAGAGCGGCCTTTCCCACCTGAGGGAACAGTCGCTTTGCTCGCTTGGAAACATTTTCTGACCCGCCCCCGCGGACAACCCCTCATCGAAAGGGCTGCATGTCCTCCGCAAACACCCCCGTGCGGCAGATGGTGTGTCCCTGCGCTGCTCCCTCCGCAATGCCGCACGCGCTTTTCAGCGCTCCGAGCACATATTCCGGGTTGAGGAAGGAGGCCTGCTGTGCCGACAGCACCAATCGCAACGCCAGACAGTCCGCCGCGGGATCGTATCGGCACGCCGCTTCTTTAATCTGCGGCCTGATATTGCTTTCCCGCTCCCCGCTCTTGGTTTTTTTCAGCACCATAATGACCGGGGAGGCCAAAAAATCCTGACAGGCAGCCGCCAGCCCGTCGCTCGCCCCGTCGGTGAACACCTGTACCTCATAGCCTATCCAGGCCAGCGCGCTGAGCTTGGTCTCGGGGACATACAGCTCGGTCACGGCCATGTGTACGGGCAAGTTCTCCCGCAGCGCCGCCACCGCCCTTTCCGGGTCAACCGGGCGGGTCAGGCGCACATCCACTAGCTCGCACTCACTGCTCACCCCCACCGACAGGGGCGCCGCCACCGAAATTTTGGGGATGGGGTTGTACCCCATCGAGTACCACAGGGGCAGACCCGCGCGCACCAGCGCCTTTTGCAGGGTGCGCAAAAAATCCAAGTGTGAGATGAATTGCAGCGGCCCCGCCTTGCGCATGCGCAGCCGCACCCAAACCGGCGTTTGCGCCCCTCCGTTCATGCTCGGCACCATCGTCCCTCACCTCCCAAGCAGTTGGCCCCGCAACCGCTGCATTGCTCCGCGCAGTTCGGCGTGGGCCGGGCGGCATAGGCCCGCTCCCGCTCCCGCCACAGAAACGCTTTGCTCACCCCGCAGTCAATCATATCCCAAGGAAGGGTCTCGTCCTTCTCCATCACGCGGTTGGCATAAAAGGTCGGGTCTATGCCGCAACGGCGAAAGACCTCCATCCATTTGTCAAAATCAAAGCACTCGTCCCATGCGTCAAAGAAAAGCCCCTCGCGGCAGGCCGTCGCCAGTGCCGGCGCCAGCCGCCTGTCCCCCCGGGCAAAGACCGCCTCCAGGTGAGAGGCCCGGGCGTCGTGCCAGTGGTAGCGCACCTGTCGGTTGGTGATCTCCCCGCGCAGAAACTGCTGTTTTTCCTCCAGAGTGCCCAGCGGGTCCTGCCCGTCCCACTGAAAAGGGGTAAAGGGTTTGGGGATGAAGCAGGAGACGCTCACCGTCACATTGAGCCCGCGGCTCCGCTGCTCTTTGGGAATCGCGCGGTAGGTCTCGGTCACCTTGTCGGCCAGGCGGGCAATGCCCCGCAAGTCCTCCTGCCCCTCGGTGGGCAGCCCTTGCATAAAGTAGAGCTTCACCGAGCTTTTCCCGTTTCGGAAGGCAATGTCCACCGCCCGCACCAGGTCCGCCTCGGTGATATTCTTATTGATCACATCCCGCAGCCGCTGGGTGCCCGCCTCCGGGGCAAATGTCAGACCCCCCTGACGAACAGAGGAGACACGCTCCATCAGCTCCTGGCTGAAGCTGTCCAGCCGCAGGGAGGGCAGCGACAGCCCCACATGGGCGTCGTCGGTCCATGTCAGCAACAGTCGGGTCAGCTCGTCCAGTTTTGAGTAGTCGCTGATGCTCAGCGACACCAGGGACACCTCGTCATAGCCCGTGTTTTCATAGAGGCACCTGGCTTGCCGCGCCAGGGTCTCGGGTTTTTTTTCACGGTTCGGGCGGCACACCATTCCCGCCTGACAGAACCGACAGCCGCGAATACAGCCGCGATTGACCTCCACGACCACGCGGTCATGCACGGTTTCGATATAGGGCAGCACAAAGTGGGTGGGAAAGGGAGCGCTGTCAAGATCAGCCACAATTCTTTTTCTGACTTTGGCCGGCACATCGCCGTATCGGGGCACAATCCCTGCCACCCGACCGTCCTCCCGGTAGCTCACCTCATACAGGGAGGGCACATACATCCCCCCGATCTTGGCGGCCTCACGCAAAAAGCCCTGCTTGGTATAGCCCCCCGCCTCTTTCATGCGGATATACAGCCGGCAAAGCTCCGGCAGCGACTCCTCCGCCTCGCCGATGGCAAACACATCAAAAAAGTCGGCCACCGGCTCGGCATTATAGGCACAGGGCCCGCCCCCGATGATCAAGGGGGCGCTCTCGTCCCGCTCCGCGGCATAAAGGGGAATCCCCGCCAGGTCCAGCATATGCAGCGCGGTGGTGTAGCACAGTTCGTACTGCAAGGAAAACCCCACCATCTCAAACGCCGTCAGCTGCTCTCCGCTTTCCATCGTACACAGGGGGATGCCGTGCGCCCGCATGGCACGGTCCATATCGAGCCACGGGGCATAGGCCCGCTCGCAGGCAATGTCCTCGGCACGGTTCAGCACATCGTACAGGATGCGCACCCCTAAGTTGGACATGCCGATTTCATACGTATCCGGGAAGCAGAGGGCAAATCGTAACTTGACCGCCGCGCTGTCTTTTTGGACCTGCCCGTATTCGGCACCGATGTACCGCCCCGGCTTGCTCACGGTCTTGAGTAGGGTATCTATGCGCTGTTGATGGGTCATGTGAGTTCTTTTCCAATCTTGTGTTTCATCATCGCCGCCTCAATGAACAGCAGCGGCGGTACCAGCGAAGCCACTTGGCAAACGACTGCCGGCAGTGCATACGCGGTAAAGGAGGGCACGAAGGCGGCGAGCAACACGCCCAGCCCGCCTGCCAGAATCGTGAGGATGACCGACAGATATCGCAGGCGTTTTTGCGTGGTCCGGTAGCCCTTGAAGAGCAACGCCGCATGGTACAGATCCCGCACCCTGCCGCCACGGCTGAACAGTCCGGTGCGGCACCCGCCGCCCGAGGGGTTCTCTCCGTCGGCTGTCTGCCGATGCAACAGACCAATGCGGCACACGCTGAGATAGGTCAGCCTGTCCAGCAGCTTTTCGGTCATATTGGGGTCCGCCGTTTTGAGGACGGGGTAGATATGTTGCTTGTCCAGTTGTTCCGCATACTTCACAAATCCCGCCCGGATGCCGTAGGCCAGGTACAGCTTGGCACAGGGCTGCCCCTCGACGGCGGTGAACATGATGCGGACATCCCCCCGCTCAATCTGTCCCTCGTCGTCCGAGTCATAGTAGAAATTGATTCCCTTGCGCTCCATATAGGTCCCGCGCCCCGCCAAAAAGGCGACCCCGTCAATCACGGCGGCCAGCCCGTCCTCCGCCACTTCACTGACCAGGACCGCGGGCGGGTTCGGAGTGTCCGTGCGGAACACCCCCTGCAGAGGCCCCCCCACCTCGCCAAAGAGGGCGGACAGGTACCCCATCACTTTATCCAGCCGGTTTTCACCGCACAGCTTGATTTTTCGCACCTGTACCTGCTCGATGGGAAAGGCGTCGGTGTCCGCAAAGGTCATCACACCCACCCGGGCATACTCTCTCACCGCCCGCTCCCCCGCCACAGTCAGCCCGTGCTTGGCGAGCAAACGGCGCAGCCGTGCAAAGGTGTACCGATGCAGAAAGGCGGCGGACAGGGGCAGCGCCATCAGACAGGTGCTCAGCCCGCGATGCAGGGCGCTCAGTACCCCGCCGTCCGCAAACCACGCGACCACCGCCGCGGAGGCAGCCATCACCAACGCGACAATCAGGGGAAAGCGAAGCTGCTGCCACTCGTCATAGCGCACATTGAGCTGGGCCAGAAAACCGCTGTCCTGCTCGGTACGCGGCTGTGTCTGTATGAGCACCTTAGCAGAGGCCTCCTCGCCCTGTTGCAGACCCGGATACTCCTTGGTACTCCCCAGGGTGGCGCACAGCCCTTCCTTTTGCGCCAGCCAATCGGTGGCACTTTGGTACACCCCCCGCACAGACAGCAGCTCAAAGCAGGCCGGGACCAGGAGCAACAGTGCCGCCGGCAAGCCATAATACACCGCATGCCCCACATGCGCAAAATACTGGTACAGTGTCATGGCACTGCTCAGGCACAAGCCGCACCAGGCCGGCGCCCAGATATCAACCAATCCTCGCCCCAGACGGCGCAGCGAGCGGTAGAGCGGCCGCCAGGCCACTCCCGCCGCTATCAGGAGAAGCTGCAGGTCAAACAGCAACCACACGCCACCTACCCGCGCGAGTCCCATCCGCGCCGGCAGGCCCTGCCGCCAGGCGGGCAGGTAGGTCAACAAGACGAGCAGTACGCACAGCGCGCCCTGCACGATCAGCCCCACCAGCCGGCGGCGGCACTCTTTTCGCAACTTTTCAAGCCCCGCCTGCGGGTCCTGCTCGTCAAAGTATGCCTCGTCGGCGGGCAATCGCTGCCGCTTTTGCACCCGCTGAATGGCGGCGCGCCGCTTGTCGCGCCCGGCATCCCTGCCCTCGCGTCCGCTCGACCCTTTGTCGCGCCCGGCTGCCCCTTTTTTGACCCCGTTTTCTTTATTTTTGTCCGGCGTGTCCGTGCGTTGCAGGGTCTCCAGCCGGCTCATATCCACCTCGGTAAAGGTGCCCTCCCCATGTTCCCCTCGGACGGACGGCACCGTCTCGGTCACCGAGGCGAAATCCTGCAGACCTGGCGCGGGCGGACTGACCTCAATTGCCTCTATCGTCCCCGTCTTCGCCGGGTCGTCTCCGGCAGCCTTGGCAGGCTCCGCGGACTGAAACAGGAACAGTCGTCCCTTCCTTTTCCCCAAAGCCTCGCTATACGCGGGCATCGCCGGGGCACTCTCCGCCGCAGTCTCCGTTGTGGTAGCCTTTGCCGGGGGGCTCTCCACCCGGTCACTCTCCGCCGGGACAGTTTCTGCCGGGGCGGCCTCCGCCGGGGCGCTCTTTGTGCGGGCACTCTCCACCCGGGCACTCTCCGCCGAAGTGCTGTCCTCCGTCCGCCGCTTCAGCTGCGGAGCGACGGACGCGCCCTCTCCCTGCCGGGAAAGGGGTCCCCTTGCCTGCCCTTGATTTTCATGTTCGGCCGCCGCCGGGTGCACCTCCCGCACAGCGGCTTTTTGCGCCACAGCAGCGCCCGCCGGCAGCTTGTCCCTTGCCGCCGTAGCCGTCGCTCCCTGCTCGTTTGGCTCCGTCACCGCAGCCCCCGCCTGTCGAGCGGCAGAGGTAAAGGGGGCGACCCTCTCAGGCGCACCCCTGTCCGGCGCCCTGCGGGTGTCCGATAGCACCGCTTCCTGCTCGGAGGGCACCGCCATTCCATCCTGTGCGGCCTGCCGCTCCGACGGAGTAGCCTGTCCCTTGACCCCTGCCGCTTGTCGGCCGGACGGTGCCGCACGATGCTCGCCCGTGTCTTTGCTCGGCTTGGCGGATGACTCCTGCTCGGCTTGGTGCAGGATCTGCTGCACATCCACCCCCTCCGCCGCCCCCTGCTCGTCCGTGCGCGTGGCGTCGGCGTTGAGGTTGGCCTTGAGACGTGTCAACAAGTCCCTGATATACTCTTTTTCCTGTTGATTGATGCGCTCTTGATCGGCCATCGGAGTCCCTCCTTCAAAATCGTCTACTGACCCTTGCGTTGCCTTGCCGCCTCACACAAAATCACCGCGGCGGCACTCGATACATTGAGAGAGTTGATTTTCCCATACAGTGGGATGCTCACTGAAAAATCGCATTTTTCCCTCACCAGGCGGGAGATGCCCGCCCCCTCGCTGCCAAGCACGATGGCGGCGGGACCGCGCAGATCGACACGATGGTAGGGCTCCCCGTCCATATCGGCGGCATAAATCCACAACCCCTGTTCTTTCAGGGTGTCGAGGGCAACGGCAAGATTGGTGACTCTGGCCACCGGCAGGTGCGCGAGCGCACCGGCGGAAGCGCGCGCCACCGCCGACGTCAGCCCGACAGCCCGCCGCTTGGGGATCACCACGCCATGCGCCCCGGCACACTCCGCGGAGCGAATGAGCGCTCCTAAGTTGTGCGGGTCCTCAATGCCGTCCGCCACCACCAGCAAGGGCGCTTCCCCCAAGGCCGCCGCCCGGTCCAGCATCTCCTGTAGCGACACATAGTTCTGTTCGGCCACCATGCCCACAATGCCTTGGTGGTTTCTGTGCCCGCACAGCAACTCCAGCCTCGCCCGCTCCACCTCTATGATGGGGACTTTCAGGGCGGCGATGTCCTGCAGTAACCGTACCAGTCCGCCGTCCCGATCCCCTTTGGCCACAAACACTTTGTCAATGTCCCGCCCGGCTTTCAGCATTTCCCGTAGCGCATTTCGCCCGGCAATCAGACTCTCGCTCGGCGAGTCCCCCTCTGCCTCAGGCATCACGCCCTGACGGGTCAATGTCTCCCCCGACAGTTCGGAAGCCGTCACCGGAGCCCCCCGCCGCTCGGTCTCGGCACCCCGCCGTTCGCCTCCGACGGCCCGCCGCTCGTTCCCGGCGCCCCGCGCCGGAAAACGCCCATCCGTCCGACCGGCAGGCACCTTTTTGGTGCCTTGCTGCACCATCCCGGCGCCCCGCGCCGCAGATTTCTCATTCACCCGCCCGGCAACCGTCGTCTTTTTTCCGTTTTCCTCGTGCATATTCAGCCCTTTCCGGCGTTTGCCGCGGCAAAGCGGCTCTCTTTGATTCACAATTCCCTTGATAATATGTTACGATCAAAACGCTTCTCTTGCCATGGCACCTTGGCGCAGCCGTCCATCAGGCAAGCCGCACGGATGTGCGGCAGGAGCGGTAGCTCCCCGTATGGCAAAAGCAATACGGATTGCCTGTATTATACCACAACTCACAAAAAAAGTATAGCCCCATGTCAAAAGTTGCAAATCAAAAGCCGGACATCCGCCCCCCGAACACCCGCACCCTCCCGGGCACACCCGCCTCGCCATCAAACCCTATCCGCAAAAGAAAAGCACGCAAACCCGATATTCGGGTTTGCGTGCTTTTCTCCGCCGAAACTTAGTTTCTCTTTGCTGCGTAGCATTCGCTGCAGTAAACCGCTTTGCCTTCGGTCGGATTGAAGGGCACTTTGCATTCCTTGCCACAATCGGCGCAAATGGCATCAAACATCTCCCGCGCGCCTCTTGTTGCCTGCTTCCTGCTGTCGCGACAAACCTTGCATCTCTGGGGCTCGTTTTGGAAACCCTTCTCTGCATAGAATTCCTGCTCACCTGCTGTGAACACGAAATCGCTGCCGCAATCCTTGCACTTCATTGTCTTGTCCTGAAACATCTGCACTACCTCGCTTAAAATGGTTAAAAATTTTGCCCTTAGACGGATTCCAACCGACACCTTTGATAACAACGCTCTCCCTTAAGCTACTGGGGCATATAGACATTTTAATTAAGATCACTGAATTTTTCGGCGCAATTTCATGGTGGCTCTGCCAAGCGCATTGCTGACCGATTTGACACTTTTGCCCGCCTCTTTCGCAATTTGCCGGAGTGGCATGGCATCGACATATCGCTCAAACACGTACATTTCATACTTTGACAGTACCTGTTTGATACGCTCGTAAAGTGCATCGGCAGCTTCAGAATCAATTAATTTTTTCAAAACATCATCGCAGTTGCCCGCGCTGATATAACTGTCCAGTTGGCCCTTCTCGTTCAGTTCGTCAAGGGAAACGCAATCAGGGGAAGCGGAACGCCTACGCACAAAGTGCGAGATCAATGCATGGTTGATGCAGATTTTCGCATACAAACCAAAGGTCGGATCGGCAGATTCCATACGGTAAGACAGGGCCGCCCGATACAAAGCGCGCCTGCCTTCCTGCAACACTTCCTGTCGGTCGGCGTACGGACACCGTACCAAACAAGCGCTGACGCAGGCAGTGAGCAGCGGTTCATACTGACAAAGAAGCCGTTCAAATGAAATTTGGTCTCCCTTTTTGACCGCTCGGATGAGGGCTTGGAGGTCTGCATTTGTATGATTCATATATAACCAAGTGCAAAATTAAGCCATTTCAAGTACATTATACCAGTCGTGACGCAAATGTCAAGCATTTTGTAAACTTTTTTTGAAAATTATTAATAAATTATTCAATTCATCCGTTTTTTGACTCATCTGCCGCGCACAGGCGCCCGCTCAATTCAGCAGGTAGTCCACTTCTCCCGCCAGCACGGCGAGCACACCCCGGAATACCGCATCCGGCTTTTTTTCAAAATTGTGCTTAATCTGCTCGGCCTCCGCCTGGGTGGTCACGGTGGCGCGCACCTGCAACAACTCCCCCGACGACTCGGTGATGCGGCAGGTCACCTCATACCGTTTATCGTCGCGCAAAGTCACACTGCACCCTACGCGCGCACCGCGCCGGCGCAGGCTGAGCAGTTTGGCGGCCGCCACGGCACTTTGGGTGCGAACGGTCTCCGAAATGCCGCTTTGCAGCTCTGCCGCCACTTCCCTGCCGCTTTGCGCGATCACATAAAACCGCTCCCCGTCCACCTCGTCCGAGAGGACATGCCCCAGCTCGACCAGCTCATCAAAGCACTCGGCGAAATCAAAGGCATGCACAAGGCCGCCCCCGCAGGCCATATCATGAATGGTCTGATAGTCCAGCGGCTGCGATGTGCCGCTGAGCAGGTACAGCAGGAACACTTTGATATCCGTCTTATCCTCGAGTGCCGGTTCCGGTGTGTATTTCATGGTGTTTTCCTCTTTGGTACAGGGAGGCTCGTTCCGCCCGTGCGCCTTGGCTCCGACCACTCACTCCTCTTCTTCCTCAGGGAACAGAATCTTGTCAATTTCCTCCAGGAAGTACCGGTCGTATTTTCTCAGCTTAGCTTTCGTGAATACCGGGTAGCCGAAGTAGTCCACCGTTACCTTTTTCAGATTCTTATTGAGCAGGTAGTAGGTCTGGTTAAACAGCAAGGGCATCACCGGCAGCTCCTCCATGAGCAGCTCCTCCGCGTCGTGCAGAATGTCCGCCCGCTTTTTGTCGTCCTTCTCCTGCCGAGCGCTCGCAATCAGCTCATCATAGGCCTCGTTTGACCAATTGGCGGGGTTTGACTTGATCTGCAGGTAGTCCTCCGACTCGTAATCCATATCGGTGCCGTTGCCGTTCAGGGTGCTGGTCAGGGTGCTCAGCACCGGCAGGGCATTGACAGACATCATCTGGTAGTCGATGGCGATGACATCAAAGTCTCCGGTTTCATAGGTGAGCTGCAGCTCCGCCTCGGTATAAAACACCCCGGCATACTCTACCTGCGTTTCGGAAACCCCCTTGATATTCACGCGGTAGCCGAGCTGCTCCCAAATGTCTTTGACATAGAACGCGATTTCCTGTTCTTCCTCAGACTGCTGGTAGGTGATGGAGAAGGTGCCGCGCGGTGCTCCGATGTCATCCAGCGCGTCATAGGCCTCATCAATGCTCATGCCGGCAGTGCCCGACAGCAGTGCCCCGCCTTTTTTGCGGAAGGAGGAACGCCGGCTGTTGGTGTTAAAGACCCCCTGCGGGATCAGCCCGGTAGCAGGCTTGGCAAAGACGGCAATCTCCGCAATCTGCTCACGGTCGAGCACCGCAGACAAAATCTGGCGCACCTCGGGGTCGGCGAACAGCGGGTTTTCCGTGTTGAACACGTAGGTATAGGTGGACAGGCGGTCAGCCGTTTCCAGGTTCCGCGCCCGGCTGACTTCCCGACGCGCCTCGGGCGACAGAGAGCCCAGATAAAACACCAGGTTTTGTTCCACATACTCCTGTAACTGCGTCAGATAGTCCCGCTTGGACAGCCCGCTTTCCACATTCCACAGCGTGCGGATGACGGCGGGGGTGACATATTTGTCCACCGGCTTTTTGGAGTTTGCGGGGCGGTGGTAGTCGGCATTGCGCGCCAGGGTGAAGTAGCCGTAGAGCAGGTTGAAGGTGCGCAGTTTGAACGGGCCGTTGGTGTAAATGGTGGTGGCGGACTTCGCCCACACACTGTCCTGCCCCTGCACCACCGCCGCGCGCACCGGCGAGAGCATCACGCTGGCAAGGTTGTACAAAAAGGCGTCGTAATCAATCTCCCCCTCAAGCGTAATCTCAAGGGTGCGGTTGCTATCCAGCGAATGAATGCCCAGATCATAGACAGTCAGCCCGTCTTCGGCATGCTTCACTTTCACCGCATTTTTAATGTCAAACAGCAAAGCCGCCGCCGGGCTCTGGTTGGTCGGGTCCAGAATGCGGCGCCACGCGTACACGAAATCGTCCGCCATGACGACCTGACCGTCGCTCCAGTAGGATTCCCGTAAGGTGATGTAAATTTTATGGTTGTCCTTGTCAATGTCATAGGACTTTGCGGCGGCCTTCTGCAGTTTCCCCTTCCGGTCCACCACAAACAGCGGCTCAAAGAGCAGGCTCATCGCGAGCAGGGCATTGTCGTCGGTATACGACATGGCCGGGTCAAAATCAAACACTTCATCGTTTAAGTATATGTTGATTTCCGCACCATCCATGACCAACTTGCCGCAGGAAGACAGGGAAAGCAGCGATCCGGCAAGCATCACCATGGCTAACAGGGCACTCAAAAACTTTTTCATGACATACGGCTCCTTTGAACAGGTAATCAAACAACTTTTATTATATCATTAACCCGTGGGTTTTTCAATCTTTTTTTTCGGGTCTTGGATTTTTGTAACAATGCACAATTATTTTCGGACAGATTGTTGACCCTTACTAAATAGTATGAACATTTTTTGAGCAAACGGGGTCTTTTTTGCCCTCCGCCTGCCGCCAAAAAAACAAAAATCTGCAAAACTTTGGTTTGAAAGGGAGACGGACAGGCATACTAAGTGTATCAAAATCTACCCAAAGGAGCGACCATGGAACAGTCTCACTCTCCCGGGGCACGCCGTATGCCCCATACCGACCTTGCCTACGAACGGCACCGCGCCGACTTGGCACTGCCCGGCGTCACTCAGAAAGAAACAGCACACGGCTGTGTGAAAATCAGCGAACTGGTCGTGGACTCCGACGAGGGGGCGGCGAGCCTTGGCAAACCAAAGGGCAACTATATCACCCTGTTTCATCCCCACGCATGGTCGATGAGCGCGGAGGAAAAAGAGGTCGTAAAGTCGGTCTTGGGCGAACAGCTCAAGGGGCTGTATGACCGCCTGACCGACAACCTCCCCATTGAAAACGCCACCATTTTGGTGGTAGGGCTGGGGAACGGGCACCTCACCGCTGACGCGGTCGGCCCCCGTGCCGCGACGCACCTGACCGCCACGCGCCACATCAAGGAGCAGATGCCCGAGCTGTTCGCCAAAATGGCGTGCAGCGGCATCAGCGTATTCACCCCCGGCGTGATGTTCCAGACCGGCATGGAGGCGGCGGACCTGGTCGCCTGCGCCGCTCAGCAAGCCTCCCCGAACCTCATCATCGCCATTGATGCCCTGGCGGCGCGCTCACTGGACCGGCTGGCGTCCACCATCCAGTTGAGCGACACCGGCATTACCCCCGGCTCGGGCGTCGGCAACCACCGCCGCGCCATTGACAGAGAGAGCCTGCAAAAGCCCGTCATTGCCATCGGCGTGCCCACCGTGGTCGAGTCCAAAACACTGGTCGCCGACGCGCTGGAGGCGGCAGGGATTGAGTCGCTCCCCACCTCACTGGACGAGGCGCTGGGCGACAGCAACTATTTTGTCTCGCCCAAGGATGTCGATGAAGTCACCGACAACATGTCAAAACTGATCGCCGAGGTGCTCAACGAAGTGTTCGGCTACCCGGCATAAGCGCTTGCCCGCCAAGATGCCCTTTGCCCCGCCGCAACAATACCGCAGGGGCACCCCGTCACAAACACCGCCATCCATGGGATGGCCCCCACTTCCCCGGTGTCCGGGCATAGAAAGGAGCCGTTATGTTTCGTTTAATTAAGCGTCTGGTCGTGAGCTGCCTGCTGGCAGCGGTCGCCGCAGGAATTTTTTTCAGTACCCCGCAAGGGAAAGCCTTCCTGGCAAAAGACAGCTTTTCAGTCGGCGGCATGGACATCACCCTCAGCGACACCCCCGGCAACTACCTGGCGGAACATGTCCCCTTCTTTGACCCCTTCAGTGCCGCCGTGGAGGGAATTCGGGCGGTGTGGTCTGCCATTGTCGAGCATACCGCCGACCGGCCGTAACGGGAACGCTGCCCGCCGGCCAAAAGCCCCCAAAGCCCCCCTCGGAGGGGATCTCGGGTCGCGAAAGAGCGCCGACCGTCGTCAGTCAGCGCATCCCACAGAGCCGAAAATCTCCATTTTCTCCCTGACCGTCGCCTTGATGGCTTCCACGCCGGGCGCGAGCAGTTTGCGCGGGTCAAACCCTTTGCCAACCAGATCCTTGCCCGCCTCGATATAACCGCGCACAGCCGCGGCAAAGGTCAGCTGGCACTCGGTATTCACATTGATTTTCGCTACCCCCAGCGAGATGGCGCGCCGGATCATCTCGGTGGGAATCCCCGTGCCGCCGTGCAGCACCAGGGGCATCAGACCGGTTTTTTGCTGCACCGCCTCCAGGGTGTCAAAGGACAGTCCCGGCCAGTTGTCGGGGTACTTGCCGTGGATGTTGCCGATACCGGCGGCCAGCATATCCACGCCCAGGTCGGCAATCATTTTGCATTCGTCGGGGTCGGCAAACTCACCGCCGCCCAGCACACCGTCCTCCTCACCGCCAATGGACCCCACCTCGGCCTCCAGTGACAGGCCGCGCTCGGCGGCCAGCTTCACCAGCGCCCGGGTCTTTTCCACATTTTCCTCAATGGGGTAGTGCGAACCGTCAAACATGATGGACGAAAACCCCGCCTCCACGCATTGCAGGCACTCGTCGTAGGTGCCGTGGTCCAGGTGCAGGGCGACCGGCACGGTGATTTTCAGGGTTTTCATCATTTCCCGTACCATCGCGGCGACGGTGTTGAAGCCGCACATGTACTTGCCAGCCCCCGCCGACACGCCCAGAATCACCGGCGAGCGCAGCTCCTCCGCCGTGGTCAAAATCGCTTTGGTCCATTCCAAATTGTTGATATTGAACTGCCCCACGGCATATTTGCCCGCCTTGGCACGGGACAGCATTTCTTTTGCAGATACCAGCATATTCATTCTCCTTTTCAGTCATATTATTCCCATTAGTCACACCGTGTTTATTGTACACGATTTCACCGGAAAAATCAAGCCAAAACGCACTTTTCGACAGCGCAAACCTTTCCCCGGCGCACACCGCGGCCGAAAAGCGCCGCCCCGGCACACAAAAAGCGTCTTGCGACGACAGCAAAGCGCCGCCCCGGCACACAAAAAGCGTCTTGCGACGACAGCAAAATCGCCGCAAGACGCTTTGAGGGTTGTCTGTCCCCTGCCTTAGGTAGGCTGCTCCCCACATGGCGCAGAAGGACGGGAGAGGATGGTCGGATAACCGCCGGGGCCGTGCTTGATACAGCGGGACACCCGGCTGAGCGTGGCGCTGGAAATATCGGTTTCGGCGATGACCTGCTGGTAGGTCTTCCCCTCCAGCAACATCTTGGCGGCACGGATGCGCTGCAACATAGACTCCAGCTCCTTGTACGTGCAGAGGTCGCTGAAAAACGCCTGGCATTCCGCCAGCGTTCTGATCTTGAGCACTTCCTCATAGAGCTCATCCATGGGATGGTGCGTGTCCTTCTCGGTCATAGCTCTCCTCCTGATTGAAAAACAGTCTTGAGCAGCTCGGGGGTCCCCTCGTCCTTGACCCTGCCGTCCTCCATGAGGACCACACGGTCGGCCACACGGGCGGCAAAATCCATGTCATGAGTGACCACAATCATCGCCCGCTCCTCGGAGCACAGGCTGCGAATGACGCGCAGCACCTCGCCCGTCAGCGCCGGGTCCAGCGCACTGGTCGGCTCGTCAAAGCAAAGTACGGACGGCTCCAAAATCAGCGCGCGCGCAATGGCAAGCCGCTGGCACTGCCCGCCCGACAGCTCACAGGGGTAGGCGTGGAGCTTCTCTCCCAGCCCCACCTGCCGCAGCATGGCCTCGGCGGCAGCGGTGCTCTCGGCCAACCGCCGCTTTTTTTCTGCCTGATAGGCACCAAAGGACAGCCGCTGCGCTTTCAGCTTTTCCTTCCACTGCAACTGCAACGGCATGCGTACATTTTGCAGTGCCGTGTACTGGGGGAACAGGTTGAAGGACTGAAACACCAGCCCGAAGTTCAGCCGCAGCTCCCGCAGCTCCGCCTTGGTATAGTGCACCCCCGCCTGCCAAATGCACTTGCCGTTCAAATGGATGGTGCCCTGATCGGGCAGCTCCAGAAAGTTCAGGCAACGCAGCAGCGTGGTTTTGCCGGCGCCGGAGGCACCGATGATGGCGGTGATGGTCCCGCGCTCGGCGGAAAAGGACACATCCCGCAACACCTCGGTGGCGCCGAAGTCCTTATACACATGCTCCACAGATAAAAACGACATTTTTTACACCTTATAGTAGGAGACTTTTTTCTCCAGAAATTGAAACAGCAGTGTCAGGACACCGATGAAGAGCAGATAGAACAGGGCGGTATAGAACAAGGGCCAGACGAGCGCCTTGGTCGTCAATAACTGATTGGCCATAAACATGATTTCCAGCACGGAAATGGTCCTCGCCAGTGCCGTATCCTTGACCAGCGTGATGACCTCATTGCTGACGGGCGCCAGGATATTGCGGAACACCTGAAACAACACGACCCGCCCGAAAACCTGACCTCCCCGCATCCCCAACACCTGCCCCGCCTCGGTCTGCCCGACCGGCACACTTTGAATGCCGCCCTTGAAGATCACCGCAAAGTAACAGGCGTAATTGACGACAAAGGCAAGCAGCGCCGCCGGATACCGGTCAAGCGTGACCCCAAACGCAAAACCGGGCACATAAAAGACGATGAAGAGCAGTAGCATCAGCGGTGTGCCGCGAATGGCCCAGACCACCACATTCATCACCCCCCGCAGCGGCCGAAAGTTGGAGAGCAACCCAAAGGAGATGAGCAACCCCAGCGGCAGGGAATACAGCAAAGTTTCAGCAAACAGCCGACAGGTGAGCCAGAAACCATCCATCAGCTCGGCTGTCACTTGAAAAAAAGACATGAGGACCCCGTTTCTCCACCGCCCATAGAATCCCATGCGCAATCCCGGTGGAAGATTGCGCATGACAGGGGACAATATCAGTCACAACGCAGGAGCAGTTATTCGCCGATATCGGGAATCAGGGCATTGGACACGCCATACTTCGCGGCAATCGTGTCCAGTGTGCCGTCGGCGGACAGGGCAGCAATGGCCTCATTCACCCGGGCGGTGAAATCGCTGCCTTTGCGGAAACCGATGCCGTACTCCTCGGGGGTGAGCTGGATTGCGCTCACCAGTGCCAGGTCGGCAAAGTCGCCGCTGCCTACCATCGATTGAGCCATCAGCACGTCAATGACGGCAAAGTCGGCGGTGCCCGCCTGTACTTCCATCAGCGCGGTGGTCTGTGCGGAAACGCCCGTGTATGTCACGACTTCCTCGGAGGCATTCATCCCCTGCACAATCGTTTCGCCGGCAGAACCGGTCTCCGCCACGGCCCGCTTGCCTTCCAGAGAGGCGGTGCCTGTGTAGGTGTCGAGATTGGCGGCCTTGACCACGATGCACTGGGAGTTGTTCATATAACTATAGGAGAAGTCCACCTCCTGGCGGCGCTCGTCATCAATGGTGAACCCGTTCCAGATGGCGTCAATGCTGCCCGAATTCAGCTCCAGGAACTTGCTGCCCCAATCAATGATCTGGAACTTGACCTCCAGTTCGAGGTAGTCTGCGACTGCCTGGGCAAACTCGGTGTCAAAGCCCACAAGATTGCTGTCATCATCAAAGTAGTTCATAGGCGCATAGTATGTGATGCCGCATACAAAATACCCTTTGTCTTTGATTGCTTGGTCATCCGATTTTTTCCCGCCGCAGGAAATCAGTCCGGTCAGCGTCACAGACAGCAACAGGAAGAGAGCGAGTAGTTTTTTCATGATGAGTATTCCTTCTTTCTCAATGTGTTCAGCACTTTAGCGCACTAAACTATTGAGGATATTATACTTCATCAAACTAAAGTTGTAAAGAGCTTTTTCGAAAAAACTTTATTTTTGTAAATTGCGCACAAAAAGTATTCGATTTCTTGTGCGAAATTCGTTATTTCCGTCGCTTTGTCAGACCCACATGCCCTTTTTTGTGCTTTTTGAAGTACATCCCGCACCAAAGACCACCGCCCGCCGCTGTTGTTTGTCACTTTTGCCGTCACAAAAGCGACCTCGCGCGCCGGTCATCCCGCCGCTCGCTGCCGCTCCGTGGTTTTTTGATGGGCGCGGGCATCCCCGCAGGGCATCAGCCCGCCGACTCGCCCCTGGACGAGTGGCAGACAAAGTACAGAATTTGCCGTCGCTCCGCCAACTTTCGCAGCAGGTCAAGCGCCGCCTCAACGTGTCGGTCGTCCAGGTTGGCAAAAGGATCGTCCAGAATCATAAACGGCTGCTCCTGCTCAAAGAGCGCGTCTGTCAGGGCAAACCGCACGCACAGAGAGATGAGGTCCCTGTACCCGCGGCTCAGCGCCTCGGGTGCCCGGCTCGCCCCCTCACGGAACACCGCCACCTCAAAGGTCGGGGTGAGCGTATAGCCCTCCGCCGCCCCCGCCTCTGCCAGCAGTGCAACATAGTTGCCAAACTTTTGGTGGATGCCCTCGGCATACCGGTTGGTCAGATTTTGTTGGGCTCCTTTCAGCAGGGTGCTGGTGTGCTGTAAAATCCGGTGCCGCTCGGTATCGACAGCCAGCTTTTCCTGCAGGGACAGCAGTTCCTGCTCCAAATCCGCGCATTGCGAGGCCTGCGCTTCCTCCCGCGCAAAGCGCCGCTCGAGTGTCAGTCGCTGCTCCACCAGCGCAGACAGCTCCCTTGTCAGGCTTTTCTCCTGTTCCAGGAGGGACGGCAGGTCGAACGATGTTGCCGGCATCTCCCCGCCAAGGACGGGGTTTTGTCGCCTGTACTCGTCCAGGTTTGCCTGCGCGCTTGCCTCCAATGCCACTTGCAGCCGGTATTTTTGACACGCCTCCGACAGGGCGCGCAGCTGCGCCCGGAGATCCCCCGTCAAACCATACCCGGCCAACTCATCCCGCAATTGCTGCTCGGCAGCCCGCACGGCCGAGCCCGCCTGTGACCCTTCTGCTTCCTGCCGACGACGGCGCTGCTGCCTTTGGCGCCACTCATAAAGCGCAAAGACCACACAGGGCACCACCAGGCAGAAAAAGAGGATGCGCAGGGCAAGCGGGGGCACCAGCAAGCCCAGAAGCAGGCAAAGCACCCCTGCCCCCAACGCTGCTATGAAGCGGCGCGGCGACACCGCCTGCCCCTCCCCGGAGCTCTCAGCCTGGGCGCGGAGGCTCTCCAGCCGCGCATAGGCGGCTTGCCGGGCGTCCAGCTCCTCCTGTGTGGGGACCCGTCCGCCGAACAAGGCGCGCTGCCGCTCAAGTTCCCGCTGCTCGTCCTCCAGCTTCCCCCGCAGGTACGCCTCCTGCTCAAACACACGGTGGAGGGCTTGGCTTTCCTTGGCGGCGTCTGTCTGAGAGCGCACCTCACCCAGCGTTTGCCGCAGCTGTTGCTGTTGGGCGTCCAACTGCCCTTGCTCCTCCCGCAAGCCCGACAGCCGCTCGGCGGCGGCGACGGCAGCAGCCAAATCCCGTTGCTTTTCAGCAATTTTGCTTTTGGTTTGGTTGATGCTCCCCTTGTTGCCAATGGTCTGGTAGTCTTTGCAGCGCTTGTCCAGGCGGGCAAGGGCGGCCGTCACATCCGCCAGGTCCTGCGTTTCCGACAGCTTGGCCTGAATGTCGGCATAGTCCCCTTTGTCCGCCGACAACTGCTCGGTGATATACGTGGTGCGCTCGTAACTCTTTTGGTCCATCCAGAACAGCGCCTCTCCCAGCGCCGGCCCGAAGTCCTCGGAGGGCAGGTTGGTCTCCAGCGAGTAAAGCGCATAGGTATCCTCGCTTTCCCGCCTGCCGAAGGTGCGCTCCACCCGGTACCGCTTTCCTTTTACCATAAAGGAGAGCGAGCCGCCGTAAGTACCGCCCTGCCACGGAGTGTACCGCTGCCGCTCGTTTTCAAAGAGGTTCTTGGCACGACTCCCGGGCAGGCCGTACAGCATGGCCTTGATAAACGCGGCAAGGGTGCTTTTCCCCCACCCGTTTTCCCGCCGGATGGTATGCAACCCCTCCTCAAAGGTACAGGAGAAGTTTGAGAAATGCCCGAAATTCTGTATGGTGCAGGCCAGTAGTTTCATCAGATCTCCTCCCCGTTCAGCGCGCGCGTCCCGCACAGAATCACCTGTTCCCTGTCCTGCTCGGACAGCTCGGACGCCAGCACGGTGCGCACAAATTCACCCCGCAGGGAAAGGTCGTAGCGGTAGTCCTCCGCCCGGACAGCCAGCCGCAGAGCGTCTTCCACACGCGCGGCAAAAAAATGCTCGGACAACCACTCCGCCAGCAAAGCGGTGTCCATCAGCACCTCCAGTCCCACCGTCCCCTGCAGCACCACCTTGACCAGGTCTTCCTTGGGCAACTCGGCCACCGCCTCCCGCACCCGCTTCTCCACCACGGCAAAGTCGGGCGCGCCGGTCAGGTCTATCGGCACGGTATGACAGCGGCGGCGTGCCCCGGAGGGCACAAAGGTATGCGTCAGCCGCCCGTCGGCGACCTCCAGCAGGACATAGCCCTTCTCCCCGCACTCGTCATACCCCCGCCCCTCGGGGCAACCGCTGTAACACCACACCCCCCGCTCCGGCAAAGGGCCGCTCTGGTAGCTGTGGACATGCCCCAGCGCCAGGTAATCAATGTGCCTGTGTTCAAACGCCCGCAGGTCAACCAGCCCCTCGCCGGCCGCCCGCCCCGCCTGCCCGTGCAGCATGACGATGTTGAGCGAGTCCTTGTCGAGGGGCGGCAGGGGGATATCCGGCTTTTCGCAGCCATAGACCGCCACCTGGCCGTAGCGATAGCAGGTATACTCGTTCTGCCCAAAAAACTTCAGGTTCTCGGGCGGCGACAGCAACGACAAACTGGCCCTGTCATGGTTACCGCGCAGCAGCAGAAAATCCACCTGCGGGTGCCTGCTCACCAGATCCAAAAAGGCGGCCAGTGCCGCGGCGGTAGGGTAACTGCTCTCAAACAGGTCCCCCGCGATGAGCACCGCCCGCACCCCCTGCCGTGCCCCCGCCTCCACCATGTCCGAAAAGGTGCGCTGCAGCTCGCCCCGCCGCCGGCGCGCCTGCTCCGGGCTTAGGTTGGACTGCATCGGTGAGTCCAGGTGAACATCGGCTGTGTGCAACAGTTTCATCAAAGTTCCCTCCCCTCTGTCTTATCCCCGTCATCATAGCAAAAAAATCGGCAATCGCAAGCCAAAACCCAAAATTGCCGCCGAACCTCCCCCACCGCCCTGATTGGCAGGGGGTAGCGCTCCCGCCGTCCTACCGCTTCCCTCCCCGGGATCCCGGTCGGCCGCCGGCGTTTGCCCAAACCGTTGTCGTATTTCCGTGTTTACTTTTGTTTACTTTCCTCCCCGTCCACCACTTGGTTGTCGGGGGTTCGGTGTGTCATGCCGTGAGACAAGGGCGTACATGGTGATCTCCGAGCCGACGGCCCCCCAAAAAGCTGGCGTCACACCGCCTCATCAGCCGATGTGCTCTCCTTCTTCTTTTTGTTTTGCCAAGCCATCACACCGCCCACGGCACCGCCGACCACCGCGCCGATCGCCGTTCCCATGAGCACACGCCGGCCGGCGCTGCTCGTCGCAAACAGCTCATCTTTGATGACAAAGCTCTCCACCATCGCATTCATTTCAGCGTCAGCTCTGCCGTCGGCGTGTGTCGTCGAAAAAGTGATGCTATAAACCTTGTTTTTGCTTGAAAAGTTGTAGGAGTGCTGCGTGGTAGCGGTCGTTTTGCCGACATATGTCATGTTATTGTACACCAAGAAGTACAGCGCCTTGTATTGGCCCACCGTCTTGATTTCAGTCTTTTCGATTTCAAATTCTGCGCTGATACCGCGGCTTGCCAGCTCTGCAAATCCCGCCTCCAACTGCTCCTTAAAGCTGTCTTGCAACGCCTGTAGCTGTCCCCGGCGCACCCGGGCATAATTGATCCCCTTCTCATTGGGCGCAACACCGATGTTGATATTCGAATACCCGTCACTGCTTCGCCATACCTGCAGGTCGCTCTCGGTGCTTTGCGCCGTATACCCTGCGCTGATGGTGATCTCATAGTCTGCGGTTGAAAAGGCGGCTATCGGCAACGCCCAAATCCCTACCAGTAAAGCCACCACAAGACAGGATAGCACTGCTTTTCGAATCATTGTCGTTCCCTCGCTGTCGTTATTTCGATATAGCCCTTTCCATGGCGACCGTCACCGCCGGAGCAACTTCTCCGCGGCTTCAAACAGCCCGTGCAGATACGCCGCACCCAGCGCCCGGTCGTACAGCCCGTAGCCCGGCTTGCCGGTCTCTCCCCAGATATTGCGGCCGTGGTCGGGGCGGACATAGCCGTCAAAGCCGTTGGCCACCAGTGCCCGCACCACCCCGAAAATATCAAGGTCCCCCTTGTCGGTCATATGCCCCGCCTCGGTAAAGTCAAACTCCCCCGCATATTTTAGTTGCCGGATATGCGCGAAGTGGACCCGGTCGGCATACCGCTCAATGAGCGCGATCAGGTCGTTGTCCCGTCCCGCCCCCAGAGACCCGGTGCAGAGGGTCATCCCGTTATGCCGGCTGGGCAGGGCAGCAAAGAGGTTGTCATAGTCGCTTTGCTTGGAGATGATGCGCGGCAGACCGAACATATCCCACGGCGGGTCGTCCGGGTGAATGGCCATATGAATCCCCGTCTCCTCACACGCCGGCAGAATGCCCCGCAGGAAATAGATCAGGTTGTCAAAAAGCTGCCGGTGAGACATCCCTTTGTAGGCGTCCAGCAGACTGTTCAGCTCACCGGTGGTGTAGCTCTCGTCCCAGCCCGGCAGGTGCAGGTTTCTCACATCCAGCCCCAGCAAGGCCTCATGGCGGTAGGCAAGCGCGGTAGACCCGTCGGGTTGCGGCGCCGCCAGTTCGGTGCGCAGCCAGTCAAACACGGGCATGAAGTTGTAGCACACGCACTTGACCCCCGCCGCGCCCAGGTGAAAGAGGGTCTGCCGATACGCCTCGATATACCCCTCCCGGCTCGGCCGGCCCAGCTTGATGTCCTCATGCACCGGCACCGACTCAATGACCTCCATCGCCAGCCCCTGCTCCTCACACAACTTTTTGAGGTGCAAAATCCGTTCTAAGGGCCATACCCCCCCCACCGGGATGTCATAAACGGCGGTAACCACCCCGCTCATCCCATGAATCTGGCGAATATATGCCAAGGGAATACTGTCGCCCTCCCCGTACCAACGAAACGTCATCTTCATATAAACTCTCCTTTTAATCGATCGTCCGATTTTATCCGATTGAATGGTAGTCCGATTGATTGGTTATCCAAAAGCATCTCCCGCTCACCCCAACCGTTTCAAGCGCAGCACGGGCAACATGACAGCCGTTTCTTGCTCGTCATTTTCGCCCCGCCAAGCAACGATATACTCCACGCGCGCCCCCACGGGCTGGTAGCCCTTACTTTCCAGCTCCTTCAGTTTCTCGACAAACGCCTTGGAGAATTTGGCGACGCATTGTTTTTCCCCGTGGAGCACAGCCCGGAGAAAAGGGGCATCGACCACCAACTCGTCCCCGCTGCGAAGCTGCATCACACTTTCTTTCCTTTCCTTGAAAAAGTCCAGGAAAACATCTTTGTGCGTCAGTTGAAGAGACATTTCCGTGGGTTCACCGTACTCGGCAGTGTCCCTGGATTGCATGACCCCGTCAAGGGCAAACTGATTAAGAACAGGGGTGTTGCAGTGGATATAGAGCGCCTCTTTGGCACGAGTCAGGGCGACATACAGCTTTCGCTTCTCCTCATCACTCGAGGCAGACACTTGGTTTAAGAGCAAGTAGACGGTGTCAAACTCCCGCCCCTTGGCTTTGTGAATGGTCGAGATCGTGACGGCCTCCCCTTCCTCTTCATAAAAATCCTCATAGTTGGATTCCTTGATGAATTCATCCAGGTCCGTCCGGAATTTGTGCTCGGACACGCTTTCAAATTCTTTGAGCATCCGCAGACAATTGGGCAAGCAGGTGCTCCCGGCATATACCACTGCCAACCGCTCTTTTGCTGCCTGCCACAGTGACTCGTCAATGATGGGTGTGTGGAGCTTGTCATCAATCAACTTTAGGAAGAACCGCACTTCCGCCAGATTGTACAGCTTGAAGGCCTCGTTTGACTGTATCAGCTTGGCGCGGATGCCCCTTTGGGTCAACAGGTCGAGCATCTGCAACGCCTCATGGTTGGTGTTGGTCAGCACACACGCCCTCTCTCCTCGGTATGTCTGTGCCACGCGATGGGCGAGAGGCTCCTCGATATGCTTTGATGTATGCCGGGTAATCTCCACCCTGCCGGGCTCTGCCTGCACCGCCTGAATGGGGTCTGACTTCATCCGTTCACGCAAGGTCGCGGCAAAAGCATTGCTCAACGCCACAATGCTGCGCTTGCTTCTGTAATTCTCCGGCATCTGATAGGTAACAGCACCGTAGTCCTCGACAAGCGCGCGCAGGTATTTGGAATGCGAGCCTCTGAACTCATAGATATTTTGGTCGTCATCCCCTACCGCAATCACGCGCATATCGTCATTGGCATGAATCAGCGCTTGGACGAGCGCAAATTCATTCTCATCCATATCCTGCGCCTCATCAATCACCAACACCCGCTTCATGATTTTCCCCGGTTCCACCTCACCGCGTTCAATCATATCGGCGGCATTTCTGACCACATCGGCAACCCCTTCCAGCGTGCCGATCTTGCCCAGCAGATCAAAACAATAGGAGTGAAATGTTTTGATCTCCACATAATGCGCCGCATTGCCTATCAGCTCCATTAAGCGCTTTTTGAACTCGGTGGCAGCCGCGCGCGAAAATGTCAGCATCAACAGTTGTTCGTTCTTGACATCCTCCAGGTGCAAGAGTGAGGCAAGCTTGTGCACCAACACACGGGTTTTCCCACTCCCGGGACCTGCCGCCACCACAATGTATTTGGATTCCTGGTCATCGATAATTTCCCGCTGCACATCGGACAGTTGCTCAAAAAGCTCGTTGAACTTTTGAGGCGTCATATTGCGCTCAATTTCTTTGGCGCGTTCTCCCTTGAAATAGGTCGCAATAAATTTTTTAAAGTCCATCTGAAAATAATCATGCACAAACTGTAGTGCCTGCTGATAGTCCCGCACCATCAGGTTGGCGTACTCGCCGACAATGTGGATTTGTCTGATTTTTTGCTTGTAGAACTCATCCAGCAATCGATAGTCGTCCACCTTGTACTGAATCCTGTTGTCGGGCACCAGCCGCTTGATTTCCATGGCCTGATACAGCACCAGGAAGCCCCCCTCCAGCTTCATCGCGCCGATTTTCGAGAGGTAAAGCAATGCATCTGCCACATCAGGCAAACTGAGGGTAGACTTATCCACCCCCAGGACGGGAGCCGCCTTGTAGGCGTTGAACAGACCGACCAGCGAAAACAATACCGGAGCATCTTCCTGGCGGTTCGGCTGCGCCTCATGCTTGGCATATAGCTCTGTCACAATAAATTCACAGATATCCAGCCTGCGCGCCAGCTTCTCAGAGAGCGGCCGGAGGCTCATGGCAGGCTGGACCTCAACCATTCCTGCCGCGGCATCCTCTTTTTTATGAACATAACCCTTGATGGTCAGGAAATAGAGCAATGTTTTGATATTCTTGACGCTTGAGGCAGTCACGCCCAAGGCAAGCGCCTCCTCGTTCCACTCTTTGTAGTGGAGAGAGCAGCCCTCCTCAGGCAGCTTGTCAAACAGAAACTTCTCCAGCTGTGCAAATCGGTCGAGCACTTGCAGCGATTTGTTTTGCGTGTCACTCCTCAGGATATAGGCGGACATATCGGCATCATCCCGGAGCAGTCCCTCCTGCCGAAGCAAATTGATCAGTTCAATGGCACTTTCCTTCTCAATCCCCAAAATATCCGCCAGATAATCCACCCGTGACTCTGCCTCTTCGTTGCCTGCCCGGGCAATGCTGCGGCTGGAAATCAGGGACTTGATGATTCGTTTGGCAGTCTGCCTCTGCGACTCGGAAAACAGCGGCGAACGCTCTATCCGAAAACTTGCCTCCTGCATATTTTTGGCACAAATGCTGGTGGCAAACAGGTGGGGCACATTTTGCCCGCGCTTGATATAGCCGGCCCGCTCCAACGCGGCAATGGCGGTCTTGACTCTGGTCTCCATTTCCGACCCGGAATCCTTCCATCCCGCCTGACGGGCAATTTCAAGCGGCGAGCAACAAATGCTCTTCCGCGTTTTGGTCAAGTCTTTGATGGCCCGCCATACCTGCTGAATTTCGCTGATGCTGAGCTTGGTCTGATTCAAGAGGATAAAATGCTTGTTCAGGTCATTGTCATGAAAGAGCACATAACAGTCCGCCTCGAGCGAAGAGTCTCGCCCCGCCCGCCCGGCCTCCTGCACATAGTTTTCCAAGGAATCGGAAATATCATAGTGGATCACCAGACCCACATCCTTTTTGTCCACCCCCATGCCGAACGCCGAGGTCGCCACGATCACCTGCACCTCATTGCGCATGAAAGCCTCTTGATGTTTCACCTTCTCCACAGGATCCATTTTGCCGTTAAAGGGCAGCGCTGAGAGGCCGTCGCTCGTCAGCTTGGTGGCCAGTTGATGGGTGCGCTTGGTGCGGGAAACATAGACAATGCACGGGCAGCGCTTCTGCGCAATCAGCGCGCGCAGGGTGGCATACTTTTCCTCATCGGTTTCCTTGTAAAGAACCACATAGCGGAGATTTTCACGCGTCGCCGACGACGCAAACAGGGAAAGAGTGATGTCCAGCTTATGCTTGAAATACTCGCAAATATCACTGATCACCTTTTGCTTGGCGGTAGCGGTAAAGCAGGAAACGGGGATGGGATTTTTATCGATCTTTTTCTGTTGCAGCTCACGGATGAAGTCTCCGATGTACAGGTAGTCCACGCGAAAATCCTGCCCCCAGGCAGAAAAGCAATGCGCTTCATCAATCACAAAGCGAACAATATTGCGTGAGAGCAGCATTTTTTCAATAGTTTTTGACCGCAACTGCTCCGGGGATATGTATAAAAGCGTCGCCATCCCGTTTGCGATGCGCTCATAGGCTTCTGCCCGCTCCACCGGGCTGAGCAACCCGTTGACCGTCACAGCGTCCACGATGCCAAACTCCGCCAAATTGTCCACCTGGTCCTTCATCAGCGACTGGAGCGGGGAGATGACCACCGTGAGCCCGTGCACATTCTTACCCGCCATCAGCGCCGGTAACTGAAAGGTGATGGACTTGCCCCCGCCGGTGGGAAAGACAGCCAGCAGCGATTGCCCCTCCACCGCCGCCCGGACTGCCTGCTCCTGTAGCGGCTCCCCGTGATAGGTACGAAAAGAGCCATAGCCGAAAATCTCTTTCAGTCCTTTGTGGATGTTTAGCCTCTCTGCACAGTAGGCGCACCCCTGTGCGCAGGGAGTGTTGCACAAAAACTTCACCACATTCTCTATTCTCGGGTAATGCTTCAGGAGCCACGGCGGGGTAATGGACCGATAGTCGTCGCTGCCGATCAGCGCCAGCGCATAGGCCAGCTCCACGGGGTAATGCTTGATCAGCGAAGAGACCGCGGCATTTGAACACATGCGAGCGGCATACTCAGCCTCAATGTACTTTCCCAGAAGGGTCTGTTGCGGCACAAAACCGACATGCTTGAAAAAACCCCTGAACTCCTCCACGGGAGACAAAAGGCAACCGTATATTTGCTTCCGTTGCGGGGAGAGCGCATGGAAAGCATTGAGCTCATCATAAAAGAGCTTCTTCGCTTTTTGCGCATCATTCAGCGGATTGTTCAGCGCATCCGACTGGAGCTTATCATCCTTCAGCAGCGCATGATAAGGACGTTTCGGAAAGAGCAAAGGAGAAAGATAGAGTGTGTCAATGTAGGCGTCTGTCACACGCCTCGGGAGATGTGGTTTGATGAATGACAGATCATGGTGGATAATATTGTGCCCGCAAAGATATTCCGCGCCGGAGATAAAATCGCAAAAATCCCGTACAGATGCGCTGTGAAATATCGCCCCGTCACTGCGCACCGCACCCAGATCATGTATTTTGTGATCATCGACACCAATCTCGCTGTCGATAAACACCATCATCTTTGCCATCTCCTCTCTCACCCCGCAGTCTCTGCCTCCCAAGGACACAGCCACGCACGACCCAAAGGCATGACTCCCCCTTTCCTTTTTTGCTTATTTCCATATGATGATACCATGAGTAAAAAAAAATGTAGACATGCCGGACATTTTTGCGAAGCCGTCAATCAGGCCCCCGCACGAAAGTGCGGGGAGGAGCGTCAGCTCCCGGTATGGCGACTGCCATACCGATTGCCTGCATTATACCATATTTCCATCCGAAATTCAATCACTTTCTCATGCGGCATGATTTTCGGACACAAGTTTCAATCAAAGCAGGACAAAAAGGTGATGGCGAGCGCTTCACGCATCCGGCAAAGCAGCCGCCATCACCATGCAAATGCCCCCGTTCGGGATGGACTCACCCGCCCAAAAGGAGCGCTATCGCCTAAAACCTCCCCATAAACTCCTGCATATCCACCACCTGACCGCTCAGACGGGACTCCTCGGCGGCAAAGGCAATCATGTGGTTGCGGGTGGCGGTAGAGATATCGCAAAGCGAATCCCTGTAGGGGGAGTGCTTGTCCCCGAGGGTGGCGAGTGCCCGCACGATCCCCCCGTCACCGCCGCCATGCCCGCCCACAATGCTCTGGTCGGAAAGTGCCTCACTGATGATGATTTTCTCCACAGCCCCACTCGAGAAACGAAAGAGCGAGACAAAGTCATCCCCCATATCCGCCATGATCTCCCCTTTGGTCCCCATGATGCGGATGGTCCGGGAGCCCTGGTTGAATGCGCACATGGAGAAGGTCGCCGTCGCCCGATTCTCAAACTCAAGGTTCACCACCTGGTGGTCCACCACATTGTTGTCGCACTGATAGACGCATCTGCCGTAGTTTGTCGTGCGGATCGCCCTCTCCACATCCGCATCGGTGGGCCGGATACGCTTGGTCGCGGCACACCTGAACCAGTTGCTTTTGCTGTGCAGGTACAGCTTCACGGCATTATACACACAGCTCTCCCCCACCGGGCAGCCCTCAATACAAAACTCCGGCGCACCTGCCGGCGCATTGTCACGGGTGAAGTGGGACAGTGTGCCGAAGCTCTGCACCTTGGTGCACGCCTCGCCCATAAGCCACTGCAAAATATCCATGTCATGGCAGGACTTGGCGAGAATCATCGGCGCCGAGCGGTCGCTGTTCCCCCAGTTCCCCCGCACATAGCTGTGGCTTTGGTGGAGATGGCCGACACCCTCGTTGTGCTGAATATTGACGACCTGCCCCACCTCCCCGTCATCAATCAGCTTTTTCAGCAGCCGGAAGAAGGGCGTGTAGCGCAGTACGTGACACACCAGCACAAATCTCCCGTGCGCCTGTGCCGTTTGCTCGATCAGCACGCACTCCTCGGGCGTGGGGGCGGTCGGCTTTTCTAACAGCAGGTCATATCCTGCCTTCATGGCAGCCAGCGCGGGCGCGGTGTGCTCCCTGTCCATGGTGGCGACAATGCAAACGTCCGCGATTTTCCCCAGCGCCAGCAGCCCCTCCCAGCTCTCAAAGCACCGCTCGTCCGGAATCCGATGCTTCTCTTGCACATACAGCCGCCGCTCCTCTATCGGCTCAGCGACCGCCACCACTTGGAAGTCAGTCTGCTCTGCCATGAGGTTGGTGTACCCCTGACCGCGAATCCCGGCCCCGATTAAAATGACTTTTTTCAAGTTTTCTTCCTCCTCTCTCCGTGACCTATTATGATGAAGCATACCTTATGCGCCGCCGCTTGTCAAGAGCTTTGCGAGAAGTTTTCTCCCTCCCCGGTGTCAGGCTGCAACACCGGGGAAAGACTCTCCTTGCGCCTTGTTTCCTGCTGTTTTTTCCACTCTCCCGGTGTCATACCGGTCGCCATCTTAAACGCCTTTCCGAAATGATAGACATCATGATATCCGAGCATCAAAGCAATCCCTTCCTGCCGATCAAAATCAAAGAGCAACATATCTTTGGCTTTTTCAATCCGCAAATGATTCCGATATCGCATGGGGGACACGCCGTATTTTTTGGTAAAGAGCTTTCGAAAGTACACCTCGCTCACCCCCAACACCCGGGCCAGCTGCTCATTCGTCACCGCCTCCGCCATGTGCTCCGCCATATAGGACAAAACAGCATCCAAGGCATCCGAAAGAGTGGCAGCGTGATGACTCTTTTGTTCTTCCGCCAGCAAGTACAGAATGGCATAGAAATCCCGCATATTCTCCATTTCATAGGAAGAGGATTTCAACAGACTTCGCTTTTCCATTTGATCAATGAGCTCATGAATTTTGCCCATCTGACGGCAAGGAAGCGCGGCAATCTCTTTCGGAAGCGCCTCCAAGGTATCGAATTCAATCGAAGAAAATCTGCCCGGAGAAAGGCACTTCCAGTGATAACCGGAGCCTTTCGGCAGGAAAATCGGGTTCGCATGGTTCGAGCGCACTCGTCTTGATCCCTGGGTATATTCCGTTTCACCTTCCCACTTAAAGAGGAGGGCAGAGGCATATCGGTTCTGAGTTCCCCCCTCTCTCCCCACATGATTATATGCTGTGGTGATGACATGAATGTTGGTGACGGTCATCGTTTTCATAGGAGCACCTTCCCAAAACAATCTTTTATTTATAGTATCATAATTTACAAAAAGTATCAAGATTTCCATTGAAAAAAATGCGCCGCTGAGTAGACTGGTGGCAAGAAGATACCCTGAGCCTTTTTACAGGGAGGGACAACCATGAAAAACCGTTCATTGCTGCAACAGCCGCCGCCGATCTGCATTGCCAGCATCAGACAGCCCACCAAAGATCTTGCCATCTCCAATATCTTGAACGCCCAAGCACACGGCGCCCGGGGTATCAACCTGCACCTGTCTTTTCTTGATGAACAGTACCAAAATTACGACTCTATCAAAGAAATCATTTCTTATACCACCGTGTCCGCCGCCATCCTCAACTACTCTGTCAAACTGGATGGCAGTGTGATGAGTTGGTCCGACGAAGAACGCCTCGCCCTCTCTATGGAAGGACTGCGGGCGGGCGGCGACGTGATTGACATTCAAGGCTATTCTTTTGACCCCGACGCAAAAGCATTTTATACAAAGGAAAATCCGTTTGCCTCCGGCTATTCTTTTCTCGACGCACACCCCAAAGAGGTCACCCTGTCTGCGCGCGCCATCGAGCAGCAATGTGCCCTCATTGAAGCGGTCCATGCCATGGGCAAAGAGGTGCTGCTCTCGACCCATGCCGGTGTGCCGCTCGATCGGGACCGGCTGACCGAGCTTTGTCTCTATCTTGAAAAACGGCACCCGGATATCATCAAAATCGTCACCTTGGCCAACACCGAAGAGGAGATGTTCGAAACATTCCACTCCATCCGGCAACTGCAAAAAGAAATCCGGACGCCGGTGCATTTACATGCCTCCGGCAAATACGGGCCCATGACACGCATCATCTGCCCCATTCTGGGTTCCAAATTCGTGTTTTGTAACGATGAAGTGCGTCCGGGGGTCGACTACACGCAGCCCAATCTCGCACTCTCCGTGCGCATCATGGATGCCGTCAAACAAATGTTTTAAGGGGGAACGCTCATGAAACAAGTGGCTTTGATTACGGGTGCCGGCGGCTATATCGGCGGACAAATCGCGAAAGATTTAGCCAAGGAACAAATCATTGTCGTCCTGGCAGACAGCAACCTTGAAACAGCAGAGAAAAAAGCGGCAGAGGTGCAGGCTCTCGGTTTGGAAGCGCGCGCCGTGTACTGCGATGTGACCGACTCTGCCTCTGTCAATGAAGCCGTGGCCATGACGGTCTCCGCCTACGGACGACTGGATATCGCGGTTCATGCCGCCGGCGGCAGCTCCAAAATCGCGGGCCCCCATGCGCAATACCTGCCGCTTGCGGAACAGGAAGACTATGTACTCGATCGCGTCCTGAAAGTCAATCTGTATGGCGCGCTCTATGTGTCCCGTGCCGCCGCCAAACAAATGATCCTGCAGGGAGCAGGCGGCCGCATTGTCCACATCACCTCTGCCATCGGCATCAATGGGCTGGTCAATAAAACCGACTATGCCGCGGCAAAAGGCGGCGTCATTGCCATGATTCGTTCCCTGGCCAAAGAGGTCGGCCCCTACGGCATCACGGTCAACGGCGTCGCGCCCGGCGCTGTCGGAAACGCCTGGGTCCCCGATGATGCCCCCGGCATGTGCACCACCAACTTTTTGGGGATTCGCGGCAGTGCCCCGGATATTTCAAGTGCCGTTCGGTTCCTGTGTTCTGCCGACGCCCGATTCATCACCGGCCAGAATATCCCGGTGGACGGCGGGCGAACCCTGTGCATGAAAGGCAGCGAATAACCGGCCTCCTCCTCAGAAAAATCGTACCGACCCAAAAGCATGCTTTCATAGAGTTTGTTCTTGCTTTGTTCTTCACCACAATCGGAGTTTTCTCTCCCATATTCAAAAGAAAAGTCTATACTGTCTTCACCACAAACAACTGAAAGCGCACATGGAGAAAATTCATAAAAACAAGAACCGCAGGTTTTCACAGGCCTGCGGGATCTTTTTTATATTTTGTGAAAATTTCTTTACCAAGTCAAAAAAACAATGATGCTATCGCGGACAAACCAAAACTTAACCCAAGTCAGTTTTGGAAAATGACAAAACAACTTGACTTTCCAGGGCTTTTGTGGCAAAATCTAAATATAAATGCAAAGTTCAAGCGTGCCTACGCAATATTTCCCGGTCTTGAGCGACGGAAAGGATGAGACTCATGATCTATCGGCCGGAACATCCAAAGCCTCAGTTTGAAAGAGAACATTGGATGAATTTAAACGGAACCTGGCAGTTCGAGATAGACCGCGGCAACAGCGGCGCGGCAAGAAAGCTCTACGATGACGCCATACAACTGAAACAGACGATCACCATCCCGTTTTGCCCGCAAAGCCGGCTTTCGGGCATTGCCGACACCGATTTTATGACGTCGGTGTGGTACAAACGCACGGTGGAGCTGCCTGACCGTCAGTTGCAGGGAAAAGCGGTGCTTCACTTCGGCGCCGTCGATTACAGGGCCACCGTCTACGTCAACGGCGTCAGGTGCGGCACCCATCAGGGCGGCTATGTGTCCTTCGGTTTCGACGTCACCGAGTACCTCCGTGCCGGCGTGAACACCATCACCGTCCACGCCGAGGACAACGAACGCGACCGAATGATCCCCACCGGGAAGCAGAGCGGCGAATATGCCTCGCACGGTTGTATGTATACCAGAACCACCGGTATATGGCAGACCGTATGGCTGGAGTTTCTGCCCGAAACGCATATCACAAAAGTCAAATACTACCCCTCGTTCGAAACCGGCAACCTCGTGCTGACAGCCGACCTCTGCGGCGCGTCAACCTTTTGCGCCGAGGCGTTCTATGACGGACGGAGCATGGGAAAGGTGTCGGCCGCCTCTGCAGGAGAGCCGCTTGTCCTGACGCTTGAGCTTGCCGAAAAGCACCTGTGGGAGCTGGGCAAGGGCGGCCTGCATGACCTTGTCCTGACCTATGGAGAGGACAAAGTCAGGAGCTATTTCGGTTTGAGAAGTATTGATTACCACGACAGGAAATTCTATTTGAACGGCCGGTCGGTTTTCCAGCGGCTGGTGCTGGACCAGGGCTTTTACCCCGACGGCATCTACACCGCCCCCTCCGATGCCGAGCTGGCGGCGGATATTGACCGTGCCGTTGCCATGGGCTTCAACGGCGCGAGACTCCACCAAAAGGTATTTGAGGAGCGTTTCCTCTATCATTGTGACCGCAAGGGCTATCTGGTCTGGGGCGAGTTTCCGAGCTGGGGACTGGACCACTCCTATCCTGACGCCATCTACGGCATCCTCCCCGAATGGCTGGAGGTGCTCGACCGTGATTTTAACCACCCGGCCATCGTCGGCTGGTGCCCCTTCAACGAAACATGGGATCGGGACGGAAGAAAGCAATACGATGCCCTGCTTGCGACCGTCTACAAAGCCACGAAAGCGGCCGACCCGACACGCCCGTGTATCGACGCCAGCGGCAATTATCATGTGCTGACCGATATCTACGACGTGCACAATTATGAGCAGAACCCGGAGACCTTTGCCGAGCACTATCGGAAGCTCGCCCTTGACGGCAGCCATACCGACCACTGCGGCCAGCGCCAGCGCTATGATAACCACCTGCCTTTCTTTGTGAGCGAGTACGGCGGGATCCGGTGGACCGACAGCCAGGACGGCTGGGGCTACGGCCGGGCACCGCAGAGCAGCCGGGATTTCTTAGCACGCCTGAAAGGCCTGACCGATGTGCTGCTGGACAACCCCGCCATGTTCGCGTTTTGCTATACACAGCTGACCGATGTCGAGCAGGAACAGAACGGACTCTACACCTATGACCGAAAAGCAAAATTCGACCCCGCGCTCATGAGACCGATCTTTTCCCGCAAAGCGCAGGTCGAGGAATAGTCAATAGAACACCTTTCAGCCAAACATGGTTTTTTGTCTTTTCACACCAACCTCCCAGCCATGCAAAGCATCATTCCAACCATATAAAAAAGCAGCCGCGAGGTTACCCTTGCGGCTGCTTTTGCGGTTTTCAGCCGCAGAAATGGCGGGGAAAAGAAATTCACCCCTTACGCCTCAAACCCTTCGATGATTTTTTCCACCTCGCCGAAAATATTCCTCAAAGCGCCCTCCTCAAAGGGAGAAACCAGGCCCGCGCCTTTCACGAGAGACTCGAACGCCTGTGTGCCGCCTTTTTTGGAGAATTCCAGATATTTTTGCAGGGCGTTCCGGTAATTATCTTTGGACGCGATAAAAAATTCTATGGCGACCGTTTGGGCCAGACAGTAGTCGATGTAATAAAACGGCGTTTCATAGATATGCATCTGATACTGCCAGCGCGTCCCTTCTTCCAGGTACTCGATCCCCTCATAGCTCAAGTAGGGGCGATACTTCTTTTCAAGCGAAAGGTACGCCTCTTTTCTTTGGGCGGGCGTCATCTCGGGGTGGGCATAAACTATATGTTGAAACTCGTCCACAATCACCCCGTACGGAATGAAGGAAAGCGCGTCCATCAGGTGCTTATACCGGTACTTATCCGCATTCTCCCCGAAGAATTTTTCCATATAGCGCTCGCAGAAGAACTCCATGCCCATGGAATGACATTCGGCCGTTTCCATCCCGCCGACATTCAGCTCGATATCACCGTACCTGAAAACATGTTTGGCTGCCAGCGCGTGGCCGAATTCATGGGTGATGACATCAATATCGCCGCATCCCCCGTTAAAATTGGCCAGAATGAAGGGCTGTTGGTACTTCATAAACGTGGTGCAATATCCCCCGCCCCATTTCCCGTCACGCGGCAATACGTCAAAGGCCTCTGCCTCGATCATTTCATGCATAAACTTGCCGACATCCAAATCCATGTCGTCATACATTTCAACGGCGGCGGCAAATATTCCGTCCACTGACAGATTCGGTTTCAGCGTTTCTCCGACACTGTAAACCTCATTGTCATAGAACATAAACCGTTCCCAGCCAAACTTCTCCGCGATGCTTTCCTTCAGCTTTTTCACGACAGGCACCAGGTCGCACGCCACGTTTTTGCGGAAGTTTGAGACCATGGGGGCGTCATAATCCATTCTCGACATCCGGTAATAGCCCAGCTCAATGAAGTTTTCATACCCCATTTTCTTGGCTATTTGATCACGGATTTTCACCAGCCTGTCATAGATGTCGTCCAGTCTGTCGGCATTTTTTGCAAGGCCCTGCCCCAATGCCTGCGCCGCATCCTTGCGGATCTTTCTGTCCGAATTCTCGAAATATCCCCGTAACACCGACAGGGGCATATCCTCGCCGTTGAAATGGAAAACCATTTCAGACATGAACTTGGAATATTCGGTGGTGATGGCGTTCTCCGTCTGCAATTCCTCAATGGTGTCCTTGCTGAAAGCTTTCTGTGCTATTTCGTAGGACTTGAATATTCTCGGATTCAGCATCTTTTCCAGTTCATTTCTGTACTTGGATGTCAGCATGATATCCGCGTATTCAACCATGATCTCTTGGAACAGTGGGGTGGCATGATCATAATAGTCTTTTTCGTTTTGATAGAACTCATCCCTTGTATTGAGTGTAAATCTGCAGTTTGACAACGATGCGGCGGTGACAAAGTCAATATAGCAACCCATGAATTTTTCCCGCGCGGCCATCACGTCACGGGCAGATTTGGCAGCCGTGACAGATTTCCTGAACTCCTCAAAAGCCTCTTTGCCTTCTTCAATGGTATAACGCACATATGGAATTTCCGATACCTTCAAAACAAACACCTCTCTTTGTTTTACATATAAGGGGGCTGTCCTATCCCCCTTTGAAACCACAAGAAAACTATCCCCGCGTCGCTTTCCGCAAGAGCGCTGCCTCAGGTCCCGAATCGCTTCCCCGAAAGCCCCCGTAATCATTTTCCCTTCTTGCCGGGCACGGCTTCCATATCGAACATGGCAAGCGCCACATTGACTTTGTCCATGCGCACCGTTTCCTTCCCCTGCTCCAACTCCCGTATAAAGCGAAGCCCGAGCCCGGCGCGCGTGGCAAACTGTTTTTGCGTCCACCCCGCCGCCTTGCGCCGTTCCTTGATAGATGCCGCTATCTTATTCATCATCTCTCACATGTATCCGTACTTACAACCATATTACACCCTTTCGGGACGCTTGTCAAGATGAATTTTCCTGACAAACACAGTATTGACAAACCCGGAATATTATTGTATAATCTTACATAAAATCAGATGCAACCAAAAGCAGGCGTTTTGGCATAGAACACGCACTTAAAATTGAATATTTCGAGCGAAGAATTCGGGAGAGACCGCTGCACAGCGGCGCCGAAGGTGAATTGCGCTAAACTCTCAGGCAAAAGAACCGAATTTGGACGAAACTCTGGAAAGCCATCAAATTGGCACCGAAGAAGCAATTCCTTTGGGAAGAATCTTTCAGGTAAAAAGGCAGAGACGCACCATTTTTCGTGTGTCCTGTCTTTTTTCTTGCAAAAACGGAGGTAGACACAGCATGGATTTGAAAACGGCACTCTACGATTGGCATGTGGCCGGCGGCGGAAAGATGGTTCCGTTTGCGGGGTACCTGCTGCCCGTCCAATACGAGACGGGCATCATCGCCGAACATATGGCGGTCCGGACAAAGGCGGGGCTTTTTGATGTGTCTCATATGGGAGAAGTGCTTTATGAAGGCAAGGACGCGCTTGTGAATCTCAACCGCCTGCTCACCAACGACTTTTCAAACATGGTATGCGGCCAGGTTCGTTACAGCCTGATGTGCAACGAGCAAGGCGGCGTGGTCGATGACCTGATTGTCTATAAATACAGTGATGTCAAGTACATGGTGGTGGTCAACGCCGCCAATCGCGCGAAAGATGTCCGCTGGATGCAGGCGCATGCGTTCGGCGAGGTCGATATTCGGGATATTTCCGATGACATGTCACAAATAGCGCTGCAGGGGCCCTTATCCACCGAAATTCTTAAAAAAATCACGGATGAGCAATCCATTCCCAAAAAGTATTATTATTTTAACGGCGACGCCAAAATCCGAGATGTCAACTGCATCATCTCCTACACCGGCTATACCGGAGAGGTGGGCTACGAGATCTATATGCCGAGCCAGGATGCGCCTGCGATTTGGGAGCTGTTGCTGGAGGCTGGTAAAGACCTGGGCTTGCTCCCTTGCGGGCTGGGCGCGCGCGATACATTGCGGCTGGAAGCGTCGATGCCCCTGTATGGCCATGAGCTCGACGAGGATATCACGCCGTTTGAGGCAGGGCTGCATTTTGCCGTGAAGATGGAGAAAGACGACTTTCTCGGCAAGTCGGCGCTGGAACGGCTGGGCCCGCCGAAAAGAAAACGCGTCGGGCTGACCATCACAGGGCGCGGCATTGTACGGGAACACACCGCACTCTATGTCGGCACACAGCCAGTCGGCATCACGACATCAGGCACCTACCTCCCCTACCTGGGCAAGGCGGTTGCCATGGCGCTCATAGATAATGACTTTGCTGAAATCAACACAACGGTAGAGGCGGATGTCCGCGGGCGGAGAATCACCGCCGAGGTCACCGCGCTTCCGTTTTATAAAATCAAACGATAAGGGAGACAAAATGATGGCAATCAGAAGCGGCTTGAAGTACACCAAAACACATGAATGGGTGGAATTTACTGATGAAAAAACAGCGAAAATCGGCTTAACCGATTTTGCGCAAAAAGCTCTCGGGGACCTGGTGTTTGTCAATTTGCCCGAGGCAGGAAACGCGATTACTGCCGGCGAATCCTTTGCGGACGTGGAATCGGTCAAAGCCGTATCCGACGTATACAGCCCCGTCACCGGTACCATTGAATCGGTGAACGAAGATTTGCTTGATGCCCCCGAGAACATCAACAGCGCCCCCTATGACAGCTGGTTCATCGTGGTGGGCGATATCACCGACAAAGTCGAACTGTTAGACGCCGCAGAATATGAAAAACTCTGCGCCGAGGAGGCATAGCGCATGGGCGGCTATACCCCGGTGACCGACAATGAAAAACGGGAGATGCTGGATAAAATCGGCGCCTCCGGCGTCAGCGATTTGTTCTGTGCCATTCCCGAAGAGGTGAAAATCGACAGCCTCAATATACCGGAAGGAAAATCCGAGCTGGAAGTTCTTTGCGATATGGAAAGGCTTGCGGCCAAAAATAAAGTGTTCGCCTCTGTTTTTCGTGGCGCGGGCGCTTATCACCACTTTATCCCGCCGCTTGTCAGGAGCATTGTCGCCAAAGAAGAGTTTTTAACCGCCTATACCCCCTATCAGGCGGAGATCAGCCAGGGGCTTTTGCAGGGCATTTTTGAGTTCCAAACCATGATCTGCGAGCTGACCGGCATGGATGTCTCCAACGCCTCGGTGTACGACGGAGCCACCGCGACCGCGGAGGCGGTGACCATGTGCCGTGATAAAAAGCGCACCAAGATCATTCTGTCCGCGGCCTTGCATCCCATGACCGTCGCGACCGTCCAGACCTATTGCGGCGACTGTGAGATTGTCACAGCGCCTGTCCGGGACGGGAAAACAGACCTCACGGCGCTCCGCCGGCTGGTAGGCGAGGATACCGCCTGTGTGTGCGTACAGCAGCCCAACTTTTACGGGATGATCGAGGATGCCGATGCCATCGGGGAAGCGGTCCACAGCGCCGGCGCCAAATTCATCATGGCCGTCAACCCCATCGCCGCGGCGATTCTGACCCCCCCCGGGGACTGCGGCGCCGATATCGCCGTGGGTGAAGGACAGCCTTTGGGGATGCCGCTTTCTTTCGGCGGCCCCTATCTGGGATTTATGGCCTGCACTGACGCCATGATGAGAAAGCTCCCGGGCAGAATCGTCGGCGAAACCCTGGACAGAAACGGAAAACGAGCGTTTGTGTTAACCATGCAGGCAAGAGAGCAACATATCCGGCGCGAGAAAGCGTCGTCCAATATCTGCTCGAACCAGGCGCTTTGCGCGCTGACCGCGTCGGTCTATCTGTCCTGTATGGGCGCGTCCGGGCTTCAAAAAACGGCTGAACTATGCGTCTCCAAAGCGCATTACGCCGCCGAGCAACTCTGCTCCGTCAAAGGCTTCACCTTGAAACATACGGGTGAATTCTTTCACGAGTTCGTCACCGTTTGCCCGGTGGATGCAAACATTCTTTTACATCAGCTTGAAGAGCGGGATATCCTGGGCGGCTATCGGCTGAGTGAGCGCGAGATACTCTGGTGCGTCACCGAAATGAATTCAAAAGAGCAGATCAATGCTCTGGTAGCGGCAGTGAAGGAGGTGTGCCTCAGTGAAACTGATTTTTGAAAAAAGCACGCAGGGGCATGCTTGCTCCTTGTTGCCCGACAGCGATGTCGGCAGCTACCGTCTGCCGCAACAGTTGCTCAGGCCTTCGGCACCCAGGCTGCCGCAGCTTGCCGAGATTGAAATCGCCCGCCATTTTACCGCTCTGGCAGAGCAGGTGCACGGAGTGAACAACGGATTTTATCCTTTGGGCTCCTGCACCATGAAATACAATCCGAAAATCAATGAGGAAGTGGCAAGTTTCCCCGGCTTCACCAAGATTCACCCGCTGCAACCCGAGGAAAGCGCGCAGGGCTGTTTGGAGGCGATGTATCAGGCGCAACAATACCTGTGCGAGATCACGGGGATGGATGCCATCAGCCTGCAGGGTGCCGCGGGGGCTCACGGGGAGTTTGCGGGGTGGCTGCTGATCAAAGCGTATCACCACTCCAGGGGGGACACGGGGCGAAAGAAAATCATCGTACCGGATTCCGCCCACGGCACCAATCCGGCGTCTGCCGCGATGGCGGGGTTTGATGTCGTCAACATTCCTTCGGATGACAAAGGTTGCGTGGACCTGGAGCGGCTGCGTGAGATCGCCGGAGCAGACACCGCCGGCTTAATGCTGACCAACCCCAACACCGTCGGTATCTTCGACTCGAATATTCTGAAGATTACGGAGATCATCCATGACGCTGGCGGACTGGTGTACTACGACGGCGCCAACCTCAATGCCGTGGCGGGCATCGTCCGCCCCGGCGATATGGGCTTTGACGTAATCCATTTAAACCTGCATAAAACCTTTTCCACCCCCCACGGCGGCGGAGGCCCCGGCGCCGGACCTGTGGGTTGTAAAGACATATTGACACCGTTCCTGCCTTCGCCGGTCGTTTCCGAGGAAAACGGGAGATACTTTTTCTCTGACAGCACGGCTTCCATCGGGCGGATGAAATCCTTTTACGGTCATTTTCTGGTCATCCTCCGGGCTTTGACTTATATCAAGGTGTTGGGCGCGACAGGGATCAGACAGGCTTCCGAGCATGCGGTGCTGAATGCCAACTACCTGAAAAGCTGCCTGGAGGGTGTGTATGACGTGGCTTATCAGGGCTTTTGCATGCATGAGTTTGTGCTCACCCTGGAACGAACGAAAAAGGAAACCGGTGTATCGGCGCTCGATATCGCCAAGGCGCTGTTAGACTACGGGATGCATCCGCCGACCATGTATTTCCCGCTGATTGTTCATGAGGCTTTGATGTTTGAGCCGACAGAAACGGAGTCGAAAGAGACGCTGGACGAGGCAGCAAAGATATTGATAGATATCTATCAGCTGGCACGGGAAAATCCGCAAGCGCTGCATGAGATGCCGCAGAAAACGCCTGTCAGCAGGCCGGACGAGGTGGCGGCGGCCAGGAACCCCAGGCTCAGATTCAACTTTCACGCCTGAAACCTGCAAAAGGGCACCGGTGGCATATACCGTATGCAAAGAAAAAGGAGCGCTTTGATATAGGGAGCCCTATATCAAACAACGTGGATATGATACGCAAAGCACGGTATATCATCGCGGAGGGATACGTGCCTTTTCCCAATATGGCGCTGGAAGAATACCTGCTCCTGCAGGTAGGGCCGGACGAATGTATTCTGTATCTGTGGCAGAATAAAAACACGGTGGTCATCGGCAGAAATCAAAACTGCTGGAAAGAATGCAGGGTTGCCCAGCTGGAAGAAAGCGGCGGATACGTCGCCCGCCGCCTGTCGGGCGGCGGGGCGGTTTTCCACGATACAGGCAATCTAAACTTTACATTTTTAGCCCGCAAGGCTGCCTATGATGTCCCCCGACAGACAGAGGTCATCCTGAGAGCGGTCTCCTCCTTTGGCATTGATGCCCGCCGCTCCGGCAGAAACGACATCACGGTAGACGGCAGAAAATTCTCCGGCAACGCGTTTTATCAGACGGGAGACCGTTGCTATCACCACGGGACCATTCTGATCAATGCCGACATCCCCATGCTGTCGCATTACCTCCATGTTTCCGCAGAGAAGCTCAGGTCAAAGGGTGTCGACTCGGTGAAATCGCGTGTGGTCAATCTCTGCGACATCAACCCCGACATCACGGTCGAGAAGATGAAAGCGCGCCTGATCACCGCCTTTGAGGAGGTGTACGGTGTCACGCCGGAGCCCATCGGCAGGGATGAAATCAACCAGGCCGAACTCGAAAGACTGACGCAAAAGTTTTCCGATGATACCTGGCGATTCGGTCGTCCCATCCCATTCACGTGTCAGTTAGAGAAAAGGTTTGCCTGGGGCGAGATACAACTGCAGTTACACGTGCACGGCGGGCAGATTGTTGAGGCAGCCGTATTTTCCGATGCCATGAACGCCGAGCTCATTTCCCGGATTCCCGCCGCCTTGCAAGGGGTTTTCTTTTCGTCCGATCTCCTTTCCGAGGCATTGGGGCAGATCAGTTGCGCGGATGAGGCTGAGCGTGACATGACAAGCGACATCAAGAATTTGATAAAGGAGCAGGAATTTTGATGACTGACTTCGATTTGATGGTCATCGGCGCGGGACCGGGCGGCTATACGGCCGCTCTGAAAGCGGCGCAACTGGGGCTCAGGACCGCGGTGATTGAAAACAGCGAGGTCGGGGGCACCTGCCTGAACAGGGGCTGCATTCCCACCAAGACTTTACTCCACGCCGCGGAGCTGCTGCACGAACTGAAAAACGGCGACGAATTCGGCATCAGTGCCGAACACGTCACCTGCGATATCGACAAGCTGTATCAAAGAAAAAACGAGGTGGTCTCTCAACTCCGGGGCGGTATCGAATTCCTTTTTCAATCAAAAAAGGTGGAACTCATCCGCGGCACAGCCAAAATTCTCGGAGCGGGTGTCGTTCTTGTCGATCACAAAGAATACTCCTGTTCTCACATGCTGATTGCCACAGGTTCGGTTCCTTCCATCCCGCCCATCCCGGGCGCGAACCTGCCCGGGGTGGTGACCAGCGACCATTTTCTGGCCGCGGAGGGCGCGCGTTTCCAAAAGCTCGTGATTCTGGGCGGCGGCGTCATCGGCATGGAATTCGCGACCATCTGCAATTTTTTAGGCTCCAACGTGACTGTCATTGAAGCCGAAAGCCGTATTTTGCCCAATTTCGACCGGGAGATCTCACAGAACCTGAGCATGATTTTGAAAAAACGAGGGGTGGAGATCCTCACCGGCGCCCTCGCCGAAAAGATAGAGGACACCGGCGGATTGACGATGCATTACACGCAAGGCGGCAAAAGCTTGCATGTCGGGGCCGACTGTATACTGATCGCCACGGGCAGACGGGCGAATACTGCCGGGCTGTTGTCGGAAGGCGTAGACCTGCAAACCGAGCGGGGGCAGATTCCGGTGAACTCGTCATTTGAAAGTTGTATCAAAGGGATCTATGCCATCGGAGACGTGATACGGGGCGGCGTCCAGCTTGCGCACGCCGCGTCCGCTCAGGGGATCAACGCCGTGCACGCGATGTGCGGCAAAACGCCGCCTGTCAATTTGCACCTAATCCCCTCGTGCGTCTATACCACCCCCGAAATTGCCTGTGTCGGGCTGAGCGAGGAACAGGCGAAAAAAAGCGGTCTCAACGTAAAAACAGGCAAACACCTCATGTCCGCGAACGGTAAATCCGTGTTGACCGGGGCTGACCGCGGATTTGTCAAACTCGTCATAGACGGGGATACCGACCGTATCATCGGCGCCCAGCTCATGTGCAGCCGCGCGACCGACATGATAGCTGAGTTGTCCCTTGCCATCGCAAACGGCCTGACAAGAGAGCAGCTGGCGTCGGTGATTCATCCGCACCCGACATTCAGCGAGGGGATCTTTGAGGCCGCCGAGCATGTGTAACCCCCTCTTTGATGAATGATTTTTTCTCTCCGAGATAAGAAAAAGCCTTGAAACCACCGGTTTTCAAGGCTTTTTTGGCGGCGCCGACGGCCGCAAACATAGATTGCCAATTAGAGTCTGTTCACACTCATTGGCAAACGACATTCAGCGTGATATAATTCTAATGGTCAGAGCATAGGAGGGCGACAATATGCGCTCTAAAGCAACTGAAACAGGACATATCCCTGTTGTGCCCCAAAAGCAACCAGCAAAGATCCATGGGCGTACCATAAGGATCGATATAAACAAAGAAATGAAATAGAGCGGTATTTCCTTCGCCTTAAACGCTTTCGCACAATCTTTACTCGATATGATAAACTCGATGTTTTATTTTGCGGCTTTGTTTATTTTGCTATGATGATTGACGCATGATGAGTGTGAGCAGACTCTGTAGTAGACCCATTGTTAGATCTGACATAAAATGAAAATTGTGGTCTGGACAAAATTGTCCAGACCACTTTTCGTTAATCTCTAAAATACAGATCTCTTGTATATACCTTGTCGAGCACATCGGTGAGATCTTCATTATTTCGGTTAGCAAGTATGACATCGCAGGTAGACTTGAACTCGTCAAGATCGCGAATGACGCGGCTGTTGAAGAAAGCATCTTCTTTCATTGTCGGCTCGTAGATTACAACCTCAATGCCCTTCGCCTTGATGCGTTTCATAACACCCTGAATAGACGATTGACGAAAATTATCCGAACCGGCTTTCATGGTCAAACGATACACGCCGACCGTTTTCGGGTGTTTGGCAATGATGGAATCGGCAATGAAATCCTTACGGGTACTGTTCGCGGCAACGATAGCGGAAATGATGTTTTCCGGCACGTCTTTATAATTGGCAAGAAGCTGCTTGGTGTCCTTTGGCAGGCAATATCCGCCATAACCAAATGAGGGGTTGTTGTAGTGACTGCCGATACGCGGATCAAGGCAAACGCCTTCGATAATAGACTTGGTGTCAAGTCCACGCACCTGTGCGTAGGTGTCAAGTTCGTTGAAATAGGACACGCGGAGAGCGAGATATGTATTGGCGAAGAGCTTGACTGCTTCGGCTTCGGTCGGGTTCATGAAACGGACTTCAACATTCTCCTTGATAGCCCCCTCCTGCAACAGCTCTGCGAATGTATGAGCCGCTTTTTCAAGGCGCTTATTTCCAACGGGAACACCGACAACAATTCTTGAAGGATAGAGGTTATCGTATAACGCCTTACCTTCGCGCAAGAACTCAGGGCTAAACAGAATATTGTCGCAACTATAACGCACGCGGACTTCCTCTGTAAATCCTACGGGAACGGTGGATTTGACAATCATCACCGCATCGGGGTTGACGGCAATCACCTGCTCTATGACTGATTCCACGGAAGAAGTGTCAAAATAGTTCTTTGTGCTATCGTAATTGGTAGGGGTGCTGATGATGACAAACTGCGCTTCTCGGTAGGCGCTATCTCCGTCCGTCGTAGCTTTGAGATTTAGGTCCTTTGCAGCAAGGTATTCTTCAATTTCCTTGTCCACAACGGGACTCTTATGGTCGTTGATGAGGTCAACCTTTGCCGGGATGATGTCCACGGCGGTGACTTCGTTGTGCTGGCTTAATAAAGTGGCGATGGAAAGACCGACATAGCCGGTTCCGGCGACTGCGATTTTCATAGATGTATATCACCTTAAAGTATTCAGTTGATTTTTTTTGCGTTTTCCGCAGACGCTACCTCGATTTCCCGTGTATCTGTCTTTGGATAAACTGAATGCTATCGGTCAGTCCCTTTGGATATATGGCAACCTCACAACAGCAGAATTGTGTTTCAGATTTTATAGAAATTTTTATACCACTCCGCAAATCTACGAAGTCCTGAGCGGAGGGTTGTATTCGGCTTAAATTCCATATCCGCTTCCAGTGCGGTAGTATCGGCATACGTCACCGGAACATCCCCCGGTTGCATGGGAACGAGCTTTTTGTGCGCTTCAAAGTCGTAATCGGCGGGCAGGACTTCGGCACGGATAAGCTCCTCCTGCAATATCGTCACGAAATCAAGCAGATTTTCGGGGCTGTTATTGCCGATATTATAGACGCGGTACGGGGGAACGGGCAGTCCGTCCTCTCCGTTCTTTTTCTCGGGTGCACGTTGCATAACGCGCTTGACACCCTCAACTATATCGTCAACATAGGTAAAGTCGCGCTTGCAGTTTCCGTAGTTGAAAATCTGAATCGTGTCGCCCTTGAGGAGTTTATTGGTGAATTCGAAATATGCCATATCGGGACGACCTGCGGGACCGTAAACCGTGAAGAAACGAAGTCCCGTAGACGGAATGTTATAAAGCTTTGAGTAAGCGTGAGCCATCAGCTCGTTGCTCTTTTTTGTTGCCGCGTACAGGCTGACAGGGTTATCTACCTTATCGTCTGTCGAGTACGGAACCTTTTTGTTTGAGCCGTATACCGAAGACGAAGACGCATATACAAGATGCTCGACAGGATAATTGCGGCATGCCTCCAGAATGTTATAGAATCCGATGAGGTTCGATTCGATATACACATCGGGGTTGGTAATGGAATAGCGGACACCAGCCTGCGCCGCGAGGTTGACCACAACCGCTGGCTTGTATGCTTCAAAAATGTTTGTGATTGCTTCCTTATCGGCAATATTGCCCTTGACGAAAATCCACTTGGACGCGGGTTTCTCTCCGGCAAGCTTTTCAATCTCGGCAAGGCGGTACTCCTTGATGGACACATTGTAATAGTCGTTCATGTTGTCGATACCGATAACGGTCACATGTTCGACTGTACGGAGAAGCTCCATGACGAGATTTGAGCCGATGAATCCTGCGGCTCCGGTGACAAGAATTGTCTTGTTTTCGAGTTCAATATTGGGTGCTAACATTTATTTAATACCTCCGTATTCTTTCTGTACCGCATCGTAGCTTGCAAGGTTCCCAATATCGTAGCGTTTGCCCGGCATTTCCATTGCGTGAACGGTCGTTTGTTTGCACAGCCATGCGATGTAACTTCCGGGCGCGTCGGTGCCGCAACCCGATTCGATGCCTTTTCTGACGAGCCTTGCGTCCTCTCTCGTGTAATAATAGAAAGGCGGCGTACACCAATTCGTTGCGGGATTCGGTGACTTCTCGGTCATATCTATGATTTTATCGTTTCCGTCAACCGTCACAACACCGCATTTGAGCAGTTTCTTCTCAGACGGCTCATAGTAGCGCATGACACACGATGTCTTCTTCTTTTGCGCATATGTCATAAACTTTGTCAGACTGAAATCAAGCACATTATCTCCGGCGATCACCAGCATATCGTCATCCAGTCCCAATTCGTCAATGGCAAACTGAATGTCGCAGACCGCGCCGAGGCGGGTTTCGTTGGTAGATGTTCCGTCGTCCACAACGGTAATTTTCTGCTTTTTCCTGTCTGCCCACTTTTGAAAGTGTGATGCGAACTTGTGATTTGATATCACAACATATTCGTCGACCGCTCCGAGCGCGTCTATATCGTCAATCAGCCAATCAAGGATGGTTTTCTCCCCAACTGTGAGAAGTGGCTTCGGGAAGTTTTCGGTCAATGGGTAAAGCCGTGTTGCATATCCGGCGGCTAAAATCAGACATTTCATGTTGCTACCTCATTTCAACAGCACGCCGTCCGCCGTGTGGCAAATGTGCGCGGAATATTTGCCCTTCAGATTTGGGAATGCTTTCAGATACTCTTTTTCAACCTTTTCAAGAATGGATTGTTCAAACGCCGGATCAATCAGTGCCATACAGCACCCCTTGAACCCTGCACCGGAGAACCGACCGCCGTAGATGCCTTCGGTCTTTGTCATAATCTCATAAAGTTTAATGAGTTCCGGCGAGCCGGTCTCCCAGTTGTAAATCGAGGATTTTCCGCTTTCAAAGGAAAGCCGACCGAACTCTTCAATGTCTCCCCTTCTCCACGCCTCGGCACCTCTTTGCACACGGTCAAACTCGGTGTACCAGTGTTCGGCACGTTTCGCCCAGTTTTCAGGAAGTTTATCTTTATAATTCAGAAACACTTCATAGGGCACGTCACGCAGGTTGGTTTCCTCAAATTTTCCGTATTCCATCCCTGCAAACGCTTTGAGCGCATAGGCGGCAGAACGGCATTCGTCCACACGCATATTGAATTTGCTTCCGGCAAGAGCGCGTTCCAAGCCGCTGAAAAAAATAGCGATTTCGTACGGCTTCATATTCGGATTTTGCGGAATCAATTCATAGGAATCGTCTTTCAGATCCATATAGAGCAGACTGTTCTTCCGGCAATAGACCTCGCAGGATTGATCCAGTTTTCCGCACGAAACGCCGACATACTTGTTTTCGGCTTCCTTGGAGATTTCAATCAGTTCCTTCGGCGAAAGTGTGATATTGTTCAGTTTGGAAAGTGCCGACAGGAATGTAATGATGACCGCCGCCGAGGACGAAAGCCCACCGATGGGCAGTTCCCCGTCCAGCACTGCGCAAAGTGCGATGCGAAGCGGATAACGACTGTTGAGTGCGATTGTTGCACCGCGCAGATGATCTGCCCAGTCGCCCTGCTTTTCGGTCGGGGTGGAAGCAACGTGCCACTGTGCCCGCTTCGGAAACTGCAGGGAGGCAATTTCAATCACGCCGTTCATCTTCGGTCCGTAAGCAATATGGATTCCCTTATCAATTGCAAAACCGGTGATTTTTCCGAGTTGGTGATCGCTGTGCGCACCGATCGGGCAAATGCGGTAAGGCGTGAACGCGGTGTATTCCGGCGACTTCTTGTAGGTCTTTTCAAACATCTCGATCGCGTGTCGGTTCGCGCCGATTTCCGTGTAGTGCGTCTGACTTCCGGAAACCTCAATCGGAGCATTCTTCTGCTTCAAGTATTCTTTGGTGCGTCCGTCAGCCGGTGCAATCGTATCACCGGGAATCAGCCAGTTTTTCCCTTTTTTAACCGCACCTGCAATTCTCCCCGCACGGCAAAGAGCGGTCACTCTGCGTTCGGGCACCCCCCACTTTTCGGAAGCCACATGAACATCTATGTATTCCATAGGTCACCTCTTGCCATACAAAAATAGATGGTGATATTATAACAAAAAGCAGAGCATTTGTCAAGATATATCACGACATATGTTCTGCTTTGTTATGATACTAGACCTTTTCTCCGAATGTATCGGGACGCTTGGGATTAAAGATTTCATTGCAAATCATGACAGTCACAAGGTTCTCGGTTTCAGACAGATTGATGATGTTGTGCGTCCAACCGGGAATCATGTGAATCGCTTCAATCTTGTCGCCGGACACTTCAAATTCAACAGTCTCGCCTGTGTTGATGTTCCGTTCCTGAATCAAACCGTGACCCTGTACAACGATAAACAACTCCCATTTTGAGTTATGCCAGTGCTGACCTTTGGTAATTCCCGGTTTGCTGATATTGATCGACACCTGCCCGCAGTCCTCTGTGTGGAGTAATTCGGTGAAAGAACCACGGT